>NZ_JACFQV010000010.1:0-12930 GCF_016101265.1 Lactobacillus sp. M0403
GATAACGCTGTAGCAGAAGCCAATGCCGCAATTGATGCCGCAACCACGCCAGATGAAATTGCCAAGGCAGTAGCAGATGGTAAGGCTAAGATTAATGCCGCATATAAACCAGGTAAGGACTTAACAGAGCAAAAGGCAGACTCTAACAAGGAAATTGATAAGACTGCCAACGATGTTAAGGACAAGATTGATGCCGACAAGAACCTAACAACTGATGAAAAGAACAAGCAGAAACAGGATGTCGACAAGGCAGCTTCAGAAGCTAAAGATGCCATTGATAAGGCAAAGACTCCAGATGAGGTTGCTAAGGCAGAGCAAGATGGTAAGGACAAGATTAATGGTGCTTACCAACCAGGCAAGGACTTAACAGAACAAAAGACAGACGCTAACAAGGAAATTGATAAGACTGCTAACGATGTTAAGGACAAGATTGATGCCGACAAGAATCTGACGACTGATGAAAAGAACAAGCAGAAACAGGATGTCGACAAGGCAGCTTCAGAAGCTAAAGATGCGATTAACGCAGCAACAACACCAGATGAGGTTGCTAAGGCAGAGCAAGATGGTAAAGACAAGATCAATGGTGCTTACCAACCAGGCAAGGACTTAACAGAGCAAAAGGCAGACGCTAACAAGGAAATAGATAAGACTGCTAGCGACGTTAAGGACAAGATTGATGCCGACAAGAACCTAACAACTGATGAAAAGAACAAGCAGAAACAGGATGTCGACAAGGCAGCTTCAGAAGCTAAAGATGCCATTGATAAGGCAAAGACCCCAGATGAGGTTGCTAAGGCAGAGCAAGATGGTAAAGATAAGATCAATGGTGCTTACCAACCAGGTAAAGAATTAACAGAGCAAAAGGCAGACGCTAACAAGGAAATTGATAAGACTGCCAACGATGTTAAGGACAAGATTGATGCCGACAAGAACCTAACAACTGATGAAAAGAACAAGCAGAAACAGGATGTCGACAAGGCAGCTTCAGAAGCTAAAGATGCCATTGATAAGGCAAAGACCCCAGATGAGGTTGCTAAGGCAGAGCAAGATGGTAAGGACAAGATCAATGGTGCTTATAAACCAGGTGCTGAGTTAGCCGGCCAAAGAACTGACGCTAAGTACCAGATTGATGATGAGGCTGAATTAGTTAAAGGTCAAATTGCTCACGATGCTTCATTGGATAACAAAGCAAAAGCTGAACAAACTGCAGCTGTTGATGCAGCTGCAACAACAGCTAAGAATCGGATTGATGCTGCTGGTTCAGCTGAAAGTATTCAAAAAGAAGTTGTTAGTGGTATTAAGATAATTGATTCTAAATATGTTACTAATCCAATTACATTAGCTGAGCAAAAGAAATATGCTCAACAACTGATTAATGATGAAGTTGCTATTGTTAAAGAGTTAATCAATAATGATTCAACTCTTAACGATACAGTTAAGGCACAACAGTCTAGAGAAGTTGATACTCAAGCGCAAAAAGCAATTGACAAGATTTCAGCAGCAGCTGATGCTCAAGGTGTTAAGGATGAATACGAATCAGGAATCAATGCAATTCATGCTCAGCACGTAGCAGGAATTAATCTGGAAGATTCGAAGTCGGCAGCTAAATCTGACCTTGACCAAGAAGCAAATACGATTAAGAAGGCAATAGCTAATGATGCTTACTTAACTGAAGAAGAAAAGGCTGTTCAAACTGCTAGAGTTGAATTTGAAACTGAGAAGGCTCAAAATGCAATTGATCGTGCAGAAGCAGTTCAAGAAGTTAAGGAACTAAGAGATGCTGCAATTCCTGTAATTAATGCACAATATATACCTGGAGTTAAGGGTAATGATTCTGGCTCAAATGGTTCCGGTTCGAACGGCTCAGAATC
Organism: Lactobacillus sp. M0403; assembly: GCF_016101265.1. Taxonomy (NCBI): domain Bacteria; kingdom Bacillati; phylum Bacillota; class Bacilli; order Lactobacillales; family Lactobacillaceae; genus Lactobacillus; species Lactobacillus sp. M0403. Next base: position 1,872 of record NZ_JACFQV010000010.1, read on the forward strand.
AAATGGTTCAGGCTCAAATAGTTCAGACTCCAATGGTTCCGGTTCGAACGGCTCAGAATCAAATGGTTCAGGCTCAAATAGTTCAGACTCGAACGGTTCCGGCTCCAATGGTTCAGGTTCGAACGGCTCAGAATCAAATGGTTCAGATGCAAATAGTTCCGACTCCAATGGCTCAGACTCCAATGGTTCAGGTTCGAACGGCTCAGAATCAAATGGTTCAGACTCAAACGGTTCAGGTTCGAACGGCTCAGATGCAAATGGTTCAGGCTCAAATGGCTCTGACTCCAATGGCTCAGGCTCAAACGGTTCAGATTCAAATGGTTCCGGTTCCAACGGCTCAGGCTCAAACGGTTCAGGTTCCAACGGTTCTGACTCTAATGGCTCAAACAATAGCGGTTCTGGTAACAACAGTTCTAGTTCAAATGGAACTGGTACTGGAAACGGTGGCTCTAGCAACACTGGTTCCGGCTCGAACAATACAGGAAACACTTCAAATGTTTCAGGCTCAAACGGCTCAGGCTCAAATGGTTCAAGTAGTAATGGCTCAGGATCAAACGGTTCAGACACAGCTTCAGGTACAGCTGCAGAAACTGCAGGAGTAGACACAACTAAGGCTGCTGACAGAAAGCTGACTCACAATGCCTACTTCTACAACAAGGATGGCAAGCGTGCTAACTTGTTAGTGGCTAAGAAGGGTTCAACTATAACAACATACGGTACACAAACAATTGGTAATCGTGAATTTTACGAAACTAAGAATGGTTTGTTTGTTGCAGTGAACAACTTCAGAGCGCAAAAGCGGACTTTGAAGAAGAACGCATTTGTATACAAGAAGGACGGCACACGTGTTGGCGGTAAGGTACTGAAGAAGAACAGTAAAGTAGCTACATACGGAGATCCAATAGTAATTCGCGGCAAGTCATACTTCATTATTGACAACAACCGCTACGTAAAGGCAGCAAACTTCGGTGCCGTAACACTAGAAGCAAATAATGTACCTGCAGATGGAGTAACTGCAAATGCTGTATTAGGCCACGATGCCTATGTGTACAACAGTGAAGGTCAACAGGTTAACAACATAGTCTTGAAGGCAGATTCTGAAATTACAACTGGTGAAACTAAGACAATTAATGGTCGTCAGTTTATCCAGATTGGTAAGGACGAATATGTTGACAGTGATAACGTAACGGGGACAGCTCGTACACTAACAGCTAAGGCATATGTTTACAGCCAATACGGTAATCGAATTGGAAAGACTGCGATGAATGCAGGTGAAACAGTTCAGACTTATGGAGACGTTGTAGTTATTAAGGGTAAGACATATTACTCAATTGGAAACAAGCAATTTGTAAAGCAAACTGCATTTGAGTAAAAAACTAGTTATTTAAAAGATAATAGCTAGACAGACAAAGTAAAGAAGCACCTATCTAATTAATGATAGGTGCTTTTTTGTACGTTAATTATAGCTTTGAAAAATTGTATTATTGAAGATTTAATAAAACATATATAAGAATATAAAATAACAAGTGGCCAGAAGTAAAAAGAACGTTATTTAAAAGTGAATATTTATGTACATTTATAACTAACGATTAAAGTAATGCTTCTGGTGGATGTGACTTAAAAATCCGAACAGCTGAAAAGTGTAATTTTTGCAGTAATTCAAATAGTTATCAGATTGTCATTGATTTATACTGATGATAGCTTTAGGAATTGAGGCAAGCTATATACTTAGTTAATGTTAGATTAGTTATTTTAAAATCGCACAATCTCCTACAATTGTGTTATTTTAAATTCTATAATTACATATAAAAATAATACAAAAATACCTTTATATTTAATGATCAAAATGGTACGATTTATCTTGTATATATAATAAAGTAAAAAGTAATTTAATGAAAAATAATGGTTGAGAGGGAGTCAATGAAAAGTACTAATAAATTCAATCCGACTGAAGAAGTTAAGAATACCAATTATAAAATGCACAAGGGTAAGAAGGGCTGGTTAGTCAGCTACTCACTTTTGTCATTTGTATTGGGTGGAGTCTACATGAACAGTGTAGCAACTACTCCTGTTAAGGCTGCTGAAGTTGAGGCTCAAAGTAGTGCTAAAACTGCTGATAAAGAGGTGCAGAATGAAGTTGATGAACAGTCATTATCGGCTGCACAACAGAATGCCGCTACTGTTCTAGACAATAAGGCTAATAGTGTTAAAGCTGATATCAATAATGACCAAAAGCTTTCAGCAGATGACAAAGCTGCTCAAATTGCAACAGTTGATAATATTGTAAATGATGCAAAAGCCAAGGTTGATGAAGCAACTGATCTTGTAAGTGTTAAAGATATACAAGATACTGCAATTACAAATATTTCTGCGTGTTATCAATCAGGAAATACTAAGTATGAATCTGTAACTGAACCAATTCACAAGACAACGGAGAAAATTCCGTTAATTGATAAATCACAAAAGCCAATCTCAAAAAAGGTAACAGTATCAACTTATAAAGGTCTTAGCTCATTCTTTAAGACTGTAACAAACTCTGAGGAAAGTAATCAAGCCAAAGTAGCTCCAGCTACTAAAGATTCAAAGAAGTCATCTGTTTCCACTAATGCTGAAGAAAACACTTCCTTAGTTGCTACTAATTCGACAACAAGTGAAATTGAATCAGCTAAATTGGCTGGTGTGGCCACTAGAGAAGATGAACCAGCAACTACTAACGAAGCATCTGTTGCTGGCGATAAAGATGAAAGTCGTCCTGCTTTTAATGATCTTCTAGGTCAAGCGAGTGGTAAGACTGAAACTTCAGTTGATGTTGCGGTGCCAAAGCAAGTAACTGATCCAGATAAATCTATGCCAGCAGATGTTGCAACTCTTGCGCAGTTAGCTGCAGCTTGGAATAATCCGGCAATTACTTATGTTAATATTACTGCTGATTTAGCTGCTGACCCTAATGCTATTTTTAAAGCCCGTGCAGCTGGTGCCAGCATAGTAATCAATGGTAATGGTCACACTGTTGACATGGGAAGTCAAAAATTTGAATATGCTACTACCGCAAGATCCTCAGATACTTACCTAACACTTACTAATACAAACTACAAACAAGGGTTTGGTGGAAGCTTGCAGAGCCAAACTAGTGCACTTGTATATGTTGGAGGTGCGACTGGTGGTAACCACTTAGGTGTTAATATAGATAATATTAAATTGACAACAGATGATAGGCCAAACTACTATGCAATTCGTGGAATCATGGCCACTGGCTCTAAAGTTACATTCTCTGGAAACAATGTCTTTATTATCGCCAATGAAATTGTTCGTGGTGCAGGAAGTATTTTTATTGCTAACGACAGTTCGATTATTATGGAAAGAACAGAGGGAGCAGTACCAGGAGATGGTTCTGATGATCCTGACGATCCAAATGGATCTGGTACTTCCAGTGACGGAAAAGATGCTCAAAGTGCTGAATTTGCATTTAGTAGATTAGCTGCAGCTGGGACTATTGGTGAGGGTAACCAATTTGTAATGGGAGACCGTTCTTCTAATACGGCAGTTACTCTTAAGGGGGTAGCTTCGAAGCTTCCAGCATTGTCGCAACTACTTAAAAGTGTGCGAGTAGGTGATGATGTTACTTGGAGTCAGAAGGGTTTTCCAGCCTTTATTCAAGCACCTACTGCTACGGCTTACAAGGATGCCACTTTTGTATTTGGTCAAAACTTCAAATTAGATTCACCAGAAACTACGGGTGCTGGAGCAATTAAGTTAAGCAGAAATCAGTCAATGGTCTTTAACGCCGGGACTGTGATGGACATTAATCAAGTTAGTGCTAGAGATGGAGGAGTTATTGTACTTGATGGTACATCAAGTTTAACTTTCATTTCACCAAAGCAATTACATTTGTCTGTTGGTACAGATACGTCAGCAACTGCCACTAAAAAAGGAATTATTTCGTCTACTACAGCAAAGGGTGGTACTTTTAAGATTAATAACTCAAGTATCAGGACTTGGGACGGTTTAAACTCATCTACTAGTATGCCTGCCGGTCAATACACTGGTAAGTTTAAGAACATGACTGTCTTGAATGGTGTAACAACAGTATCAACATCGCCTGGTACAACAGTTGACCCTAATATTGTGACTAAGACAACACGTGAATTGCAAACAGATGCAATTACACCTGGTAAGGTTAAGATTCAATATATTGACCAATCAGGTAAGCAAGTTGGCCAAGACTATGAACTACCATTTGGCACTAAGGGTACGCCATATGAAGATACTTATATTGGTGAACAAATTCCATTAGTTAGTCAAGATATTGTTAACCATATTCCAGCTGGCTACATGTGGGCCTTAGACAAGCAAATTTATGCTGGTGCTAAGACTGACAAGCAAAGTGGTGGTGCAGGACTAGGCGATAAAGGTGACGCTGATGGTCAGGCTAACTTAGCTTACGTTCCAATGGATGATACTTCATACACTTACAAGGTTTATGTTTACGGTGCTAAACAAAATGTAACCTATAAGTATGTAGATGTTAACCACCCAGATAAGGCTTTAGTACCAAAGAATGTAGTTGGAACAGAAGCAGATAATGGCTTAGTTACCGCAAACTATGGTAATACGATTGATTGGACAAACAAGTACTATACAGAAACTAATGTGCCAGCAGGCTATCACTATAAGACTGATGCAGCTAACCAACCTGCAACAACGGTAGTTTCAGAAACTAATCCAACAGTCGTACTGTACGTTGAGGGTGACGAACAAGAGATTGTTCCTACATACCTTGACAGTACAGGAAACGCTTTGGCACCTACCGATCCAATTGTAATTAAGGGTAGAACTGGAGACATTATCACTATTCCAGAAGGACCTCAAGTACCGGGTTTGATAGCAACTGGTGCTATTTTAAACGGTACCCCAGTTGCTATTGGAACGACTTTTGAGATGCCAAGTCAAAAGGACTTGCCAGCAGAGCAAAAGTATACTTTGGTTTACAAATACGGTAACGCTGAAAATCTAAAGCAACCAGCTAGAGATACTGTTAAGAGTGCAGCAGAAATTGCTAAGACTACAATTGATTTAGATAAGACTTTAACAACTGTAGAGAAAAATAAGCAAAAAGATCAAGTAGATACAATTTTAGTTGATGCACTTACTCAAATTAACGCTGCAACTACGCAAAAAGGTGTTAATGATGCTAGGGACACTGGCTGTGACCAAATTGATAAAGTTCACCAGAGCGGTGACAGTCTTGAAAAGCAAAGAGCAGCTGCAATAGAAGCAATTAAGCAACATGCCTCCGGTGTTAAGGATGCGATTGATCAAGACACTACTTTAGCCGCTGACGAAAAGGCAGAGCAAAAGCAAAATGTTGACCAAGTCACAACAGATATTATTACCGATATTAATAACGAAGATAAGTCCTCAAATGCTGACAACATTAATCAACTAGTTACTGACGGTAAAGCAAAATTGGATGCTGAGCATAAATCACATAAGAGTGGTTTAGAGGGCTTGAAAGATGCTGGTAAGAAAGAAATCAATGACCATGCTGCAATCGTTAAGGATGCGATTGATAAGGATACCAGCTTATCTGCTGATGAAAAGGCACAGCAAAAGCAAAATGTTGATCGTGTAGCTGCTGAAATCAACGCAGAAATTGATATGGCAACAGATGCCGACAGCATTAATAAGTTGGTTACTGAAGGCAAACCAAAACTAGACGCTGAACATAAGCCAAACAAGAGTGGTTTAGACGGCTTGAAAGATGCAGGTAAGAAAGAAATCAACGATCATGCTGCAATCGTTAAGGATGCAATTGATAAAGATGTAACTCTAACTGCCGACGAAAAGACACAGCAAAAGCAAAATGTTGATCGGGTAGCCGCTGAAATCAACGCAGAAATTGATAAGGCAGGAGATGCCGATAGCATTAACAAGTTGGTTACTGAAGGTAAACCAAAACTAGACGCTGAACACAAGCCACATAAGAATGGTTTAGATGGAGTGAAAGCAGATGGTAAGAAGGAAATCAACGACCATGCTGCAGTTGTTAAGGATGCGATTGACAAGGACGCTAGTTTATCTGATGCTGAAAAGACACAGCAAAAGCAAAATGTTGATCGGGTAGCCGCTGAAATTAACGCTGAAATCGATAAAGCAACAGATGCCGACAGTATTAACAAGTTGGTTACTGAAGGTAAACCAAAACTAGACGCTGAACATAAACCGAATAAGACAAGCTTAAATGATCTCAAAGAAGACGGTAAGAAGGAAATCAATGATCACGCTACGATTGTTAAGGATGCAATTGACAAGGATGTAACTTTAACTGCCGACGAAAAGACACAGCAAAAGCAAAATGTTGATCGTGTAGCCGCTGAGATTAACGCTGAAATCGATAAAGCAACAGATAACGACAGTATTAACAAGTTGGTCACTGAAGGTAAGCCAAAACTAGATGCTGAACATAAGCCAGGCAAGGCTCTAAATGACCAAAAGGATAATGCAAAGCAAAATATTGATCAGATAGCTGCTACAATTAAAGATAAGATTGATGCTGACAAGAATCTGACTCCTGACGAAAAGAATAAGCAAAAGCAAGATGCTGATAAGGCTGCTTCGGATGCTAAAGATGCTATCGACAAGGCTAAAGACGCTGATGAAGTTAACAAGGCAACTGAAGACGGTAAGAACAAGATTGAAGCTGCATATAAACCAGGTACTGATTTATCAGGTCAAAGAGCAGATGCTAAGAATAGAATTGATGATGAAGCTGAATTAGTTAAAGGCCAAATTGCTCACGATGTTTCATTGGATAACAAAGCAAAAGCTGAACAAACTGCAGCTGTTGATGCAGCTGCAACAACAGCTAAGAACAGAATTGACTCAGTAAGTTCTTCTGAGAGTATTCAAAAAGCGGTTGATAGTGGCATCAAGATAATTGATTCTAAATACGTTACGAATTCAATGTCACTGGCTGAGCAAAAGAAATATGCTCAACAACTAATTAATGATGAAGCTGCTATTGTTAAAGAGTTAATCAATAATGATTCAACTCTTAATGATACAGTTAAGGCACAACAGGCTAGAGCAGTTGACACTCAAGCGCAAAAAGCAATTAATAAAATTGAAGCGGCAGCTGATGCTCAAGGCGTTAAGGATGAATACGAAACAGGAATCAATGCAATTCATGCTCAGCACGTAGCAGGAACTAATCTAGAAGAGCAAAAGGCGGCGGCTAAAGCAGATCTTGACCAAGAAGCAAATACTGTTAAGAAGGCAATAGCTAATGATCTGTACTTGACTGAAGAAGAAAAAGCAAACCAAACTGCTGCAGTCGAACATGAAACTGAAAAGGCTCAAAATGCAATTGATCGTGCAGAAACAATTCAAGAAGTTAAGAGCTTAAGAGATACTGCAATCCATGTAATTGATACACAATATGTACCTGGTGTTAAGGGTAATGGTTCAGGTTCGAACGGCTCAGACTCCAACGGTTCAGATGCAAATGGTTCAGATTCCAACGGCTCAGAATCAAATGGTTCCGGTTCGAATGGCTCAGGATCAAACGGTTCAGATGCAAATAGTTCCGACTCCAATGGCTCAGACTCCAATGGTTCTGGTTCGAACGGCTCAGAATCCAATGGCTCTGACTCCAACGGTTCCGGTTCGAACGGCTCAGATGCCAACGGTTCTGGTTCGAATGGTTCAGACTCGAACGGCTCAGATGCAAACGGTTCTGGTTCGAATGGCTCAGGCTCCAACGGTTCAGGTTCCAACGGTTCTGACTCTAATGGCTCAAACAATAGCGGTTCTGGTAACAACAGTTCTAGTTCAAATGGAACTGGTACTGGAAACGGTGGCTCTAGCAACACTGGTTCCGGCTCGAACAATACAGGAAACACTTCAAATGGTTCAGGCTCAAACGGCTCGGGCTCAAATGGTTCAAGTAGTAATGGCTCAGGATCAAACGGTTCAGACACAGCTTCAGGTACAGCTGCAGAAACTGCAGGAGTAGACACAACTAAGGCTGCTGACAGAAAGCTGACTCACAATGCCTACTTCTACAACAAGGATGGCAAGCGTGCTAACTTGTTAGTGGCTAAGAAGGGTTCAACTATAACAACATACGGTACACAGACAATTGGTAATCGTGAATTTTACGAAACTAAGAATGGTTTGTTTGTTGCAGTGAACAACTTCAGAGCGCAAAAGCGGACATTGAAGAAGAACGCATTTGTATACAAGAAGGACGGCACACGTGTTGGCGGTAAGGTACTGAAGAAGAACAGTAAAGTAGCTACATACGGAGATCCAATAGTAATTCGCGGCAAGTCATACTTCATTATTGACAACAACCGCTACGTAAAGGCGGCGAACTTCGGTGCCGTAACACTAGAAGCAAATAATGTACCTGCAGACGGAGTAACTGCAAATGCTGTATTAGGCCACGATGCCTATGTGTACAACAGTGAAGGTCAACAGGTTAACAACATAGTCTTGAAGGCAGATTCTGAAATTACAACTGGTGAAACTAAGACAATTAATGGTCGTCAGTTTATCCAGATTGGTAATGACGAATATGTTGACAGTGATAACGTAACGGGGACAGCTCGTACACTAACAGCTAAGGCATATGTTTACAGCCAATACGGTAATCGAATTGGAAAGACTGCGATGAATGCAGGTGAAACAGTTCAGACTTATGGAGACGTTGTAGTTATTAAGGGTAAGACATATTACTCAATTGGAAACAAGCAATTTGTAAAGCAAACTGCATTTGAGTAAAAAACTAGTTATTTAAAAGATAATAGCTAGACAGACAAAGTAAAGAAGCACCTATCTAATTAATGATAGGTGTTTCTTTTTTTGTGTTGATTTTGTTATTGTTTATTTTGTATTAACCAAGACCTATCATTTATGGTCTATCAATCATAAAGTGGTAGTAATATTGAAAACTAAGATAGTGCATTAGATCTAAAAAATAATAATTCTGTTATCATTTGATATTTATTTATATATAGCTGTCATGAATAAATAAAGTAATGATTGGCATTGAGTATTATTTTAAATGATGTTCAGTAGTTGCTGTAATATTTTTACGAAAAGTTTAGTCCTGATTGCCACGCTGGTTTAGGAGAGTAATACTTTGGTATTTATAGCGAATATTACTTTTAGTTATCTCTTATAGAGTTATTTTATAATTAATGGGGAATTGATAAAGTCTGTTATTTTTAAATGTGTAATTGCATATAAAAATAATACAAAAACACCTTTATATTTATTAGTTAAAATGTTACGATTTAAGTTATATATATAAAGTTAAAGTAATTGTTAGAGAGGGATTCAATGAAGAGTATTAATAAATCCAATCCGACTGAAGAAGTTAAGAATACCAATTATAGAATGCACAAGGGTAAGAAGGGCTGGCTAGTTAGCTATTCCCTTTTGACCTTTATGCTAGGAGGAGTGTTTGTTAACAGCATTTCTACTACACCGGTAAAAGCTTCTGAAATTGGTGATAAGGACAATTCAAGTGCTGGAGATGAAGATGCACAAAAGGAAGCTGACGAGCAGTCAATCACTCTTGCAAAGCAGAATGCTATTACTACATTAAGTAATGAAGCTAATAGTGTTAAGGACAAGATTAATGGTGACGTGAATTTGTCAGCTGGTAGTCAAGCTGCTCAAATTGCGATTGTTGACAGTCTAGTTAATGACGCAAAAACAAAAGTTAATGATGCAAATGATTTAGTAAGTATTAAGTCAGCGCTTGATAATGCTGTTTCCAATATTAAGAATAGTTACCAAGCTGGCAATGTTAAGCCAGTTAGTCTAGCTGGTAAGAAAAAAACAACAAAGTCAGTTACTAAGAAAAGACCAACTGTAGACAGGGCAACAACTCCTGCTACTGAAAAACTCAAGGTTTCAACTTATAGTGGTCTTAGCTCTTTCTTTAAAGCACCAGCAGCGCTTGAAAAGAAAGCTGAAGCTGAAACTGCGACAGCTGTTAAGAATAGCAGTACTGAAGAAAATGAGACATTAGTTGCTTCTTCACAGGCAACTATGGCAGCAACTGAGCCAGCTAAATTTGATTCAATTGCAACAAGAGATGACGCTCCTGCTGCTAACACAAATGAAGCATCTGTTGCTGGCGATAAAGATGAAGGGCGTCCCGCTTTTAATGATCTTCTAGGTCAAGCAAGTGGTAAGACTGAAACTTCTGTAAATGTTCCTGTGCCAACCCAAGTAACTAATCCAGACAAGTCAAGTTCTGTTGATGTTGCAACGCTTGCACAATTAGCTGCAGCTTGGAATAACGCAGCTGTTACTTACATAAACATTACTAGTGATATTACTTACGATGCTAGTGTGGTTCTTGATGCTCGTACTGCCGGTTCAAGTGTTGTAATTAATGGTAACGGACATACAGTTGACTTAGGTAATAAGTTTTTCCGTTATGCATCAACAGCTGCCTCACCTATTACCTACTTTACGTTGATTAATACTAACTATAGGCAAGGATTTACTGGAACAGATGGGACAAATAAAGCTCTTCTCTATATGGGGGGAGCCAATGATGGTAACCATTTAGCTATTAATGTCGATAATATTACTCTCAGTACATCTAGTACTTTAGGAGCTAACTATCATGCAATTCGTGGTTTTGTTGCAAGAGGCTCGAGAATAACATTTTCAGGCGCAAACAGATTTACGCTTGCCAATGAAGTTTATCAAGGAGCATCCGTATATATTGCTAATGATAGCTCGGTGATTATGGAAAGAACTCCTGGTGCAATATCAGATGATGATGATCCAGATACACCACCTGTTCCAGTAGACCCAACAGATCCAACTAGTGTATCTACTAATGGAGAATTCAATTTTAAAGCTAAGGCTGCTAAGGGTGCAGTGGGTGAAGGTAACCTATTCGTAATGGGTGATCGATCATCTAATAGGGCTGCAACGCTTGAAGGTAAGCCAGCTAATTACCCGGCTATAACTGGTTATGTTAATGGAATCAAAGTCGGAGATGATGTTTATTGGATGCAAGATGGTTTCC
>NZ_JACFQV010000011.1:0-6432 GCF_016101265.1 Lactobacillus sp. M0403
TACTCAACGCTATATTAGTAATAGAGGATGATTCAGCATCCATTAATTAGCAGCTAAGCTGCAAGAAAGCAGGTGATGTCGGCAATGAGAACAACAAATAAAGAACAAATTGGTATCTTGCTTATAGGACTGTTAATTGGGATAATATTAACCCACTTTTTCCCTGACTTGTATATTGTTACCGTAGTATTCCTAGAAAATCTGGCAGGACAAGTAAATGGTGAGTTAATTAAAGAGCGAATCGGTATTTTGCTCATAGGATTTTTAATTGGGATAGTGTTAACCCACTTCTTCCCTGACTTGTACAATATTATCGTAGCGTTACTAGAAGATTTGGCAGTACAATTGATAAACGAATTATTGATGCCAGTTATTAAAAAAATGATTACAAGTGCCGGGTAACAATTTAATTTGTACGGAAAGTCTTCAATGATTTCAATATCAGAAAATCTAACTCTAATATTGAAATGGCTGAATATGAAGAGTCCCATACAAAAAAATAGTTTAGGTTACTATGCCTAAACTACTTTGGTATATTTAAAACTTAACTATTTAGCAACATTGACTTTACGGATGTAACGGTTTTTAGCGATGCGGTAATAAGTCTTACCCTTGATGTAATAAGTCTTACCGTTAATTTTAACATATGAGCCTTTCTTCAACAGCTTTTTAGAGACACGCTTACCTTTGCTAGTATAACGGTAAGATGCTTTACGCAATCTTACAGTGCGTGAACTAGTCACATTTGTTGAAGTTGAGTTATCAGTTGCTGAGGCTTTACCGTTGTTACCAGTAGTATTATCAGAGGGTCTACTAATGCCCGAATTATCTTCCGTGCCATTATTAGAGCCCTTAGCTGGGTCATATGCTCCAGTTAAATGACCAGTTTTTTTATACATATCAATGACATTTTGAACATATTCGGTTAACTGGTCTACTTCTTCTTGAGTTGTATTCATACTATTAGCTTTGCTTTCACGAGTATTAATTTCAGATACAACTTGTTCGTCATTTGAAGCTAATTTATTAAAATTAACTTGACGTGTAAAATCAGCCATTACGTTTCTAAGTTTATCACGATTTACTGATGCAACATCAGGATTGCTACTGTCAACAGGATGATAATCACTAGAAGTCATATCTGGATTGTTAGTAACACTGCTTACTAAAGTTGTACTATCAGAAGGGTAATCGGTTAAATACCAGTCATCCATATTAACGTATTTTTCGTTAACTAATCCGCCACCTGCATCTTGAATGCCTTGCATACCTGGCTTACCGCCAATAATTAAGGTAAGATAAAATGGACGTGCAGGCATTGAAATTGATGGCTTGCTTTCCATATAAATATCTCTTACAACTTTTGTACCGGCACGATAAATGCGACCAGAAGGGCTTTTTAAATCATATTTAAGTGTACCGTATTGTAACCATACTTTGTTTCCTTGCTGACTGGCAAAAACAGTTTGAGTGTTGTTTTCTGTGGCGATTACTGCGCCAACTCCAGTTAGGGCAATTGCACATAGAGCAGTTGCCATTTTTGTATTGATTTTCATGTTTATGAACCCCTAAGTTTAGTGTGTTAAATAATATATTAATAAATTACTTATCCTAATGATAAATCCATATGTAATGCAATACAAGTTAGGGCAGATGACGTATGTAAGGCTGTCCCATATAAAATCTTTTATACATGAAAAGGATACTAAAGTATGTGGGTTTTGCATAAAAAGCATAAATTAGCACTATCAATAAAAAAAAATAAATGATAAACTTAAGCCAACATAAAAATATAAAAAAGGCTTATGAGTATTGGTGTACTCATAAGCCTCGCTCGATTAACTATAAGCGCTAGTCAATCAAGTTTTAATTTTATATATCAAAATTATAGAAGATATATAAGATAAAATCAAGATAAAACAGATTACAAACGGTTACTAGTTAATAATAGCGCCGTTTTTTATTTGCAATGATTTTTTAAACGGTTATCAAATTAAGTCATTGGTTTAGTGTAGCCGCCGTAGAAAAGTGCACCCGTGGTAACTTAACATGATTTTATATAAATATTATATAAAGGGCTTAAGTGAAGACGTCATCTGGGGACTACGCCCAGCTTTAACCATAAAGAAGAAAAAGGTAGGGGTGTGAGCGTACGTCACTTATTGGTAGCAAGTCTGCAAAAATCTGATGAGTGAGAATCATATGGCTCTAACTAGTCCAATACAAGTGTTCGAAATTGCCTTGACTTGTGTAAAAAAATCTCAAGAAGAGCTAGATAGAGTAGTCTGGGCGTACTGGACTGCATAAAAAAGCATATGCCGTTTTTATTTAACGGAACTGTTAATGTCGAAGACAGTTTTTTATACCCGCTAGGGTATAACTGTCTGTGTGCTCACTCTCTTCGCTGGGGCTTTTTGTTCTTGCGAGGGGGTATTCTGCTATATAATACTATATAGAATATATAGGAAGTACATATAATGAATATACACGATATTATTAATGTTATTATGCCTGATGCTTCTGATAAAGAGGTTGCAAAGTATAGAACAAAAATAAATACATATATAAAAAAATATAAGATTATATATAAAAAAGAAAATAATAAGATTGTTTTATCGAAGGACGAAGCGGATAAAGTAATTGCTCATTTTGGGTCTAAGCTCAAAGATTCAACTAATGTCGATTATAGAAAGAGTAATAGTTATTTTGAAGAATTAGAGACAAAGGTTAGGGAACAGCAGGCAATTATTGATAATTTGCAAGATAAGTATTTGATTCAACTTGAAAAACAGAATGAGGAGCTAATTGCTACTAATCGTGAGTTGAGTAGCAAATTTGATAAATTAATGCAGTTAGTTGACCAGCAACAGCAATTACATGGACGTGACCAACAAATAAGTGATAATCAAAGTCAGCTTAGTGGGAATGATTCTAATAATGCCGTTGAAGCTAAATCTTTACATTGGTGGGAAAAGATTTTCAAGTAGGGTAAAGGAGCACCTACTTATGTTAAAATTGCTCTCAGGGGCTTATATGGCGTCTCAGGGCATTTGAAAAATTACTTTTAGTTTTTAGGTGATAACAAAAATAGTGATTTATTTCACAATATCAGCTTTGAATTGAGAAAAAAAAGAACCTTACTTAGAGTAAGATTCTAAAAATAACGTAACAGGATTTTTGTGCCTTTTAATATCTGCCTAAAATTGTTGTGCTCGAAATGCTAGGGAGAGTAGGTACTTTACATAATGTCTGTTATACGTAGTTCAAACTTTCACATATCATAGACGATGCGGTCACCCGCTCTATCAAGATTGTATTGTATTTGAAGCATTATATCTTCGTTGTAATGCTCAATTTTTAAGGCTTGATTTGTAGCAGTTAACGCTTCATTTATCGCAGTTAAAACTAAATTATTTTTGACTAAATGAGTTAACTTGATTAGCTCATTTTTTATTTGCATTAATTTACTAGAGTTAAAATCTTGTTCTTCAAGTAGCTCGTCAACGAGCTTACCTGCTGTCATTATGCGCTCACGTGGTGTAGGCTGATAGGCTTTTACGACTTGTTCTAAATTGAAATGTGGCACATAAAACTTTTCAGGCTGCTGCATGTTAGACCGTAAAAAGTAGCCACCGCCGACTTCATTGATTTGAGGCAGACTGTTATCAGCTTGGGAACCAAAAAGCATTGCGGTAGTAGTAGCATCGCTGTTTCCAAGTAAGATTTTTAAATCGCAGTTAGCCCGAATATTTGAAGTTAGCCCAGAATCCACGGATGCTCGCTGCAAGCTGATGATTACTAAAATGCTTGCCTGCCTTGCTTTTTGCACTAATTGGGTCATTGATTGCTCTATTTGCGCTTTGAGTGCCTTATCTGACTTACTATTACCTAGACTGGCTAGTAATGAGGTATATTCATCAATAATCAGAAACTGGGGCGCAAAACCTAGGTCTATAGCGGTTTTTCCGATGGCATTGGGCAACGCCTGCATAGCTCTATAACGTTCATTCATGTTATTAACAGCTTTTTCTAACAAAAAGGCTATTTCTGCTGGAGTTTGGGCTACTTCAGTCCATTCTTTAGAACCAATCAAATCAACATATGCTTTTAAGTCAGAAAACTTGGGGTCGGCTACATATAGCATCGGGGTGTATTTGTCTGTATGACGCAGTTTTAGCACCATTTGCGCGATTAATAGTTCTAAGGCGCTAGTTTTCCCTGTACCGCTTACGCCACTAAGCAAAATAGGTTCACAATGGTTGAGGTCGATAATCAAGTCGCCTAAAGCCAGCTCACTATCAGGCACTTTTGCTAGTTGTTCTATAGTCATATTAGTAGGCTTAACTTGATGATAATCAAACCGATAGTAAGTTGCACCGTCAGGGTCAACTAACTGCCCTAATAAAGGTAAATTGAACTCAAATGACTGGGCGACAAGTTGCATAATATCCCCTACTTTACTGCCATAACTGGCAGTTCCCACTTCTAAACGTAAGTCTAGATAATGCTTAAGATAGCGAATATAAAGACCGGGATAGCTGGTAATTTGCCCAGTAGCGTCTTTGTTGACACAATTATTATTTTCTAGGGCTTGGCGCACGAAACAGGCTAGATGTGCCTCTAGGTCATTTTGACAGTGCTTAATTAGCAAGCCATTGCCCCTCAAGTCAATTTGATGCCAATTCCCGTTGGGCTTTTTTGTGCCTTGATTTTTACGAGTTAAGGCTTTTTTGATAGATATAAAATCAGCAAGATACTGTGAAAAAGTTTTTGCCTGTTTCATTATTTTGCCTCTCGCTTTATGGCTATGATTGCATCTGCAGTGGCAGTAATGCCTACCTGCCCTGTATTGTGATAGTCAGGATAAAGCTTCAGTTGTAGGTTTTTAAACCCAACTGGTTGCATTTGAGGCATTAAATTAGCTGTATCAGCTTTAACATGAACAGCAATCTTATCGAGTTGGTGCCCAGTCATTGCGACTGTATAAGTCGTACCTAGCGTTTTGCCTGTCTTTTTGCCATCTTGATATTCAAGCCACGGCTTCATGTCGACTAATAAATAGCCCGTAAAACCAGACTTTTCGCCGTCTAAATACATATTGTTAATAATCATTATTGTTATTCTCCTGATATAAAAATTAGCTAATTCCAAGAAATTGCAACATCGTTTCGCCATTCAACAGCTTTGAAATAGACTCGTTGCTTTGTCTTGCCATTTTCATGACTAATGTGACTTTATCAGCTAATTCGGGCTGCCGATGATAGTATTTTTGCTTGATACTAATGCAAAAGTCGGTTTGATTTTGGCGGGGCATAAGTAAGTCGTAAGCCTTGGCGCCAGTGCATTTCCAGCCTTCTATTGCTAGCATTTGCTTAAAACTGTCAGCTGTCATGTAATGAATTACTGGTTTTTTACAATTGCGGGAATGTCTGCCAACGTGTGTAAAGGCACCGTAAAACCCTAATCTACCGCCTTTCTCGACCATGTGTGTATGCTTAGCCGTCCATTTGGTCGTTTTTTTTGTGTCATTTTCTGCAGTAGCGTCAACAATTACGTTGGTTAGGTAGGCGGTTAAATAGGCACCTATATTATTGACACTATTGATAGACGTGGTTTTTGTGAAGCCCTCACCCCACATTTTTGTCAGTTTGTCATTAGCGATAAAAATACGATGTCTGTCGTTCCATCTTAATAAGCAGTGCATGTGCCACGTGCCATCTCCTTGTGGCTCTAGGGCGGAGAACCAGACTAAGTTATCAGTGGAAACCTTAGTAGCACGCTTAATTCGCTTAATAAAGCGGTCATAGTCAGCGTTAATACTTTTGACATTCTTTCCCCGTTCACGGTCAGCGTAAGTGAGAGTAATGAAGAGCTCATTAGGGCAGCCTGCAAAGTTGCAATTGATTAAATCGCGATTATGTTTAAAACTCTTTTTCAACGTTGCAAGATTATCAGTTCGCTTTTTGGCTTTCATATGGTGCTTTTTACTGGTATGGGTACCATTTGAGCCATTTTTTGCACTAGTCCAGCTGGCATAAATATCAGTCTCGGTCTTAGTGACTTTTATCAAGTCAGATTGAGTAAAAACTACTTCAGTTGGCTTAGTTGTAAGGTTTTTTACTTGCATTTTCTATCCCCTCCACTTTAGTTATAGCTTTTTTAAAACTAAAAAAAGGGGGGTTATAAAAAATATTTTTTGAGGCTGGCGGTAAACTTTTGTATTAATCAAGTCAATGGAGTGGCTTGCCTAAACGGCAAACCACTCCATTTTTGTTGTCTTTGTTGAAGGCAGCCAAGTCTATCTGTACGATTATTATATACGAGTATATAATAAGTCACCTTAAAATTACTCAACGCTATATTAGTAATAGAGGATGATTCAGCATCCATTAATTAGCAGCTAAGCTGCAAGAAAGCAGGTGATGTCGGCAA
>NZ_JACFQV010000012.1:1716-4940 GCF_016101265.1 Lactobacillus sp. M0403
ACTAGTACATTGAAAACTGAATATAATCCAAGAAAAACCGAGAAACAATCAAAGAGAACAGATTGCAAGAGCGACCGAGAGAGTTCGAAAAGAACGAATGACTTAAGGAAAGGTCAAGAAAAGAAGGGCGCACGGTGAATGCCTAGGCACAATAAGGCGAAGAAGGACGTGACGAACCACGAAAGGCTTCGGGGAGCAGTAAGTACGCAATGATCCGGAGATCTCCGAATGGGGGAACCCAATGCAGCGATGCATTACTATATACTGAATAGATAGGTATATAGGGCAAGACGCAGTGAACTGAAACATCTAAGTAGCTGCAGGAAGAGAAAGAAAAATCGATTTCCCAAGTAGCGGCGAGCGAAACGGAAAGAGCCCAAACCATATGATTTATCATATGGGGTTGTAGGACTGCGACAAGGTAGTAAGGCGGATAGCAGAATTATCTGGGAAGGTAAGCCAGAGAGGGTGAGAGCCCCGTAAGCGAAATCCAAGAGACGCCGAGCAGAATCCTGAGTAGGTCGGGACACGAGGAATCCCGATTGAAGCAGCGAGGACCATCTCGCAAGGCTAAATACTAAATTGTGACCGATAGTGAACCAGTACCGTGAGGGAAAGGTGAAAAGAACCCCGGAAGGGGAGTGAAAGAGAACCTGAAACCGTGTGCCTACAAGTAGTCAAAGCCCATTAAAGGGTGATGGCGTGCCTTTTGTAGAATGAACCGGCGAGTTACGTTAATTAGCGAGGTTAAGTCAGAAAAGACGGAGCCGGAGCGAAAGCGAGTCTGAAGAGGGCGAGATAGTTAGTTGATGTAGACCCGAAACCAAGTGACCTACCCATGACCAGGTTGAAGGTGCGGTAAAACGCACTGGAGGACCGAACCCACGTAAGTTAAAAATTGCGGGGATGAGTTGTGGGTAGCGGTGAAATTCCAAACGAACTTGGAGATAGCTGGTTCTCTCCGAAATAGCTTTAGGGCTAGCCTGGTGCGAGGATGATAATGGAGGTAGAGCTCTGTTTGGATGAGGGGCCCATCAAGGGTTACTGAGTTCAGATAAACTGCGAATTCCATATATCAAAGCACTGGAGTCAGACTGCGAGTGATAAGATCCGTAGTCGAAAGGGAAACAGCCCAGATCACCAGTTAAGGTCCCAAAATCTATGCTAAGTGGAAAAGGATGTGGAGTTGCGTAGACAACTAGGATGTTGGCTTAGAAGCAGCCATCATTAAAAGAGTGCGTAATAGCTCACTAGTCGAGTGACGCTGCGCCGAAAATTTACCGGGGCTAAGCATAGTACCGAAACTGTGGATGTGTAGTAATACACGTGGTAGGAGAGCGTTCTAAGTGCGGCGAAGCTTAATCGAGAGGATAAGTGGAGCGCTTAGAAGTGAGAATGCCGGTATGAGTAGCGCAAGATAGGTGAGAATCCTATCCGCCGAAAGACTAAGGTTTCCTGGGGCAGGCTCGTCCGCCCAGGGTAAGTCGGGACCTAAGGCGAGGCCGAAAGGCGTAGTCGATGGACAACAGGTAGAAATTCCTGTACTGCGTTAGATCGTTAATAACGAAGGAGGGACGCAGGAGGCAAAGAACGCATGGTGCTGGATATCCATGTTTAAGCAATAAGTGTAGATAAGAGTCAAATGCTTCTATCTAGAAAGCACAAGTTGTGATGAGGAGCGAAATTAAAGTAGCGAAGGTTCAAGAGTCACACTGCCAAGAAAAGCTTCTAGTGAGAGCTAACGTACCCGTACCGCAAACCGACACAGGTAGTCGAGTGGAGAACACTAAGGTGAGCGAGAGAACTCTCGTTAAGGAACTCGGCAAAATAGCCCCGTAACTTCGGGAGAAGGGGTGCTGGTGTAAAAGCCAGCCGCAGTGAATAGGCCCAAACAACTGTTTATCAAAAACACAGGTCTCTGCAAAGTCGAAAGACGACGTATAGGGGCTGACACCTGCCCGGTGCTGGAAGGTTAAGGAGAGTTGTCAGCGAAAGCGAAGCAACGAACTGAAGCCCCAGTAAACGGCGGCCGTAACTATAACGGTCCTAAGGTAGCGAAATTCCTTGTCGGGTAAGTTCCGACCTGCACGAAAGGTGTAATGATTTGGGCACTGTCTCAACGAGAGACTCGGTGAAATTATAATACCCGTGAAGATGCGGGTTACCCGCGACAGGACGGAAAGACCCCATGGAGCTTTACTGCAATTTGATATTGAGTAGCTGTTAAACATGTACAGGATAGGTAGGAGCCAGAGAAGATAGCACGCCAGTGTTATCAGAGGCAATGTTGGGATACTACCCTTGTTTGATGGCTGCTCTAACCAGGACCTCTAAGCGAGGTATGGGACAGTGTCTGATGGGCAGTTTGACTGGGGCGGTCGCCTCCTAAAGAGTAACGGAGGCGCCCAAAGGTTCCCTCAGAATGGTTGGAAATCATTCACAGAGTGTAAAGGTATAAGGGAGCTTGACTGCGAGAGCGACAACTCGAGCAGGGACGAAAGTCGGGCTTAGTGATCTGGTGGTACCGCATGGAAGGGCCATCACTCAACGGATAAAAGCTACCCTGGGGATAACAGGCTTATCTCCCCCAAGAGTTCACATCGACGGGGAGGTTTGGCACCTCGATGTCGGCTCGTCGCATCCTGGGGCTGAAGTAGGTCCCAAGGGTTGGGCTGTTCGCCCATTAAAGCGGCACGCGAGCTGGGTTCAGAACGTCGTGAGACAGTTCGGTCCCTATCCGTCGTGGGCGTTGGAAATTTGAGAGGAGCTGTCCTTAGTACGAGAGGACCGGGATGGACATACCGCTGGTGTACCAGTTGTCTTGCCAAAGGCATAGCTGGGTAGCTAAGTATGGAAGGGATAAGCGCTGAAAGCATCTAAGTGCGAAGCCCCCCTCAAGATGAGATTTCCCATACGAAAGTAGTAAGACACCTCAAAGACTAAGAGGTAGATAGGCTAGGAGTGGAAGAGCCGTGAGGTTTGGAGCGGACTAGTACTAATCAGTCGAGGACTTGACCACAAGCTTGAGCGATTTGGAAGAGAGCGGATTGGTTTTTCAAGAGGATTATATTTAGTTTTGAGTGTAAAAGCTCAAAGGAAAAAAGTACGGTGGCAATAGCAAGAAGGAAACACCTGTAACCATGCCGAACACAGCAGTTAAGCTTCTTCACGCCGAGAGTAGTTGGTGGGAGACTGCCTGCGAGGGTAGGACGCTGCCGTGCTTT
>NZ_JACFQV010000021.1:0-204 GCF_016101265.1 Lactobacillus sp. M0403
AGTAGTTAATAAGCTATCGGCATCGATACTATCCTTAACCGATTTTGCTTCATTGGCTATGTCTTGCTTAGCATTGTTCTTTTGACTACTTAAGTCCTTACCTGGTTGGTAAGCACCATTAATCTTAGCTTTACCATCTGCTACTGCCTTGGCAATCTCATCTGGCGTGGTTGCGGCATCAATTGCGGCGTTAGCTTCTGCTAC
>NZ_JACFQV010000013.1:0-2480 GCF_016101265.1 Lactobacillus sp. M0403
AAAAGTAACTGACATGTCATGTATGTTTGCAGATGATGAAAATCTTGTCGACTTAAATATATCAAGTTTCAAGACCACTTTACCTATAGAAATGAGCGAAGCTTTTAAAAATTGCGCCAATTTAGTTGAGTTAAATTTAGAAAACTTCCACATCCCAAATTCAGAGGAGGCAGCTTTCGCACAAACATTCTATGGTTGTACAAATTTGCGGAAACTCAACATTAAAAATATTAATACAGGTACTCCAGAGTACGAAGATATGCTAGCCAACTTGCCCAACCTAAACACTCTTGTTCTTGGCGAAAATACTGATCTTACAACAGTATACAGCGATGATCTAGCTAATATAGATGATCCAAATACTCTTGTGGAAAACGTAGGACTAAATACAGAGGGAATTTGGCTCAATGTTGGCAATGGTACAGTAATTAGCCCCGAAGGAACCGAACGATACACCTCTGAGCAATTAATGAGGGCCCGTGTCGCAACCATAGATGGCACACAACGTAACTTCACAAAGGCTGAAACATATGTCCGCACGGGCTTGCCTATTACTATCCACCATGTAGATGAGTCCGGAAAGCAAATTGCAGAAGATACTATTTTCCCTGGTAATCTTGGCGACCCTTATTCAATTATCGGTGATCCCGTTGCAGGCTATACTTTAAAAGCCGGTCAATCTCCTGTTACCGGTATTTATGATAATGATAATACCAAAGAGCGTAATTTTACTTTCACCTACATTAAAAATCCTGAATCGTCCGCTCCTATCAAGGGAGAAAATGTCATTGTTCATTATCAAGATGAACAAGGCCGAACTATTGCGCCTAACGAGATTTTAAGTGGAAATACAGGCGATGGTTATGTTTCAGCCGCTAAAGAAATTGCTGGTTACACTTTAAAGACTCGGCCAAAAAACGCTACAGGATTCTTTAGTGATACTATCCAGAATGTTATTTACGTCTATAGTAAGACTGACCCTAAGACTGAGAGCCAAACTACTGGCAAAGGCAAGGAAAACAAAGACAATGCAAACAACGATAATGGAAATAAGAGTAATGGAAACAAAGGTAACAAAGCAAATAATGCCACTCTTCCCAGCTCAAGTCGTTATGGTACTCATACAAATGCACTAGGTAACAAAACTCACACAACCGCACTAGGTAGTAACGCTAACAAACTACATTCAGCTAACTCCTCTAACAACAATCAATTGCCAAAGACAGGCTCTGAAAAAAGGGCCCAACTAGCAGCTATTGCACTTGGCTCACTCACTTTAGCCAGCGCTGCAGCACTTCTTTGGACAAAAATTAAAAAGTTTAGTAAATAACTAAGCGTTAACTCTAAAAAGCACCAACTATAATTGGACAGTTATGTTGGTGCTTTTAATTTTCTCAATTCGTTACTTATTAAAAATATTTTTTTAAAAAATAAAACCTGTTTTTCAGATTCTAAACACCATTTTATCAGTGCTAAGTACAGTTATTTTTCACAACCAATACTCTTATCATCCCTGATAATATAGTGGTTTGTTTCAAAACACCTCGTTATTTTATTTTTGCTTATGCAGTAATGATTTCGTCTTTATCCTTCTAAGTGCACAAATTCTTGACTTGCTTTTGGCACATACACAAATATAATTATAAATATACTAATACATATATAATTACTTAATTGTATACAAATACACAGTGGAGTGCCTTTATTAATGAAAAAGACAAGTAACGTAAAAGGAAAAGTTCTATTTAGTAGCTCAGCTGCTATTTTACTTGGATTGATTTCCATTAATCCTAATCTAGTCAAAGCGGACAGTTTTTCTACTAGTCAAATGGCTTCTAAGAAAGAAACTACTGCCACTGAGACTCCAAATCCATCAGAAGATATCATCAGTGAACCTGCAAATACTGATGAGTCAGCGGCGAATCAAGCTTCACCAACCGCTCAAGATTCTGATGCTACCGTAAATAAAAAACGAATTGATGGAACTGCTGCTGGACTGCAAGTTTCCTATGACCTTGACACTGATGAACTCATCATTTTAGGTGGAACATATGAACAAATCAGTTTTTTGGACGATTGTCTTTCTGACTATTCCCTTTCTGACGACGAAGGAAATTCCATAAAACTTGCACGTGCTAAGCAGATTGCTATTACTGGTAAGATAAGTCTTAACTCTTCAAATTGTGCAGACTTTTTATTCGCCGGCTTTTCTAATACATCTAAAATTGTAGGATTAGAACACCTAGACCTTTCTCAAGCAACTAGTACAATTTACATGTTTAATGGCTGTGAAAATTTGACTTCACTCAATCTTTCTAGCTTTAATACTGCTAATGTAACAGAAATGAGAG
The DNA here is from genome assembly GCF_016101265.1 of Lactobacillus sp. M0403. Taxonomy (NCBI): domain Bacteria; kingdom Bacillati; phylum Bacillota; class Bacilli; order Lactobacillales; family Lactobacillaceae; genus Lactobacillus; species Lactobacillus sp. M0403. Next base: position 2,352 of record NZ_JACFQV010000013.1, read on the forward strand.
CTATGTTTAGGAAGTGTAGGGCTTTAACAGCACTCGATCTTTCAAGTTTCAATATCTCAAAAGTAACTGACATGTCATGTATGTTTGCAGATGATGAAAATCTTGTCGACTTAAATATATCAAGTTTCA
>NZ_JACFQV010000014.1:0-1372 GCF_016101265.1 Lactobacillus sp. M0403
GAAACTGTCAAATTTTTTGTGTAAATAGATTTTTCTCGTAGATTGATTTTTTAATCTTTTATTTAATCAAAGTAGGATTCTAAGGTATCCTGAACCTGACCAAAGCCTTTGTGGATTCGATTGAAATAGCGTTCGTTGTAGCTCATTGCCTGAATGCCAATAAAAGTATCAAGCGACTGTTCAGTTGGAAACTCTGCTTTAGGCTTAGCTTTACGCTTGATAACGTTGTTAAAGGATTCGATCATATTGGTAGAGTAAATTGAAGCCCTGATCTGCTTAGGATAGCTGTAAAAGACCAGCAGATCAGGTTCAATATCTTTGAGATTTCTGATGACATGGTTGTACGCTCTGTTCCACTTGTCATAGAAGGCGTGCAAGACTTTGATCGCAGCTTTTTTATTTGGCTGTTGATGAATTTGCTTGAATTCATTCATGATCGTTTCGCGATCATCTACGCGTACTTTAGCGCAAATATTGCGCATGACATGAACTAGACAGCGTTGAAAATGAGCTTTCGGATAAGTCTGCTCCAGCACTGTCTTCATGCCCACAACGCCATCTGAAAGAAAGAGCTCAACCTGTTCTAGACCGCGAGACTTCACATCTTGAAGCATTTCCGTCCAATTCTCGACGTTTTCGCTGGGAGCAATGCGGTAATCGATGACTTCCTTGTGGCCATTAGGCTTGATGCCAATGGCAATATAAACTGCTTCACGATCAAAGGTTATGCGACGCAAAGGAATGTAGGTAGCGTCCAAATAAACGCAGAAGAACTTGTCACTGAGTTTGCGCTGATGATAGGCCTCGACTTTTGGAATCATCTGCTTGGAGATGTTAGATACCTGAGCTGGGCTGTAATGACTGCCATACATCTTTTCAATCAAGTCGGCTATTTCTCTGGTGGTTACGCCTTTGGAATATAGCTTGATAATCATGCTTTCCAAGACATCGGAGTGCTGCTTGTAGTCAGGGAGCGTGTGCTGATGAAACATGCCGTTGCGGTCCCTAGGCACCTGAATTTCAATCTCGCCAAATTGCGTATCAACCTTGCGAAAGTAAGCACCATTGCGTGAATTGCCTGTATTCCAGCCAGCTCTGGCATAAGGATCATAGCCTAAAAACGCAGTCAGTTCAGCCTCTAATAGGTCATTAACTGCTTGCTGGAGTTCTTTGCGCAATAAATCGTTTATTTTGTCTTGATTGAATAGAGCTTGTGCCATATTTTTGGTAAAATCATTCATGAAGGAGTTCTTCTTTCTGTATGTGTTTTTTTGTTCAAACCAATCATACGAGAAAGGAACTCCTTTTTCTAATGTTTTAAGAAATTAATTTAAGGAATTATTCATCCTTACACAAACTATTTTACGGTCTC
>NZ_JACFQV010000015.1:0-1338 GCF_016101265.1 Lactobacillus sp. M0403
CCCGCAATATGGTCCATTGGAGCAGTGGTTTATCTCGTCTCCCTGTCACGGAGAAGATCATCAGTTCAAATCTGATATGGACCGTTAAATGGCTCGGTAGCTCAGTCGGTAGAGCAAAGGATTGAAGCTCCTTGTGTCGGCGGTTCGATTCCGTCCCGCGCCATTTTTTTATTATCAAAGTTTTGCGGGTATGGTTTAGTGGTAAAACGAAAGCCTTCCAAGCTTTAGTCGCGAGTCCGATTCTCGTTACCCGCTTTTGGGGCCTATAGCTCAGCTGGTTAGAGCGCACGCCTGATAAGCGTGAGGTCGATGGTTCAAGTCCATTTAGGCCCATAATAAAATAATGGAGACTTACTCAAGTGGCTGAAGAGGCGCCCCTGCTAAGGGTGTAGATCGGGTTATTCCGGTGCGAGAGTTCGAATCCCTCAGTCTCCGTATTGTATAAAAGACTATTGATTGATGTCAGTAGTCTTTTTTGTGTTCTTTATGAAGTGTAGTTATTTTTTTACGTATAGATAAAATCATAGCCATTTTTTAATGACACTAATCGCAGCAAATGTGAGGATATCTAAGAATGAATAGACTAATCACATACTTAGGGTTGGAATTTTAATTCAAAAAATAGGGGACTCATTTGCCATTACTTGTTTTTTTAAAATGTACTCGAGAAGATATCTTCTCGCCCGTAGAGGATGATTAATTCAGCTATTAATAGCTTATTGAATAAACGTAATTACAATAAGTTAAGAGATATTTGAATACATGGTTTGATGATTACAATTAACGCTTACTGCGAGGAAATTTCTCTTTTCCACTTTAGAGTGTCGGAAAGAAACTCAACGGATGTAGGAATAAAGTCTTGGGAGACTAAGATAAGTGTGAAATATTAAATTTTTTAACAAAATAACTTGCAAGATGGTGTAGAATCCTGTATTATTAATAGCGTTGTGATTGACAGAACTGAGAGTTCTCAAGTAATAACGAATAAAAAAAGTAGTTGACTTTAACAAACAAATTCGGTATTATAATTAAGCGTCTTATGACGTTAGACAACAATTCGACCCGTTGGTCAAGTGGTTAAGACATCGCCCTTTCACGGCGGTAACATGGGTTCAAATCCCGTACGGGTCATTACCACATTTTATGGTATATTTACATTTGGAGGATTACCCAAGTGGCTTAAGGGGACGGTTTTGAAAACCGTTAGACGGTCTTGCCGTGCGTGGGTTCAAATCCCACATCCTCCTTTAATAATAATCGCGGGATGGAGCAGTCTGGTAGCTCGTCGGGCTCATAACCCGAAGGCCGGTGGTTCAAATCCACCTCCCGCAATATGGT
>NZ_JACFQV010000016.1:0-579 GCF_016101265.1 Lactobacillus sp. M0403
ATAACGCTGTAGCAGAAGCCAATGCCGCAATTGATGCCGCAACCACGCCAGATGAAATTGCCAAGGCAGTAGCAGATGGTAAGGCCAAGATTAATGCCGTATATGTGCAGGGCAAGGACTTAAGTACCCAAAAGAACAATGCTAAGCAAGACATAGCCAATGAAGCAACAGATGTTAAGAATAGTATCGATGCCGATCAAAACTTGACTACTGTTGAAAAGAACAAGCAGAAGCAAGATGTTGATAACGCTGTAGCAGAAGCCAATGCCGCAATTGATGCCGCAACCACACCAGATGGTATTGTTCAAGCAACTAATGAAGGTAAAAATAAAATTCATGCAGCATATGTACCAGGCAAGAATTTAAGTACTCAAAAGAATGATGCTAAGCAAGACATAGCCAATGAAGCAACTACAGTTAAGGGCAACATTGATGCCGATGACTTATTAACTACTGTTGAAAAGAACAAGCAGAAGCAAGACGTTGATAACGCTGTAGCAGAAGCTAACGCCGCAATTGATGCCGCAACCACGCCAGATGAGATTGCCAAGGCAGTAGCAGATGGTAAAGCTAAGATTA
>NZ_JACFQV010000017.1:0-423 GCF_016101265.1 Lactobacillus sp. M0403
GTTCCGGTTCAAACGGTTCAGACTCCAACGGCTCCGGCAGCAACGGTTCAGGCTCAAACGGTTCTGATTCAAATGGCTCAGACTCAAACGGCTCTGAGTCAAATGGCTCCGGCTCCAATGGTTCAGGATCTAACGGCTCCGGCTCCAATGGTTCAGACTCAAATGGCTCAGGTTCAAATGGATCAGGTTCAAACGGCTCAGAATCAAATGGTTCCGGTTCAAACGGTTCTGACTCAAATGGATCAGGCTCAAACGGTTCTGACTCAAATGGCTCAGAATCAAACGGTTCTGACTCAAATGGCTCAAGCTCCAATGGGTCAGACTCCAATGGTTCTGATTCAAATGGTTCCGGTTCAAACGGTTCAGACTCCAACGGCTCCGGCAGCAACGGTTCAGGCTCAAACGGTTCTGATTCAAATGGCT
>NZ_JACFQV010000018.1:0-419 GCF_016101265.1 Lactobacillus sp. M0403
AGTAGAGATACTAGCAGAGGTCTTGTAAAGCAGGAAGCACATGAGTAGCGAGAACATTGTTTAGTTTTGAGGGTAGTACCTCAAAGAAGAAAAGACAGAAACGCTAGAGACGGGCCTATAGCTCAGCTGGTTAGAGCGCACGCCTGATAAGCGTGAGGTCGATGGTTCAAGTCCATTTAGGCCCATAGGCAAAGACAGCATAGCAGTCGATGTCTAAAGAATTTAATAGAAACATGGGGGCTTAGCTCAGCTGGGAGAGCACCTGCTTTGCACGCAGGAGGTCATCGGTTCGATCCCGTTAGCCTCCATCGGGTTCCGAAAGGAGCCCAATGGCTAGTACATTGAAAACTGAATATAATCCAAGAAAAACCGAGAAACAATCAAAGAGAACAGATTGCAAGAGCGACCGAGAGAGTTCG
>NZ_JACFQV010000001.1:0-9059 GCF_016101265.1 Lactobacillus sp. M0403
ATGCTAAGTGCTTGAGCTATACCATCACCACTAGTTGCACTATCAATATTACTCTTGACAGTTTCACCCAAACTCTTTGCACGATCCTTTTGTTCTTCTTTTTTAGCTGTACTTAAGTATGGATCAGCGTCAATTTGACCTTGGACTCTTGCCACTGCATCATCAATATCGCCCTTAGCAGTAGCTTTTGCATTATCAAGATTTCCTGGCTGATATGCCGCTGCTATTGCTGCTTTACCATCTTCAAGGGCCTTGTCCACTTCTTCAAAGCTTGTAGCACTATCGATGTTGTTCTTAGCTGCCGTTCCTGCTGCTACTGCTGCTGCAGTTTGGGTAGTCTTGGAACCTGAATCTAAGTCTTTATCACTTGAAATCAAGTTCTTGCAATCAGTTACTGCAGTATCAATTTCTTCTTTAGCGGTCTGCTTTGCATCATCCACTGTACCTTCAACATATGCATTTTCAACATCAGTTTTACCAGCTGCTAAAGCTTGAGCTACTGCATCACCAGTTGTTGCAGCCTTAATCTTGCTCTTAGCTGCTGCACCTCTGTTTTCAGCGTCTGCTATTTGCGCTGCTTTCTTGGCAGCTGGTAGACGCTTATCTGCATTTATCTTAGCTTTTGTAGCTGCTACTTTATCATCAATCTCGCCATTAGCTTTCAGCTTGGCATCAGAAATATTACCTGATATATATGCATTTTCAACATCTTTTTTACCAGCTGCTAAAGCTTGAGCTACTTCTTCTCCAGTTGTTGCGGCAGTGATCTTGTCCTTAGCAGCAGCACCTGCTGCTTCAGCGTTTGCTATCTGGGTAGCTTTGTCAGTAGTTGTTAATGCTGAATCCTGATTAATTTTATCCTTAGTGGCTGCTACTGCGTCATCAATTTCACCTTTAGCATCGCTCTTTATTTCATCTAGTCCAAGTATTACATGAGCCGCTGCAACTGCTTCCAAGCCATCATGTAGAGCTTTTTCTAGTTCGTCACCAGTTGTAGCTAAATCAATGTTATTCTTAGCGTCTTCTCCAGCCGCTGCTGCATTTGCCTTTTGCTCTGTCTTTCTTGAATCACTTAAATTACTATCACTGTCAATAATAGTCTGAGTGTCTTTAACCGTCTGATCTATTCTTCCCTTAGCTTTCAGTTTTGCATCTGCCAAGTTAACTGACGTGTGAGCTGCTTCAATGTTCTTTACGCCTTTGTTATATGCATCAATTACTTTATCAGCAGTATCTACTGCTTTTTGATCAATTGCCGCCTTAGCATTTTCTCCAGCATCTTCTGCCGCTTTACTTTGCTTAGCTCTCAGTGTGCTATTTAACGTAGTATCTTTAGCGATATCATCTTTTACGCTTGAAACTGCTTGATCAAGCAAATCCTTATAGCTTTGTTTGAAGCCTTCAAGTGATCCTGGTACATGTGCGCCCTCAATATTAGTTGCTGACTCTTTATTGTTCACAGCGTCATCAACTATCTTGTTTATAGCGCTGACAGTAGTTGCACTATTAATTGCAGCAATTGCTGCTGTTGCACGATTGTCTGCCTCTGCATTTTGCTCTTTCTTTTTGGCTTCACTTAGAAATTGATCATTAGCAATTACTATATTTTTAACTCTCGCTAATTCATTATTGATAGCTGTAATTGCATCACCTCTTAGAGTAGACAAATCTGTGTATTTGTAAACCAAAGTATACTTTTGCTCTGCTGGTAAGTCCTTTTGACTTGGCATCTCAAAGGTTGATCCTACTGATACTGGAATCCCGTTTAAAGTAACCGTTGCGAGCGCTTTGTTTGGTATTTCAGGTCCTTCTGGAATTGTGATTGTATCTCCAGTTCTACCCTTAATTACTACTGGATTTGCTGGAGTTAAGGCAGCACTATTTTCATCAAGATAAGTTGGAACAATTTCTTGTTCGTCACCCTCAACATACAGTACGACTGTTGGATTAGTTTCTGAAACTAACGTTGTTGCGGGTTGGTTAGCTGCATCAGTCTTGTAGTGGTAACCTACTGGCACATTAGTTTCTGTATAGTACTTGTTTGTCCAGTCAATCGTATTACCGTAGTTTGCGGTAGCTAAGCCGTTATCTGCTTCTGTTCCCTCTACATTCTTTGGTACTAAAGCCTTCTCCGGATGATTTACATCTACATATTTATAGGTTACGTTTTGTTTAGCACCGTAAACATAAACCTTGTAAGTGTATGAACCAGTGTCCATTGGGATATAAGCCAAGTTTGCCTGACCATCAGCGTCACCTTTATCAGCTAAACCTGCACCACCGCTTTGCTTATCGGTCTTAGCACCAGCATAAATTTGCTTGCCTAGGGCCCACATGTAACCAGCTGGAATATGATCAACAATATCTTGACTAACTAATGGAATTTGTTTACCAATATAAGCATCTTCATATGGCGTATCCTTGCTGCCAAATGGTAATTCGTAATCTTGCCCTACTTGCTTACCTGATTGATCAATATATTGAATCTTAACCTTACCAGGTGTAATTGCATCTGTTTGTAGTTCACGGGTGGTTGTAGTCATGATTTTGGGATCAATCACACTACCAGGCGTTGCTGCAACTGACACTTTTTTATTTGTGACAGTCATGTTGGTAAACTTACCAGAATATTGACCGGCTGGCATACTAGTGGATGTATTCAAGCCATCCCAAGTTCTAATACTTGAGTTATTAATCCTAAAAGTACCAGCTCCACTAACAATCCCCTGTCTAGTAGCACCAGCTGTGGTTTCCGTACCAATCGCCAAATGTAATTGTTTTGGTGAAATGAAAGTCAAAGTGGATTTGCCGAGAAGATTAATAATTGGCGTAGAAGCAATATTTTGGTTAATGTCCATCTCAGTTCCGGCATTGAAAACCATCGATTGGGTTCCCCTCAACCGAATTGCACCTCTAGTAGCTTTTGGTATATCTAATTTAAAGTTTTGACCAAAAACATATTGTGCCGCGGCATCAGATGTATTACCAGCGAAGAAACTTTGGAAACCATCTTGCATCCAATAAACATCATCTCCGACTTTGATTCCATTAACATAACCAGTTATAGCCGGGTAATTAGCTGGCTTGCCTTCAAGCGTTGCAGCCCGATTGGACGACCGATCACCCATTACGAATAGGTTACCTTCACCTACTGAACCTTTAGCAGCCTTAGATTTAAAACTGAATTCTCCATTAGTAGATGCACTAGTTGGATCTGCTGGATCCACTGGAACAGGCGGATCATCTGGATCATCATCATCTGATATTGCACCAGGAGTTCTTTCCATGATTACTGAACTGTCGTTAGCAATATATACGGATGCTCCTTGATAAATCTCATTAGCAATCGTAAATCTGTTTGCACCTGAAAATGTTATTCTCGAGCCTCTTGCAACAAAACCACGAATTGCGTGATAGCCTGCTCCTAAAGCATTAGACGTACTGAGAGTAATATTATCAACATTAATAGCTAAATGATTACCACCAGTAGCTCCACCCATATAGAGAAGAGCTTTATTTGTCCCATCTGTTCCAGTAAATCCTTGCTTATAATTAGTATTAATCAACGTAAAGTAGGTAATAGGCGAGGTAGCAGTTGATGCATAACGGAAAAACTTATTACCTAAGTCAACTGTATGTCCGTTACCATTAATTACAACACTTGAACCGGCAGTACGAGCATCAAGAACCACACTAGCATCGTAAGTAATATCACTAGTAATGTTTATGTAAGTAACAGCTGCGTTATTCCAAGCTGCAGCTAATTGTGCAAGCGTTGCAACATCAACAGAGCTTGACTTGTCTGGATTAGTTACTTGGGTTGGCACAGGAACATTTACAGAAGTTTCGGTCTTACCACTTGCTTGACCTAGAAGATCATTAAAAGCGGGACGCCCTTCATCTTTATCGCCAGCAACAGATGCTTCACTTGTATCAGTTGCTGGTTCATCTTCTCTGGTAGCCACACCAGCTAATTTAGCTGATTCGGTATTTGCAACTGAATCAGAAGCAACTAGCGAAGTGGTTTTTTCACTAGTATTTTTAGCTGATGAACTAACAGAATTAGTATTTGCGTCATCTGCTGTCTTAAAGAATGAACTAAGTCCATTGAAAGTTGATACAGTTACTTTTTTAGCAACTGGCTTTTGAGCCTTGTTCACTTTAGGTGCTTTTTCAGCCTTTGCCTTAAGTGGCTTGGTTATAGAATTACTGTTTGCAGTAACAGTTTTGCTTTGATAGCTAGCTTCAATAGCAGCAACGGCATTATCTAAAGTTTCTTTAACACCTACTAAATCAGTAGCTTCACTAGACTTAGTTTTGGCAGCACTAACCAAGCTATCAACAGTTGCGATTTGTGCAGCTTTGTCATCTGCGGATAGCTTCTGATCACTATTAATTTTTGCTTTTACACTATTAGCTTTGTTATCTAAAGTAGTAATCGCATTCTGCTTAGCAGCAGATAATGATTGCTCATCGACTTCCTTCTGAGCATCCTTGTCTGGCGTTTTCGCATCACTTTGGGCTTCAACTTCAGCAGCCTTAACAGGAGTTGATGCCACATTATTCATGTAGACTCCACCCAATACGAATGATAAGAGTGAGTAACTGACTAACCAGCCCTTCTTACCCTTATGCATTCTATAATTGGTATTTTTGACTTCTTCAGTTGGATTGGATTTATTGAATTTTTTCATTGATGTCCTCTCAAACGTTACATTATTAATTTACTTTATACTCTATGTATACAGGATAAATCGTAACATTTTTATTTATAAATATAAAGATGTTTTTATATTATTTTTATATTCAAACATAAAAATGCTAATATAACGCTAAATCCAGCAAGCATAATTACATATTTTTCATGATGTACTTGCTTTTTTTATGATAATTTCAGACATAAACGGCTATTTATCAGCTTTTTATGCTGTTATCCGCAAATGATAGATAAAAATAAATAACACTAATTATAATTTATTTTTTATATATTTATTTATTAATTAAATATATATATTAATAAAATGTTTTTTAAATATAACTAGTGATGATATTTTTTGTTTTTGATAAATATATATGATTTACACTTATAAATTCATTTTTGTTACCAAACACTAATAAATATAGTTTTTGTCTAATACAAAACATAAAATAACGTTAATTAAGCAAAAAAAAGAAGCTCTTATCTTAAATTAGATAAGAGCTTCTTTGCTTTAACTAAATAGCTACTGTGTTCTAAATAACTAGTTTAGCTTTATTCAAATGCAGTTTGCTTAATAAATTGCTTGTTACCGATTGAGTAGTATGCCTTGCCGTTAATAGCGACAATTGCACCGTAGGTTTGAACAGTCTCACCTGCAGTTTTGGCAATCTTACCAATTCGATTACCGTATTGGCTGTATACGTAAGCTTTGGTTGTTAATACACGAGCTTTACCAGTTACGTTACTACTGTCAACATACTCATCTTTGTCAATTTGGATGAACTGACGACCATTAATAGTCTTAGTCTCACCCGTTGTGATTTCGGAATCAGCTTTTATGACCAACTTATTAATCCGTTGACCTTCACCGTTATAAATGTATGCATCGTGACCTAAAACAGCATTAGCTGTTACTCCTGCTGCAGGTACATTATTTGCTTCCAGTTTTACTAGACCGAAGTTTGCTGCCTTCACATAGCGGTTATTATCAATGATGAAGTAGGATTTGCCACGAATTATTACTGGATCGCCGTAAGTACCAATCTTACTGTTCTTTCTCAGTACTGCGCTCCCAATTCGTTTGCCATCCTTTTTATATACAAATGCATTCTTCTTTAATGTACGTTTTTTAACTCTAAAGTTATTTACTGCGACAAACAAACCGTTCTTGAGTTCATAAAATTCACGATTACCAATCGTCCGAATGCCGTAGGTTGTCAGGATTGAACCCTTCTTAGCTATTAACAAGTTAGCACGTTTACCTTCCTTATTGTAGAAATAGGCATTATGTGCCAGCTTTCTGTCAGCAGCCTTAGTCAGATCAACTCCAGCAGTTTCTGCAGATGTTCCTGTACCAGTTTCGGAACCGTTTGAACTAGAGCCATTTGAGCCCGAGCCATTTGAGCCCGAGCCGTTCGAACCTGAACTGTTTGAGCCGGAGCCATTTGAGCCGGAACCGTTGGAACCTGAACCGTTTGAGTCCGAACCATTTGAGCCCGAGCCATTTGAGCCTGAACCATTTGAATCAGAACCGTTGGAGCCGGAGCCATTTGAGCCTGAACCATTTGAATCAGAACCGTTGGAGCCGGAACCATTTGAGCCTGAGTCATTTGAGTCGGAGCCGTTTGATTCTGAACTATTTGAGCCTGATCCGTTAGATCCTGAGCCGTTGGAGTCAGAGCCGTTCGAGCCGGAGCCATTGGAACCTGTGCCATTTGAGTCTGAACCGTTCGAGCCTGAACCATTGGAGTCGGAACCGTTTGATCCTGAACCATTGGAGCCGGAGCCATTTGAATCGGAACCGTTGGAGCCGGAGCCATTGGAGTCAGATCCGTTAGATCCTGAGCCGTTGGAGCCGGAGCCATTTGACTCTGAGCCATTTGAACCTGAACCGTTCGAACCTGAGCCATTGGAGTCAGAACCATTGGAGTCAGAACCGTTGCTGCCTGAACCGTTGCTGCCGGAGCCATTGGAGTCAGATCCGTTAGATCCTGAACCATTTGAGCCGGAGCCATTTGAGCCTGAACCGTTGCTGCCTGAACCGTTGGAGCCGGAGCTATTGGAGCCGGAACCATTTGAGTCTGAGCCGTTGGATTCTGATCCGTTCGAGCCTGAACCGTTGCTGCCGGAGCCATTTGAGCCGGAACCGTTGGAACTGGAGCCGTTGGAGCCTGAACCATTTGAGTCTGAGCCGTTGGAGCCGGAACCGTTGGAGTCTGAACCGTTGGAGTCTGAGCCGTTCGAGCCGGAACCGTTGCTGCCGGAGCCATTTGAGCCTGAACCATTTGAGTCTGAGCCGTTCGAGCCGGAACCGTTGCTGCCGGAGCCATTTGAGCCTGAACCGTTTGAACCTGAATCATTTGAGCCGGAGCCATTTGAGTCTGATCCATTTGAGTCTGAACTATTTGAGTCAGAACCGTTGGAGCCGGAGCCGTTAGATCCTGAACCATTTGAGCCGGAATCATTTGAATCAGAGCCGTTGGAGCCGGAGCCGTTAGATCCTGAACCATTTGAGCCGGAATCATTTGAACCTGAACCGTTGCTGCCGGAGCCATTTGACTCTGAGCCATTGGAGTCAGAACCGTTTGAGTCCGAACCATTTGAGCCTGAACCGTTTGAGCCGGAGCCGTTGGAACCGGAACCATTTGAGCCGGAGCCATTTGACTCTGAACCGTTTGAGTCTGAGCCGTTAGATCCTGAACCGTTGGAGTCTGAGCCGTTGGAGCTGGAGCCATTTGAGCCTGAACCGTTGGAGCCGGAGCCATTTGACTCTGAGCCGTTTGAGCCTGAACCGTTTGAGTCTGAGCCATTTGAGCCGGAGCCATTTGAGTCTGAACCGTTGGAGCCTGAGCCATTTGAGTCTGAACCGTTTGATTCTGAGCCATTTGAGCCTGAACCGTCGGATTCTGATCCGTTAGATCCTGATCCGTTGGAGTCAGAGCCATTTGAACCTGAACCGTTCGAGCCGGAACCGTTGGAGTCTGAGCCGTTCGAGCCTGAGCCATTTGAGTCAGAACCATTTGAGTCTGAGCCGTTTGATTCTGAACCGTTGGAGCCGGAACCATTTGAATCGGAACCGTTTGATTCTGAACCGTTCGAGCCTGAGCCATTTGACTCTGAACCGTTTGATTCTGAGCCATTTGAATCGGAACCGTTGCTGTCGGAACCATTTGAGCCTGAGCCGTTGGAACCTGAACCGTTGGAACCTGAGCCATTTGAACCTGAACCGTTTGAGTCTGAGCCGTTGGAGCCGGAGCCATTTGAGCCGGAACCGTTCGAGCCGGAGCCGTTTGACTCTGAACCATTGGAACCTGAACCGTTTGAGCCGGAACCGTTTGACTCTGAACCATTGGAACCGGAACCGTTCGAGCCGGAGGCATTTGAGCCTGAACCGTTTGAGTCTGAACCGTTTGAACCTGAGCCATTTGATTCTGAACCATTTGAGCCCGATCCGTTGGAACCTGAACCGTTTGAGTCTGAACCGTTGCTGCCGGAGCCATTTGATTCTGAACCATTTGAGCCTGAGCCATTTGATTCTGAGCCATTTGAGCCGGAGCCGTTGGAGTCAGAGCCATTTGATTCTGAGCCGTTTGAGCCGGAACCATTTGAGCCGGAGCCATTTGAGTCAGAACCGTTTGAGCCTGAGCCATTGGAGCCGGAGCCATTGGAGCCGGAGCTATTTGACTCTGAGCCATTCGAGTCAGAACCATTTGATTCTGATCCGTTAGATTCTGAACCGTTCGAGCCTGAGCCGTTGGAGCCTGAGCCGTTGGAGCCTGAGCCGTTGGAGTCGGAACCGTTTGAACCTGAGCCATTGGAGTCTGAACCATTGGAGCCGGAGCCATTGGAGTCTGAACCGTTGGAGTCTGAACCGTTAGATCCTGAGCCATTTGAACCGGAACCGTTTAATTCTGAGCCATTTGAACCGGAACCGTTGGAGTCTGAACCATTTGAACCGGAGCCATTTGACTCTGAACCGTTTGAACCGGAACCATTGGAGTCTGAGCCGTTGGAGCCTGAACCATTTGAGTCAGAGTCGTTTGAGCCTGAGCCATTTGAGTCAGAACCATTTGAGCTTGAGCCATTTGAGTCAGAACCATTTGAGTCAGAACCGTTTGATCCGGAGCCATTTGATTCAGAACCATTTGAGCCTGAACCATTTGAACCTGAGCCATTTGAGTCAGAACCGTTTGATTCTGAGCCATTTGAGCCGGAACCATTTGAGTCAGAACCATTTGAGCTTGAGCCATTTGAGTCAGAACCATTTGAGCTTGAGCCATTTGAGTCAGATCCATTTGAGTTTGAGCCATTTGAACCTGAACCGTTTGATTCTGAGCCATTTGAGCCTGAGCCATTTGAG
>NZ_JACFQV010000001.1:9156-580602 GCF_016101265.1 Lactobacillus sp. M0403
GAGTCAGAACCGTTTGAGCCTGAACCGTTCGATTCGGAGCCATTTGAGTCAGAACCGTTTGAACCTGAACCATTTGAGTCAGAACCGTTTGAGCCTGAACCGTTCGATTCGGAGCCATTTGAGTCAGAACCGTTTGAACCTGAACCATTTGAGTCAGAACCATTTGATTCTGAGCCGTTTGAGTCAGAACCATTTGAGCTTGAGCCATTTGAGCCTGAACCGTTCGATTCGGAGCCATTTGAGTCAGAACCGTTTGAACCTGAGCCATTTGAGTCAGAACCATTTGAGTCAGAACCGTTCGAGCCTGATCCATTTGATTCTGAGCCATTTGAGTCAGATCCATTTGAGTCAGATCCATTTGAGTCTGAGCCGTTGGAGTCAGAACCATTTGAGCTTGAGCCATTTGAGCCTGATCCATTTGAGTCAGAACCGTTTGAACCTGAACCATTTGAGTCTGAGCCGTTTGAACCTGATCCATTTGAGCCTGATCCATTTGAGTCAGAACCGTTTGAGTCAGAACCGTTTGAACCTGAACCATTTGAGTCAGATCCATTTGAGTCTGAGCCGTTGGAGTCAGAACCATTTGAGCTTGAGCCATTTGAGCCTGAGCCATTTGAGTCAGAACCGTTTGAACCTGATCCATTTGAGTCAGATCCATTTGAGTCTGAGCCGTTTGAACCTGAGCCATTTGAGTCTGAACCATTGGAGCCGGAGCCGTTTGAACCTGAACCATTGGAGCCGGAGCCATTTGACTCTGAGCCATTTGAATCAGAGCCGTTGGAGTCTGAGCCATTTGAATCAGAACCGTTTGAGCCTGAACCGTTGCTGCCGGAGCCGTTGGAGTCTGAACCGTTTGAACCGGAACCATTTGAGTCAGAACCGTTTGATTCTGAACCGTTTGAGCCTGAGCCATTTGAGTCAGAACCGTTTGAGTCAGAACCGTTTGAGTCAGAACCATTTGAGTCAGATCCATTTGAGTCTGAGCCGTTGGAGTCAGAACCATTTGAGCTTGAGCCATTTGAGCCTGATCCATTTGAGTCAGAACCGTTTGAGTCTGAGCCATTTGAGCCTGATCCATTTGAGTCAGAACCGTTTGAGCCTGAACCGTTCGATTCGGAGCCGTTTGAGTCAGAACCGTTTGAACCTGAACCATTTGAGTCAGAACCATTTGAGCTTGAGCCATTTGAGCCTGAACCGTTCGATTCGGAGCCATTTGAGTCTGAACCGTTTGATTCTGAGCCGTTTGAGCCGGAACCATTTGAGTCGGAGCCGTTTGAGCCGGAACCATTTGAGTCTGAACCGTTCGATTCTGAGCCATTTGAGTCTGAACCGTTTGAACCTGAGCCATTGGAGTCTGAGCCATTTGAGCCTGAGCCGTTTGAGTCTGAACCGTTTGAGCCGGAGCCATTCGAGTCTGAGCCGTTTGAGCCTGAGCCATTGGAGTCTGAACCGTTGCTGTCGGAACCATTGGAGTCAGAACCGTTTGAACCGGAGCCATTTGAGCCGGAACCATTGGAGTCTGAGCCGTTTGATTCTGAACCGTTTGAGCCGGAGCCGTTGGAGCCGGAGCCATTTGAATCAGAACCGTTTGATTCGGAGCCGTTGGAGCCGGAGCCATTTGAGCCGGAACCATTGGAGTCAGAACCATTGGAGTCTGAGCCGTTCGAGCCGGAGCCATTTGAGCCTGAGCCGTTTGATTCTGAACCGTTTGAGCCGGAGCCATTGGAGTCTGAGCCGTTCGAGCCTGAACCATTTGAACCGGAGCCATTTGAGTCTGAACCGTTGCTGTCGGAACCATTTGAACCGGAGCCGTTTGAGCCGGAGCCATTGGAGTCGGAGCCGTTTGATTCTGAACCGTTCGAGCCGGAGCCATTTGACTCTGAGCCGTTTGAGCCGGAATCGTTGGAGCCGGAACCATTGGAGCCGGAGCCATTTGACTCTGAACCGTTTGAGTCGGAGCCGTTTGAACCGGAGCCATTCGAGTCAGAACCATTGGAGCCGGAACCATTGGATTCAGAGCCGTTGGAGTCTGAGCCATTTGAACCGGAACCGTTGGAGCCGGAGCCGTTTGAACCGGAACTATTTGAGTCTGAACCATTTGAGCCGGAGCCATTTGAATCAGAGCTGTTTGAGCCGGAGCCATTTGATTCTGAGCCGTTTGAACCTGAACCATTTGACTCTGAACCGTTGGAGCTTGAACCATTTGATTCTGAGCCATTGGAATCAGAACCATTAGAGCCGGAACCGTTTGAGCCGGAGCCATTTGACTCTGAACCGTTTGAACCGGAACCGTTAGATCCTGAGCCATTGGAGTCTGAGCCGTTTGAGCCGGAACCATTGGAGTCAGAACCGTTGGAGCCGGAGCCGTTTGAGCCGGAACCATTTGAGCCGGAACCATTGGAGTCAGAACCGTTGGAGCCGGAGCCATTTGAGCCGGAGCCGTTTGAGTCAGAACCGTTGGAGTCGGAGCCATTGGAGTCGGAGCCATTTGAGCCGGAGCCATTTGACTCAGATCCGTTAGAGCCGGAGCCATTGGACTCGGATCCGTTCGAGCCTGAACCGTTCGAGCCGGAGCCATTTGAGCCGGAACCATTGGAGTCGGAACCGTTTGAGCCTGAACCATTTGAACCGGAGCCATTTGAGTCAGAACCGTTTGATCCTGAGCCATTGGAGCCGGAGCCATTTGAGTCTGAACCATTGGAGCCGGAGCCATTTGAGTCAGAACCATTCGAACCTGAACCATTGGAGTCTGAACCATTTGAACCGGAGCCATTGGAGTCAGAACCGTTTGATTCTGAGCCATTTGAACCAGAACCGTTCGAGCCTGAGCCATTTGAGTCTGAACCGTTTGAGCCTGAGCCATTTGAGTCAGAACCATTTGAGCCTGAGCCGTTTGAGTCTGAGCCGTTTGATTCTGAGCCGTTAGATCCTGAACCGTTTGATTCTGAGCCGTTTGAGCCTGAACCATTGGAGTCGGAGCCGTTAGATCCTGAACCGTTGGAGTCTGAACCATTTGAGCCTGTGCCATTTGAACCGGAACCGTTGGATCCTGAGCCATTGGAGTCTGAACCGTTTGAACCGGAACCATTTGACTCTGAACCATTGGAGTCTGAGCCGTTGGAGCCTGAACTATTTGAGTCTGAACCGTTTGATCCTGTGCCGTTCGAGCCGGAGCCATTTGAATCAGAGCTGTTGGAGCCGGAACCATTCGAACCTGAGCCATTTGAGCCTGAGCCGTTTGAGCCTGAACCATTGGAGTCTGAGCCATTTGAGCCGGAACTGTTGCCGTCGGAACCATTTGAGCCTGTGCCATTTGAGTCTGAGCCGTTAGATTCTGAACCATTTGAGCCTGTGCCATTTGATTCTGAGCCGTTTGAACCTGAACCATTTGAGTCAGAGCCATTTGAGTCAGAACCGTTGCTGCCGGAACCGTTGGAGTCTGAGCCGTTGGAGCCTGAGCCATTTGATTCTGAGCCGTTGGAGCCGGAGTCGTTGGAGTCGGAGCCATTGGAGCCGGAGCCGTTTGAGCCTGTGCCATTTGAGCCGGAACCATTTGACTCTGAGCCGTTGGAGCCGGAACCATTTGAGCCTGTGCCATTTGAACCTGAACCGTTAGATCCTGAGCCATTTGAGTCTGAGCCGTTGGAGCCTGAACCGTTAGATCCTGAGCCATTTGAGTCTGAGCCGTTGGAGCCTGAACCGTTTGATTCGGAGCCGTTAGATCCTGAACCGTTTGATTCGGAGCCGTTTGATTCGGAGCCGTTGGAGCCTGAACCATTGGAGTCTGAACCGTTTGAGCCTGAACCATTTGATTCTGAGCCATTGGAGTCTGAACCGTTGGAGCCTGAACCATTTGAATCAGAACCATTTGAATCAGAACCGTTTGATTCTGAGCCGTTGGAGCCTGAACCGTTTGATCCTGAACCATTTGAGTCAGAACCGTTGGAGCCGGAGCCATTTGAGTCAGAACCGTTGGAGCCTGAGCCATTTGATTCTGAGCCGTTTGAGTCAGAGCCGTTTGAGTCAGAGCCATTTGAGTCAGAGCCATTTGAGCCTGAGCCATTTGAGCCTGTGCCGTTCGAGTCTGAACCGTTGGAGCCTGTGCCATTTGAGTCTGAACCGTTGGATTCTGAGCCGTTGGAGCCTGAGCCGTTTGAACCTGAACCATTGGAGTCTGAGCCATTTGAACCTGAACCATTGGAGTCAGAGCCATTTGAGTCAGAACCGTTGGAGCCTGAGCCATTTGATTCAGAGCCGTTGGAGCCGGAGCCGTTTGATCCTGAACCATTTGACTCTGACCCGTTAGATCCTGAGCCATTTGACTCTGAACCGTTGGAGCCGGAGCCGTTTGAGCCGGAGCCATTTGACTCTGAGCCACTTGAGTCAGAGCCATTTGAGCCGGAGCCATTTGAACCGGAGCCATTTGATTCTGAACCATTGGAGCCGGAGCCATTTGAACCTGAGCCATTTGAGTCTGAACCATTTGATTCAGAACCGTTGGAGCCTGAGCCATTTGAATCAGAACCGTTTGATTCTGAACCGTTAGATCCTGAGCCATTTGACTCTGAACCATTGGAGCCTGAACCGTTGGAGTCTGAGCCGTTGGAGCCGGAACCATTGGAGTCAGATCCATTTGAACCTGAGCCGTTTGAGCCGGAGCCGTTGGAGTCAGATCCGTTGGAGTCAGATCCATTTGAACCTGAGCTGTTTGATTCTGAACCATTTGAGCCGGAGCCGTTTCCTCCAGGTTTATATTCTGATTTAACTGTATTTATCCAATCTTCAAGAAGCTTAACTACTTCATCAGCATTCTTAGCATTACCAATTTCTTCAGTACCCTGTTGAACATCCCTATCAATTGCTGCCTTTTGCGCTGCTTTTTCATCAGCAGATAATGTAGGATCAGTGTCAATCGTGTTTTTAATAGGCTGTATCAATTTGAACTTATCAGATAGCTCTGCCTTAGCGTTGGCTTTTCTCTTGTCTAATGTGAATTCTGGTGCATATGTTTGGACATCATTTACACCTTTTTCTAACGCTGTAGATAATTTATCCGCATTGGTTGCTGCGTCTATTGCATTTTTAGCACTTGCAGCTGTCGGTCCACTTAGTTTTTCCCATAAATCTGCCTTTTCTGTTGAAGTTAAGTTTTTATCAGCGTCTATTACTTCCTTAATCTCAGCAAGTGCCTGATCTATTCTTACCTTAGCATTTTTCTTTTGGGTTTCAAGCGGTAACCCTGTTTGGTCAACAATATATTGGAATTCACTTTTTGCTCCACTGACAGTTTGCTCACATTGATCGAGCGTTTTTGCAGTTTTTAATTTATCAATGTACTTACTGTATATATTATCAATAGCTCTAATATATGAGGTCTTCTCATCTTGCGTAATATTATCATTCTTATTAACATCAATTTTAGCTTTTTCTCGCGCCTCAGTAATACCATCTTGATACTTACCAATAATATTATCAAGATTGGTATACCAATATGTAATTACCGGATTGCTCAAACCTATATTAATAGACTTTACGTCAGAACCACTAGCATTAGTATCCGTAACTCTGGAAAAGATGTATTTTGGTATGTCCGGTGCATCTGGTATAGTAACCGTGTCTCCCACTCTTCCAGTGATTTTAACTGGATTTGAAGGGAAGAGAGAATACATAGTAACTGTATCTCTATATCCTATATTTATATTTTTTTCATCACCCTCTACATATATTGTAACAATTGGATTGTCCACACCAACGGTAGTGGTTTTGGGTTGAATATTCTCCCCACTTTTTTCAACATAGTAGTGGTAACCTGATGGAATATATGATTTGAATCTGTCGCTTGTCCAATTTATAACATTTCCTGTGTTAGCTGACGTACTTTTTTTATCGTACCACAAAGTTTTGGATGTCGGTACGATTGGACCTCGATCCTTATGATTAATGTCCACATACTGGAATTTAACTGTTTGTGGCGTGCCCCAAACATATATGGTGTAAATCCGATCCGGCTTTATTGCACTCGTTGCTGTTCTTCCTGGAACATATACATATTTTGCTTGGCCATTAGCATCGGTCAGCATTAAATCAGGATCTATTACTGCTCCAGGAAATAAGTCTCCACTGGTAGCTCTAGCCAGAAAGTATCCAGCTGGCATTTCATCTACAGCATATTTCGTATCCAAAAGGCGAAATCTCTGTCCAACAAAATTATCTTTATCCGTTAATGGCATATTAACAGTTTTTATTACTGTTCCACTTTGACCAACATATTGAACAACAGCAGATCCAACCTTAGGAATATCATTGTTGCTAAGCCTCATCTCTCTATATTTTAAAGGGAAAAGCGAAGAATCAACCGTTTTGTTTCCTGCGGAATCAAATGTACTAGTCTTTTTCCAAATTTTAAATGTGTCAAAACCATTGACAGTTTTATCAGGTGTTGTACTTACATTATTACTAGTCCAAAAATCAAGAGGTTGTGTCACACCATTTATATTAAAGGAGCCGATATGATTTTCAGGATCTCGGTAAGTCGAAATCATCGCTACTGATGGTGTAATGGGTTCTCCATCTTCGTCACAATAGGATATATCCAACGCTCGAGGACTATTAATTGTTAATTTAGGACAAGAAATATAGGCTTCATCGTAGTCGTAGTTTCCAACTCCAGATGAAGATGCAGTAGAGACTAAATCAAATATAGGACTTAATTCAGAATTTGATTTTATTGTTAAAGACGCACCCTTACTAAAAGTAACACTTGGGGCAAGACTACCTGGAAACGTATTAACTAGTCTAATGGAAGGCATTATCTCTGGAGTTAAAATATCATGATTTAAAGTGAATCTCTCACCAAAAAAATACTCAGAACCCAATATGTCCGAGTCAATAAAAGCTCCCCAACCATGTTGATTCCAAGAAACATCATTACCAGCTTTTAAAGCACTAACCCCTCTAAAAACTGATTTATTTGATGCTTCATCAGAATCTTCGTAAATTGTTAATGAAGCTCCATTGCCTATGGAAACAGAAGAACTACTAGTTACGTCGGTATTAATTAGTGTACTTTGTTTTGTATTAGTTGTTTTTATTGTTACATCAGCATTATCAGCAAATTCTACAGATGAAAATCCATACTGATTGGTAAAACCCTCTCTGACCTCAAAGTAATTAGTTCCAGAAAACTTAACTGAAGCTTTGCCAACTCTTGTAATGTAACAAAGTTCTTCATTACTCGAATTAGCTTTATCACTACTTTTTACCGTAACATTATCAAAATAGATTGAGGCTTTCGGAGCATCATGATCTGACCAATCACTACCTTTAAAGTCAATAAGATTGCTTTCGCTATCACTTGTTGCCGTCTTAGTTAGCGAAGCATTTGTTAAAGCAAATTGGACTGGAAGGGTAGTAGGAGTGAACTTAAAAGCTGCATTTCCCAAATCAATCCGATGCCCGTTACCATTTATTACTACACTACCTCTTCCAGACCTTTTACCGAGTTCTAATTTGCTCTGCTCATTAGAGATGTCAGTGACAATATTAATATATGATACCTTGTTATCAGCCCAGGCTGTCGCAAATTCTTCAAATGTCGATACAGTTGCAACTTTAGTCTTAAAATTATCTGGATTTGTAATTTGAAGAGGGAGCGAAACATGATTTGACGGATTTTTAATATCTTTTTTATTCTGCTCAGTTATTGTTGCAGCAGTATTAATGTAGTTAGAATGCTCTGCTGTGTCAGAAGTAAGCAATATACTTTTGTCATCGTCTTTTTGACTTACTGTGCCTGCCCTTGGAGTTACGACAGCCTGTGAAGCATCTGGATTAGTGTTTTTTTGGTATACAGTATCATTTGCTTCAGTTT
The DNA here is from genome assembly GCF_016101265.1 of Lactobacillus sp. M0403. Classification (NCBI taxonomy): domain Bacteria; kingdom Bacillati; phylum Bacillota; class Bacilli; order Lactobacillales; family Lactobacillaceae; genus Lactobacillus; species Lactobacillus sp. M0403. Next base: position 17,027 of record NZ_JACFQV010000001.1, read on the forward strand.
CATTATTGATTATGTCAGTCTCAGTAGAGTTAGAAGATATTCCTGCTTTCTCAGTTTCTTCTACTTGAGCACCTGCAGTAATACTATCTTGAGCTTTAGGAGATTCAGTAGCTGCTTTCGCTTTTTCTGATGGCGCAACGGCTGGTGTTTCAGCTTTTTTAAAGAATGAATTCAATCCTTCATATGTTGAAACACTCACCTTTTTAGTGATTGGCTTTTTATTTTTATTAACAAGTGGTGCCTTCTCAATCGGCGCCTTTTTTGCATTCTGTTTGTTCTTTTTTACTGTTGTATTAGCAGCACTAGCATGATAGCAAGAATTAATGTCATCAATTGCCTGAGTTAAAGCTGCATTAATTTCAACTAAACTACTGGCTTCTTCTACTTCAGTTTTTGCCTGTTCCGCCACCGCATCAACTTGTTTGAGTTGATTGGACTTATCACTACTTGAAAGTCCAGTATCAGAATTAATTTTGCTTTTTACGGTGGTTGCAGCAGTGTCTAGGTCAACAGAAGAATTCTGTTTGGCATTGTCTATGGATTTAGAGTCCACCGACTGCTGCAAGTCTTGATTGATCCCCTTCTTTTGCTCCGTCTTAGAGTCAATCTCAGCGGCTTTAACTGGAACACCAGCATGACTATCTAGGTAAATTCCACCTAACATAAAAGTTACTAAAGAATAACTAACCAGCCAGTTCTTTTTACTTTTATGTAATTTATAATTTGTGTTTTTAGTCTCTTCGACTAACTTTAAGTTCTTTTTCAAATTATACTCTCCTGTTCATTCATTTACTATATAATGAGAAAGTCTATCACATAAATTAAATTACATAAAGCTGTTTTTTGATTTTTTGAGGACAAATCCCATTTTTGATTTTATCGATATAATCGCTGATATAAAAGCAATTATATCGATATATACAATTGGATTCCAAAGCCGAAAAAGCCGTTTTAAAGTTATTATGTTTATATTTTATTTTTACTTTTTATATAATATAAAATTATATAAATAAAGTAACTTTTGTTACTTTATTTAAAAATCGCATTAATTTTTTAAAAATAACACATGTAATAATAGCTGAATAAAATAACTCATATATTTTGTGCTACATTAGATGCATTTACTGTTTGGAGAATTAAAATAATTAATCTTGCCTTTTTTCGGCATTTTCACATCTTTAAACTAGTTAAAGAATTTTTCTTCTCACTCTTTTAGAGGTGTTATTTAAATCTCGTAAAATCGTCTTCATCTTCTATTTTTAACCTGCTTATAATATTGTTGTTGATGAAGGGCTACGTATAGTTTTTTAGAATTATCGGTAAACAAAAAAAGCTCTTATTTATTAAAAAAGAGCTTTTTGTCTAATAAGTTTACTGTTATATATTTTTATTTGTTTTGCGGTTATCTTTTTTACTCAGTCCAATGGAAATTCTGTCCGAAGTACTAAAGTTTATTTTTACAATCTTTCATCTTCGTATTTGTAAAATAGATTAGTAATCACTGCAGCAAATAAAAAAGTCATCCCTAAAAGTAGGAATGACCTTTCAATATTTAACTCTTATAGAGCAGTGAAAAACGCAATTAAGCCGAAAACAAAGCCGATGGCATTGCAGGCAGCTATTGGAATATCACGATCTTCTTTAAAGAGTCCGTAAATAACCCATAGTAGCGTATTAATTGCTGTAGCGAGTGGCTGGATTGGATTGCCTTTAACTCCATGCAGATTACTAATAATTTGTGGAATGTAGGACACATACATAATAATTGCCGTCACAGAGGCAACCCATCCTAAAATTGTCATTGCTTTTTCTAATTTCATTGCTTCATCTCCTTGTCGCACAATTCTATCATTGTGTAATTCTTCACTCAAGAGCATTTAGTTTGGCTATAGTTTTTAAAAATATAGTCTTAGTTGAGGCCAATTGCTATGACAAAAGCCTTTAACTTCAAGCTTATTTACAAGTTCAGTATAGAACAATTTGACTTAAAACTAGCAAAAAACGAACTGCTAAAACAGTTCGTTTCGCTGATCAAATAATTTTTGTAATATCAGTAGCTTGATTTAATTAATGAACTAATTGCGTGCTTAATTTCTTTGGGACTCGAGCTCTTATCAATAATTTTGCGAAAAGTCAGATTAGTTTGTAAATCAACAATGAAGTCAAATAATTTCTGTACACTTAGATAGTCTTGACGGGCAATTGCCAAGAGAAATACATATTTAACTTCATTTTTTTCGTCCCATTTGATTGGTTTATCTAAGCGAGCAAATGATACCTTTGATTTTTTCGTAGCATAGCCTAAGGAATGCGGGATAGCTATTTTTCCACCAATTGCGGTTGAATACATCTTTTCTCGTTCATCTACCCGTTGTTTGAAATCTTTGTTAACAATTTTTTTACGCTCTAAGTTTTTAATTAGCATATCGAGTAATTGCGCTTTGGATAACGGTTCTTGCACTAAGTAGATATTTTCCTCATCAAACAGCTTATTAATCGCGCGGTATGGATTATTAAGTGACTTCAAATATTCAGACAGTTGCAAAATATCATTGTGAAAATTAGTTAAATCAATTTGAATCACTGGTACCGTGGCATCAGTCAAAGGCACCATCGAAATGAGAAAGTCATTACCACTTGCTTTACCCGCTAGATATTCATCGTAAGTATAAGTTCCCGTAATGTTTAAAAAGGACGCAAATTGAGTTTGCAATTTTGCGCGTACAAGTGCAGCTGTTGAAATTCCATTCCCGCAAATTAGTGCAGCGTTTTTTTGAGACGAAAGATTTCCCTGCCGCTCAATCGAGGCACCTATATGCAGCGTGATGAAGGAGAGCTCATCGTCATTCAATTTTAAATTGAGCATGTGCTCCAAAATTGGTGCTGAATAAGCCGTAATCTCATACGCATAGGGAAAAGTGGACAATATGACGTTTAACAACGGATTCTTCCGATTACCATTAACCGTCTTAATTTTCACTAGATTGGTTAAGTGTTGCGTCAAATTAACCCGCAGTTCACGATCATCTAATAAATCGATTGCAAACTCTTTTTTGATGTTTTCCAAAAAAATCGTAATGGCACTATTAATATTGTCCTTTATACTAACGTGATCATTTTCACTTACACATTCAGGATAATTCAAAGCAAAATGATAAATTAGGTCATTGGCCTCTACTTGATTGAACTCCACTTGGAATTCTGCTTCCAATTTTTGAAGTAGCTTTTGGACAGTGCTCTGAACTGGGGGCTTAATTTCCACCGAATTACCAGTCTCTAAACGGTAACCCATCTTAATTCTCGAAATTGCTAAAGCTAGATGCAAGATAATGTTTTTAGTATTAATGTCCGATAAGTGGTAACTATAATGACGTAAAAAACCATGCACCGTTTCTTTTAACAAGTTCAAATCTAAGTTAGCAAAAATACTCTTCTCGCGTTCTGTAAAGTCAACGATATAGCTATTCGACTTCTTATTAATAAGTTTACTAATAATAAAATTGCGTTTGGCAGATTCAGAGCCGTCAACATAATACTCATCCCCGTCTTTCACAACTCGTAGTTCAAAATCACTGAACTCTTTCTTAATTGTTACCAAGTATGTGAAGAAGGTATTATCACTGATAAACAGCTTCTCTGTCAGATCATCTAATTTAACACGACTATTAACCAATAGGTACTGCTCAACTTCAGCAATTCGCTCACCTGAACTTGAAGCCGGCAAATCCCTTCGTGCCAATTCCGTTAGCGTTTGCTCTGTTTTTTTATCAAAATCACTTAGGTAAAAGCCCTCGCCTCGCTTATTTTTTATTTCAACTTGTAAACTGCTTAATTCGCGGTTTAATGCTTGAATATCGGACCTAATTGTCCTCGTACTTACATTGCACTTTTGAGCTAAAAAGGAGGCAGAAACGTAGCGGTTGGCAGAATTATTTAATAAAAATTCGAGGATTATTCCCAATCGTTTATAAGATAGTTTCATACATTCACTTCTTCTCATTTAGTTATATAAGTTACAAACTGCTATATTTGCTTAATCAAGGTCAACATGTCATAAGGGGCAATTTGGTAATCCTGGTCAATTATCTCTTCCAAACCGTTCACTACAGTAAAGCCAGCATCTTTTAGATAAGAAACATCAACTACTTCTTTTGTCGGATTTGAAAGACGGAGAACCAAGTTGTTTTTAATTGTGTATGCAGGATACAGTGCTGAAACTTCAACATTTTGTTTGATATTTAGCCAAGATTCAGTTTGTTCAATCTTGGTTAATTTTGGTGAAAATTCAATATCCCATAACTTGTTATCAAGACGATTAACAAAGAGATTATATTTTTGCATCTGGTAACTAACAGATGGTGCATACCAATCGCTGATTACTTTTGTCAGTCTATTTTCTGCAAGCTCAGCATTACTTGGGGCATACAAACCAAACGAGAACTCATTAGTTCCAGTTTCTTGAGCTAACGGCGTTGGCATCATAATATGGCCAACAGAAGTTGTGTCTCCGGATGCACGTCCAGGACGCCACAATAAGTCTGATTTACCCAGTTGTCCCGTAGTTGCCATAAGCGTGATATAAAGGGAATCGTCAACTTTTTCATATTCCTTTTGACCAGTTCCAAAGAAATAGAGACCGTCTTGCTTATCATGTAAGCCGACTGCACGATCAAAAATATAAATGTTAACTGGTTTTTCAACAAATTCATCGTTCCAATTGTCATCAATCGCTTCATTTTCCGTTTGACGAAAACCACCTTGAATCTGCGCATGTGCTGTCTTGGTCGTAATACCAGTTTTTAGACGCAAGCGTAAGCGGTGTGACAGAGCTTGATTATCGATCGTTAATTTGGCTGAAATCACATCCGAAGTGGCTGCTATCGTTAAAATTAATTGATAGCTCACATCAACTGTTTTAGGCGCTTCGCCATCAACCCGGTCTTCCAAATCAAACGGTAATTGCCATGTGCCAGTTAGAATCAATCTTTCAATTCCATCAGCAACTTCTTTTTTGATTGTTCCATTCCAATCAAGTCGCTTCTCTTCATCCCCTCGAAGTGGTGAAAAATCATAGGTATCACCATCATTAGCTTGATCATAAATACTAATAACATCATTAAATGTCTTGTATTTAGTGCTTAAATAAAAGGCACCATCTTCAAAGGCCAGTTGAACTCGGTGATTACCAATTGATTTTCCACTTATGCTCTGGAACTCGTCTACTACTTGATCACTATCCTCGAAATGCAGCACTTGATAACCTAAACCAGCCATTTTTACTTCTAGACTGACCTTGAGTTTAAAGTAGCCTGGTTCATCCTTAAATTCATAGCCGTTTGGCGTTAACTGCATAATATGTGGACGCGATTTAACTTCTTCTTTGCCCACAATTACAGCCTTATTCTCTGCTGGGAATTTAACTTGACTACTTTGACTAACTACTTCAACTGTTTTGCGTCCATTAAATTCGTATGGATCAGTATTAAAGACAATGACATCGTGATCAGACAGATTTAGCCGTTGTGCGATTCTCTTCTTAATATAGTTTTCCACACCATCAGCAATCTCGTTTGCTTGCTTAATCCGGTGCTCCATGTCAACTGCAACATTATCAGTAACACTTCCACCCAAAGTGTCATGTGGTTGCAATTCAAATAATAATTTCCACAGCTTAACCACAATTCCATTTGAAATTGGAATATCTGCATACTTGGCAATTACCATAAGTGGTTCTAAACGTCTGGTAATAGCTTGTTCAAGTTCAAAATTACTACGCTTATTACATGATCTAACCGATGTAATTGTCCTGTGAACTCGAGAATAAGTTGGATATCTTAATTCCCCTTGATATTCTGGTAGTTTCTTAGAACGTAACTTGTTCATAAACTGTGGATATGTACTTATTTCGACATCATTTTGCGAAAGCTCGTTAACTTTTTCAATTGTTTTTGAAACATCATGAATGATGTTCATTTGATCGATTCCAGAAGGAACCAAAACCTCGTCATTATTGCCATTTAATGCTTCAAATTCAATTCCCTTATCTAAGCGATTTTTGACAAAATCTTGTAAGTTGCGCTTTGATTCCAAATCGATTTGACCGGTGTAATACCCCAGTGGGAAATTGGCCGCAAAGACAGCTTTGCCACCCATTGCTTTCCATTTAAAGTATACAGAATTAGTTTGTCGTTTAAAATTCGTTCCACGCCAAGATAAAAAGTCATGGATTCCCACTTGGTTTAAAATCATTGGCAAGTTGGCATTAAAGCCAAAAGTGTCAGGCAAATAACCTAACATCATTGGTTCACCATAATTTTCTCTTGCGTCGATAATACCGATAATCAAGTTACGCAATAACGACTCAGCACTCGGTACCATTGCATCTGTTTGGGTATACCATGGTCCAATGAATAACTGCTTTCGGTTAACTAGGCGGTGAATTCGTTCCTTAGCTTCAGGATGAATTTCGACATACTCATCCACAATTGACATCTGGCCATCCAAAGTAAAGTTTGCTTCTGGATGATTCTCAAGTTCGCCCAAAACTTGTGTAAACAATTGATCACTTAAAACCTGAGCATCCTGAGTAGTGAAATACCATTCTCGATCCCAGTGTGTGTGATTTACAAAATATGCTTTAACCATAATTTCTCCTATAATTCAAAATAAACTGTCATGAACTTAGCGTGATCAATTTCTGGCAGAACAACTGTCCGATTGTCTACCTGCAAATCCGCAATTTTGTTTCCTAATAAGTCGACTAGTTGCACCACTTGTGGTTGCTTATTAAACGTAATTTTGTCACCTACAGGATGAAACAGCGGATTATACAATCTCATTTGATAGCCTGTGCCTTCTTCTGTTTGTTCAACCGTGCTGATAACTAACTGGTTATCGGTCTTAAAGAGGCTGAGTTCAGGATCAGCTGTTCGTTTAACCGGATTGAATGGAAAAGTTAATCGACCATTCAAAAATTCCGCATATTGATAGACCTGTAGTGGTGTCTCAAACGCTTTAACCTCGCTAGCCAAAGCAGCCTGATCATAGCCAGTTTGCATGGTTGTCATGGCTAACTCGAAGGATAAGTGCTGATTTAGTTCAGCCTCAGGCGTTGGCACAGTTTCATCCCCCGATGCCCTTCCAGGTCGATAGAGCAAGTCGCGTTTTCCTAGCATTCCATATGTCCGGAAAACAGTTAATCTAATTGTGGCGTTGTCTTTTCCAATACATTCGTATTCACGAACTCCTTGTGGAATAAGTGCAAGTCCACGTTCATCATCGGACATCGCAACAAAGCTTTGAACAGTGTTAATCGAAATTGGCTTTTCTTGCCACGCACCTTGATTTTGATGCCAATCTTTTAAAGCTTGCTTCTTCGTCAGCGGACGTTTTATCGTACCAAACTGAATGTCGGCAATACTCGTATTAGTAACTACTTCACTGTCAAAATCGATGCATAAACGGTGACTCTTTGGCAGTCTGTTATCGACATTAAGCTCAAATTTGATCAGCTTTGATGCCTGATCAAGTGTCACTATCATTTGCGTTGGCATCTTCACATCAGTCAAGCCCTTAGCCCGAGCAGCCAAATCACTCGGTACACTAAAATCGTAATCAATAATTAATTTGCTACTTAGTGCATTTTGGATGCATTGTGAGCGATGCGGTTGTGCTGTTGAGTAACTAACTAAATCCTGTTTGGCAGGTGAATAGTTGTAGGAGTCACCATCATCACCATTTTCTTCTAAGATTGCTTGTTTCTGATATAAGTGATTATTCAGTTTATCCAAAATGTCTAAACTACCATCAACATTTACTGAAATTTGATAGAACTCGTTTTCAATCTTGGTTCCAGTTTGTCTTGTTGGTAAGTCTATTTCTTGGTCCTGTTCTGAAACCAAAGATAACTGCTTGTAACCAAAAGCGGGGATGTTTGCTAACTGCATATTCACATCAAGCTGATACACTTTTTCCGGTAAATAAATTGCTTGACCTGGATCAAGTTGAATTGTTGAAGACGTAATTAACTCAGTTACATCTTTGACAGCAGTAATTTCAAAGGGAATATTTTGCCCATTATAATCTTGAATTTTGAAGTTACGGCTTGGGGAATATATCCGTTTGCTTACCACACCGCCACGTTCAACTGGCAACGTATTGAAAACGGTCAGTGTAATTGGGTGACCATCATTTTTAACACCTGTGGAAATTTGCCGCAAAGTCACTTCAACCAGTGCAGTTGCTATATCTTCAACCTTTTGATAGCGTGCTTTAATATCCGCGTTTACCCGATCAGACACACAGTTTCCCATTGAATCATGTGCTGCATTCTTAGCCATTTTTTTCCACAAGTCTTCAAGCGTTTTGGCTGGATAAGGCAAGCCAAAATAGCTTCCCAGGGCAAGAACTGGTTCTACAACATTCGCAAGATAATTTTGCAATTTGGTGTTAAGGGCTTTTAAGTCGGCACGTGAAGATGAAATCGACTTATGAACACGCATGTCCTTGCCACAATCCTGTTCTCCAGTAATCAGTCGCAATTCAGGGTTAGCTTCTTTAACAGTTGTAATGTAATCCTCGAGTGAAGCAACTTCAAAAGTGAACTTTCCTTTATTTGCTTGATTAAGCCGCTCGATAAACTCAGGTAGGTCAAAACGTAGCGGTGCCATATCAGAGCCATTTGGAAACAGCACATTATCAGTTGAAGCTTGGTCAACAACTGTTTTAAATGGTTCTTCAGTCATTAACTGGGCTAGCTTAGTTTCATCGACTACGCCGCCAATAAAGTAACCACAGGCCATCCGGAAAACACTGATTTCTGAACCGTCCTCACCTTGCCAAGTAAATTCGGATTGCTTAGTATCATCAAGTGAAAAGCCGCGGTACAAAACAGCATCCTCAATACCAAGCTGTTGATATATTTGGGGCATACTTGATTCTTGACCAAATGAATCAGGAACATAGGCAACGTTCATATGGCCCCCTAATTCATCACTCTGCTTCATTCCAATACGTAAGTTGTTAATAATGCTTTCCCCAGAAGCTAGATACTGATCCGTTTGGGTATACCATGGTCCAAGAATTAGTTTCTTTTCTTTAACTAACTTCTCAACCCGGTTTCGCTCTTGCGGACGCCAATTTAAATAATCCTCGATTAGTGAAGACTGACCGTCCAGCAAAAAAGAACCATATTGTCCTGAAGCTTCAAGATGATCAAGAACATCTTTTAGATCTTTTAGTAGATATACTTTCGCTTGATCTGAGGTAAAGAACCATTCCCTATCCCAGTGAGTATGTGGAACGACAAAAACTTTTTTTACCATTTTTTCTCCTAAAAATAAAAAACTATAGCTAGAAAAGATTGATTTGATTCCCAACTATAGTTTTTTCGGTTTCATATTATTGGATGTTTAATTCAATATCATCATCACTCATTGATTCTTCACCAGGTGTAGAATCTTTGTCAGTAAAGTCAGCAACTAATGGAGCGACAATTGCAATGAACAAAGCACAAACTAGAATTCCGCCGAGGTAAGCTAAAATGTTGTCGGCTGTTAAAATTCCAGGTAAACCGCCTAGAGGTGGGATATGTGATTTAACACCTAGCCATGCACCTGCTGCTGAACCAAGTGCACCACCGATAACGTTTACAATGATTAATTGAGGAGCCTTCATCATAAATGGAATAGCCCCTTCAGTAATTCCAAATGTACCCATAATTAAGTTGTTATGACCCATTTCTAGCAATTCTGCTGAGAAACGCTTCTTAGGCCAAATGAAACTCATAAGTGCATAACCCATTGGGATTGCACAAATGGCGATGTTGGTATACAGACATGGTTGGTAAATTCCTTCGATAAAGAAGAAGTTACCTACACCCCAAGCTGCCTTGTTGATAGGACCTCCAAGGTCTGAACCAATCATGGCGCCCATAATAGCAGCTAACAAAATAGCGTTAGTCTTTTGTTCTACCATGAACTTAACCCATGAGGTTAAACCATTATTAAGCCAGGCAAGTGGCGGCGTTAAGACTACACCAACAAACAAAGCAACCGAACCAACGGTTAAAAGTGGCATAACAATTAATTCAATAGCTGAATTCCACTTTTCTGGAACTTTGATTTTACGGCACCAACGTGCAACATAACCTGCAATCAAACCAGCTGCAATCGCACCGATGAAGCCAAGTTGGTTATTGGTTGCTAATTGTCCACCGATAAAGCCGGCTCCCAAAGCTGGTTTGTCACCAAGTGCATAAGCAATGTAGCCACCAATAACCAGGTTAACTAGGCCGATACCGATCCAACCAACGGAGTTAATTTGATAAAGCAAGTGGAAAAAGCCACCAGTTTTGGCAAACTTGGAAAGGTCACCATAACCAAAACACATACCAATTAATTGCGGAACACCAACAACTAGCGCACCACCAATAACTGTCGGGATCATGTAAGAGATCCCACTCATAATGGCTCCTTCCCATTCCTTCAAAATTCTCTTCATTTTTAGTTCTCCTTCTTAACCGCAGCAGCACACTTCTTCAAGACAGCTTTAGGTGCCTTGATACAAGTGTTGATATCTACTCGAATAATTGGTTTACCTTCAAAACGTTCCATACTAGTGATTTTTTGATCAGATGCAATCAAGACAAAGTCAGCCGCATCTGCTTCTGCTTGGGTAATTGGATTAACTGGACCCATCATCCCTTGTTGCTCAATTCTGACATTCCAATCTAATTCCTTACCCGCTTTTTCCAAGGCTTTCGCTGCCATTGGAGTATGGGCTAATCCAGCTGGACATGCTGAAACTCCTACTACATTCATGGTTATTCTCCAATCTTTTGATTAATAAAGTTGGCTATCTCTTCTTTAGAAGTCAACTGACGTAACTCTTGTTTGAAATCATCCTCAAGTAAGGCAGTAGACAAACTTGCTAACATTTTCAAGTGCTCATCCCCAGCATTTTCTGGTGGCACCATCAGCGCAAATACATCCGTCACTGGCTTGTCATCGTATGTTTGCCAATCAAGTGGTGTGGTCAATCTGAAGTAGATAAACCCTGGCTGCTTAACTGTCTCCGTTTTTGCATGTGGGATTGCAAAACCATCTTCTAACCCAGTTGGATATTCTTGTTCTCTTGCCAAAAAGCTTTGCTCTAGTTCACTTGCATCTGCAGCAAAACCTGCATTACAAGCAACTTGCGAAGCATACTTTAAAAAGGAATCAACACTTTGCTCATTGACGTCCAAATAAACGTCATTAGCTGAAAATTTCATTACCTGTTCTCACTTCCTTATTTTGAAACCCTTTACATTTATTTATACTAGACTGTTATCAATATTTTGTAATTACAAGCTTTTTCCATATTAAGTGGAAAAAGCATATTTTTATTCACAGCTAATAAACAAGGTGCTAAAGCACTTTATGCAACTATGTCGCAGACTTCTGCGATGATTTTTGGCACAAAAACAGAGTCATTTATTTGAAAATGACTCTGTTAGCGCGCCTAAAATTGTTCTTTAATCTACTTCAACATTTATTAAGTAAGGTTAAAGTGGTTAAGCAAATGATAATCTTTCTTGAAAATTTCTAAAGCTAGGTATTCAAAATTGCACATAAATCCAAACCATAATAAAGTATAAAACGCACTTTGTTAATGTACAGTTTACCTAGCAAGGAGGGAATTTGCTTTGAAGCAGAAAAGCACAATTGACTTAATTGAAGATGACTATTTTACTAGTGGAGATTGGCACCTAAAAATCGAGCAAACAAGCATAGCTTTGCTCGGCTGGCTATTTGTTTTTTTGCCCTTTTTTGGATTAGCCCTACCACTTTGGCAGCCTCACTTTGCATCCCTACTCCCCTTTAACTACAATACTGCGATTTTGCGTCCACTGGAATTTTTAGCAAAATTCTTTGACGATTACTTCGTTTTTATCAGCATCTCCTATCTAACATTAACTTTTTTAAATAATTACCGCTTCGCAGCTAGCTGGCGAGACCATCTCGTAGTTGACCAAGACCGGCAACAAGAGCGTTCACAACTAGTCGAACAGGCCTGGCAGGAGAAATTTGGTAACTCGGACGAAAGGCACAACTGCAGTTTTTACTGTGTTGAGCCGCAACAAAACCTTGAGACTGACTTTGCCCAGACACTATTTGCCAAAGGAGAAAAGAATCTATGACATCAATCTGGCTGACAGCTAAAACAGTTTTTAAAGTACTATTTTTGATTTTAGTTTCCTACCCAATCTTAGGCGGTTTGGCCTGGTTTGTCGGTGGACTTTGTTATAAATATGTTTTTAAAAACAAAAAGAGGGACTTCACGATTTTGGACTCACGTGAACAGCCCTTTATTACCATTATGGTTCCCGCTCATAATGAAGAGGTTACAATTGAAGAAACGATTAGCTATTTACTTAATGAGTTAAACTACACTAATTATGAAGTACTAGTGATCGACGATTGCTCAACCGACAATACGCCCAAAATTCTGCGGAAATTGCAGCAACAATCTAAACGATTGCGTGTAATTCGCTTAGCTGAAAATAAGGGTAAGGCTCATGCTTTTAATATCGGCCTCGCCTTTTCTAAAGGTGATTTAGTGCTCAGCAACGATGCGGATACACTTCCAGAAGCAGATGCTCTGATGCGCTACGTTAACTATTTTAATAGTCCCGAAGGTCAAAATATCGCTGCCGTGACTTCTAATGTGGAGGTTCGAAATAGAACCAAGTTGATTACCAAATCAACCACAGTTGAATTCTCAAGCATTGTTGGCATTATTAAAAGAGCGGAAATGGGAGTTTTCGGTAGTATTTTTGCCTATAGCGGTGCGAACACGATGTACCGCAAGAGTGCCCTAATTGATGTGGGGATGTTTCGGCAGGACCGGGCAACCGAAGACATCAGTGTTGCTTGGGACCATCAACTGAACAACTGGTTGGCAGTTTTTGCACCTGAAATCATTTCTTACACACTTGTTCCAGAAACGCTCAAAGAACTCTACCACCAACGTAAGCGCTGGGCAAAGGGTGGTACAGAAGTTTGGTTGACCAACTTAAGAAAGGTTTTACGTCATCCACTCAAAAATTTAGGTGAATCATTAATGTTACTGGATCAAACTCTTAGCATTTGTTGGTCTTTCTTCTTTTGGTTAGCCACATTTGTTTTCACCTATTTAGTAGGTAATTTTACACTTACACAAAATTGGTCCCAATTAGTTTATTTGTTGTTCTCCGCTTTAATCTTGATTTGCTTTGAAATGCTTGCGGGTACAATGCAATTAGTTATCGCACTAATGATTGACCGCAAAGGCAATAAGATTGAGTATTTACTATTTGCGCCAATTTACCTATTATGTTTGTGGATTATCAACACGCTTACTATTGTGACAACTTTTGTTCCTGCAATTAAAACCATCTTGGGTCATGGCTCTGGAACTTGGGTCAGTCCTTCACGCTAGTTTTTATTTTATCCACACAAAAATGCCACCTAGCTCCATGCTAGATGGCTTTTTTCTTGTAATTATGCAAACCATGGTTCCATAATTGTCAGACTTGGCTGATCAAAGTCGATTTTCGCTAACGCACCATATGGCAATGCCGTATGTGGATAAGCGTGACCAAAGTTAGCGTTATACAAAATAGGTGTATTGTATTCTTGTGTTACTTCAAGCAGTTCTTTTTGATATTCAGCAAAGTACTTTTTGTTTTGAGGTTTGCCAACTAAAATTGCTTGCGCATTTTCAAGAATTCCGGCTTCAGCGAGGCGCGTCAACTTTTTCCGATACAAAGCTGGTTCCGGCTGTTCTTCAGAAGTTTCAAGAAAGATGATTTTGTCCTTAGTTTCTTCTGGCTTTAAAAGCAATTGATAACGTGCAATCACTGCTGGTTCATCGCTATAGCGTTCTCCATCTAGTGCATCATAAATGCTATCGATACAGCCACCCCACAAATGACCTTGAACTTGCCCGTGTCCACGCAAGACTTGATATCCAGAATCTTGGTGACTGACACGTGGTTGGCCAACTTGGGCAGTAGAAAAATCTGTTCTTTCCTCATACCAAGTTTCACTCGCTGGAATTTCAGTAGTTGCAGGATTGGTGAAAAAGTGCTCGATTGTCTTCTTCGTATACGGCAGCATTTCTGTATCAAGTTCTGCAAAATCGTTTAAAAAACTTGGACCATAAAAACTCTGCATCCCTAGCCGGTAAAACATCAGATGGTCAATTGTTGTGTCCGAAAAACCGGTGAACAGTTTTGGCTGCTTAACCACCGCCTGTTTAAATTCTTCGTCTTCCATTAAAAAGGGCAAAATCTTGAATGTGTCATCGCCGCCAATAGCCGCAATTATTCCTTTTATTTCTGGATCAAGAAAAGCTTGTTTCAGATCGGCCGCCCTTTTTTCAGGATGATTTTTGACAAAATCTATTCCTTTAAGGGCATTAGGCATAAAAACAGGGGTTAACCCAAGTTCTTCAATTCTTTTTTTACCCAGCTTAAGTTGATGAGCTGCAAAGTCCTCACCTAGTGTTCCCTGCGACAGGCTCACAACAGCAATTTTGTCACCTTGAGCTAATTTAGATGGTTTTTTCAACATTATAATCCACTCCTTCTTGTGCCGTTTGCACTTAGTAAAAAATTGTTATTGCTGATTATGCTGGTTTAAAGACAAGAAGTCAATTTGAATTAAAGGTGGTTTTGAAAATGAGTTCAGTTACTTTAGTCCTATTCCACTGTAATTGTTCCTTTTGCTGCGAATACTTCGAGGTTGTTTTTAGCTGACAACTTCTTGGTTAACTTATTATTGATTTTCTGCCCCTTGTATCTAATATTTGCTCCGTCGGCTGCGAGCTCGTAGCTGAGGTTAGGCGCAGCTTTAATTGTAAAATCGCCTTTTCTTAGCATTTGGAAAGAGTTTCGGTTAATTAGTTGTGAGTCAGTAATCGCTACCTGACTTGAGTATGCTTTGGCATCCGCAGTTAATTTACTGTGATCAATTTTTAATTGACCTCCATGAATTGTAATAAGCGACTTTCCGATATCTGAATTGCCAATATCTATCCGATGATTACCATAGCTAGCAAAAATGGTCTTCTTAGCAGTTAGTTTATCCACAGTAACTTTACCATTTTGTGCATTCGCAAAAAGATCATTTATTGAGATACTTTTGATATTAAGGTTGCCATTGTCGCTACTACTATCAACTTCAGCTAAATACTTGTTTTTAGGAATCGTGATATCGATTCGAGAGCTATCATTTCGCCAATTAATTGCAACCGGACGAGATTCGTTAATTTCAAGTCGCTTTTTTCTAACTTTGGCTTTGGCTGCGTTAGGGTTTAATCCAGTAACTGTAATTTGATACTTTTTACCAGAATGCAAATAAATATCAGAGTTGTCAGTTTGTACAATAATTTGATCAAAGTTAGGGCTGGTAGTTAACTCGCGTTTATGTACCGTACTGCCAGAAGTCTCAAAGGTAAATTGATTATGATTATCGAATACTGGATTGACTCCAGCATTCGCCCAACCTAGTAGTGCAGCAAATATACCGATAATCCCGATTAGTCCAGTTATTTGGTAAAATTTTTTCATCATTATCCCTCCATTTTCATTGCAGAATTTGTTTTATAATAATGGTTCTTGAAAATTTTTCTACCTAGATAGCGGAAAAAGATTGTGCATTCAGCGATCAAGAAGTGAATGAATTTAATAATTAGCGGGAATAAGAATAGACTCAAGCTAATCAGGCAAATACTAATTCCTGTGTAAAACAACCCTGTTGACCAAGAATTGCTAAAAAGTAATCCACAAGTTTTTAACAGGATGAAAACTCCCAATGCAAATAAGCCAACCGTAGTCAGTACAACAGCAACAAAAATTCCGCAAAATGCAACTAGAGCTGCAATCATCAAAAAACACGTTACTAGGATCAAGGGAATGCCAACAGGCGCCGCTAAAACACCAAGCAAAATTAGCCAAATTGTTTTTAGGTTGGTTTTGGAGCTTGTTTTTTCATGCATATCAGGTTGGGGTACATCCTTGGAGACTGAGTAATCTGCCAAAATCATACGTGCCAGCTGCTTTGGTGTACCTAAATCCTTGATAATCTCCTTTTCACTACTAAAATTGCCGTCAAATAAAAATTCTTGGTAAAACTCAATTACATCTTGGCGTTCATCATGCGGAAGATCTAGTAAATTATTGTTTAAGTCATTAATATACTTTCCGATTATTTTATCCATTTTCTTCTCCCATCAACTCATTAATTTTGTTACTAAAACTCCACCATTCCTTAGCAATTGTGTGTAATTCAGTGCTTCCTGCTGCTGTAATCTTATAGTAACGGCGATTACGACCATGATATGAATGATCATAAGTAGTAACAAGCTGCTGCTTTTTTAACCGTCTAAGTACGGGATATATTGAAGAATCTGATACAGCAAAAATTGATCTAACACGCTTAGCAATTGCATACCCATAAAGACTTTCTTCATCAATAAAGGATAAACTTGCACCGTCAAGCAAGCGTGGCTGAAATTGAAAATGCATGTTTCCATCTCCTCTATACTATATTTTATATAATATTGTAGAACTTAAAAACATGTTATGCAAGCCAGCCGATTGCAACCGAAGTGTTAATTAAACTTCGATTAGTTAAGCAACAAATGAATTTTACGCTTCTACATTACTCTCATTTACATCTTTTTTTAATTTTAGTTCCATAATGTATTGAATTTTAAATCATCTAGTGTATTATTTATATATAACAGCAGTACAAAAGGAGTGAATAAAATGAGTTTAATTGAGGCGCGGGATATTACACGTACTTATGGGAAAGGAACAACTAGCTTTCAGGCATTACGCGGCGTTAGTTTGAAGATTGAAAAAGGAGAATCAGTTGCTATCATTGGTAAAAGTGGCTCTGGCAAATCAACCTTAATGCATATTATGGCTTTGCTAGATCATCCCTCTTCAGGCAGCATTTTACTAAATGACCAACCAACAGCAAAAATTAAGGCAAAGTCATTAAACAAGTTGCGAAACCAGACTTTTGGCTTTGTTTTTCAACAGTTTTTCCTCAATGCACAAGATAGTGTTCTTGAGAACGTTATGTTGCCAATGAAAATAGCCGGTGTAACTGGCAAAAAACGACGTGAATTAGCAACTTCTGCGCTTGAAGCGGTTGGTTTAGAAGCCAAAATGAATAATAAAGCTAGTGCTCTATCAGGTGGTCAAAAGCAACGCGTTTGTATCGCCCGAGCACTTGTTAACAATCCAGAAATTATCTTTGCCGACGAGCCAACAGGTAATTTAGACTCTAATACCGGTGCAAAAGTTGAAGATATTCTTTTCAAACTGAATCGTGAAAAAGGTATTACCTTGATTATCGTTACCCACGATCCAGACTTAGCCCAAAAATGTGATCGTCAAATCCAAATTAAAGATGGTCAAGTAGTGAAAGGAGATTTCTAATGAAATTCCGTGATATTTTAAACTCTGCTGGATCCAACTTATGGCATAACAAAGGAAGAACTCTATTAACTATTATTGCCGTTTTAATTGGTTCTTTAACAATTAGTATTACGCTAGGAATCAATACGGGTGTTAATGACTATTTACATAAACAAATTGGTAATGTTGGTAACACTGAACAAATGATCATTTCACCGCAATACTCAGCTGGAGATGGTACAGGACCGCAGAAATATAGTACTAAGAAAAGTAGTCAAAACGCTGACGGCATGATGACTAAAAAAGATGTCGAAAAAATCAAGCGCACTAAGGGAATTAAAAACGTTAAAGCAATGAAAGATGATAACGTTGAATATGCTCAAAGTAAAAGTAAGACTAAATATGTGATCAATGCGCAAACTACCCTTGGTATCAAATATGATTTATTTGCTGGTAAACAAGTGGCTACTTCTGGAAATAAATCAGAGATTTTATTGACAAAAGAAATGGCTAAGGCTTTTGGCTATAAAAATGTTCGTAAAATTCTCGGCAAAAAGATAAACTTGGTTGTCATTTCACCTGTTACCAAGAAAAAATCAACTATCACTGCAAAAGTTGTTGGTATTAGAAATGAGAGTATGGTAAACAGCGGTCAATCAGTATATAGTCATGGCTTAAGTGAAAAAATTGTTGCCGCCAATCAAGATGGTCTGCCAAAAGCACTTAAAGATCGTTATACCGAAGTTGTGGCAACTCCAGTTGGAAAAAGCGACGCAGCAGTTGCAAAGGCTGAAAAGGCTCTTAACAAAAAGGGCTATGACGCACAAACTCTAAAGGAAGCCGTCAAACAACTATTTCAAACCTTTAATGCAGCAACAGGTGTGTTAATTATCTTTGGAGCAATTGCCTTGATTGCTGCTAGTTTCGGTGTTATCAATACGCTTTACATGTCAGTTCGTGATCGAACACGTGAAATTGGTTTGATGAAAGCCCTTGGCGTAGGCCGCGGGAAAGTATTCTCAATTTTTAGCTGTGAAGCTATTTTAATTGGATTAATCGGGTCATTGTTAGGTTTAATTTCTGCAATGGGCTTAGGCCAATTATTGAATAAAGCAGCAACAAGTAGTTTCCTTAAAGGAATAGATGGTTTTGTTTTAGTCCAGTTTAATTGGTCCAGTAGCTTGTTAATCGTCGGTATCATTTGCCTAATTACATTTTTAGCAGGAACGTTGCCAGCAAGACGAGCTGCAAAATTAGATCCAATTACAGCCTTGCGCTATGAATAAAAAGATAGGATCACTCGAGTAGTCTAACTTCTTTTTAAATCGTAATTAATAAAAAATAGGTACAGAGTTTTATATTACTCTGTACCTATTTTGTTGTTTTAAAAACTTAGTTTTCTTAATTCATGATATGAACTAGATAACTATTCATCATTGTCCATTTTATTATTTCGATAAATAACTAAAACTACAAGCATAAGGATAATCAAGCCTAAGACTGTTAACAGTATTGTACTTTGATAATTTGTCTTTGGCAATTTTTCACCCTTACTTTTATCCTTACTATGAATGACTTTTTTACTACCTTTTTTATTATATCTTTTATCATACATAGTTTTTGATGTGGTTGGGGTAGCGGGCCTGCTTGGTTTCCCAGGATTGTCCGATTCGTCAGGTGTACCTGGTGTTTCAGAATCACTCGGCTTACTTGGCCATTCTGGTGTATCATTCTTAATTTCCAAGTTGACTAAGCTCCCAGCTTCCACTAACCTCGGCTCACCTGCTGCCTCTTTATCAATTGTAAAGTCTACTGCCTTGCTATTTAAATAATAACCTTTAGGCGCTTTGGTTTCGATAAATTGGTATTTGCCTGGTGCTAAATCCGTCACTGCAACTATACCTTTGTCAGACGACACTAGTTTATCCTTTACTGTCTTACCAGCTGCATCAACCACTTTAAATTCTGCTCCAGCTATGGGTTTACCATTACTGTCAGTTTTAACTAATTGGGCCGAACCCTTATAGTTGACTAATTTTATTTTGACAACTGCGTGTTCGCCTTGAGCTGACTCACTTATTGTAAATTCAGTTGGTGTCGAATTCAAAATGTATCCAGTTGGTGCTTTAGTTTCAACAAATTGATACTTACCTGGTGCCAAATCTGAGACAAAAACAATACCTTCATCAGATGACACCAAGTTTTCCTGAACTATCTTACCTTCTTTATCGACTACTTTAAATTCTGCTCCAGCTAAAGGATTGCCTTTACTATCAGTCTTTAATAATTGAGCCGAACCCTTGTAGTTGACTAGTTTTGCCTCGACAACTGCAGGTTCACCTTGAGCTGTTTCAGCTATTGTAAAACCAGCTGGTGTTGAATTCAAAACATAACCACTTGGGGCTTTGGTTTCGACAAATTCATATTTTCCTGGTGCCAAGTCTGAGACAAAGACTATACCTGTATCAGACGATACCAAGTTTTCGCGAACTGTCTCACCATCTTTATTAACTAGTTTAAACTCTGCTCCAGATAAAGGATTACCTTTACTATCAGTTTTTACTAATTGAGCTGAACCTTTGTAGTTGACTAATTTTGCTTCGACAACTGTAGGTTCACCTTGAGCTGTTTCAGCTATTGTAAAACCAGCTGGTGTTGAATTCAAAACATAACCACTTGGTGCTTTGGTTTCGACAAATTCATATTTTCCTGGTGCCAAATCTGTAACTAAAATAGTACCATTGGCATCTGAAGTCAAACCTGATTTAACAATATTGTCATCTTTATCGACCACCTTAAATTCTGCTCCTGCTAAAGGATTGCCTTTGCTGTCAATTTTAACTAGTTGCGCTGAGCCTTTGTAGTTGACTAATTTTACTTCCACTACTGAAGTTTCACCTTGAGCTGAATCACTTATGATGAACTCAGTCGGTGTCGAATTCAGAACGTAGCCAGTTGGGGCTTTAGTTTCGATAAATTGGTATTTACCTGGTGCTAAGTCAGAAACAAAGACTATACCTTTGTCAGATGATAGCAAGTTTTCTTGAACTGTCTTACCATCCGCATCAACTACTTTAAATTCTGCTCCTGCTAAAGGATTACCCTTACTATCAGTCTTTAATAATTGAGCCGAACCCTTGTAGTTGACTAGTTTTGCTTCTACTACTTTAGGCTTTCCTAGTGATGATTCATCTATTGTAAAACTAGTCGGAGCATCATTCAGAACATAACCACTTGGTGCCTTAGTTTCGACAAATTCATATTTTCCTGGTGCCAAGTCTGAAACAAAGACTATACCTGTATCAGATGATACCAAGTTTTCTTGAACTGTCTTACCATCCGCATCAACTACTTTAAATTCTGCTCCTGCTAAAGGATTACCTTTACTGTCGGTTTTTACTAATTGAGCTGATCCCTTATAATTGACTAATTTTGCTTCTGCAACTGCAGGCTCTCCTTGGGCTGATTCATCTATTGTAAAACCAGCCGGTGCTGAGTTCAGAACATAACCAGTTGGTGCTTTGGTTTCGACAAATTCATATTTTCCTGGTGCCAAGTCTGAGACAAAGACAATGCCGCTTTCTGATGATACCAAACTATCGCGAACTGTTTTACCATCTTTGTCAACCAGCTTAAACTCTGCTCCAGCTAAAGGATTGCCTTTGCTGTCAGTTTTTACTAATTGAGCTGATCCCTTATAGTTAATTAACTCACACTCTGTAACTACCGCAGCTGGATCTTCCTTGGCTTCTTCACTTATTGTAAAACTAACTGGTTTGGAATTCAGAACATAACCTGTTGGAGCTTTAGTTTCAATAAATTGATAAGTACCTGGAGCCAAAGATGCAACTATAACAAAGCCATTGGTATCTGAAGTTAAACCTGATTTAACAATGTTGCCATTTTTATCGACTACTTTAAATTCTGCTCCAGCTAGAGGATTACCTTTACTATCAATTTTGAGTAGTTTAGCAGATCCTTCATAATTTAGACGCCTATTTTCCCAATCTCCTAAGTCAATTGGAGGAATTGTTCCGTCAGCTTTCTTTTCTACCGCAAAATCTCTTGGCTTATCGTCTAATTTATATCCAGTAGGTGCCTTTGTTTCTACAAGTTGGTATTTGCCTGGAGCCAAACCTTCAATCGTAACGATTCCTTCATCGCCTGAAACGACGTTTTCATATCCTTCTACAACTTTTCCATTAGAATCAAGAACTTTAAATTCTGCTCCTTTTAATGGAAGTTTTGAACCTTTTTCGTCAGGCTCACTCACTTTTCTAAAAGTTACCTTTGTTGGTTCATTATAAATATGAACCACTTTAGTAGTACTGCCTGCTTCATCTTTTATAACCTTGATTCTCTTACCTTTTGCCAGTTCATCACTGACCTTGTAGCCAGCAGGAGCTTCAGATTCAACAACAAGATATTCTTGAACTCGTAAGTTACCAAGCTCTAATTCACCATTTGAATCTGTAACACCTTCACGAACAAGCTTATTTTTCTCCAGCTTTTCGTTGATTGTCCATAGTTGTAAATGAGCACCTGCTAATCTTTTCTTTCCACTTGAATCTTCTTTAATAAGTTTAATTGATCCCTTCGATCCTGTAGCATTTCCTGATGTGCTAGTTACAACAATCTCTTTAGCTTTTTCCTGAGTTACAGTTTGTTCATTCATCCCAGATATATTGGCTGAATTTGTAACGGAGTCAGCCGCTTTATCTAAAAGAACTAAAGAACGGTACTCTATTATATATGATGTGGTAATTTTCTTTAGAAACTCAATTGTAATTACTTGAGCACCAGTTGCATTGTCAGTTTTGATATCTAATTTGTAATCTGTACCTTCAGATAAAACTGTAGAACTATCTTTTTCGATATTCCCTGCATTGTCAACAGTCGTACCGTATACTACGATTCCATCTTTAGAAATAAATTGGTTAGCTGATGGGGTATCCACAATTTTTGCGTCACTTAAGGTTGACTGCGAAGCATTAACCGTTAAGTTCCACTTTACATAACTGCTATCATCAGGATCTTGATTACCGTCCTTGCTTAAAAACTCTCCATGATGAGCTGGTGAGATGCTCGCATTCAAATTATGTGAGGTTCCATCAGTTGTAAATCTAGCAGTGTTGTTATATGTAGGTTGGTCGATTATTTTTCCTGCCAAACTTGTTTCAAAAACAAGTACATACACTTTATCACTGTTCTCGGGCAAATTAACCTGTAATGTTGGCAGAGCAGTCGTAGGTTCAACTAGGTCTGCCCCAACTTGACTACCTAAAGTATATGAGCCATCAGTATTAACTGTCGCTTCATATAGTTTTGCACTGCCTGGAACATAATCCTGCGACTTTTCAATTGTATCTGTTATTACTGAACTCTTTAATCCTTTTTGACGGTAATTTACAGCCACTGTCCAAGTGAACTTTTTAGTAATCGCATTATACTCACCAGATTTTTTACCGTTAAATTGAAATTCACTAATTGGGCTAAATTTCGCAATCGTATTGGATTTACGATTTTTACCTTCTTTATCAATCCACTTTGCACTAGCTTCATTATAAATATTAACTAAATGTTCTAATCCTTCTTCTTTGTCTAATTCTAATTCACTGAGATCAAACTTTGTCTTGTACGTAATTGTAAATTTATGGTTAGTACCATTTTTTAAATCACCTTCAAATTCTACATTAAAGCCAATGTCAGTTTTAGTAAATGTATATTGATCTGGACTAAGAATTTTGTTTTCAGTAGTATCTTCAATTTTGAAACTGTCTTCTAATAATTTCTGTCCCTCGCGAAGATTGTCTTCAAGTTTCCAATTTTTCAGAAAATAACCAGCGTTGTTAATTTCTATTTTCCATGGAACTTCACAAGTTTGATAGTTAGCTTCACCATCAACACTTTTTTCCACATTCTGTTGGAACGCATTTGCATCTTTTTCATCTTTAAAATTAGTTCCAGTACCACTTATATCACGGTCGTCGCCGAAATCTGTTTCTATGGAGTTTGAAATTGGTGTTGTGACTTCAACATAATCAGTGATTTTTGTCTGGTAATCAATCTTAACTGCATAGTCAATATCTTTTAAGAATCTAATAATGAACCTGTGAATATTAGACGAATTCTGCTCTACCTTATAATCCTGTCCTTCTATTAAGGTATCCCCAACTACTTCATTGCCTTCATTATTAAATGAAACTTTAGTCAATTTAACAGAATCAGTGAGCAAAGACAATCTATCACTCATAGTATCTGTAATTGTAGAACCAGCTGGACGTTTCCTTTCATTATAGTTGTATCTAACAGTCCAATTATATATATTATGAGTACCCGTAGAAACAGGACCCGATTTGGAAATTGGTTTTCCAAATTGATTTCTAGCCTCTGCTTCAACCTTTGTTATGGAACTTCCATCATTTAGAGTAGCTCGGTTACACACCACAACAGTGTTACCTGAATTACTTTTATATCTTTCTTCAATTTTGTTTACAACAACTATATGAAATGCTTGATAGGTCTCTGCATACTTGCCGATAAACTTAATGGTTTTAGATGGGCCAGTATAGTCTCTTTTATAATCCACACCTTGAGTTAATGGGTGGCCTTTATCAATACTTACAATATTTCCATTATTGTCCACAGTTTCTGGATATATCTTAACGGTCTCAAAATCTTCTATATCTGTAGTAACAGTAGCATTTACCATTTTATTTAAAGGACGGTTAATATTAATTTCCCAAATTGTATTATCTGGGTTCATCTTTTTATCAGAGTATCCGTTCATATCTATAGTTTGAGTGTAGTTAGGACGTATACGAACTGTGGTAGGTGGAATATTTTCTTCAGTTGGTGTTTTAATTACAATTTCACCATGTTCTGACTCTTTAAAATTTGTTGCATAACTGAAGTCCCCTGTTATATCATGATCGGTTTCGACATTTTGGTTAAACTCAAATCGAACTCTACCATCCGTAAAAACTTCAAAAGAGCCATACTGGCCTAATTTTCCAACAAGTGGACCAGTTCCTGGAAAAATCCTAATAACATCTGGTAATTTGAATTCAAAATAATCGCCTGCTTTAATTACTCCAAATAATTCTTCTGGAAGACTCCAATAGTAATTTATTTCAACATTTGCATTAGCTGGCACATTATCTAAATCAGTCAATGGATTGCCATTACTGTCAGTATATGAAATTTTTGCTCTGTCAATAATCGTTGCAGGACTAATTCCCACTTTAGCTAATAAGTCACGAACGTTCTGCTTACCACCATCACGTTTCAGTTTTACATCTTTAGCTTTATCTGCAGTTTCTGACTCTTTCTCCTTATTTGATTCTTCTTCTGTCTCACTTATCTTTCTTGGAGCCTTTAGTGTTTGAACTCCATTTGTAAGTATCAAATTATCATCTTTTAAGTTCGAAGAATCAATTGTTACAGCAATACTAATTGTCCCTTCGGTTCTGGGGGCAATCTTCATTTCTATTTTATTTTTTTTAATAACATAATCAACTTTGGTTGATTCTACTTCGTTTTCTATTTTCACATCTTTAACGTCTGCATTTTCGTTAAAAGATAGAGTTTGATTTTCTTCAGTTTGAGTCTTAAAGGAAATATTTAATTTCGCTTCAATCTTATCCTTCTCTTCTTTATCTATAGATAAAGTATTTAATTGAAAATCTCCCTGATCTTCTACAGCAAAGACAATTGTCGGCACCATATACTGCAAGAGAATTAATAAACTCATAAAGCAAAATAGTGCCTTTTTAAATTTCCTCATATTAAATTACACTTCCCCATATTTCCTATATTTCCCTTAAAAATATAGACCTAATCGCGAAATAAATATTTCCTATAAAATGTTTTATCAGTGACAGATATAGTAACGTACTCCTTAAATAAAATAACACATTCTATTTAACACTATATATTCATATGCTACGTTTTTTGATTATATAGTATAGCTTATGTAGCGTCAACATAGTATTTATCTGATATATAACCTGTTCTAACTATAAAATAACAGTTATGACTTGTTGTTTTTTACATTTTTACTTTAGATAATCAAATAGAAAGTGGATTCAAAAAAATAACACCTTTTCAGGAAATTTACTTCTTAAAATTAATATAAAAATTTTATTTACTGTTTTTTACTATTTATAAACAAAAGCCTGTGTATACTAATTAAGTATATTAATATATTTAATAAAAAATTGTGTTCTGGCTATTAGAATTGAATATTTTTTTCTTCCACGCCATTCAAGATTTGCATTACATAATGCCTTTTCAGTTACGTTAAAATTAATGATTGGAAAAATCAGTATTTCATATGAGAAAATCATTTAATTCTGAATTAGTGAACGGTTTATGGAATATGTTAAAACGAAAAAAATTTTTTCAATTAAATTATTACGGGACTGTAAACTGCGATTGAAGAGTAACATTAACTATTCCTCCAATCGAAAAATAAAAGTCAAACTAAAAGGACTAACTTCGATAAAATCTCGGAAGTTAGTCCTTAGAAATCAACTAATAAAGTATCTTAACCTTGAAGATTACATTGTGCACTTTTAGTTGTTTTAAAAATTTGATTTTCTTAATTCATGATATGAACTAGATAACTATTCAGCTTGGTCTACTTTCTTATTTCGATAGATGATCACAGCTACAAGCATAAGAATAACCAAGCCTAAAATTGTTAGCCATAATGTATTTTGATAATTCGTTTTCGGCAGTTTTTGACTTGTATCGTGCCGAGCTTCTTTATTATATCTCTTATCATACACAGTTTTTACCGTAGTTGGATTATCCGGAATACTTGGCTTTCCAGGATCTGTTGGAATGCTTGGCTTTTCAGGATTATCCGGACTATCTGGTTCGTCAGGTGCACTTGGAGTTTCAGGATTACTTGGCCATTCTGGTGTATCATTCTTAATTTCCATGTTGACTAAGTTTCCAGCTTTCACTAAGACAGGCTCACCCACTGCCTCTTTATCAATTGTAAAATCAACTGGCTTACTATTTAAGTAATAACCTTTAGGCGCTTGGGTTTCGATAAATTGGTATTTACCTGGTGCTAAGTCAGTTACTGAAACAATACCTTTGTCAGACGAGACCAGTTTCTCCTGTACAGTTTTACCATCTGCATCAACTACTTTAAATGCTGCTCCAGCTAAAGGTTTACCATTACTGTCGGTTTTAACTAATTGAGCTGAACCTTTATAGTTAACTAATTTGGCTTCAACAACAGTAGGCTCACCTTGAGCTGACTCACTTATGGTGAAATCAGTCGGTGTCGAATTAATAACATAGCCAGTTGGTGCCTTAGTTTCGATAAATTGATATTTGCCTGGTGTTAAGTCGGTGACAAAGACTATACCTTTATCAGACGATACTAAGCTTTCCTGAACTATCTCACCATCTTTATTAACTACTTTAAATTCTGCTCCTGCTAAAGGATTACCTTTACTGTCGGTTTTGACTAATTGAGCTGTACCCTTATAGTTAACTAATTTTGCCTCAACAACTGCGGGCTCACCTTGGGCTGATTCACTTATTGTAAAACTAGCAGGTGCAGCATTCCGCAAATAGCCTGCTGGTGCTTTAGTTTCGACAAATTCATATTTGCCCGGTGCCAAGTCTGAGACAAAGACGATACCACTTTCTGATGATACCAAGTTTTCGCGAACTGTTTTACCATCTTTGTCAACCAGCTTAAACTCTGCTCCAGCTAAAGGATTGCCTTTGCTGTCAGTTTTGACTAATTGAGCTGATCCCTTGTAGTTAATTAACTCACACTCTGTAACTACCGCAGCTGGATCTTCCTTGGCTTCTTCACTTATTGTAAAACTAACTGGCTTTGCGTTAATAACATATCCCTCAGGAGCTTTAGTTTCAATAAATTCATATTTTCCTGGTGCCAATGATGTAGCTAAAACAACTCCATTGGCATCTGAAGTCAAACCTGATTTAACAATATTGTCATCCCTATCGACTACTTTAAATTCTGCTCCAGCTAGAGGATTGCCTTTATTATCAGTCTTGAGTAGTTTTGCAGATCCTTTATAATTTAGACGTTTATTTTCCCAATCACCTAAGTTAATTGGAGGAATTATTCCGTCATCTTTCTTTTCTACCGTAAACTCTCTTGGCTTATCGTCTAATTTATATCCAGTAGGTGCCTTTGTTTCTACAATTTGGTACTTGCCTGGAACCAAACCTTCAATCGTGACGATTCCTTCATCGCCTGAAACAACGTTTTCATATCCTTCTACAACTTTTCCATTAGAATCAAGAACTTTAAATTCTGCTCCTTTTAATGGAAGTTTTGAACCTTTTTCGTCAGGCTCGCTAACTTTTCTAAAAGTTACCTTTGTTGGTTCATTATAAATATGAACCACTTTAGCAGTACTGCCTGCTTCATCTTTTATAACTTTTATTCTCTTACCTTTTGCCAGTTCATCGCTGACTGTATAGCCAGCAGGAGCTTCAGTTTCAACAACGAGATATTCTTGAACTCGCAAGTTTCCAAGCTCCAATTCTCCTTTTGAATCTGTAACACCTTCACGAACAAGCTTATTTTTCTCCAGCTTTTCATTGATTGTCCACAATTGTAAGTGAACACCTGATAGTCTCTTCTTTCCGCTTAAATCCTCTTTAATAAGTTTAATCGATCCCTTTGACCCTGTAGCATTTCCAGACGTGCTAGTTACAACAATCTCCTTAGCTTGACCCTGAGTTATAGTTTGCTCATTCATCCCGGATATACTGGCAGAGTTTGCAACTGTGTCAACTAATTTATCTAAAAGAACTAATGAACGATACTCCACTATATATGATGTGGTAATTTGCTTTAGAAACTCAATTGTAACTACCTGAGCACCTGTTGCATTGTTAGTTTCAATATCTACTTTGTAATCTGTACCTTCAGCTAAAACAGTTGAACTATCTTTTTCGATATTCCCTGCACTGTCAACAATAGTTCCATATATTACGATCCCATCTTTAGAAATAAATTGGTTAGCTGATGGAGTATCCACAATTTTTACGTTGCTTAAAGTAGATTGTGAAGCATTAACTGTTAAGTTCCATTTTACATAACCGCTATCATCAGGATCCTGTGCACCATCCTTATCAAGTAATTCGCCGAAATGGGCTGGTGAAATACTCGAGTTTAAATTATGTGATACACCTTCAGTGGTAAAGACCGCCCTATTATTATAATACTGTTGATTGATTACTTTTCCTGCCAGACTTGTTTCGAAGACAAGTACGTACATTTTGTTACTGTTCTCTGGCAAGTTAACCTGTAATGTTGGTAGAGCAGTCGTAGGCTCAACTAGGTCTGCCCCAACTTGATCACCTAAAGTGTAAGTACCATTACTATTGACCGTTGCTTCATATAGTTTCGCGCTACCTGCAACATAATCTTGTGGCGCTTCTATTACATCCGTAATCGTTGCATTTTTCAACTCTTGATGACGATAGTTTACTGCTACTGTCCAAGTAATCTTCTTGTTAATCGCATTATACACACCAATTTTGTTTCCATTGTATTTAAATCTTTGCAGTGGATCAAATTCTACCCAATCTGTGCTTGAATGACTGCCACCAGATTTATCCATCCAGTTTGCAGTAGCCGTATTTTTAAATATAAATGAATCTTCACTTCCAGTGCCTTCTATTGCAGCAATATCAAAATTAGTTTTATAGGTTATGGCATATTTATGATCAGTGCCGTTTTTCAGTTCGCCTTCAAATTCTACCTTAAAGCCATTGTCGGTTTTAGTAAATGTATATTGATCTGAACTCAACGCTTTCCCTTCGGTTAGATCGATGATTCTGAAACTACCATCTACTAATTTTTGTCCTTTACTGAATGTATCCTCCAAATACCAATTTTTCAGCAAATAGCCAGACTTATTAATTTGAATTTGCCATGGGATTTCATGAGTTACGTAGTCAATATCACCGTCAATACTCTTAGCAATACTCTGCTGGTTTGCATCCCCTTTAATCTCATCTTTATGTCCAGTACCTTCACTCTCGTCACTATCTCCGATATCTGTTATGACAGAATTAGAAATTGGAGTAGTTTCGTCAACATAACCGTTCACTTTTGTTTGGTAGTCAATTCTAACTGGATAATCGATTTCCTTTAAAAACCTAATGATAAATCGGTGCGCATTAGATGAACTTTCTTCTATTACGTAATCGCTACCTTCTACCAAGGAATCGCCAATTATTTCATCATCACCAGCACCAGTAAATGAAATCCTAAATAACTTAACGGAATCTTTGACTAAAGAAAGCCTATCACACATTGTATCCGTAATCGTTGAGCCAGCGGGATGCTTCCTTTCATTGTAGTTGTATCTAACAATCCATTTATATATTTGATCATTACCTGTGGCAAACGGACCATTTTTTGTAATTGGTCGCTCATAATGGGCAGTGACGCTCGCTTCAGCAGAGGTGCTGGAAGTACCATCATCAAGAGTAGCACGGTTTTTGAATTCTACGTTTCCACCCTTCTCAGGTTTTCTATCCTCATCAATCATTGTTGTATAAACAACATGAAAGGCTTGATGAGTCTCTGCGTACTTTCCAATAAACTTAATGGTTTCAGTCGAACCAGATGAGATTCTTTTATAATCTACGCCTTCGGTTAATGGGTGATCCCTGTCAATATTTACAATAGCACCAGTGCCATCTACAGTTTCTGGATAAATCTCAATACTCTTCAGACTTGTACCAGCAGGTACAATATCAACAAGCTCGGCATCCTTCATATTACTTAAGGGACGATTAATATTGACTTCCCAAACTATTCCAGTTGGATTAGGTACTTTATTAACGTGACCGCTTTTATCTATAGCTTGATCATAATTTGGACGAATACGAATTTTGCTTGGTCCAGCATTATCTTCATTTGGTGTTTGAATGACAACTACTCCAGGTTCAGTCCGCTTAAACTTTGTTGAATAACTGAAGCTACCCATTATATCATGATCAGTTTCTACATTCTTGTTGAATTCAAACCGTACTCTACCATCAGTGAAAACTTCATATGAACCATATTGACCTAGATTTCCTATAAGTGGTCCAGTTCCCGGAAAAACTCGAATGGCATCTGGTAAGCTAAATTCGAAATAATCACCTTCCTTAATTACTCCGAATAATTCTTCGGGAAGACTCCAAGAGTAATTTACTTCAACACTTGCATTAGCTGGTATGCTATCTAAGTCCGTACATATGTGACCATTGCTATCAATATATACAACTTTTACATCGTCAATAATGGTTGCAGGACTAATTCCCACTTTAGATAATAAATCACGGATGTTTTGCTTGCCGCCATCACGTTTTATTTTTACTTCTTTAGCTTTATCAGCAGATTCAGATTCCTTTTCAGACTCTTCTGTTTCTTTAGCTGCATCTTCTTCTGATTCTGACTCATGCGTTTTTAGCGGTGCCTTTAATGTTTGAACACCATTTGTAAGCATCAGATTATCATCTTTTAAATCTGAAGAGTCGAGTAAAACAGAAAGGATAATTGTTCCCTCTGTTCTAGGAGCAATCTTCATCTCTATTTTATTTTTGTTGATAACGTAATCAACTTTAGTTGACTCAGTTTCATTTTCTATTTTTACATCTTTAACGGTTGCGTCTTCGTTAAAGATCAACGTTTGACTTTCTTCTGTCTGAGCTTTAAAAGAAAGGCTTATTTTCGCTTCAATCCTGTCTTTCTCTTCTTTATCGACAGATAAAGAAGTTAACTGAAAGTCGCCTTGATTTTCTACAGCAAAGACAACTGTCGGCATCATATACTGCAAGAGAACCATTAAACTCATAAAGCAAAATAGAGCCTTTTTAATTTTCTTCATATTAAATTACACTTCTCCATATTTTTATATTTCAAAAAAATAATGACCATACTATTAAATGAAAATTTCTATAAAATGTCTTACAAGCAGTAGGTATAGTAACAACTACACCAAATTAAATAACGCATATCATAGAATTATTTATTTAATCATCACGTTTTATGATTATATATTATGGTAACTTTTGCGTCAACATGGCATTTATAAGCTAAATAACAAACTGGAAAAATAAAATAACATAGTATTACAGTAGAAACTGTCGCTTCTTTCTTTGATATCTATATGTGAACCGACTTTTCATAAATAACAGTTAAATGTAATTTTGCTCATCTATAATCCAATTATATTTTTTTATTAATGACACATAGAATTCATGTATATTCTACCCATATACTTATTTTTTCAAAACTTGAGAAAAGAAAAAAGCCGGAACTATAATTGGTTCCAGCTTTGAATATTTATCTATGCATTACTACATATTTTCTTCAATTTTAGGTGCTTTTTATCAATATAGCTCTCCGAGTCTTCAACTGCACTACCATTTTCACCTTGAATTGAGTACCAGTAAAAGTACATATAGCCATCGGCATTTTCTTCTTTAAAAACAGTTTCAACATACATTTTCTCACCAGCCATCGTTGCAACTGTATCAGCATGATGATCATTTAGGAATTTCATCCACTCTTCAGCCCTTTGTTCTTTACCTTTTTTAATTCTAAAGCGAGTTAATTCTATTTGTACCATTATCTATCTCCAAAAAATTACAACAAAAAAGCACTTACTAAACTACAGTAAGTGCTTTTTTTTATTTTAAGCTCTGCAATCTTACGGCAAAACGTTAATAAATATGAAATAAAATTAACGCTTACTGAATTGTGAAGCTTTACGAGCTTTCTTAAGACCTGGTTTCTTACGTTCAACCATTCTTGGATCACGAGTTAAGAAACCTGCCTTCTTTAATGGACCACGGAAATCTGGGTCTACTTCAAGAAGAGCACGAGCAATACCTAAACGGATTGCACCAGCTTGACCTGAGAATCCACCACCATTTACGTTAACTTTAACGTCATATTGGTTGTCAGTTTCTGTCAAAGTCAATGGTTGCTTCAAGTCCTTAACTAAATTAGGGAATGGAATGTATTCATCAATGTCTTTGTTGTTAACAGTAATTTTACCACTGCCTGGTACTAAACGTACACGCGCAACTGAATTCTTGCGACGGCCAGTACCTGCATATGCAACTTGTTGTGCCATTTAATTTAACCTCCTAGATTAATTTGTTAATGTCTAATTTTTCAGGCTTTTGTGCTTCATGCTTGTGGTCTTCACCAGCATAAACATGCATCTTCATGAATTCTTGGTGACCAAGAGTGTTCTTTGGAAGCATTCCTTTAACTGACAATTCAACTAATCTAACTGGGTTGTTGGCAAGTAAGTCACCTGCTGGGGTAGCTTTTAAGCCGCCACGGTAAGAAGAGTGGTGGTAGTAAATCTTGTCAGTAGCCTTTTTACCAGTTAACTTAAGCTTAGCAGCGTTAATAATAATAACGTTGTCACCAGTGTCAACATTTGGTGTATATTGAGGCTTGTTTTTACCTCTTAAAATAGTTGCTACTGCAGTAGACAGACGACCTAAAGATACGTCTGTTGCGTCAATAACATACCACTTACGTTCAATTTCATTAGGTTTTGCTAATTGTGTAGTACGCAATTTAATTTCCTCCGTTAATACGTTGTTTGAAAACAATAAGATTCCGGGGCCTATCGTGGACAAACATACTTAAATAGAATACGTCTATTTGAGCAGTTTGTCAA
The DNA here is from genome assembly GCF_016101265.1 of Lactobacillus sp. M0403. Classification (NCBI taxonomy): domain Bacteria; kingdom Bacillati; phylum Bacillota; class Bacilli; order Lactobacillales; family Lactobacillaceae; genus Lactobacillus; species Lactobacillus sp. M0403. The sequence continues at coordinate 50,189 of NZ_JACFQV010000001.1, forward strand.
TATTAATCCTTGTCCAGTCGATATTTTTTGGGGATATCTTCATAAAAAACATGGTATAAAAATAGACCATTTGCTTGTGCAGTTTCTCTGACCAGTTCCCGATCTTTTGCCTCAATTACTCTAGGAAGATCATCCACCGGTCTTTTCCCATTGCCAATCTCTAATAAAGTTGCAACAAGAATTCGCACCATATTGTACAAAAAGCCGGAGCAAATAAAATCAAAAACAATTTCGTTTTCTTGCTCATCTTTTTGAATATTAACATAATACATTGTCCGTACTTTATTCTTTATTTGTCCACCACTTGCAGCGAAACTAGTAAAATCATGAGTACCAATTAGGTCAGTCGCAGCTTGCTGCATCTTTTCCAAATTAACTGGATACGGATAATGTCCTGTATAAAAACGTTTGAATGGATCAACAAAGCGATCTAAGCTAACGTGATAACGATACCATTTACCTTTTGCACTATAGCGAACATGAAAACTTTCATCAACTATTTCACATTCTTTAAAAACAATATCGAGAGGCATAATTGAATTAAGAGCCCGAATCATTCTTTCTGGCGGAATTCTTGTTCCCGGATAATCGAAATGAATAACCTGTCCTAATGCATGAACCCCAGAATCTGTTCTGCCTGAGCCTTCAATTGGAACATCTTGTCCCTTCGTCATTTTTTTCAAAGCTGCTTCAATTGTTCCTTGCACCGTTCTCTGATTGGGTTGAGATTGAAAGCCATGAAACAAGTGACCGTCATAGGCCAAAGTCATCTTATATCTAGTAGTCATTAATGTGTCCTAAAAACTAATAACAGTACAATTAAAATAGCAAAGTAGCCCAAATTCACTAAGTCATATTTTGACCACTTTAAAACGCGAAACTTGGTTCTACCTTCATCTCCGCGATAACCACGCGACTCCATTGCCGTCGACAAATCAATCGCAGTTTCAAGCGAACTAATGAACAGTGGTACTAAAAGCGGTGTTACAGCTTTAGCCCTAGTAATTAATCCACCATTATTAAAATCCGCTCCCCGCGATCTCTGCGCATTCATGATTTTAAATGTTTCATCAAATAATGTTGGAACAAAACGCAACGCAATCGACATAACCAACGCAATTTTATCAACAGGAACCTTTATTAGCTTCAGCGGTGTCAAGATCCATTCAATTGCATCAGCAATTTCAAGTGGCATAGTTGTAACCGTCATAACGGTCGAAATTAAAATAATTACCGTAAAGCGAATAAAAATGAATATCGCATTCTCAATACCATAGCTTGAAACTGCAAATATTGTCCATCGCCAATATACTTTTCCTCCCACAGTAAAAAAGAGCTGCAAAAAGGAAGTAAATAGTATCAACCATATTAACGGTTTGACACCATCCCAAAAAATCTTTGGCTTTAACTTAGTAGCAGCAACAGCAACTAAGCTAAATACTGTAACAATTAAATAAGAAAGAGGGTTATTCGCCATAAAAACAATCAGAATAAAAAAGATAGTGGCTAGTAATTTACCGCGTGGATCCATTTTATAAACCAGCGAGTTACCAGAAATATAGCGCCCAATTAAAATTTTACTCACGCACACTCACCCCTTTAAATTCTTTTCTATTTCTTTTACCAAATCGTGTTTTGTTAACGGTGGCTTAGCAAAAGTGAAATTTTCCAACTGTGCAGCGAAAAGTGAAGCCTTGGGTTCTTCTAAATGATGTTCTTCAAGCCACGCACGGTTTTTAAATACTTGGTCAGGGCAATCATGCATCAATAGCTTACCATGCTCCAAGACAAGAACGTCGTCAGCATAATTAGCTACATCATCCATATTATGTGTAACCAAAATAATAGTATGACCAGCTTTTTGATATTCAGAAAACAAATTCATCATCTGATTACGTGCACGTGGATCAAGACCAGCTGCGGGCTCATCAAGGCATAAAATATCTGGTTCATAGGCCATTACACCTGCAATTGCCACACGACGCATCTGTCCGCCGGAAAGTTCAAAGGGAGAGCGTTCACCAATTTCATCAGGTAAACCAACCTTATTTAGCCACGAACGTGCACTTTCTTTAGCTTCCTCTTCACTAAAACCAAAATTTTTTGGTCCAAATGCTATATCGTCAAGTACAGTATTTTCAAATAACTGTGACTCTGGAAATTGGAATACTAAACTAACATGTTTACGAAGTTGTTTTAGGTTCTTGTTGGAAGTTTCAGGCGTTATCGTTGTTCCTGCAATTTCAATTTGTCCTTCGGTAGGCTTAAGCAACGCATTAAAATGTTGCATCAGCGTAGACTTACCACTTCCAGTATGTCCTATAATTGCAGTAAAAGAGCCCTCTTTTAACTCAAAGCTAATATTATCAAGCCCTTTTTTCTCTAATGGTGAGCCTGGTGAATATGTATATCCTACTTTTTCGAATTTAATTGACATAAGTACTTAATCAACTCTTTTTCTGAATTAACTTGTTCTGGTATTGGAAATTCATCCTCGAGTAATGCCTGTTTTACTTGCATATAAAAAGGAATATCTAAACCAATTTCTTTTAACAACTTGGCTTGTGCGAATACATCTTTAGGAGTGCCCTGGGTAATTAAATGACCGTCGTCCATGACAATCACATTATCTGCCAAGCTTGCTTCATCGATATCATGTGTAATTGCAATAACCGTTAAATTGTAATCATCCTGCATCTGATGAACTGTCTTTAAAATCCGATCTCTGCCTTCAGGATCAAGCATTGAAGTTGCCTCATCCAAAATAATTACTTTTGGCCTAATTGCAATAATACCGGCAATTGCTACCCGCTGCTTTTGACCGCCTGATAAGTTAGCTGGCTCAGTATGTGTATAATCCGTCATTCCCACAGCTTTAATTGCTTCTGGAACAATCTTTACCATTTCCGACCGGGGTACTCCTCGATTTTCCAATCCAAAGGCTACATCATCAGCAACTGTTGCTCCTACAAATTGATTATCGGGATTCTGAAAAACTACCCCAACTTTATTTCTAATGTCCCAGACAGAATCATCAGTTAGTTTTGTTCCATCAACTTCGATAAATGAGTCTTCATTTTCATTCGGAACTAATAAGCCATTTATTAAACGGACGATTGTCGATTTACCACTTCCGTTATGACCGATAATTGATGTCCAAGATCCTCTCGGAATCTCAAAGCTAAGTTGATCAATAGCAGGCGAATCAGACTCAGGATACGTGAAGCTGATATTTTTGATTTTTATAATATTATCTTTTGTCATGATTTCACCTTTCTCACAGTATGATTTAATTGTACCAAAAAATAACTAAAATTCTTCGATGATCATGCTTTCTTACACTTTTTTATTTTTCTCTTTAAGACTATTAATCACATATTTCGCTAGATGATTATCAGTTCACCTGTTTCACACCGCATAACGTTATTGGTAAACTTTTTACTTTGTAATTCTATCTTTAAGAGTTAAATTTTCTATTACTGTATCTATTATAATAACTTACGGCTAAGGTGAAAACTAGACATTCAAAAAGATGATTTTTAAAAATAAAAATTCTGCTGATAGCTTAAGCAAGCTGACTCAGCAGAATAAAAAAGAGCAAAAAAAATCACCCATGAGGAGGGATAATTTACTTATCTAAGCTAGACTAAACTTTCGTCATCATCTTAACGCTTATTCTCACTCTCACGGGTAATTCTTAATAGCTATTAAGTTGGTTATCTAAATTAAACTAATTCTAGAATAACCATTGGAGCTGCATCGCCTCTACGAGGTTTAGCCAACTTCATAATTCTGGTGTAACCACCATTACGGTCTTTATAACGAGGTGCAATATCGCTGAAAAGCTTTTGCAATGCTGATTTTACAACAACTGCATCTTTTTCTTCTTGAATATCAGCAACTTCATTACGTACGTAACGAGCAGCTCTTCTTCTTGCAGCTAAGTCACCACGCTTGCCTAAAGTAATCATCTTTTCGGCAGTTTTGCGAACTTCCTTAGCACGTGTCTCAGTAGTAACAATACGTTCGTTCATGATCAATTGAGTGGTCATTTCTCTAAGCATTGCTTTTCTTTGTGCACTATCGCGACCTAATTTACGGTATGCCATCAGTTTACCTCCTTTTATTTGTTAGGTTAATCTTCTTGACGAAGTGAAAGTCCCAAATCAGTTAATTTGTTTTTAACTTCTTCTAATGACTTGCGTCCCAAATTACGTACACGCATCATATCTGCTTCTGTCTTATCAGTCAGTTCTTGCAGAGTATTAATACCAGCACGCTTCAGGCAGTTGTATGAACGAACAGACAAATCAAGCTCTTCAATTGTCATTTCAAGCTTCTTCTCTGCAGTGTCGTCCTCTTTTTCAACCATCACGTCATTGAATTGGGTATTTGCATCAGCAGTTTCAAACACTTTAAAGTGTGCTACCAAAATTTTAGCAGCAAAACTAAGGGCGTCATTAGGTTTGATTGAACCATCAGTCCAAATCTCTAAAGTGAGCTTGTCAAAATCATCTCTTTTACCAACACGAGTTGATTCAACTTGATAATTAACTTTTTCAATTGGTGAAAAGAGAGAATCAACTGGAATAACACCAATTGGCATATCTTCACTCTTATTTTCACTTGCTGCAACGTAACCACGGCCATTTTTAACTGCAATTTGCATGTGTAAATGTCCACCTTCAGCAATAGTACAAATATATTGCTCTGGGTTAAGAACCTGCACATCTGAGTCGACTTTTAAGTCATCTGCAGTAACAGTAGCCGGACCTTCAACGTCTACTTCAATTGTCTTTTGCTCATCAGAAAATGATTTCAATTGAAGCTTCTTTAGGTTCAAGATTATTTTAGCAACGTCTTCTCTAACACCTGGAACGGTTGAGAATTCGTGTAAAACATCATCAATTTGAACATAAACAAGTCCAGTACCTGGAATAGATGTAAGTAAAACTCTACGCAATGAGTTACCTAGAGTAGTACCGAAGCCTCGTTCTAGTGGTTCAATGACAAATTTACCATAAGACTTCTCTTGGTCCACAACGGTAATATTTGGTTTTTCAAATTCAATCATTACTAGGCCCCTTTCAAAACGCAACGTCCTTCATTAAGAACAAAATTAAACACGACGACGTTTTGGTGGTCTAGAACCATTGTGGGGAACTGGTGTAACATCACGAATTGCAGTGATTTCTAAACCAGTAGCTTGAAGTGATCTGATAGCAGATTCACGTCCAGCACCAGGACCTTTAACGGAAACTTCTACATGTTTCATTCCTTGGTCCATTGCACTCTTAGCTGCAGCTTCTGCTGCCATTTGAGCAGCAAATGGTGTAGATTTACGGCTACCTTTAAAGCCCAATGCACCAGCTGAAGACCAGGCAATTGCATTGCCTTGAGCGTCAGTAATCATGACTAAAGTATTATTAAACGTAGAGTGAATGTGAGCAACGCCTTTTTCAACGTGCTTCTTTACACGACGTTTACGTGCTGTTTTAGGCATCAATAAACCTCCTTATAATTTTATTTATCTCTTCTTACTGCCCTTACGTGTACGGGCATTATTCTTGGTATTTTGTCCACGAACTGGAAGTCCACGGCGGTGACGCATACCACGGTAAGAACCAATATCAATTAACCGTTTGATATTCATGCTGACTTCTCTACGTAAGTCACCTTCAACACGGTATTTATCAACTTCTGCGCGAAGCTTTTCTTGGTCATCTGGAGTCAAATCTTTTGAACGTATGTCTTCAGAAACACCAGCATCCGCACAAATTTTCTGAGCTGTTGGTTCACCAATACCGTAAATATATGTTAATGCAACAACGATTCTTTTATCTCTTGGTAAGTCAACACCAGCAATACGTGCCATAAATTGCACCTCCTATTTTGTTTTTAACCTTGACGCTGCTTGTGCTTTGGGTTTGCAGGGCAAATAACCATTACACGACCATGTCTTTTAATAATCTTACAATGTTCACACATTGGTTTAACAGATGGTCTAACCTTCATGTTTCCCTCCGTTATTATTTTATATACCGATAAGTAATTCTACCTTTTGTTAAGTCGTAAGGAGAAAGTTCAACAGTAACACGGTCTCCAGGCAAAATACGAATATAGTGCATTCTGATTTTACCAGAAACATGTGCTAAAATTTCAGCTCCATTTTCCAATTCAACTTTAAACATAGCATTAGGTAAAGTATCAATAACTTTACCCTTTACTTCAATGACATCATCTTTTGCCAAAGTGGTTCCTCCGCATTTAAACAGTCATACTTTGAAATTATAACACGGAAAAGTAAATATACAAATTATTACTATTTACTTAAAACCGCATCAACACTTTCAAAGACTTTTTCTGGAGTTTGCTCACCGTCAACGACGCTGAGAATTCCATTCTTTTGATAATAGTCTTTTAAAGGTGTATTCATCTTTTCGTTAACTTGTAAACGATTCTTTACTACTTCTGGCTTGTCATCTTCACGTTGGTAAAATTCGTGGCTACCACAACGATCACATGTACCCTCAACTTTAGGCATCTTTGTAATCTTATTATATGTTGCACCACATTTTTTACACATGAAGCGTGCTGACAAACGATTTACTAAAGTATCTTCTTTAACTTCAAGTGAGATAACATTAGTCAAAGGCTTATTTAGCTTTTTAGTGATTTCTTCTAAAAGTTCTGCTTGAACTATAGTTCTTGGAAAACCATCTAGAATGTAGCCTTCCTTAATATCAGGTTGGCCCAAACGTTCTTCAACTAATCTAGCTGTAACCTCATCCGGTACCAAATCACCTTTGTCAATATAACTCTTAGCTTCAAGACCAACCTTGGTCTCATTAGCCATTGCTTCTCTAAACATATCCCCAGTTGAAATATGAGTTAGATGATACTTATCAACAATTTGCTCTGATACTGTTCCTTTACCAGCACCTGGCAAACCTAAAAGAAATAAATTAATCATTTATTCGTTCCTATCTGATGAATCCTACATATTCTCTCTTCATTAACAAGCCGTTAATTTGACGAGATAACTCCAAGACAACCCCAATTACGATCAATAAACTAGTTCCACCTAGTCCGATTGAACTTGGTAAGCCCCACAAATTAGTTGCAAGTTGTGGTAGCAATGCTACCAAACCTAAAAATACTGAACCAACAGTTGATAATCTAATCAACACTTTTGAAACGTATTTTTGAGTATCCTTGCCTGGCCATACACTAGGAATGTATGCACCTTGTTTTTGCAAGTTCTTAGCAAGCTTCTCAGGATTAACCTGAACAAAAGCATAAAAGAAAGTAAACAGTACAATCAACACTGTGTAAATTACTACACCAGGCGTAGTTTGCAGACTAAAGATTGTAGTCATTACCTTGTACCATTGTTGATCGCCTTGGGTTCTTTGAAAGGCCATTAAAATTGTCGCTGGTGTTACGATAAACGAACTAGCGAAAATTACTGGAATAACACCTGAAACATTAACTTTTAATGGTAAGAAACTTTCTGAGCCACTGGTAGTTGCTCGTCTAGTGTATTGGATTGGAATTCGGCGATCTGCCTGTTCAACCCAAGTAACAATTTGAGTTACGATGAGTATTGCAATGATAATCGCAATGAAGAACACAATTCCTTGCCAACGGTCACTCGCACTATTGTTAATAACTTCATCTTTATAAAGCTGCCATAGGCCGCGCGGAAGTCGAGCAATAATACCAGCAAAAATGATAACTGAAACTCCGTTTCCTAAACCTTTATCAGTGATTTCATCACCTAACCAGGTTAGTAACATTGTTCCGGCAGTCATCACAATTGCAATCTCAACATAGGATTGCCAAGTCTGTGATTTGACTAATCCCATCTCAGTCAAAGCGTTGAAACCAAGCGTGATTCCGATACTCTGAATGAAGGCAACAACCAATGCAAGCCATCTTGTCACATTGTTTGTCTTACGACGACCTACTTCACCTTGCTTTCCCCATTCTACTAATGTAGGAACTATATCCATTTGCAATAATTGAATAACAATTTGCGCAGTAATATACGGGGAAACACCCAGTGAAAAGATTGAATAGTTATCTAGTCCACCACCGGACACAGTGTCCAGCATTGGGACCAAACCAGTTTGTGCAACTTGAGTAATCGCTTTTGCATTGACACCTGGAACAGTAATGTTAGCTCCAATGCGATAAAGCAAAAGAATAAAGAGAGTAAAATAAATCTTATTTCTAATTTCTTTATCCTTAAAGGCGTTCTTCAAAGTCGAAAACATTAGATCACCTCAACAGATCCGCCTGCAGCTTCAACTGCTTTCTTGGCAGCGGCGGAAACTTTGTTAACCTTTACGTTTAACTTAACTTTCAACTCACCATTGGCAAGTAATTTAACGCCTGATAATTCTTTCTTTACCAAACCGTTTTCTTTAAGACTTGCGATAGTTACTTCGTCATTGTCTTTAAACTTGTTTAAGTCGTCTAAATTAATAATTGCATATTCTTTACGGTTAACATTCTTAAAACCACGCTTAGGCATAGTTCTGAATAATGGCATTTGTCCACCTTCAAAACCTAAACGAGTGTGTCCACCTTGACGGGCTAATTGTCCCTTTTGTCCACGGCCTGAAGTCTTACCGTAACCACTTGAAGTACCACGTCCAACACGTTTTCTAGTATTGCGTGAACCCTCAGCAGCATGTAATTCATGAAGCTTCATTAATTCGGCACCTCCTCAATAATTTATTTGTTGATCTCTTCAACTGAGATCAAGTGTGCAATTTTCATCAATGCACCACGAGTAGCAGCGTTGTCTGGTAGAGTAGCTGTACTATTGATTCTACCTAAGCCCAAAGCTTTAACAATTTTTTGTTGATTAGGTAGACGGTGCGCAGCACTTCTAATTAAAGTAACTTTTAATTCAGTCATTTATATTGTCTCCCTAATCTAAATCTGCGTGACGAAGCTTTTCAACATCTTCACTAGTTCTAAGCTTCTTCAAACCATCAATAGTTGCACGAACAACATTAATTGGAGTGTTTGAACCGAGTGACTTAGAAGTAACATCTGCGATACCAGCCATATCCATAACGATACGAACGGCACCACCGGCAGCAACTCCGGAACCAGCTGGGGCAGGTTTAATTAAAATACTACCTGAACCATAGTGTCCAATTACCTCATGAGGAATAGTAGTACCAACCTTAGGAACAGTAATCATGTTCTTTTTACCAGCTTCAACGGCCTTACGGATTGCTTCTGGAACTTCTTGAGCTTTACCAGTACCAAAGCCTACACGACCTTTTTTGTCGCCAACGATTACCAAGGCAGCAAATCTCATTCGTTGACCACCCTTGACAACCTTGGTGACACGATTAATTGCTACTAACTGATCTTCGATGTCGTCTTTATTTCTGCGATTATTACGAGAATCGTTGCGGTTTGCCATGTATTTATCTCCTTCCCTAGAAATCTAATCCGTTTTCACGAGCGGCATCTGCCAAAGCTGAAATACGGCCGTGGTATAAGTAACCACTTCTATCGAACACAACATTTGAAATGTTTTTAGCTTTTGCTGCTTCGGCAATTGCCTTACCAACAGCTTGAGCCTGTTCTACTTTAGCTGAATCCTTTGCAACAGAATCATCTAAAGATGAGGCACTTGCTAGCGTTACACCCGCTACGTCATCAATTAATTGAGCGTAGATGTTTTTATTTGAACGAAAAACGCTTAAGCGTGGGCGCTCAGCAGTACCAGAAATTTTGCCACGAATACGTTTGTGACGCTTTAAGCGTAACTTGTTTTTATCTGGTTTTGAAATCACAATTTCACCTCAAAAATTTATTTACTATTTACCTGTCTTACCTTCCTTACGACGTACGTATTCGTCAGTGTAACGAATACCTTTACCCTTGTAAGGCTCTGGTGGACGTACATCGCGAATTTCAGCAGCAAATTGTCCAACATTTTGCTTTGAAATTCCTTCTACTTCAATTTCAGTTGCTGAAGTAGCTTTTACGGAAACACCTTCTGGTGCAGTCATTTCTACTGGGTGTGAGTAACCAACATTTAAAGTTAACTTGTTGCCTTGTGCAGTTGCACGGTAACCAACACCGATTAACTTCAAAGTCTTCTTATAACCATTAACTACACCTTCAACCATTGAAGCTAAGTTAGCTCTTTCAGTACCATGAAGTGCCTTATCACTTTCACTTGAACGTGAAAAGTTGATCTTGCCATCTTCTTGCTTGAAAGTAATCTTTGGATCAAAGTATCTAGTTAATTCACCCTTAGGTCCCTTAACGGTGATGTTGTCACCATCTTTGGTAACTGTGACACTATCTGGGACTTCAATTGTTTTTAAACCGATACGGCTCATTGATTGTTCTCCTTTCTGTCAAAATTACCAAACGTAAGCAACAACTTCGCCACCAACGTCTTTTTGTCTAGCTTCTTTATCGGTAATTACACCGGCAGAAGTTGAAACGATGGCGATACCTAAACCGTTAAGAACTTTAGGTAAGTTTTCAGCACTTACGTAGTTTCTAAGACCTGGCTTAGAAATACGCTTTAAGCCTGAAATGACACGTTCTCCGTCTGGACCATATTTCAAGAAAATCTTAATCATGCCTTGCTTGTTGTCATCAGTAACTTCGTAATCACGGATGAAGCCTTCGCGTTTCAAAATTTCTGAAATAGATTTTTTAATGTTTGATGCAGGAATTTCAACTGAACTATGCTTTGCCATGTTGGCATTTCTAATTCTAGTCAAGTAATCTGCGATCGGATCTGTCATGACCATTTATGCTATCCTCCTAACCGTATTACCAACTAGCCTTTTTAAGACCTGGGATTTGACCTTTGTGTGCTAAATCCTTCAAGCAAATACGGCATAAACCAAATTTACGATATACGGAGTGTGGACGACCACATCTCTCGCAACGAGTGTATTCACGTGAAGAAAACTTAGCAGGACGATGATTTCTAATTTTTTGTGATGTTTTAGCCATTAGTGTCCTCCATTATTTTGCAAACGGCATACCAAATTGACTTAAAAGCTCACGAGCTTCTTCATCAGTGTTGGCAGTAGTAACGATAACAACATCTAAACCTCTTGTACGATTAACTTTATCAAAGTCAATTTCAGGGAAGATAAGTTGTTCCTTAATACCTAAAGTGTAGTTACCACGACCATCGAATGAACGGCTTGAAACACCGCGGAAGTCACGAACACGAGGAAGTGAAACACTAATTAACTTGTACAAGAAGTCATACATTCTATCTCCTCTAAGGGTAACCTTAGCACCGATAGACATACCTTCACGTAAACGGAAGTTAGCGATTGACTTCTTAGCCTTAGTTACTAAAGGCTTTTGACCTGAGATTAAAGCTAATTCTTCGACAGCTTCATCCAAGTTCTTTGCATTAGTAACAGCGTCACCAACACCCATGTTCAAAACGATCTTTTCGATTTTAGGTACTTGCATAACTGAGCTGTATTCAAACTTTTCTTGCAATGCAGGAACAATTTTTTCTTTATATTCTTCTGCTAAATAATTTGCCATTTGTGTCCTCCTTCCTATTTCTTAGTTTCTTCTTTTTTGCTTTCAGACTTAGCAATAACCTTAACGTTTGATGCGTGGATTGAACCTTCAGATTCAACTACACCACCATTAGCATTGGTTTGAGAAGGTTTTTGGTGTTTCTTAATTGTATTAACGCCTTTAACAACCACACGGTTTTTCTTAACGTTAACAGAAAGAACAGTACCTTCTTTGCCTTTGTCTTTTCCGGCAATAACTTTTACTTTGTCACCAGTTTTAACAAACATCAGTGCACCTCACTTAATTATAAGACTTCAGGAGCAAGAGAGACGATTTTCATAAAGTCGTGCTCACGCAACTCACGTGCAACAGGCCCAAAGATACGAGTACCGCGTGGGCTCTTATCTGCATTAATTACAACGCCGGCATTTTCATCAAATTTGATGTATGAACCATCTTCACGGCGTGCGCCTGATTTTGTTCTAACAATGACAGCTTTGACAACGTCACCTTTTTTGACAACGCCACCTGGTGTTGCTTGTTTAACAGTTGCTACTACGATATCACCAATGTTACCGGTCTTACGTCTTGATCCACCTAAGACTCTAATAACTAATAGTTCTCTGGCACCAGAGTTATCAGCAACCTTCAAACGGGATTCATTTTGAATCACTATTTAATCCTCCCCTCACTAAATCCGCAAAACTATACAGATTTCTTGACAATTTTTACTAAACGGAAGCGCTTTGTACGAGATAATGGACGGGTTTCCATGATACGAACAGTATCGCCAACTTTAGCTTCATTTTTTTCGTCTTGTGCGTAGTACTTCTTGGAGTACTTGATACGCTTCTTGTAAACAGGGTGATTCTTGTAAGTATCAACAACAACTGTAATAGTCTTGTCATTCTTATCTGAAACTACTCGACCTTGATATACGTGACGACGATTTCTTTCGATTGTTTCGCTCAAGTTAATAACTCCCTTCCACTAATCTTTCTTCAATGCATCTTCACTTAGAATTGTTTTAATTCTAGCGATGTTTTTACGGACTTTGCGTAGACGAGCGGTATTTTCTAATTGACCCGTTGCTTGTTGGAAACGCAAGTTGAAGAGTTCTTCTTTATATTGCTTTTCCTTGTCCAACATCTGATCAGTGGTTAGTGCTCTGATATCCTTAGCCTTCATTAGAATTGCCACCTACTTCCGAACTTCTTTTCACAAACTTACATTTAATTGGCAATTTTGTTGAAGCAAGTCTTAAAGCTTCACGAGCAACTTCTTCACTAACTCCGCCAATTTCAAACATAATCTTTTCTCTCTTAACTACAGCTACCCAACCAGCTGGTGCACCTTTACCGGAACCCATCCGGACACCAACACCTTTGGCAGTGTATGACTTTTGAGGGAAAATTCTAATCCAAACTTTACCACCACGCTTCATGTAACGAGTCATCGCAACACGGGCAGCTTCGATTTGTTGATTAGTAATCCAGTGAGATTCAAGAGCTTGTAAACCGTATTCGCCGAAAGCGATGGTCTTACCACCCTTAGCAGCACCACGCATCTTTCCACGGAATTCACGACGGTGCTTTACTCTTTTAGGTACTAGAGGCATTATTTGTTTCCTCCCTTCACAGCTTTTGCAGGATTTTTACTCTTTGAAGGTAAAACTTCTCCGCGGTTGATCCATACTTGAACACCAATTTCACCGTATGTAGTGAAGGCATTTACCCAAGCGTAATCAATGTCAGCTCTTAAAGTTTGTAATGGAACACGACCTTCAGTGTGCCATTCTCTTCTTGCCATGTCGGCACCGTTTAAACGACCAGAAGTTTGAACTCTGATTCCTTTGGCACCAGCACGCATAGATCTTTGAGTTGCTTGACGCATAGCACGTCTGAAAGCAACACGAGCTTCAAGTTGGGCTGCAATACTGTCAGCAACTAACTTAGCATCAAGATCTGGCTTCTTAATTTCAACAATATTAACGTGAACTTGCTTCTTAGTTAATGCATTTAATTGTTTTCTTAAAGCTTCAACTTCAGAACCACCTTTACCAATTACCATACCAGGCTTTGAGGTATTAATTGATACGTTGATTCTATTTGCTGCACGTTCAATTTCAATAGTAGAAACAGAGGCATCCTTTAATTTCTTTGAGATGAAGTTTCTGATCTTCAAGTCTTCATTTAAGGTTTCTTTATATCCTCTGTCAGCATACCATTTAGATTCCCAGTCACGAATTACGCCGAGACGAAAACCATTTGGGTTAATTTTCTGACCCATTAATATACCTCCCTTAATCGTTCTTTTCTGAAACTACAACAACTACATGACTAGTTCTCTTGTTAATTGGAGAAGCCATACCCTTGGCACGTGGTCTAAATCTCTTTAAAGTAGCACCCTCATTTACGTATGCTTCTGATACGTAAAGGTTAGCACTTTCAAGATCGTAGTTATGTTCTGCGTTAGCAATTGCTGAACGTAAAACTTTTTCAACGATTGGGGAAGCAGCTCTAGGCGTAAATTTCAAGATTGCCAATGCTTCAGCAACATCTTTGCCGCGAATCAAATCAACGACCAAACGTGCTTTTCTTGGAGCAATACGAACAGTTCTTGCTTCAGCCCTAGCTGAACTAATTTGTTCTGCCATTTAAGTGTTTCTCCTTCCTCTATTTTCCAGTGGCCTTGTCGTCAGATGTCTTGTGTCCATGGAAAGTTCTCGTTGGAACAAATTCACCTAACTTGTGACCAACCATGTCTTCAGTAATATAAACTGGAACATGTTTTCTACCATCGTAAACAGCTATAGTCAAACCAACGAAGGAAGGGAAAATAGTTGAACGACGCGACCAGGTTTTAATAACCTGTTTTTTCTCTGTGTCTGCTTGTGCATCGACTTTCTTCAGCAATGATGCATCAGCAAAAGGCCCTTTTTTAATACTACGGCTCATTAATTAACCCTCCTTCTGTTACTTGCTACCCTTACGGTGACGAATAATTAACTTCTCGCTAGCTTTCTTACTATCTCTAGTCTTAATACCGCGAGCTTTCTTACCCCAAGGAGTCATAGGTTGTGGACGACCAACTGGAGCCTTACCTTCACCACCACCATGTGGGTGATCGTTAGGGTTCATTACAGAACCACGAGATTGTGGACGTCTGCCTAACCAGCGACTACGGCCAGCCTTACCTAATTGAATCAATGAGTGTTGTTCATTACCAACAACACCAATAGTTGCACGACAAGCTGACAAAATCTTACGAACTTCGCCACTTTGTAATCTAACTAAAGTGTACTTACCGTCATTACCTAAAACTTGAGCACTGGTGCCGGCACTTCTTACGAATTGTCCACCTTTGCCAGGTCTTAATTCAATGTTGTGAATCGAAGTACCAGTTGGAATGTTTGCTAATGGTAAAGCGTTACCTGGTTTAATATCTGAATTTGGACCAGATTCAACAACATCGCCAACTTTTAAGCCTTTAGGAGCTAAAATGTAAGCTTTGATACCATCAGTGTAGTGTAAAAGCGCAATGTTAGCACTTCTGTTTGGATCATATTCAATAGACTTAACAACAGCCTTTGCATTGTCCTTGTTACGCTTAAAATCGATGATACGGTACTTTTGTTTATGACCACCACCACGGTGTCTACTTGTAATACGACCATATGAGTTACGACCTGCAGTATGTGATTGAGATTCAAGTAAGGTACGTTCTGGCGTAGTCTTAGTAATCTCAGCAAAGTCGGAAGAAGTCATATTACGGCGACCATTTGTGGTTGGCTTATAAATTTTAATAGCCAATTGACTGACCTCCTATTACTTATTTTCTTCTTGATTTTCGTCTTTGAAAATCTTAATGTCGTTTGAATCATCAGTTAATGTGACAATTGCTTTACGCGTACGAGCAGTTTTACCAGTGTAACGACCAACTCGCTTGTCTTTACCACGAACATTCATGATATTAACTTTCTTAACTTTGACATCAAAGATTTCTTCGACAGCATTACGAACTTGAGTCTTGGTTGCAGTTAAAAGCACGTTGAAAGTGTACTTCTTATCATCCATTAAGTTCGTTGACTTTTCAGTAATGATAGGTCTTAAAATGATATCATGTGCACTCATTTTCTCGAAGCCCCCTCAACATTCTCTTCAATCTTCTCAATAGCATCCTTAGTCAAGATCAATTTGTCATAGTTGACAACGTCTTCAACGTTTAAACCGTTGATAGGAACAACCTTAACCTTTGGTAAGTTTCTAGCTGAAAGTTGTACATTCTTGTCTTCTGAAACAACAAGTACTTTACCTTCAATATTTAAGCTGTCTAACATTGACTTGAATTCTTTAGTCTTAGGAGCAGACATTGTCAACTGGTCTAAAACGATCAAATTCTTATCAATCAACTTTTGGGAAAGAACTGACTTGATAGCCAAACGACGTTGCTTTCTTGGCATTGAATATGCGTAAGAACGTGGAGTTGGTCCGAAGACTACACCACCGCCACGCCATTGTGGTGAACGGATAGAACCTTGACGAGCACGACCAGTACCTTTTTGCTTCCATGGCTTTTTACCACCACCGCGAACAGCAGATCTGTTCTTAACTTTTGAGGTACCTTGACGCTTGCCAGCTCTTTGTCTGATGATTGCGTCAAAAACTACGCTTTCGTTTGGTTCGATACCAAATACTTCATCTTTTAAAGTAACTTCACCGGCATCTTTACCTTTTTGATCGATAACTTTTAAATTAGCCATTCTAGTCCTCCTTCCTATTTACTATTCTTAACAGCAGATCTAACAGTAATTAATGAGTTCTTAGCACCTGGAACGTTACCTTTAATAAGTAAAACATTCTTGTCTGCTACAACTTTTTCAATTACTAAGTTTTCAATGGTAACTTTCTTCATACCCATGTGACCTGGCAAACGCTTGCCCTTTGGTACACGGTTAATGATGGAACCCATTGAACCAGGAACTCTGTGGTATCTTGAACCGTGAGTTTCAGGTCCACGTGATTGGCCCCAACGCTTAATGTTACCTTGGTATCCATGACCTCTTGTAGTACCAGTAACGTCTACGACGTCACCTTCCTTAAATGTGTCCACAGTAATTTCTGAGCCGACTTCGTAGTCCTTAAGCTCAACTCCGCGGATTTCACGTATGAAGCGCTTAGGCGAAGTCTTTGCTTTTTCAGCATGACCTTTTTCTGGTTTGTTGCTCAAAACTTCACGCTTGTCTTGGTATCCCAATTGAACTGCTTCGTAACCGTCTGATTCAACAGTCTTAACTTGCATAACAACGTTAGGAGTTGCTTCGACAACAGTTACAGGAACAAGGATGCCATCTTTGGTGAAGACTTGAGTCATACCGACTTTTCTTCCTAAGATTCCTTTGGTCATGATTACACCTCTTTCTTTTTAAAAATTATAATTTGATTTCGATGTCAACGCCGCTTGGTAGATCAAGCTTCATTAAAGAATCAACAGTTTTAGGTGTAGGACTTAAAATATCGATTAAACGCTTGTGCGTACGCATTTCAAATTGTTCACGTGAGTCCTTGTTCTTGTGTGGTGAACGAAGAACAGTAAACAAAACCCTTTCTGTTGGTAGTGGAACTGGACCTGAGATCTCAGCACCAGTTCTCTTAGCTGTTTCTACAATTTTAGCAGCCGATTCATCGAGAATACCATGTTCGTAAGACTTAAGTCTAATACGAATTGATTGACTTGCCATTGAATTACCTCCTCAACGTCTTCTTTTTAAAAGATGACTAGCCTCCGCAAAAATTCCCGGCACCGCCTCTGTGGCAATGCAGCCTGGTGTGCCGCAACCTTTTGCATCAACGCTTTACAACAAATATGTGCATTAGAGCATAGTATGCCCTAAGCGCACAAAGACTAGTATACTGATTTTATGGCTAGATATCAAGGGTTTTAGGATATTTTTCTCAATTTTGACCAATTAATTAATATACTTTTTTCAAAAATTAAAATTAAAATTTTTCAACAGCGCCTAAGTTACTATCTATGGCTCGATATAGCAAGAAAATTGCTTATTTTTAAACAAAAAAAGAGCTATTGGATTTACCAATAGCTCGATTAAACAAATTGTTTAGTTAAAATTATTCAGCGTTATTGTTGTTACCGCCACGACTCTTAATAATTTCTTCTTGAATTGACTTAGGAGTTGCAGCATAGTGGTCAAATACCATAGTAAATGTACCACGACCTTGAGTTGATGAACGTAAAGTAGTTGCGTAACCAAACATTTCAGCAAGTGGAACCATTGCATTCAATACCTTGGCACCAGCACGGTCTACCATGTTGTCCATTGTACCACGACGAGCAGTAACTGAACCCATTACATCACCCAAGTATTCTTCAGGAGTAATAACTTGTACCTTCATAATTGGTTCAAGAATTACAGCACCAGCCTTAGGAGCAGCATTTCTTAAAGCAAGAGATGCAGCAACCTTGAAGGCAGCTTCTGATGAATCGACTTCGTGGTAACTACCATCGTAAAGCTTAGCCTTAACATCGATCAGTGGGTAACCTGCAAGGATACCGTTCTTCATTGATTCTTGCAAACCAGCATCAACTGATGGGATAAATTCACGAGGAACAACACCACCGACGATGGCATCTTCAAATTCGTAGCCTTTACCTCTTTCATTTGGAGTAAATTCAATCCAAACGTCACCGTATTGACCCTTACCACCTGATTGACGAACAAACTTACCTTGTGCTTTAGCTTCTTTAGTGAAGGTTTCACGGTAGGCAACTTGTGGTTCACCAATCTTAGCTTCAACGTGGAATTCACGCTTCATACGTTCAACCATGATTTGTAGGTGTAATTCACCCATTCCTGAAATCAAGGTTTGACCAGTTTCAGCGTTAGTTTCAGCTCTGAATGTTGGGTCTTCTTCAGTTAACTTTTGTAAAGCAACATCAAGTTTATCACGGTCAGCCTTTGATTCAGGTTCGATTGACACTTGGATAACTGGGTCTGGAACTTCCAAACTTTCCAAAATCAATGGATGATCTGGGTCAGTTAAAGAGTCACCAGTAGTAGTGTTCTTCAAACCGATAGCACCAGCGATATCACCTGAGAAGACTTCAGAAATTTCACTTCTTGAGTTAGCGTGCATTTGCAATAGACGACCAACACGTTCACGACTGTTCTTTGATGCGTTTAAAACGTATGAACCTGATTCAAGTGAACCAGTGTAAACACGAATGTAAGTTAAACGCCCAACAAATGGGTCAGTAGCAATCTTGAATGCTAAAGCTGAGAATGGCTTATCGTCACCAGCAATCAATTGAACTTCTTCGTCAGTCTTAGGATCATGAGCAATATAAGGCTTAACGTCTAATGGTGATGGTAAGTAATCAACAACACCATCAAGCATCATTTGAACACCCTTGTTCTTAAATGCTGAACCTGCAAAGACAGGGAAAGCCTTTAATTCCAAAGTTGCTTTACGAAGAGCAGCCTTTATTTCATCAACGGAAATTTCTTCACCGTTAAGGTACTTCTCCATAACTGCATCGTCAACGTCAGCAACTTGTTCAATTAACTCGTTACGACGTCTTTCTGCTTCTTCCTTGTATTCATCAGGAACTGGAATAGTGTCCCACTTAGAACCAAGTTTGTCTTCATCATAAACATCAGCAACCATGTTGATTAAGTCGATGACACCTTCAAAAGTATCAGCAGAACCGATAGGCATTTGAACAGCGATTGCGTTAGCATTTAGACGTTCATGTAAAGAAGTAACAGACTTATCAAAATCTGCACCAATTTTATCCATCTTGTTAACAAAAACAATACGAGGAACACCGTAAGTTTCAGCTTGACGCCAAACGTTTTCGGTTTGTGGTTCTACACCTGCTTGACCATCAAGAACAGTTACGGCACCATCAAGAACACGTAGGGAACGTTCAACTTCGATAGTGAAGTCAACGTGTCCTGGGGTATCAATGATGTTAATTCTGTAGTCATTCCATTGAGCTGTAGTAGCAGCAGACGTAATAGTGATACCACGTTCTTTTTCTTCTTCCATCCAGTCCATTTGTGAGTCACCTTCGTGGGTCTCACCAATTTTATGAATCTTACCAGTGTAATAAAGAATACGCTCAGTAGTGGTAGTCTTACCCGCATCAATGTGGGCCATGATACCAATATTACGTGTTTTTTCTAATGGAAACTCACGTTTATTAGCCATAAATTCATTCTCTCCTTATAAAATTAGAAACGATAGTGTGCAAATGCACGGTTAGCTTCAGCCATACGGTGTACATCTTCACGTTTCTTAACAGCTGAACCAGTGTTGTTTGAAGCATCAATGATTTCATTAGCTAGACGTTCATCCATTGTGTGTTCATTACGTAAACGTGCGTATGAAACAAGCCATCTTAAGCCCAAAGTTGTTCTTCTTTCAGGACGAACTTCAACTGGGACTTGGTAGTTAGAACCACCGATACGGCGAGCTTTAACTTCCAAAACTGGCATAATGTTGTTCATTGCTTCTTCAAATACTTCAAGTGGTTCTTTACCGGTCTTATCTTTGATAATGTCAAAAGCATCGTAAAGGATTGAAGATGCCTTAGCTCTCTTACCATCAAGCATTAAGTGGTTGATTAATTTAGTAACAAGCTTTGAGTTGTATACTGGATCTGCCAAAACATCTCTTTTAGCTATATGTCCTTTTCTAGGCATTATTTAACTCCTCCTTTAGTCTTTCTTAGCACCGTATTTAGAACGGCTTTGTTTTCTGCCATCAACACCAGCAGTATCAAGGGCACCACGAATAATATGGTAACGTACACCAGGAAGGTCCTTTACACGTCCACCACGGATTAAAACAACCGAGTGTTCTTGCAAGTTGTGGCCTTCACCTGGGATGTAGGCAGTAACTTCGATTAAGTTAGAAAGACGAACACGAGCATACTTACGTAAAGCTGAGTTTGGCTTCTTTGGTGTCATAGTACCAACACGAGTTGCAACTCCACGCATTTGTGGTGCAGGGTTGTTTACTAATTCCTTCTTCATACTGTTGTAGCCATAGCTTAAAGCTGGTGACTTTGATTTAGTCGTCTTAGTGTGACGGCCTTTTCTTACCAATTGGTTTATGGTTGGCATAAACTTTTTCCTCCTAAAATTTGATTATCTTGTTCACACACCCAGGAGTTTCTTTTTTAGACCTGAGTTATCTCCAAAATACACAAAGACTATTGTACTACCTTTTCAACAAAATGCAATTTTCTTTTTTGAAAAAGCAAAATTTAGTTTTCTGCGTATTTAAATATGTGAGGTGGAAAAATGAATTTACTTTATCAATTGACTAATTTTTTGATTGGGACTTGTTTGGCTTCCCACGCATGTGTAATTGCTGAAAGAGCAGGCAAAGAGGATTTTATTTTTACTCGTTCCAAATGTACTAATTGCAAACAACAACTGAGCTTACTTGATGAAATCCCCTTAGTTTCTTATTTAATGCTCAAAGGTCGCTGCCGCTATTGCAAAGTGCACATCCCCTGTGAATATTTCTTAATAGAATTTTTGGGTGGCTTTGCCTTTTGTAAAATTGATTTCAGTAGTATTAGTGGCATGAATACTGCACTTGTACTATTTAGCCTACTACTTGCAGCTATTAGCGACTATCAAAGTAAAGAGTTTGATGTTGCATTCATTGTTCCGGCTTTCATTATTACAACTATACACTTACTAGTAAATTTCAAAAAAATCAGTTCTGTTGATCTCATTCACTTTTTTCCTATTTTTGCTCTTTTTGTCTATGAAATCTTCAAAAATAAATTGGGTTTCGGGGATCTACTTGTTTATTTAATTCTAGCCCTATACTTTAGTCCTCAATTTGCGAATTTAGCTTTTTTAGTCGCATCACTCATTTTAATTATTCTCTTTAAAACTGATGAGCTGGATAGAAAAGCTTCTGTTGCGTTTATTCCATTTATTTATATTGGTGTAATCACTCAACTTTTGTACAAATAAAAAGCCTTTTAAGTCAGATCTCCGATTAAAGATGAAAATCAAAAGACTGTTATTTAGCCAGTTTTATCACCTATTTTCTTTTGCGTTTCAACCTATGATAAAATCTTTTATATAAAAACATTTAGAATTTATTGAGGAAAAATGATGCACTATATTTTATCTGCAGGAATACGTGGCGCCATACCATTTATCATTATGAGTACACTTTCTGGAATTATGAAATTACAACATATCGATGATTATAGCGTCAACTCGACATTTATTACGGGACTAATAATAACTGCAGTTGCAGCAACCTCTGTTATTTATGATGTCACAAGTTGGACATTAGCAAGACAATCTATCGTTCATTTTCTAATCATGCTGGTTACCGTATATCCTTGTTTAGTATTCAGTGGCTGGTTTTCGACTAAATCAATATTAGACTTAGTAAAAATATTTGGCTTCTTTCTGATTGCTGGCATTATTTTATGGACAATATCGTATATTCTATTTGGTAAGATTTTAAAGTAATAATTTCGAGCAAACAAAAAACTGTTCCGTTAGTAACTTCTAACAGAACAGTTTTTATTTATATTATTTTTATGATTCTGTAGCTTGGTCAGCTTCCTTCATCTTCTTTTCAATATCAGCTATTGAATAAACAGATTTAGGTTTTTGAACATCAGCTTCAGGTTCCATATCACGGTAAATTGGAAGACCAGTTCCGGCAGGAATAATCTTACCAATGATAACATTTTCCTTCAAACCGAGTAATGGATCATTTTTACCTCTGATTGAGGCATCAGTTAATACACGGGTAGTTTCCTGGAATGAAGCAGCTGATAAGAAACTGTTAGTTTCAAGAGCAGCCTTAGTAATACCAAGAATAACACTCTGTGCAGTGGCAGGAATACCACCAGAAATAATAACTGAAGTGTTACGTTCCTTGAATTCACCAATATCCATGATCTCACCCGGAAGTAAGTTCGTTTCACCTGGATCAAGTACACGCACTTTCTGTAACATTTGTCTAGTCAAAACTTCGACGTGCTTATCAGAAATGTCTACACCCTGCATCCGGTACGCTTTTTGAACTTCAACTAGGATGTATTCTTCAGTTGTTAAGGTATCAGTAACTTGGATGAGTTCCTTTGGATCAATTGATCCGAGAGTTAACTTGGATCCACGACTAACCTCATCACCTTCACTAACTGCAACTGATGCAGTGTAAGGCACACTGTAGCTTCTAGTATCAATCTTACCTTTAACAGTAATCTCACGTGTATGCTCTGCTGGGTTTTCTTGAATTGAATCAATTATACCATCTACTTCAGAGATAATAGCACGTCCCTTTGGATTACGTGCTTCAAACAATTCTTGAACACGAGGAAGACCCTGAGTAATATCTTCTGCACCGGCAACACCACCGTTGTGGAATGTACGTAAAGTAAGCTGAGTACCAGGTTCACCAATTGATTGAGCTGCAACTGTACCAACTGCTTCACCAACTTCAACTTCTTCACCAGTAGCAAGGTTCATACCGTAACACTTACGGCAAACACCATGGGAAGTATCACAAGTTAGAATAGAACGAATCTTAACATCTGTCACACCAGCATCACAAATTTTATGTGATAAATCTTCATCAAGCATGACATTTGGTCCAACAATAGCTTCGCCAGTCTTAGGATCTTTAACAGTTTCAGCAGTAAAGCGTCCTAATAGACGATCGTATAATGGCTCAATTAATTCGTCACCTTCCATAATGGCATGAACATTGATACCACGGTCAGTACCACAATCGTCTTCACGGATAATAACATCTTGAGCAACATCAACTAGACGACGAGTCAAGTATCCTGACTGGGCAGTCTTCAAGGCTGTATCAGTCATTCCCTTACGAGCACCGTGAGTGGACATGAATAGTTCTAGAACTGATAGACCTTCCTTGAAGTTTGAAGTAACAGGAATTTCGAACAATCCACCGTTAGGAGTGGCCATCAATCCACGCATACCAGCTAACTGAGTAAAGTTGGAAATGTTACCACGAGCACCAGAGTCGGCCATGATTGTAATTGGGTTACGAGGATCATAAATTTGGGCAATTTCGTCCTGAACCTGATCCTTACAGTCATTCCAAATGCTGATAACACGATCGTGACGCTCTTGTTCAGTAATTAAACCTCGTCTAAATTGCTTAGATACGACATCAACTTGCTTGTGCGCCTTAGCAACCTTTTCATCCTTATCATCAATTTCAGGAACGTCGGTCATACCGATTGTAATACCAGAAGTAGTTGAACTAGTGTAACCAAGCGTCTTTAAGTCATCAAGGTATTCAGAAGTTCTTTGAACCTTGTAGTACTTGTAAATAGTTGCGATTGAATCAGATAAGAAAGATTTCTTAAATGGAGTTGAGATTAAATCACCAGCAACATCATCAATCTTTTCATGAATATCCTCACCAGGCTCTAAGAAGTACTTAGCGCTTAATGGGTGGTTCAAGTTTTCTTCAGTTGGTTCATTAATGTAGAAGTAATCTTCTGGGAAAATTTGGTTGAAAATGATTCTACCGTAAGTGGTAACAAAAATACCATGTTCGTAGCCTTTAGGCCATGACTTCTTAGGCATTGAATCAGCGGACATACCAATAATAGTGTGATAGTGAATATCACCATTATTATATGCAACTGTTGCTTCATCAGGTGAATTGAAAATCATTCCTTCACCTTCACGACCCTTTTCGGCTTGAGTCAACCAGTAGTTACCTAAAACGATATCCTGAGATGGTGTAACAATTGGCTTACCATCCTTAGGTGCCAAAATATGGTGAGCTGCAAGCATTAACAAACGTGATTCTGCAACAGCTTCGTCAGATAAAGGAACGTGAATGGCCATCTGGTCACCATCAAAGTCGGCATTGTAGGCTTCACATGCAAGTGGATGCAAACGAATTGACTTACCTGGTACCAAAACTGGTTCAAAGGCCTGAATACTCAAACGGTGCAAAGTTGGCGCACGGTTTAGTAAAACAGTTCTTTCCTTGATAACATCTTCTAGTACATCCCATACATCATCGTCTTCACGGTCAATCTTACGTTTTGCACTCTTAATGTTAGAAGCAATCTTGCGCTTAACTAATTCGTGCATTACAAATGGCTTGAATAATTCAAGTGCCATTGGACGAGGAACACCACATTGATAGAATTTCAATTTTGGTGAAACATCGATAACTGAACGACCGGAATAGTCAACACGCTTACCAAGTAAGTTCTGACGGAAACGACCTTGCTTACCCTTAAGCATGTGTGAAAGTGACTTAAGTGGACGGTTACCAGGTCCAACAACAGAACGACCACGACGACCATTATCAATCAGTGCATCTACGGCTTCTTGTAACATCCGCTTTTCATTTTGAACAATGATATTTGGTGCATTTAAGTCGAGCAGTCTCTTTAACCGGTTGTTACGGTTAATTACACGACGATACAAGTCATTCAAATCAGAAGTAGCAAAACGACCACCTTCTAATTGAACCATTGGACGCAAGTCCGGTGGAATAACTGGTACCGCATCAATGACCATCCATTCAGGCTTGTTACCAGAATCTTTGAATGCATCAAGAATATCTAATCTTCTGATTGCACGTGTACGTTTTTGACCAGTAGCAGTTTCTAATTCTTTCTTTAAATCAGTAACTTCTTTTTCTAGGTCAACTTTACGTAACAAGTCGCGAATTGCTTCTGCACCCATTTTTGCTTCAAAACGGTTACCGTACTTAGCTTTTTCTTCACGGTATTCTGCTTCAGTTAAAAGCTGCTTGAATTCAAGTTCAGTGTCACCTGGATCAATGACAATGTATGCCGCAAAATAGATAACTTCTTCCAATAATCTTGGTGACATATCAAGAATCAATCCCATTCGAGATGGAATACCCTTGAAGTACCAAATGTGGGTTACTGGGGCTGCTAATTCGATGTGACCCATCCGTTCCCTTCTAACTTTAGAAGAGGTAACTTCAACACCACAACGATCACAAACGATGCCGCGGTATCTCACACCTTTATATTTGCCACATGCACATGCCCAATCCTTGGTTGGTCCAAAGATTCTTTCATCAAACAGACCATCTTTTTCCGGTTTTAAAGTACGGTAGTTGATCGTTTCAGGCTTTTTTACTTCACCATACGACCAGCTCCGAATTTTATTTGGAGAAGCAAGGCCAATTTGCATGCTTTCAAATTTATTTACGTCGATCAAAAGTTTAACCCCCTACTTATTTAGAAATCTTGTTATCATCGTCAGACTCATCAACTGGAGCTTCAATCTCGGCTGATTCTTCATCTTCTGATTTTGCGGTTTCTTCGGCTAACTTCTTCTTTTGTTGCTCTTCGGCCA
This sequence comes from Lactobacillus sp. M0403, assembly GCF_016101265.1. Taxonomy (NCBI): domain Bacteria; kingdom Bacillati; phylum Bacillota; class Bacilli; order Lactobacillales; family Lactobacillaceae; genus Lactobacillus; species Lactobacillus sp. M0403. The sequence continues at coordinate 76,131 of NZ_JACFQV010000001.1, forward strand.
TCTTCGACAAGGTATCAATATTCAAATGTTCATTTGAATCATCATCCATGTCACGAAGTTCGATTTCATTGTGATCCATGTCAAGAACACGAATATCTAATCCTAGGGATTGTAATTCTTTAACAAGAACACGGAATGATTCAGGAACACCTGGTTTAGGAATTCTGTCACCCTTAACAATTGCTTCGTATGCCTTTACACGACCAACAACGTCATCAGATTTGTAAGTCAAAATTTCTTGTAATGTGTATGCAGCACCATAAGCTTCAAGTGCCCAAACTTCCATTTCACCAAAACGCTGTCCACCAAATTGTGCTTTACCACCAAGAGGTTGTTGGGTTACTAACGAGTAAGGCCCAATGGAACGTGCATGAATCTTATCATCAACCATGTGGGTTAATTTCAGATAGTGCATAATTCCGACAGAAACACGGTTATGGAACGGCTCTCCAGTACGACCATCATATAAAACAGTCTTACCATCTTTGTCGATACCAGCTTTATGAACAGTATCCCAAACATCATTTTCACTCGCACCATCAAATACTGGGGTTGCAACATGGATACCTAGACTATTAGCAGCCCAGCCCAAGTGCAATTCAAGTAACTGTCCGATGTTCATACGTGAAGGAACACCCATTGGGTTCAAACAAATATCAACTGGAGTACCATCTGGTAAGTATGGCATATCTTCTTCAGGAACAACTGCAGCAACAGTACCTTTGTTACCGTGACGACCAGACATCTTATCTCCGACTTGAATCTTTCTCTTTTGTGCAATGTAAACACGTACTAAGGTATTTACACCTGGGGAAAGTTCATCGCCGTTTTCACGAGTATATACTTTAACATCGCGAACAATTCCGCCACCACCGTGAGGTACACGTAATGATGTATCACGTACTTCACGTGCTTTTTCACCAAAGATAGCGTGAAGCAAACGTTCTTCAGCGGATAGTTCAGTCACACCCTTTGGTGTAACCTTACCTACTAAAATGTCACCGTCATGAACCTCAGCACCAATGCGAACGATTCCTTGACCATCGAGGTCTTTAAGTGCATCCTCACCAACATTAGGTAATTCGCGTGTAATTTCCTCGGGACCAAGTTTAGTATCACGAGCTTCTGATTCATAGTCTTCAATACTAATTGAAGTGTAGACATCATCCTTAACTAAACGTTCTGAAAGCATGATGGCATCTTCATAGTTGTACATGTTCCATGTCATGAAGGCAATTACTGGGTTTTGACCCAAAGCAAGTTCACCATGATCCATTGTTGGACCATTAACGATTACTTCGCCTTCTTCAACCTGATCACCTAATCTAACATTTGGTGTTTGGTTATATGACTTGGAGTTGTTAGAACGACGGTATTTTTCAAGCACATATTTATCTAAAGTGCCATCAGCGCGTCTAATTCTAACTGTATTAGCATCAACGTATTCAACAGTTCCTGCTGCCTTAGCAACAATTGCAGCACCAGAGTCATGCGCAGCACGGTATTCCATACCAGTACCAACAAGACAACTATGTGGATCAATCAATGGAGCAGCCTGACGTTGCTGGTTAGCACCCATCAATGCACGGTTAGAGTCATCGTTTTCAAGGAAAGGAATACATGCAGACGCAACCGAAACAACTTGCTTAGGAATAACGTCCATGTAGTCAATCTTATCAGGACTAACTTCGACGTTATCTTCCTTATGACGAGCCAAAATTAAATCGTCCTTGAAAGAACCATCTGGATTTAATTTGGTGTTTGCTCCGGCAATAATGAAGTTATCTTCTACGTCAGCTGTTAGATAATCAATCCTATCAGTAACTTTATGAGTCTTCCATGAAACGCGACGATATGGTGTTTCAATGAAACCGTATTTGTTAATAACTGCGTATGATGCAAGAGAGTTAATTAACCCGATGTTTGGTCCTTCAGGAGTTTCAATCGGGCAAAGACGACCATATTGGGTATAGTGAACGTCACGAACTTCATATCCAGCACGGTCACGAGTTAAACCACCAGGCCCTAAAGCAGACATACGACGCTTGTGCGTTAATTCGCCAAGCGGGTTATGTTGGTCCATGAACTGTGAAAGTTGTGATGAACCAAAGAATTCTTTGATGCTGGCAACAATAGGTCTAATGTTGATTAATTGTTGTGGTGTAACAGTTGAAGGATCCTGAATTGACATTCTTTCACGAACAACACGTTCCATTCTTGCCAAACCAATTCTAAATTGATTTTGTAACAATTCACCAACACGACGAATACGACGGTTACCTAAGTGATCGATGTCATCAGTGTCACCAATACCATCTTGTAATAAGAAGAAGTAGTTAATTGATGCCAAAATATCTGCAGGAGTTAAGTATTTAACGTCCTTATCGATGTGACCATTAGAAATCAACTTAACAACACGTTCAGGGTTAGCCTTTGAATATACCTTAACTTCTTGAACAACAATTGGGTCAGGTAGGACACCTTCTTTTGAAGGTTCATAAGTAACCATCTTGAAGTCATCACGGTCAAGATACTCTTCTAAGCCGTCCATTACTTCATGAGTAACAACAGTACCCTTCTTAGCAATAATTTCACCAGTATCTGGGTCAGCTAAAGTTTCTGCTAAAGTTTGACCGTAGAGACGGTTCTTTAATGATAACTTCTTATTAACCTTGTATCGACCAACAGGGGCTAAATCGTAGCGACGTGGGTCAAAGAAACGAGCATATAAGAGGGACCGTGAAGAATCAGTTGTCTTTGGTTCACCTGGGCGTAGACGCTCATAGATATCCTTTAAGGCTTCAGCGACACGTGAATCTGCTGGATTCTTGTGTACATCTTTATCCAAAGTGAATTGCAAAGTATCACTTTCACCAAAGATATCAATAATTTCGTCATCTGAGCCAATTCCTAAAGCTCTAATTAAAACAGTCAAAGGCAGTTTACGAGTACGATCAACACGTACATAAGAAACATTCTTAGCATCTGTTTCATATTCTAGCCATGCACCACGGTTAGGAATAACAGTTGTGCCGAAGATCTCTCGACCATTCTTATCATAGTCGCCAGAATAGTAGACACTTGGTGATCTAACTAATTGGGAAACAATAACTCTTTCGGCACCATTGATAATGAATGAACCAGATTCAGTCATTAAAGGTAAATCGCCGAAGAAAACATCTTGGGTCTTAATTTCACCAGTTTTTTGGTTAGTCAGTTTTAAGGTAACGTGCATTGGTGCAGCGTAAGTTGCATCGTGATCACGTGCTTCATCAACAGTATACTTTGGCTTTTGCAGTTTATAGCCAACGTACTCAAGCGAAAGCTTACCTGAAAAGTCACTAATCGGCATAATGTCGTCGAAGACTTCCTTAATACCTTCATCCAAAAAGTTTTGGTACGATTCGGTTTGAACATCTGTCAAGTTAGGTAGCTTCAGTACTTCTTTAATACGTGAAAAACTACGTCTTGTTCGATGCTTACCGAAGTTCACTACGTGTCCATTTAACAAGGAGAAAACATCCTTTCTGTCAGAGAAAGCTAATATTACATTTTGGTTACAATTTCAAAAAGCGGGATTTTTAAGCATAAAAAAGACAAAAACAACCTTTGTCGTTTTTGTCCTTTATTATTCTGCTGGACAATATATCAGCAAAATCCTGAAAATCAGCCTTTTTAATCACGCACTAATATAGCAAATGATAACTGATTTGTCAATTGTTTTACTTAGAGCCAACTAGATTTTTTGGTTCTGCTTTAACTATTTCAAATTTTAATTTGTCATGGTTACAACCAATTTTGAGAAGATCGCCATCACCAAGTTCACCAGTAATTAGTTTTGAGGCAATTTCGTCTTCAATATCCTTTTGAATTGCGCGGCGCAAAGGTCTTGCACCCATCTCAGGATTATAGCCATCTTTAGCAATTTTATCCAAAGCAGCACGTGAAATTTTCAATTGCACGCCTTGCTTTTGCAAACGGACAATCAACTTATGAGTAAGTAGAGTGACAATTTGACGTAATTGTTGCTGGTTAAGCTCATCAAAGATGATTGTTTCATCAACTCGGTTTAAAAATTCTGGACGGAAAAACTGTTTAAGCGCTTGACGAACACGATTTTTACGCATTTCAACTTGGCTTGAATTGTCAGCATTAAAGCCGACTTCTTTGGTATCAAATAAAGAACGCGAACCTAAGTTGGAAGTCATAATAATAATTGTATTCTTAAAGTCTACTTTGCGTCCTTTTGAATCAGTCAAAAAGCCATCGTCAAGTACTTGCAATAGCAGGTTAAAAACATCAGGATGGGCTTTTTCAACTTCATCGAGCAAAACTACAGAATATGGGTGGCGACGAACCTGTTCGGATAACTGTCCACCTTCATCATAGCCAACATAGCCTGGAGCTGAGCCAATCAGCTTACTATTAGCAATTTGATCCATGTATTCAGACATATCAATTCTGATTAAGTTATTCTCTGAACCAAAGATTGAAGCTGCAATTGCTTTGGCTAGTTCTGTCTTACCAACACCTGTTGGGCCTAAGAATAGAAATGAACCGATTGGACGATTTTCATCCTTAATTCCACTCCTACTACGACGAACTGCGCGACTAACTGCACGAACTGCATCCTCTTGTCCGATAATACGCTTATGCAAATCTGCCTCCAGATTAGCCAGATGCTTTGATTCATCACGATTCATTTGAGTAACAGGTACGCCTGTCCAGTTTGAAACTACCTTAGCAATATCTTCTGGTTGCACTGTAGACTTTTTACTAGTCGCACTTTCCAATTTAGCGTTTAACTTATCTTGGCGTAATTGCAAACTATTTTGTCTATCTTGAAGCTGAGCCGCTTTGACAAAATTCTGATTAATCGCAGCTTGATTTTTTTGCTCTATAACTTTTTTAATTTGTTCATTAAGTTGAACCAGCTGGTTATTTGAGCCCTTACCAGACTTGATTTTGACAGCTGCACTAGCTTCATCAATTAAGTCAATTGCTTTATCCGGCAAATAACGGTTAGAAATATAGCGACTTGATAAGTCAATTGCATTCTCAAGGGCCGCATCAGTAATTGTGACATGGTGAAACTTCTCATATTTTGGTTTCAAGCCACTTAAAATAGCTAGTGTCTCTTCCTTAGAAGGTTCATTTAGACGCACTATTTGAAATCTACGTGCTAGTGCTTGATCTTTTTCAACATACTTTTGGTACTCGTCAAAAGTTGTTGCACCTATCATTTGAATGTCACCACGTGCAAGTGATGGCTTCAAAATATTAGCTGCATCAATTGATCCTTCGGCTCCACCAGCACCAATTAAGGTATGCATTTCGTCAACAAACAAAATAATTGTTCCGTCATCAACAATTTCTTTGATGATTTTCTTCAGTCGGTCTTCAAACTCACCACGGTATTTAGTACCAGCAACAAGACCTCCCAAATCAAGTGAGATGACTTTTTTGTCCATTAGGTCATGTGGCACTTTTTTATTAACTATTGCTGTCGCAATCGCTTCAGCAACAGCCGTCTTACCGACTCCCGGTTCACCGATTAGAACTGGATTATTCTTATTACGCCTTGATAAAATTTCAATCACACGAGCGACTTCTTTATCTCGCCCAATCACTGGGTCGATTTTGCCATTTTCTGCTCGTTCATTTAAGTTAACTGACACTTGATCAAGAGTTGGCGTTTTGCTTTGCGAATTAGTGGAATTACTATAATCCGCACCATTAAAACTTGACCAACCACTATTATCAGATTGATCATTATCATCAATATTATCGATATCTTCACCTAGCGAGTGTAATAAATCATTGCGCAAACCAGGAAGATCTATGTTCAAATTTCGTAAAATTACAGAAGCAAGAATCTGTTCATTGAGAATCAAACCAAGCAAAATATGACTGGTTTTAATTTGAGCTGAACCTTCACGTTCAGCTAAGACTCCTGCATAAGATAACGCCATACTCAACCGAGGTGACATTTCCATATAAGTAGATTTACCTGCCGAGCCATAGCCGGTATAGCGTTCAATTTCTTCACGGATAGCCGTTGGCGTTGCGCCCCATGCACGCAAGTTTTTACCAGCTTCACCATCAGATTCGATTACCATCGCAAGCAGTACGTGTTCCGTACCGATTAAACGATGATGAAAGCTCTGTGCCTGTTCACGTGCAATTTCTAAAACTTGATTTGCACTTTTGGTATAGGATTTTTTCATCATAGCACCACCTTTAAAAACGATGTGTATCCACTATAAACTTTTTGGCTGAATTGTAAAATATTTTGTTTCAAGTAAAGTGCTTTTAGCGTAAAAACATTGCCACCATTATAGCAAAGACTAGCTAATGATGCTAATTTCTGTTTTCTCAATATAAGTGCTTTTACAAATGTTTTATTTTCGTTAAACAAAATACCTTGATTGTAGCCAAAGATTCACTATATAAGTAGATTAGTTTAGGTACGAGTAATATAAATTTCTATTCACTTACTAATCGATTTCAGAAATCGTATGTACTCAATTAACCTTATTTATAATTAAATTTGTGTACAATAAAAAGCAACCTAAAAAGTTGCTTTTTTGTACAAATAAATTTAACTAGATATTTCTTTGTTTAAGATATTGCTCATACAAAAAATTCTCTTTACTAATAATATCTAGTGTCAGGATATCAGCGATTTTGATTGACTCAGATCTAACCTCGTCCATCAAATTATGGTCTTTACAATATTCTGTTTGATCAATTAATACCTTTTGCGTGTCAACAGAAATTATTTTTACAGTTTCCTCATATTCATCTTCAGATTCAGCTATGGTGACATAAAAGCCGTAATTACAACAATAATTTAATAAAGTAATGATATCATTATGTGGAATATCATTATATACTTTTTGTAAGTTTAATCTATCATATTCATCTTGTTTTTTTAGGTAGTCAATATAGAAATCAAACATTCTTGTATGACTATCATTACATACTAATTTTTCAATTTCTGTCTTTTTATATAAAACATAACTATCTAAACTGCCAACATCGTCTACAACTTCAAAGATATAGTATTGTCCTAGATCGGCAATCATATATCCTACTGCAAATATATAACTATCTTGTGATTTTCCATAAATTTTCACTAACTCCCTTTTATTAAGGTAGTTATTCCAATCTTTTTTGTTGATTATCATGCAAAATCTCCTTTATTTGCTATGCTTCAAGTTTTTTTCTTTTCAGGTTTACATTTCCTAGATTGCCCATATTGATATCTGTTTTTTTCGCCTTAGACTGATGGATTTTATAATCTTTAAATACAAAGTAACAAGAATGGTAGTGTTGTCCTGGCTTTATAACCATTACAGTTATAACACTTGCTGGCTTTGCCTAAAATAGTTTAACCCATTTTGAGCTAATTTCAGAAAATTCGAGAAAACAAAAATGCCTTTATACCAGCGTTTAAACCATTTGACATAAAGGCAAAATCTCATTTATCGGGAAAACAGGATTTGAACCTGCGACCTCTACGTCCCGAACGTAGCGCTCTACCAAGCTGAGCTATTTCCCGGTTAACAAAAAAACTCACCAAAGCGGTGAGTTTTTTCTGTTTCTCTTGGAGCGGAAGACGGGATTCGAACCCGCGACCCCCACCATGGCAAGGTGATGTTCTACCACTGAACTACTTCCGCAAGAACAAATATTATTATAGCAAATCAGTTATCTTTTTCAACCCCTTTTTTTAAAAAAATCACCAAAAAATCTCCAATTATTATATAATTATAGCTAAAATACACTTATAGATTTAAAGGAAAAATTATGCAAAATGAATTGGAGCAATTAGTTGCTTTGCCAGAAGGAAAGCTCGTTTTTACTAATGAGCAGATTCAATTCTTATTAGACAATATTGGCAATTTGAATCCACATATTAGAGATAACCTTGTCTACACCCTCTTTGCACGTGGCTTTTCAGAAAATGCATTTAACCAAAAACAGATTCAGGTAATTATCGACAGTTTTATTCAGAACAGAGATCTTTTTAGACAAATTAATCAACCAGAAAACGATGCCGTTTTTCTAAGAACTTTCAGTGCCCTACTTGGCGCACTCATTTTAGAATCAGATAATGATAAACCGATCTTAACAGATAGTGACCGTCAATTACTTTTTGACTGGAGCATTAGGTATCTAAAAGAAGAAAAAGATTTTCGTGGCTATGTGACAAACAAGGGTTGGGCACACAGTGTCGCACATGGGAGTGATTTTCTGGGTGCTACTTTGAATCACCATGATTTCAAGCCTAAGAGTGTAAGTGCAATATTTGAAGTAATTACGAGCATTTTCCAAAATTTAAAAAATCCATTTGTTGATGATGAAGAGCAACGAATAGCATTTGCTTTTTTTCAAGGCGTTCATTTCCAAAAGATAGCTTCAGCTGACTTTAATTCATTTGTTGACGACTTCGATAAGAAAATTTATCAGCAGCTTTTACACGATGATCGTGTTGACTGGTATTGCTTTAGTTCGTGGTTTAGGTTATTACAAAATTGGTATTTTTATTTTTCTACCAATAAGGAAGTTCAAGATAATCTACTTTCGAAAATAACTGCCTATAATGAAAAAATGGGTTTTGCATTGTAGGCAAACTAAAAAAGAATCCTTAAAAAAGGATTCTTTTTTAGTAGTGTCATTAGCTAGCTTACTATAGTGCTAGCAAAACGATTATTTATTATTTTCTTTTTTCTTCATGTCTTCTTCGACTTCGCGCTCAATATCTTCAATTCGCTCTGGGCGCATTGTTGGGAATAGTAAAACATCCCTAATTGCAGGCGCATCAGTCAAAAGCATTACAAGACGGTCAATTCCAATTCCCAATCCACCTGTTGGTGGCATACCATATTCCATAGCACGTAAGTAATCTTCATCAATCATATCAGCTTCATCATTTCCAGCTTCACGTTCTGCCATTTGTGCTTCAAAACGCTCACGTTGGTCATCTGGGTCGTTTAGTTCTGAAAAGGCGTTACCGTACTCTTCACCCATAATGTAAATTTCAAAACGATCAGTAAAGCGTGGATCATCAGCGTTCTTCTTAGCAAGTGGTGAAATTTCAACTGGATGACCATATACAAAGGTTGGGTCAACAATTGTTTCTTCACAGTACTTTTCAAAGAAGGCATTGATAATATGACCAACCTTCCAAAAGCTTTCAACTTTAATATCATGGTCTTCAGCAATTTTGGTTGCTTCTTCAACGCTCATCTCTTGCCAGAAATCAACACCGGTCTTTTCCTTAATTAAGTCAACCATGTGTACACGACGGAATGGTTTGCCTAAGTCAATTTCAGTGCCTTGGTATGTGACTTTACCGTCGTCAGTAACAACATTTGCGGCAGCACGAATAATTCCTTCGGCTTCATCCATAACATCATGGAAGTCCCAGTATGCGGCATAAGTTTCAAGCTCAGTAAATTCAGGGTTATGGTGGGTATCAAGACCTTCATTTCTGAAAACTCGACCAATTTCATAAACGCGTTCCATATCACCAACAATTAAACGCTTCAGAGGTAATTCCAAAGCAATTCTCATGTAAAGGTCAATATCAAGGGCGTTGTGGTGAGAAATAAATGGACGTGCTTCTGCACCACCAGGGATGTTGTGCAAAACTGGTGTTTCAACTTCTAAAAAGTCCTTGTTGTTTAAGAAGTCACGAATTGCTTGGATAATCTTAGTCCGATTAACAAAACGCTCATAACTTTCATGATTAGTAATTAAGTCAAGGTAACGTTGGCGATAAATTTGTTCAACATCTTTTAAACCATGATACTTATCAGGAAGTGGACGCAAGGCCTTAGATAAGAAGGTTACATGAGTTGCACGAATTGTTAATTCGCCAGTATCAGTTTTCATGACTTCACCGTCAATTCCTAAGAAGTCACCAATATCTGATTTTTTGAAAATTTGGTAGTTTTCTTCACCAACAATATCCTTACGAACATAAATCTGGATTTTGCCAGTGCGGTCATATAAGTCAGCGAAGCCAACTTTACCCTTACCTCTTTTAGCGAGCATTCTACCAGCAACCTTAGTTTTAGGTAACTCACTGTTTAATTCGTCTTTGTCTTCTTTAGTGTACTTTTCATTTAAAGTACGAGCCAAATCTTGACGGTCGAATTTTCTCATGCCAAATGGTTCAATTCCGTTTTCACGAAGTTCTTCCATCTTTTGGCGACGAACGATTAATTGGTCATTCATTTCACTTTTAGCCAATTATTTTTCCTCCATTATCTTTCACTTTAATTTCTTGCGACCTTTTGTGCCTGTCTCTTTTCATACTCATCAACAAAATTGTCAAGTAAATCGTAGACTTCTTGTGCAGTCCAAACTTCATTTATTTTAGCACGAGTCCGTGCTGAACGGGGAATTCCTTTTAAATAATATGCAGCTTGTTGGCGAAATTCCGGCACAGCAATCTTTTCACCTTTAAGCTCAACTAAGCCTTGGAGTTGATGCTCAGCAGTTGCTACACGTTCACGAACTGTTTGAGGCGGTAATTTTTCACCTGTTTCCAAGTAATGAACCATATCTTTGACCATCCAAGGATTACCCAAAGCAGCTCGGCCAATCATGACACCAGTACATCCAATTTCATCTAGTGCCTTTTGGGCAAGCTCTGGCGTAGCAATATCACCATTAGCCAAAAACGGAATATCAAGCACTTGAGCAACATCATGAAGTGTTTCCCAGTCTGCTTCACCAGCATACATCTGCTTACGGGTTCGACCGTGCATTGCAATCATACTTGCACCAGCTTCTTGTGCAGCTAGAGCATTTTCAACTGCAAAAATATGTTTTCGATCCCAGCCAATCCGCATCTTAACTGAAACGGGCTTAGAAACATTCTGAACTACCTTATGAACCATTTGGTAGATCTTATTTGAGTCCAAAAGCCATTTTGAACCTGCATCAGTCTTAGTGATTTTAGGAACGGGGCAACCCATATTAATATCAATGATATCAGCATCAGTATGTTGATCGATATACTGCGCTCCCTCAAGAAGAGTCTCCTCTGTCCCACCAAAGATTTGAATACTCATGGGGTGCTCACGCGGATCCACTTTCATCATTGACATTGTCTTTTTATTACGATAAATAATTCCGTGATCGGAAATCATTTCGCACACAACTAAGCCTGCACCATATTCTTTACAAATCATTCGAAATGCAGAGTTTGATACTCCAGCCATTGGAGCAACAACAACCCGATTAGGGATGGTTATTTCGCGAATTTTCCAGCTATTATCCACCTAATCATCCTTTCAAATACCTTAACATCATAACAAAAAGGGCCTCATAAGCAAAACTTCAACCTTTTTATTAAGAAAAAAATTGTAGAAACTTATTCATCAGCTCTTTGGTTCAAGAAAGAAGTCACAAGGGGCTGAACGATTATAGTAACGCAAAAATGCTTTTTTGCTTGTATCATCAACAGAAATATTGGTTACACCAGCATTTTGCATTTCACCAATTTTGGAAATTCCTGTGCTCTCCAAAATATTTTGTACTAATGAGCGTGAAGCAGTCCCATGGAAAACTAATACTACAGATTCGTTTACGTGTTTATTCACGAGATCGTGCCAAAAGTCCATTAATCGATCAGCTAATTGACGATATGTTTCACCAGTACAATAATCACTATAATTTTCAGTAAAATAGCCTAAATCATCAAAAGCTTGCGGATATTTTGCATGAATTTCAGCTGCAGGTTTACCATCCCAATTACCGTAGTTCATTTCCTTTAAGCGGTCATCGTAAATAATTTTATGCTTTCCTTGATCCAGTATTTCTGCAGTCTGTTTTGCACGGGTCAAAGGACTAGCATAAACATAATCGATTCGATCAATGTCAAAACTGTCACGTAAAGCTTCAGCCTGCTTAATTCCTGTTTCGTTTAATGGCAAGTTGGTACCCGAGCCGTTAATTGCAAGGGTTTTGTTAGTATCAGTTTGACCGTGGCGAACGATATACACGTTTAGCATTAGTTACACTCCTTTAATTTCATTTAATTCAACTTCTTCATTATAATCAAAAATGCTAATTACCGCACCAAAATTTAATAATACGTGTGATTAATCTACAAATCTATTTCAACTTATTTTTTTGCTAAAATCGCCTTTAACTCATCTTCAGAAAAATCGTATTTTTCACCACAAAAGTTACAAGTCAATTCAGCACCATGATCTTTTTCAATCATTTCCTTTAACTGACTATTTTTCAGAGTTGTTAAAATGTCACCGTATTTTTCTTTTGAACAGTCACATTTGAATGCAACATCATCTTTTTCCAAAATCTTGCAGTCATCGCCCAAAATATTCTTAGCCAATTCTTCAGGAGTCATGCCGTCTAAAAATGAACTGGAGAGTGCAGGTAAATTGTTAATCCGTTCAATCGTTTGATCAATTAGACTATCACTTGCACCTGGCAATGCCTGAAGCATAAAGCCGCCTGCTGCGCCAATTGTGTTGTTTGGATTAACAAAAACGGAAAGACCAACAGCAGAAGGAATTTGCTCAGACTTAGTTAAATAGTAAGCAATATCTTCAGCGATTTCACCGGAAACAATCGGAACTTGACCAGTATAAGGTTCCTTTAGTCCTAAATCCTTAGTCACTTCAAGCCAACCTTTACCAACGGCCTTTTTAACATCAATATGACCATTTTCCTTAGGTGGCAAAGCAATATGAGGGTTTTTAACATAGCCCTTAACCGTCAAATCAGATTTGGCTGTTACGATTGTTGGGCCCACTGGACCATCACCTAATAGACGGATCGTTAACTCTTCTTTGTCAGTTAGTTCAGCGCCTGCTAATAGGACACCAGCAACTAATGTTCTTCCCAAAACAGCAGAAGAAGCTGACCAAGTGTCATGCCTAGTTTGTGCTTCTTGAACTAAATCATGGGCATTAATTGTCAATAAACGTAAGTTTTTAGTTTTATCGATTGCTTTAATTAAATAATCGTTCATTTTAATTCTCCTAAAAAAATAGAGCCTTTAAACAGGCCCTATTAATTATTAATCTTGAGGATGATCATCAGATGAATGATCAGTTTCATTTAAATCATGATCAGCTTTATCTTCTGTAGTCTGTGAAGAATTTTGTTCTTCTGGAAATTCAAGTTTCTCTGGATTTTCTGGATTACGCTTTTCAGTTTCCTGATTCTTTTGTAATGGAGATTCAGATTTTTCTTCTTCAGAAGCTTTTTCTTGTCCTTCTACACCAGTTTCATCAGAATTAGCAACTGCCTTTTGATTTTCTCTCTTTTCAGCAGCAGCCTTAGCTTCTTCATAAGTAGAAGCCTTAGATTCACTTGGGTATTCTTCAACTGTCTTTTCAGGCATTTTTCCAGTAGTGTAAAGCGACATAATCTGCTTTTCATCTAGAGTTTCATACTTAAGCAATGCTTCCGCAATAATACGGTGCTTTTCACGGTTATTCTTAACGATTTCAACTGCTTGTTCATGGGCCTCGTCAAGAATTTGCTTGACAGCTTCATCAATTTTGGCAGAAGTTGCTTCACTATATGGTTTAAAGCCGTAAGGATTAGTTTCGCCCTCTTTTTCGAGTTCAACCATTCCTAGCGAATCAGTCATACCGTAGTTGACAACCATACTATGAGCAATTTGTGTTGCTTGTTCAAAGTCGTTGGAGGCACCAGTTGATTGGTCACCAACCACAACTTCTTCACCAGCACGTCCACCCATTAAGCCGACGATTTGCTCCATTAATTGCTTCTTAGTTAGTAAGAACTGATCATCCTTAGGTAGCATTAAGTTATATCCACCTGTACGACCGTGAGGAACAATTGTAACCTTACGAACTGTCCGTGAATCACTTAGAACCAAACCACAGATTGAGTGTCCTGCCTCGTGAAAGGCAACTCTTTGGCGCTCTTTCTTTGAGATCATGCTGTCACGCTTAGCTGGTCCAGCAATTACTCGATCTTCTGCTTCATCTAAGTCATTAGCAGTAATTTCATTGCCATTACGACGAGCAGCCAATAATGCAGCTTCGTTTAGCAAGTTAGCTAAATCAGCACCAACGAAACCTGGAGTTTGACGAGCAATTTCCTTTAAGTCAACGTCATCTGCCAATGGCATGTTCTTGGCATGTACACGCAGGATAGCTTCACGACCACGAACGTCTGGCGAACCAACTAGAACTTTACGGTCAAAACGACCAGGACGAAGCAAAGCTGGATCCAAAACATCAGAACGGTTAGTTGCGGCAATGACGATAACACCTTCGTTACCTTCAAACCCATCCATTTCAACTAACAACTGGTTTAAGGTTTGTTCACGTTCATCGTTACCGCCACCGCTAGCATTACCGCCACGACGACGACCAATGGCATCAATTTCATCAATGAAGATGATACTTGGCGCATTCTTCTTAGCGTTAGTGAACAAATCACGTACACGACTGGCACCAACACCGACGAACATTTCAACGAAGTCAGAACCTGAAATTGAGAAGAATGGTACGTTTGCTTCACCAGCAACAGCACGAGCAAGCAAAGTCTTACCAGTTCCCGGAGGACCCTCGAGTAAAACCCCAGATGGGATTTTCGCACCTAACTTAGTGAATTTAGCTGGATTCTTTAAGAATTCAACAACTTCAACAAGTTCCTGCTTTTCTTCTTCTTCACCGGCAACGTCAGAAAAACGAACCTTATTCTTCTTTGGATCTTCTGGCTTAACGTGAGAACGACCAAAGTTCATAATACCGCCGTTACCACCACGGCCGCCACCGCCACTACTTTGACTAATCATCATCCAAAGCATGACAATGAACAGAATAGTTGGCACCAGCATTACAATGGTTGAGATCCAGTTGCCAGACTGCGATTCGCCTTGAGTGGTCATTTTTGTGCCACTCTTTTCAGCTAAGTTCTGAACATTCGACACACTCGAATCATTTTGAAGCATAGTTGTTGAGAAACGCTTCACTTTTGATCCAGAGCTACCATTAAAGAAGTCAAGACTGTTACTTGATTGGCTTTTAGTATCTTGGGCCTCTTTGTAACTGCCTGATACAGTGTAAACACCGTTGGCAGGCTGAACGTTAAAGTTCTTGACCTTGCCGTCATTCAAATCTTTGACAAATTCCGAGTAGCTGATGTTCTCACTACCACCGGAATTATCGGTGCCACCAAGTGCCCAGTTGATTCCTCCTAATAATAAAAGGAAAACAACTATATAGAACAAGCCATTTGAAAACAGCCGATTCCGGTTATTTTTCATAAAAATCCTCCACAAAAGTTCCTAGAGATATACGAATAAAAGTTTAACACATATTTCAGTATCACTCTATTATTTTAAAATTTCTTATCAAATATTGCCATATAGATAAAAATGACGTTTATGTTCTACCTTTTTTTGACTTGAATAAGTATCCTCAATGAAGACCACTTCGCTATCCGCAAGAATAGCCAAGCAATATGGCCGTAGCACATTAGGAATGCCGCTTTGAGCAAACTTTTTCTTACTTTTGACGTGCTGGCCATTTTTTAGACTAAGTTTAGCACCAGACTCAAGTGGTCCAGCATATATTCTAGCGCCTTCTGGAATGCTAATCTTAGCAATCAAGTTGCCATTAGCATTCAACTTATCAGTAATGACAAATTCCCTACTGCCAAATTTAAAATTTTGTCCTAGTTCAACTTGCTGTTTTTGCTCAATGTCTGGCAATGGTTTTTCAATCAGATAAAAATAATCTTGATAAGGCAGTAATTCAAAATTGCCTAGATTATCATTAACGCGCACATGCCAGGTTTTCCAAATAAAGTTTTGCCAATACAGTACTTTCTGCTTTTCAGTTAGAGAAGTCAGATTTTCTTTTTTTAGCCGATAGAAAAAACCGAGATATTCACTGGGCTGCTCTATCTGCTCAAAGTCACCAGTAATTAGCGATGTCATTAAGTTCATTTGCTCGCTAAAACGCCAAGCGCTGCGCTTTATTTCTGGGTTTTCAGCCTTCAAGAGAGGCACAATTTTATGTCTTATCCGATTACGTAAAGCGTCATCCTCATTATTGGTTTGATCAATCACAAAAGGAATTTGACGTTTCTCTACATAAGTTAATAGCTCTGCCTTTTCAACTGTTAGCAGTGGTCGTAACAAAATCTGGTCATTCATTTTGCTAACTGGTTGCAAACTGTTCATTTCACTTGGATTACCAGAACGGATAAATTTAAGCAAAATATTTTCCAGCAAATCATCACTGTGATGTGCCGTTAACAAATAGTCGCCAGCTTTATTCTTCATTACTTCAGTCAAAAACTGATAGCGAACTTGGCGCGCGGCTGCTTCAATTCCTCTTTGTGGTTGCAACTGTTTCGACCACTTTCCAGTAACAACTTCAATTTGCTTTGTTTGACAGTAATTACTGATTGCTCTATCTTCGCAATTGGAATCAGCACGCAATTGGTGGTTAAAATGAGCCGCAATTAACTTAAAATGATATTGCGCCTTAGCTTCATTAACCATGTCAAGAAGTGCCATCGAATCTGGTCCACCACTTGTCGCTACAACAAGTGTTTTACCCTCTAACGGCAAACTGTTTGCTTTAAAGAAGTCATCAATCAGCATAATTGTTCAATTCTTGCTGCAGTTTTTTGATTTCTTGCTCAGAATCAGTGATTGTTTTGGTTAAAACAGTTAAAAACTGCTCTTTTTTTACATCAGAAAATTCATTAGTATGGTCAATTAAATTCGGATCATTTAACCGCATTCTTGAAAGACCGATTTTACCTTTAAAATTATTAATTACAACTACACGAATAGAATCACCAATCTGATAATTAGCACGTTCGCGCACCCAGTTTTCACCAAAATCACTATGGTGAATAAGTCCCGACGTATGCTTAGGAAGGGTAACAAAAATACCCAAATCGGTGATGTTGTTAATTGTACCTGTAACACGTTGTCCTACTTGAAATTTCATCAATTATCGTCTTTGCCCTCAGGTAAATTATAAATTGTCTCATTTGGTTTAGAATATAAAAACTTAAAGCGGACAAGCTTGGCCACGTAATCAGGATCTTTTAAGTCATCGCGCTTAGCTGTCAAAGCACGTTTTTGCTTATCGATTTGGCTGAGCGATTTTTTCTGGGTTTGAACTTGCTCATTGATGCGCTGTGTTTGTACACGCGTAACCGTAAGCTGAATCCCCAAAAGTGCAAACAAGACTAAAAAGACGGCAATAATACGATTGCGTCGAATTCGGTGTACTTCTTTTTCCCGTTTTTCTTGCTTACGCTTTAGGCGTGCAATTCGCTCTTCTGGACTAAGCGAATTATAGATACGTGGTCCTTTCATAATTTTTGTCCTCTGTAATTCTAAAATACTATTTAATTATAACAAGACCATTCATAAAAGTCATTAAATAACAAAGTTATCATTCGATTAATTCATAAAGTTCACTGGCCTCTGCTTTTTTGGTTGTCTCGCGGATGTCACAGACTTTGGCCTTAACCTGTCTTGAGCCATAACCTACTTCAATAACGTCACCGATTTTTACGTCATAACTTGACTTAACAACCTTGTCATTTACTTTGATTCGACCTTGATCTGCCATCTCCTTGGCCACGGGTCTTCTTTTAACTAATCTTGAAATTTTCAAAAATTTATCAATGCGCATTTTTTACCTCGTTATCTTTGAATAATGTCACTTGCTGCTGTCATAAATGTTGTCAATTCATTAAAAAGTTGCCGATGATGAATATCAGTTGGTATGTCTAATAAAACAACAAGGCGTTGTTGCGGTGACAGATTAATTTTAGCCTTGAACGAAACATGCTCGAGTGCCTTAAAAATGTTAGGCCCCTTCAGTTCTTTACTTGCACTATTATTAAATTCAACTTTCACCTGCTGCTTAATTTGGGTAATGTTAAGCACTTGCGCCAAATCAGCTTCAGCTTTTAGTTTTGAAATTGCCAATAGATTTTCAACAGGTTCGGGATAATCACCAAAGCGGTCAATTAATTCATCTTGAATTTGCTCAATGTCATCAGCATTAGCCGCTTTGATCTTCTTATAAAACTCAATCTTTTCTTCTTGATCCGCAATATAGCTTTCAGGAATATAGGCTTCCAGTCCAAGGTCAATCTCAGCGTTACTCTTATCGACCTTTTTCTTGCCTTTACGGCTTTTAATTGCATCAGAAAGCATTTGTGAATAAAGGTCGTATCCAACACTATCGATGAAGCCGTGCTGTTGGGCGCCAAGCATATTGCCTGCCCCTCGAATCGATAAATCGCGCATGGCAATCTTAAAGCCTGATCCAAGTTCGGTGAAATCGCGGATTGCTTCTAATCGTTTTTCACCAATTTCTGTTAAGACCTTGTTTGGCTGGTATAGGAAGTAAGCGTAGGCAAGCCGTGCACTTCGACCAATTCTACCACGAAGCTGGTAAAGTTGGCTCAGGCCATAGTGATCTGCATTTTCGATAATCATTGTATTGACATTTGGCATGTCAATTCCCGTTTCAATAATTGTTGTGGTAACCAGAATGTCAAACTCACGATTTAGAAAACGATAGAGAATATCCTCCATCATATTCTTGCTTATTCGTCCGTGGACACTAATAATTCGTGCCGTTGGTATCAAGTCCTCCAACTCACTTACAACATCATCAATGTCGTCAATTCGATTATGCAAATAAAAGACTTGCCCACCACGTTGCATTTCACGCAAACAGGCATCTTTAACTACACTTGGAATTTGTTCCATTACATATGTTTGAATTGGATAACGATTGGATGGCGGAGTTTCCATAACAGATAAGTCACGCACACCAACCATTGACATATGCAAGGTTCGGGGAATTGGTGTGGCCGTTAAGGTTAGGACATCAATGTTAGCCTTCAATTCCTTAAGACGCTCTTTATGCTTAACACCAAAGCGCTGCTCTTCGTCAACAATTAACAAGCCCAAGTCTTTAAACTGGACGTCTTTGGATAGCAATCGGTGCGTACCAACTACTAAATCAATTTTACCGCTTTTCAATCCTTCTGTGATTTTCTTTGATTCTGCTGCGGTCTGGAAGCGTGACAAAACCGCGTAGTTAACCGGAAAATTTTTGAACCGGTCTTGGATCGTTTCAAAGTGCTGTTGCGCCAAAATGGTAGTTGGTACTAAAAAGGCTACCTGCTTATTATCCTGTACTGCTTTAAAAGCCGCACGCAAAGCCACCTCAGTTTTACCGAAACCAACGTCACCCACAAGTAGCCGATCCATTGGTTTGGGTTGTTCCATATCATGCTTAATTTCTTTAATTGAACGCAACTGGTCTGCCGTTTCAACGTAAGGAAACGAATCTTCAAACTCTCGTTGCAATTCATCATCCTTTGAAAAGGCAAAACCCTTTTCTGATTCACGCTTAGCGTAAAGGTCAATCAAGTCATCAGCAATATCCTCAACTTTAGCCGCAACCTTGCGCTTAGTTTTAGCCCATTCACTGCCACCCAGCTTATTAACATGAGGCGTCTTACCTTCCGAAGCCACATATTTTTGCACTAATTTCAATTGATCAGCCGGCACAAATAATTGATCACCATGCTGATAGGTAATCGTAATGTAGTCGCGTTTAACACCGTTGTTTTCTAGTGTTTTGATTCCTTCGAACCGGCCAATACCGTGGTTAACGTGAACTACATAATCACCTGGTTTGAGTTCATTATAATTACGCAAACGTTGTGCATTTTCCAAAGTCTTGACACGTCGACGGTGATGGCTCGTTTTATTAAACAGCTCATGCTCTGTCAGATAAACTAGGTTGTTTTTCGGTAATGTAAAGCCGCTGGCAAAAGAATCAACAATGATTTGTGTTTGTCCTTCAACAAGATCATCTTTAGCAACAATTGGAATCGACATGCCAAATTCAATCATTGTTTGGCTGATTTGGCGTGCTCGCTTTTGATTGTCAGCCTGCAAAATAACTGTTTGCTTATTTTTTTGATACGATTCGATTTCTGTTTTTATCAAAGGCATCTGGCTGAAAAATTGTTGCGGCTCACGTGTTTGCCAGTCAAATAACTGATCAAGCCGAATCCGCCCAATTGATCGTTGGAATAGTGAAAAATAAAGGTGATGATGATCATCTTTAGTCCAAACGCGATTAAAATCAGCTCTCAGCTCTTGACCAGGTAAAATTGCACCAGTTTTCAGTTCGTCGTCAATAAAACCGGCATTTTGCTGATCAACTGTTTTAACAGCTTGATCAATTAGCGGCCAGTCATCGAGCATGATTAAGCCGTCTGCACTTAAATATTTGAGTAAGTTACTTGGTTTTTCGAGTAAAAAATCAACCAAAAAAGCATAATTTGAGGGCAAAGTAGCACTATTTAGCTCATCCAGAGTTTGGGTAAAGTGATCCTTCACTGCTTCTTCTGGAGCAGGCGCATCCCCCATTGCCTTAGTTATTTTAGTCACAGACCGTTGAAAGTCTGCTTCCGTAAAAACACGGTCTTGTGCAGGACCAATTGTAACCTTGTCGATTACATCTTTACTACGCTGGCTGGACAAATCAAATTCTTTTATTGTGTCAATTTCATCACCAAAAAATTCGATTCTGACCGGATTTTCGCGATCAAGTGGGTAGATATCCAAAATATCCCCACGCAAAGCAAACTCTCCAACTCGTGCAACCAAATTTTCACGGCGATAGCCTGCTGCCACCAACCAGCTTGTCAATTGGGCAAGATCAAATTCTTTTCCCGTTTCAAAGTCACGCTTTGTAGCGCTATATTGCTCGGGGGCAGATAATTTATACTGCAACCCTTGCGGTGTGGTTACAACAATCCCCATTTGTCCAGTCAATAAAAAATTAAGCGCCTGAATTCGGCTACTTAATTCATCTGGCGAACTAACAGCAGTTTGGGTGGCAATTGTGGCATCAACTGGAAAAATCTGAACACTTCCATCAGGCATAATTGCATTTAATTCACTATACCGCTTCTGTGCCTTATTTTCGTTTTCTTCTATTAATAATAGTGGACGGTTAAGCGAAGTCACAATCTGACATAAGAGCAGACCAAAAGCACCGGCATTAGCGCCAGTGATTAGTGAATTTTTTACTTTAGCTGTCTTATTAATGAAATCTGTTAGTTCTTTATCTTCTTTAATTAACTCTGTTAAGCGCATTTTAATTATATTTATTCATCAAAAATTGACTGCCCTTGCCAGCAATAAAATCGTCGATTATTTCGCAGCTAGTATCGAATGCAGCATCCATTAATTTCTGTTGCTGGCTGTCAAATTGCGATAAAACCCATGAAATAACACTAGATTCTGTCACGTTGTCGGGATGTCTAATACCTATTTTTAACCGGTTAAAATTACTTGAACCCAAGTCACGGATAATACTCTTAATACCATTATGACCGCCTGACTTACCATTTGCACGAATGCGGATTTTACTTAACGGCATATCCATATCATCATGAATGACTAAAATGTCTTGTGGGTCAATCTTAAAGAAGTGCGCAAATTGCGCAATAGAGCGCCCAGAATCATTCATATATGTTTGTGGCTCAAGCAAAATTACGTCTTCACCTTTAATTTTTTGTTTAGTATACTTACCCTCAAACTTTTCCCGTTCAAGAACCAAAGAATTTTTAGCTAAATACTGATCAAGTGCCATAAAACCTGTATTGTGCTTAGTTCCGTCATACTTTTTACCTGGATTTCCCAGACCCGCAATTAGTTTCATCATATTTCCCCTTAATTAAATAATCGTATTTAATGATAGCACATTCAACCCTACTCAGTTTCTCTCAGACTATTACACTTTAGTTTCAGTGAACAAAATTACTTTTTTATTTAGCTCACACGTGCTAAACTCTATTTATTCGAAAAAACTATTTTAATTTTTATTTAATCAAAAATCATATGGTATAATTGATTAGATTATTTTTAAAAACGGAGGCAGTTTCATGCTCATCAAATCTTTAGTTAGAAAAAAAGATTATCTTACAACAGTTAACGAACACGCAACGCTTGAAGAAGCACTAAAGACTTTAGAGGAGTCTGGTTTTCGGTGTGTACCGATTTTAGATGATACCGGTACAATCTTCCGCGGTAATATTTACCGCATGCATATTTATCGTCACAAGTCTGAAGGTAAGGACATGAACCTGCCAGTTACCTACTTACTGAAAAATGCTACAAAAACTATCAAAGTTAACTCGCCATTTTTCAAAGTTTTCTTCACGATTAAGGATTTACCTTACATCAGTGTCTTAGACGAAGACAACAAGTTCTATGGTATCTTGACACACTCTCGTCTGCTCGACATGTTGTCAGCTGCCTGGAATGTTAAAACTGGTTCTTATGTATTAACTGTTTTAACCGACAATTCTCGTGGTAATTTAGTTAAAATGTCAAAAGTGATTAGTAAATATTCAGAAATTGCTGGTGTTATGAGCTTGGATTCATCACCAAACACAATTAATGATAACTTTGTTAGACGAATTCTCTTCACCCTACCCGCTGGTGTAACAGATGACACAATGAAGACCATTGTTGCCAAACTTGAAGCCAAAGGATATGTAGTTGCAGAAATTGAAGACTTACAAGCCGGAATGACCATCATGAGTGATGAAAATCCTGGTGTCTTCTTAAGCGAACCAACTGAAGATTAATTTTTAACCAAGATAAAAAGCACTGCTACTTAATTGCAGTGCTTTTTTAGTGCCTTTATTTTTCATAATAAATCCGAGGTAAACGGTCATCAAGTAAACAAGCGACCTCATAATGGATTGTGTCCACGTAATCAGCCGCAGCCTTAATGTCATTAGGCGCTTGCGGATTATTTGAAATTAAAATTACTTTTGTTCCTACTGGCATTTCATGCGGCAAACGTACCATCAGCTGATCCATACAAATCCGGCCAACAATTGGACAGTACTCATCTCCCACTTTTACCGTAAAGCCCTGAAACTTTCTAATAAAACCGTCGGCATAACCGACAGGAACAGTACCAATAATTTGGTCACTATCGGTAACATAAGTTGAGCCATAGCTGATGCCCTGGTTTTTATGAACCGTATGTACCTGAACTAATTCACTTTCAAAAGATAAAGCTGGTTCTAGCTTAAAACGCACAGGCAAATCTTGACTTGCGGGATTAGACGATGGATTCAGGCCATAGGTTCCTATTCCAAAACGAACAAGATCACTTTCAACTTGTTGGTGGAACTGACTTGCAGCTGTATTATCTGCGTGAATCCACTTAGGTTTAAGCTTAAGTAGGCCTTTAAAATGATTAAAGCACTCAACCTGCTTTGTAAAATACGAATCATCGCTACTATCTGCTGATGCAAAATGGGTATACATTCCCTCGACATTAAAGTGATGATTGTCCAAAAGAAAATCGTTGGCTGCAAGAAAATCCTGATCTTCGCTAAAGCCAATGCGTCCCATACCTGTATCAACTGCAAGATGAATTTTCAGCTCACCATCTTCATCTGTAAGTTCTTTATTGGCCTCTTTTAGCCAAGCTAAATCCGGAACAGTCAAAGAGATATCATGGGAAACGGCCAGTGAAACGTATTGCGTAGGTGTGACACCCAGAACTAAAATTGGAGCCTTAATGCCCGCCTGACGCAATTCCAGCGCTTCATCTAAGATTGCCACACAAAAGCCGTCAACGCCAACCTCAATTGCAGCTTGAGCCACTTTAACTGCTCCATGGCCGTATGCATTAGCTTTGATTACTGCAAATAGTTTTTGTCCCGGTTTGAGTTGCTGTTGTTCTTCTTTTAAATTGTGCTTAATCGCTGCTAAATTGACATAAACTGCGGCTGGACGATGTATTCCAGGTATCATTTTTATTTCTCCAATACAACTAAAGTAACTATTTCATGATTATCATGAGTAATACTTGACCAAATTTTGCCTTCAAACTTAGTTGAAGTTGTTATCGGATGACCAATTTCATCCCAAAGTGTTTCGACATCTTGTAAGCCAAGGTCTTTTCCTAAACCAGTTCCCATTGCCTTGGAAAATGATTCCTTAATTGAAAAGCGACCACCTAAGTATTCAACCTTACGCTTACCAGACATTTTTTGATACTGGGCAAATTCATTTGGTGTTAATGCCTTTTTGGCAAAGCCATCACCTTTGGCAACTATTTTTGCTACACGTTCTACTTCTACTGCATCAATACCAACACCATAAATCAATTTGCTCACCTCTTAAGCCAAAATTATAATACAAAAAAAGAGTTGCACTTAACCACAACCCTCTTTTTAGCAAAAACGTTAATCTTTTTTGTTTTTAATTACAAAATCATGACCACTACCTGAGCGGTTTGAACGGCCACCGCGGTAACTGCTATGACCACCGTGATTACGATCGCCACCGCGATAATTACCGTGACCGCCACGGCTATTACCACCGCGACCGCCGCCACGACCATAATGTCCACGGCCTCTGCCGCCACCATTGCGGCGACCACCACCGTTACCACCTTTATATGGCAATGGCTTTTCGGAACTAATAGTTACTTCAACATCAGAAGAATCTTTTGAAAGGTTCTTTAAAAATGCGGAAACTAGGTCGATGGCTGAATAGCTTTCAAGTAACTCACTAGCGTCATCAGTGTACTTACTCAAATCTTCCTTCATCAAGTCTTCAATCTTAGTCTTAGCGATCTTTAATTGACCACGAAGCGCTTGATCATCTGAAGGTGGACGAAGTGGAGTCATCTTTTTCTTAGTTAATTGCTCAATTGTGCGCATGTAGCCAAGTTCGTTTGGAGTAACAAAAGTAATTGAACTACCATTTTGACCAGCACGACCTGTACGCCCAATACGGTGAACATATGAATCTGGATCTTGAGGGATATCATAGTTGTAAACGTGAGTAACACCTGAGATATCAAGCCCACGTGCTGCAACATCGGTAGCAACTAAAATATCTAATTTTCCTGCACGGAATCGCTTCAAGACACTGATTCGACGTGCTTGTGACAAGTCACCGTGAATGCCGGCAGCATTATAGCCACGTGCTTGCAAACCGCGAGTAACTTCGTCAACTCTTCTCTTAGTTCGAACAAAGATAACCGCCAAATCTGGGCTTTCAACGTCAATTAACCGACACATGATGTTGAATTTTTCTGCGTCCTTACAACGAACGTAGTATTGATCAATTAAATCAGCAGTTAATTCTTTTGTCTTAATCCGTACAATCTCTGGATCATGCATGAACTTCTCACTAATGCGCAAAATTGGTTTTGGCATTGTGGCACTGAAAAGCAAAGTTTGACTGCGATTCTTCACATAACTCAAAATGCTTTCAATATCTTGAATGAAGCCCATGTCTAGCATTTCGTCAGCTTCATCAAGTACAATTGTGTTGACACCTTCCAAGTTGATTGTCTTACGCTTTAAGTGGTCAAGTAAACGACCTGGTGTACCAACCAAAATTGCTGGTACATGGTTCTTAAGTGAGCGAATTTGGCGGCCAATGTCTGCACCACCATAAACTACTTGAACACGTGCTTTTTCATCACGACCCAAGCGGAAAAGCTCCTCCTGGGTTTGAATAGCTAATTCACGTGTTGGTTCGATAATCAACGCTTGAATAGTTTTATTGTGTTTATCTAAATTTTGTAAAATTGGCAAAGCAAATGCTGCAGTTTTACCTGTACCTGTTTGCGCTTGACCAATTACGTCTTTACCCGCTAAGGCAAGAGGAATTGTCTGTTCCTGGATTGGCGTTGCTTCTTCAAAGCCTGAACGTTTAATTGCTTTTAAAAGCTCGTCATTTAATCCTAATTCTGAAAATTTCACTAAGTTCTCCTTATCTAAGCCGCTTTACTACTTTTTCAAGGTGCATCCCATGTGATCCCTTCAGAACAACAATGTCGTGCGGCTTAATATCATTTCTCAGATCAGCTATCAATCGCTGCATCTGATCTTCTTTATAATAATGTAAATTCTCTGGCTCATATGTGTTCTTTAGAACATCAGCTAAATTTTCCATTTCTGAACCAAATAAATATACTTCGTTAATCACTTGCGGATCAAGGCAATCAGCAAGTCCAGCATGTAAAGCAGCCGATCTTTCGCCTAATTCAAGCATATCACCTAAAACGGCAATTCTGCGACTGCCTTCAGGGACCTGAATTTGACCAAAGCTGGAAATAACTGCGCGAACCGCTGTCGGGTTTGAGTTATAGACATCGCTCATGATGTCTTCGCCCACATCGCCTTTTTCCCATTCCATGCGATCAGCTGTTGGGGTAAAGCTTGCTAATGCGGTAGCAATTTCTTCATCACTTTCACCAAAATGACGACCAACGCATAGCGCCGAAAGAGCATTTGAAACATTATGTTTACCAATCATTGGGATAGTAAATTGGCTGTCAGAGTCATTGACCGTAAATGTTGCATGATGCTTATAGCTACGATAACCAGTTGCATAAACGCTATCAGTTTGGTCAAAGCCAAACGTAATTTTAGCTTGCTCAAGCTTTTCAGCACGCTCACGTAAAAGTGGTTCATCCCCATTATAGATAAGCTCGCCATCTTCACGCAAGAAATCGGTAATCTCCATTTTGGCATCAGCGATGCCTTCACGCGAACCTAAATATTCAATATGTGCTTCACCAATCATGGTAATAACAGTTACATCCGGATGGGTTAGTTCACTCAACTGGTGTAATTGACCAGCATGATCCATTCCCATTTCCAGAACTAAAATCTCTGTATTAGGTTTCATGTCCAAAATAGTCATTGGAACACCAATTTCATTGTTGAAGTTGGCGTCAGTCTTGTGGACATTAAAACGCTTAGCTAAAACCGCTGCAGTCATATCTTTAGTAGTAGTTTTACCATTAGAACCAGTAATTGCTACTACTGTAGGATTTACCTTGTTAAGGTAATATTGCGCTAGTTGTTGCATACTCAAAAGTGGATCGTCAACCTCTAAAACAGCAATGTTTTCAGGTTTATTAGGACGGTCTTTTTGCCACAAAGTTGCACTAGCGCCATTACTAATTGCACTATTGATAAAATCATGGCCATCACGTTCGCCTTTTAGCGGCACGAATAGTCCGCCTTCAGAGATTTTTCTTGAGTCGAAGGCAACAGAAGTAATAACAGTTTGGTCGTTACCTTCACAAGTCGAATTAATTGCTTTGGCAATTTCTGCCAGTTGCATTTTCATCTAATACTCTCCTACCTAAAAGAAATTTTGCTCAACCCAACATTATGTCTGCATAATTGTTACAACATAATAATTACGTCTTACATAAAAAAGCAGCCCCAATGGGACTGCTTCCACCAGATTAAAGATATTACTTGTTGACACCATATTTCTTGTTGAACTTTTCGATTCGTCCATCTGCTTGAGCAAACTTTTGCTTGCCTGTGTAGAATGGGTGAGAATCTGAAGTAATTTCAACTCGAATCAATGGGTAAGTCTTACCTTCGTAATCTACTGTTTCTTTTGACTTTAAGGTTGAACCAGCAACAAATTTTGCACCTGTTGCGGAATCCATAAAGACAACTTCTTGGTAATCTGGGTGAATGCCTTGTTTCATGTTTATTACTCCTTTGCCATGACTCTCTTTCAAGCCATAGATTAATCGATTAACGTTTATTACAATAACATTTTTTTGAGTCAATTTCAAGATATATTACTAAACTAGCTTTTTATTAATTAAGAACAATATCGCTCGGCTTTACTTCCTTGCCAAAATAAGGCTTCAGTTCTTTATTGTAATCTGTCACAAAAAATCCTTGATTTGTTAGTTTAGTGATTTCTTGGTTAGTCCAATCAAGTAGAGATTTATTGCCCTTTTTAACTGCCGGCGCAATGTATTGATTAGGACCAATGTTTTTAATTCCAACTGTATAACTTGGATTTCGTTTAACCCACGCGTACAAATATGAATTGTCATCCGCTAATGCAGCAGCTCGTTTATTCTTAATTGCATTAAACTGTTGTGTTTTTGAATCAAATTTTAACAGGTGAACTCCGCCTTTTTCAGTAAAATAATTCTCAGCAGTAGTCCCCTTATTTACAATAACCGTTTTGTTTTTCAATTGACGCTCATTAGTAATTGGTGCATTTTTGGGTGAAATCACACCAACCGATACCTTCATATAGGGTCTAGCAAAATCAGCCACTTGCTTACGTTCTGGTGTCACTGTAAAGTTGGCCAAAACAATATCAGCTTTATCAGAATTCAGTGTGTCAACCCGATTGTTTGCGTTGACCTGTGTAAACTTTGCTTTTACGCCAAGATCTTTGGCCATTCTGCGGGCCAAGCGTAAGTCATAGCCACGCCGGTTACCATGTTCATCTACCCAACCGTATGGTGGCAAATCGCCAAAAACCGCTACGCGCAAAACGCCACGTTTTTTTATTGCGACTACACTGCTGTCGCTTCCCCCGGTACTGTCATTTAATGAAGACCTGAAGCCAAAAAAGGTAACTAATAAGACAACAATTACAACTGACCAAATTGCTATACGCTTTTTAAGTTTGTTTTTCTTCATTATAACTCCTTAAAAATCCATACTCTCTAAAAAGTCGCGTGCACGTTCAGTTTTGGGTTGGGCAAAGAAAGTTTTTCC
Source organism: Lactobacillus sp. M0403 (assembly GCF_016101265.1). Classification (NCBI taxonomy): domain Bacteria; kingdom Bacillati; phylum Bacillota; class Bacilli; order Lactobacillales; family Lactobacillaceae; genus Lactobacillus; species Lactobacillus sp. M0403. Next base: position 104,772 of record NZ_JACFQV010000001.1, read on the forward strand.
TGGCGTATTCTCTAAAATATGCCCATCTTCTAGGAATAAGACTTGGTCCGCTATTTGTTCCGCAAAGCCCATTTCATGCGTCACAATAATCATGGTCATATGGTGCTTTTTTGATAACTTAGTCATTATCTGCAAAATGCCGCGCACCATTTCTGGATCAAGTGAAGCAGTTACTTCATCAAACAGCATTACCTCTGGGTGCATGATTAAGGCGCGCACAATAGCGATTCTTTGCTTTTGTCCCCCAGACAATTCTCGAGGATACGAATCCGCATACTTCTCAAGCCCAACGTCTTTTAATAATCCTTCTGCTTCTTGAGCCACCTGATCTTTTGCACGCTTCTGTACCTTAGTAGGAGCTAATAAAATGTTTTCCATGACAGTTAAGTTAGGAAATAAATCATAACTTTGAAAGACCATACCGATTTTTTGTCGTATCTCTTGCCAATTTTTATCGGTTGGCTTGATTTTTTCACCTTTAAAATAAACCGCACCGCTACTAAAATCTTCCAATCCATTAAGGCATCTGATTAAAGTGCTTTTTCCTGAGCCCGACGGACCAAGTAGAGTTAGAACCTCACCTTGATGCAACGTAAAATTAATATCGTGTAAAATATGGCGATCACCATAAAACTTGTTTAAATTTTCTACTCGTAAAATTTCTTCTGTCATTTTTCTTACCTATTCTCTTTAGCTGCCAACTTTTTAGACCAAAGTGACAATGGATAATCGATGATAAAGTACAAAATAAAAATCAGACCATAAATCCAAAAAACTGCAGTCGGATATTTTTGGTTATTAGCTTCAATAATTTGTTGACCAATTGCAATTACATCCATAATACTAATCATCATTAAGAGCGAAGTTGTTTTAATTACCCGCGTAGCGAGGTTAATCGTTGCAGGCAATTCCAACTTAACTGCCTGTGGTAATAACACATAGCGGAAAAGCTGCGTTTTACTTAAGCCTAATGCCAAACCAGATTCTTTTTGCGTTACTGGTACTGATTCGATAGCTCCACGGACAATATCACTAAATTCAGCGGCCACCCACAATGCAAAGGCGAGAATCGCCATCCAACTAGCCGGCCAGTTAATGTTGAAACTGCGTGGCAAAATGTAATAAACCAAATAAAGCAGGACAATTGTTGGCACAATTCTAAAGAACTCAAGGTAAAGCCTTAGAATAAAGCGTAGTGGCTTATTAGGTAGTGTTCTTAGAATTCCCAAAAGTGTCCCCAGGACTAAACCAGCAGCTAGACTATCAACGGAAATCCACACAGATGTCCACAATCCCTGCATGATTCTGGCAAAATTGTTTCCTGCAAAAAGGACATTAATCACCGAATGTTCCATAGCGCACTCTCCTTTCAAGCAAATTCAAGAGCAAAATAATTGGAATGAGGATGATTGCATACGCAACAACGAGAACAAACAAGTATTCATTAGAGCGGTAATACATACCAATTAAATCAAGTGCTGTATTTGTTAATTCTGGGATAGCAATTACAGAAAAGATTGAAGTTTCCTTAATCAAAAATATGACGTTAGCAGCTAGTGCAGGCATACTCAGTGCAAAACCTTGTGGAAAAACCACATATCGCGCTAATTGTAAATTATTCATCCCCAGCGCCTTACCGTTATCAATTTGAGTCTGGTTTACACCGCTAAAACCACCGGTGAAACCTTCTGCCATATAAGCACCGCCCAGAAAAATCAGTCCAATAATGCCACAAGTTGTAGCAGACATTTTCAAGCCAATAACAGGAAAAGCATAATACAGGAAAAATAATTGAATTAATAATGGTGTATTTCTTGCCAGTTCAACATAAGCTGTAAATAGCTGACTTAAAATTGGCACTTTAAAATACTGTATCAGGCTGCTTAGCGCACCAACAATTAGCGAGCCTAAGATACCAACAAGCGAAAGCCATAAAGTTAGCTTAAAAGCTTGGGCAAAGATTGGTAAACTGTGACTAATAACTTGCCAGTTCATTTCTATCCCCATTTCTAAATAAAAAAGACCTATTTATCCACATGGACTTCATAGGTCTTGTCTAATTCCAATAACAAAAACCACGAGCCGCGCCGGCACGTCGATTCTTTAATTAAGCAGTTATTAACTTTAAGAATCCGCATGCCAAAAGATTGTCCACATTGTTTTTAACAAAACAGATTTTTTGACATTGCGTTTTACTTACACCAAGTTTAAACATGGTTTGTACTCCTTTTCTGTAATAACTGTTATTCTTCACATGCTATGCTTATGCTTACTTTTTGTCAACAGATTTGCATCATTCATTTTTAATTATTTTTTATCAATCAGTTACTTCAGAGAGCAAAAAAGACACCCCTAACGGGATGCCTTTTGATTAGCTTAATTTTAAGCTTGTGACTTTTCTTTAATTGCCTGTGCTGATTGCTCTAGTAACTCTTCTTCTTCAGGAGTTAACGCTAACTCAATTTTAGCTTCAATTCCGTTACGTCCAACAATTGTTGGATAAGACATATAAGTGCCATATTTTTCTTGGTAACTTGAAACCGGAAGTTCAGTATGTGAATCAGTTAAAATTGCACGTACAATTCTGACTGCAGCTGCGGAAACACCATAATTAGTATAGTGCTTACCCATAAATACCGTTTGCCCACCTGTCTTAATTTCATCTTCAAGGTCATCAAGACTCCACGAAGCTGATTTTGCCAGCTCGGTAATTGGTTGCTCCAAAACTTTGACGGTTGACCAAGCAGTAAATTGAGAGTTACCGTGCTCACCCAATGCAAAACCACTGATTGATCTTGGATCAACGTTGAATTTTTCAGCTACAACTTTCTTCATTCTAGCTGTATCCAAAAGTGTTCCTGTTCCCAAAACATGTTCTTTAGGTAAACCTGTTAATTGTTGATAAAGGTTGGTAATTGCATCAACTGGATTGGAAATTACTAGCAAAATACCGTTAAAACCACTCTTTTTAATTGACTCAGTAATTGGTTGCAACTGCTTCTTATTGTATTCAAGCTCTTGGAAACGGTCACCCTTAGTTTCAAGCGAAATCTTTCCTAGTGTACTAATAAGAACTTCTGCATCTTTAAGAGCATCATAATCATTAACTACTATATTTGTGTGATATGGCAAATTGGCCATAGCATCTTCAAAGTCAACTGCATCGGCATTAACCTTGCCCTCGTTGACATCAATCATTACCAAATCATCAACTAAGCCCGAAATAATTAATTCATGTGCAATCGTGCAGCCGACATGGCCATCACCGATAATTCCAATTTTAGTAGACATAATTTTTAACCTTTCTTAGTTTATTATTATCGCTTTTTGCGATATATCTTTATAAAGCTAATTATAGTTTTTCTTCAGCCCAAATTAAACTTTTTACCACCTAAATTTATCGAGAAAGTTTACTTAACCTGCTCAACCTCTGCCTTAGTTGGTATTGAAGGCTGTGCACCATAACCTTGAACTGTTAAAGAAGAAGCCTTGTTAGCAAATGTAATCGCGTCACTTAAATTAGAGAAATCTGGTTTTAAGATGCTGGTCATCGCACCAATAAAGGTATCACCAGCTGCTGTAGTATCAACTGCTTTTACTTTGAATGCAGGAATCAGACCTTGTTTATCTTGAAAATCGTAAAATGCACCCTTATCACCAATTGTAATTATGACGGCGGAGACACCTAATTCATGAAGTTTGTCCGCTGCCTTTTTAGCACTTTTTTCATCAACAACTTCGACTCCTGTAATAGTGGCAGCTTCGGTTTCGTTAGGGATAATAATATCCGTCACTTGCAATAATTCAGCTGGAATTTCAGTAATTGCTGGTGCTGGATTTAAGATTGTTTTTGCATTATTCTGATGCGCAATTTTGAATCCTTGAATTGTTGCCTCAATTGGTGTTTCAAACTGCGCAACAACAAAGTCACTTGCAGCAATTAGATCACTATTTTGCTTGATATCGTCTTGGTCAAAAGCATAGTTAGCCCCAGAATAAATGGTAATTGAGTTTTGACCAGAATCATCTACCGTAATAAAAGCTTGACCTGTTGACTCATCAGCAACTTCTTTAACACCATCAAGGTTAATGTTTTCCTTTTTTAATAAAGCAAGCATTTCCTTACCCGGTGCGTCATCGCCAACGGCACCAACAAAACTAACAGCACAACCAGAACGCGCAGCAGCTACTGCTTGGTTGGCACCTTTTCCACCAGCTGCCGAATAGTGCTCTTTGGCATGGATTGTCTCACCCGGTTTAGCCATCTGCGCAACACGTAAATTGGTATCTAAGTTAATACTTCCTATTACTGTAACTTTGTTCATTTTTTCTCCTTATCAAATCAAAAGAAAGTTAAATCATCTTTTGTTATTCAAAAAAGCTTGTAAGCTGTAATTGCTTTCAATTTAGCAAAAACCATACTTCAAATTCAAGTAGGCAAAGAAGAACTTTACTTAAATTTTGTTATTAGTTCAACGACTTTCTTTTTATTTTCATAATCCTAGCATATAATATTTATTAAATTTATTTTTCGTTCTTGTTATAGGGTAATTATTATGAAAAGACAACTCAATTTCTTCGCTGCCCTTGCCACTGTTATGGGAACCATGATTGGTGGCGGAGCTTTTTTCAAAATAGCTAATATTTCATCATTAACCCACAACGCGTGGTTAAGCATTTTAGTTTGGCCCCTGGCGGGCTTCATTACCCTAATGGCGGGACTCAGTATCGCTGAGCTGGCATCCGTTTTTCCTGAAGACGGTGGACCAGTCAGATACCTTGACGAAATTTACGGTCCCAAAGTTTCATTTCTGTTTGGCTGGTCACTTATTATTATTTATTACCCAGCCAACATCGCCGCACTTTCAATTGTTTTTGCAACACAGTTAAAAGAGATTCCTCAATTTAAAAACTTCTCGACAACGATTATCGCATTGATTGTTATGCTAGTTGTTTTGTTAATTAACTGGCTTGGCTCCAGACTAAGTGGTCAAGTTCAAAAAATTACGCTGGTCATCAAGTTATTGCCAATCGCAGCAATTATCATTTTTGCTCTCTTTTACCAGGGACCAAATCAATTGGCTGGAGCTCCAGCTCCTCATTTAACATCAGGTGCTGGAGCGGCAAACTTTGGCCAAGCGCTATTGGCAGTTTTATTTGCCTATGACGGTTGGCTCAGCATCGGTAACTTAGCCAGTGAAATCAAGAATCCGGCTAAGACTTTAGCCAAAGCAATTATCTGGGGACTATTCGGCGTAACTATCTTTTACACACTACTCAATTGGAGCTATGTAAAAATCATTCCTTGGTCTAAAGTTGTTGGCAATCAAACGACTGCACTATTGACCGCACAAAAGCTTTTCGGACACTTCGGCAGTATTATCATTGCAATCGGTATTTTGGTTTCTGTTTTCGGTGCCATCAACGGTCACACGCTTTTAGGTTCTAGAATGCCCTACGTTTTGGGTAAAGAACATCAACTACCTGCTGCTAACTTCTTTGGTTCACTAAATAGTAAAACGATGGTGCCAACAAATAGTATGCTCTTTGAATGTGCTATTGCGACCGTGATGATTTTCTCGGGAACATTCGATTCACTGACCAATATGCTTGTTTACGTTTCTTGGATCTTTTCAATCCTGTTATTTGTTGGTGTATTGATTTTAAGAAAAAGGCAGCCGGAACTGGAGCGTCCTTATAAGATTCCCTGGTACCCACTGCCACCACTGCTAGCAATTTGCGGCGCTCTCTTTATAGTGGTTACTACCACGCTAACGCAGCCCGTCTTGTCAGCAATTGGCATTCTACTCACTTTGAGCGGCTGGCCTGTTTATCTCTATGTTCACCGCCAAAAAGCAAATTAAAAAGGTTTTGTCTTATATGACAAAGCCTTTTATTTTTGTAGATTAAAGTTCTTGATAGAATGGACGAAACTTTTGAGCGCCTTCGATTTATTGGTTTTTAAATAAATTAACTGCATTGAGTATTTCTGATTCTTTTGCTTTGATCGGAAGTGACGATATACGATTTCAGGATCAGGCTGCATAATCTGATCGATTAAACCGCGGGGAATGTATGCAATGCTTTGGTTTAGCGCCGTACTTGTCATCAACTGCTCAATTGAAGACACACGCTCAATTTGATAATTTCGTATTTTTTCATCAACCGTTGCTGCAAAGGTCTTACGCATGAAGTCGGAATTTTCAATGCTGTAATAGCACAGGGTCTGTCCCACTAAGTCGTCTTCATCAAGATACTCTTTTTCACTCAGCTTGTTCTGCTTACTAATTCCCAAAACCATTTCATTTGAATAAACAGGCACATATTCATACAAATCGGCTTGTGGAATATCGTAACTACCGTAGTGATTAATGTACGCACAATCTAATTTATTCAGAGCAAGGTCAGCTAAACTGTGCTCAACGCTTTCTTCTGTCGTAAAAAAACTGATTGGTGGTTGTGATTTTGATTTTTGGTAGTTAATAATTTCCTTTTCCATAATAAAAGCATCAAAAATGGAAAAATAGCCAATATAAAGGGTTTCTTCAACTGACTTAGCAATATTTTTCAATTCTGATACGATGGAATCAAAATTATTCAAGTACTCCTGAGCACGCTCTGCAAAGTACTTTCCAGCAGGAGTTAAAGTAATATGATTATTCGATCGCTTAAACAATTTTACTCCAATTTCAGTTTCAAGACGTGAAATTTGGCGCGATACTGCTCGTTGTGTCACAAACTTTTGCTCAGCTACCCTACCAAAGCTTCCTTGTTGAACTACCGCTAAAAATACCTTTAATTGTTCATTATCCATTTTATTATCACCCGTACTTTTATGTCCTACTCGTGACTAAATTCACTATACCACATTACTTCTGTAAGCGGTTATACTTTTTGTGTAAAGAAAAAGGAGATTTAATAATGAAAACTAATGAACAATATGATGTCGTTATCGTTGGTGGTGGTGCTGCAGGTTTTACTGCTGCCTACCAAGCTAGTCATCGCGGCCTTTCAACTTTGGTCGTAGAAAAAGGCCGTAATACTGGTGGTAGTGGTGAATACATTGAGGGTGCTTTTGCAGTTGATTCTTACTTACAAAAAGAACACAATGTTGCTTTAACTAAAGAAGATGTTTTAAACGAAGAACTTGAATATTCTCATTATCGTGCTGATACTCAAGTTTGGAAAGAATATATTGATGCTTCAGCAGATATTATTAAGTGGTTAAAAGACCTTGGTGTTGAGTACTTAGATGTTGCTCCTTTAGGTAGCGGATACCGCACATGGCACTTATTCAAAGGACTAGGCAAATCAGTCATTCATGATGTTTTAGAGCCAAAGGCTAAGGAACAAGGGACTGATGTTATTACCTCAACCACAGTTACTAAAGTTAATTTAGATAATAATGGCAATGTAAGTGGCGTTGAACTAGAAGATTTAAGCAATCACGAGAAAAAGACTGTTGCAACTAAAGCTGTTGTTTTGGCTACCGGTGGCTACTTAAACAACGAAGACATGATTAAGAACGATACCCATTATGATGCAGAACAGATTATCCCTGTTAACTCAGAGAAAAATACTGGTGATGGTCTTAAACTTGCTTGGGACGCTGGCGCTCAAAAATACGCTATGGGGACAGCAATGTTATTCGGTGGCTATTTAAAAGATCACACTAAGCCTGGCTACGTTTACCGTTATTCCGAACTTAACGGTGCAGCCGATCAGCAATCACTTCTATGGGTTAATGAAAATGGTGATCGTTTTGTTAATGAAGAAGTTGTTGATAACTTTGCTTTAGCTGGCAATGCACTATGCACCCAGGGTAAAGTTTTTACAATTGTTGATCAGAGCACAATTGATCATTTAACAGACGATCAGTTGTACAAACAAATGGGAACTTGGGATTACCACGACACTAAATTGCCTCATCTTAAAGAAGAAATGCAAAAGGCATTTGATGAAAAGGCTCCTTATTTAACTAAAGCTGACTCAATTCATGAATTAGCAGAAAAGGTAGGACTAGAGGATCTTGAAAAAACAATTGAGCACTATAACGAATTAGCACATTCTGGTAAAGATACCGATTTTGGTAAAAAGGCTGATTTCTTGATTCCAGTAGAAAATGGTCCTTTCTATGCAATTGAGTTAGGTGTCGGTGCCTTCTGTACGATGGGCGGTTTGAAGACTAACACTGAACATGAAGTACTTGATAAAGCTGGTAAACCAATTAATGGATTGTACGCTGCAGGCAACGACGCTGCGGGGATGCTAATTGGTGATACTTATGGTCCTAACATGCCAGGTACTGAAGCAGGCTTTGTCTTTTACTCCGGCAAACATGTTGCAAATATTATTTATGATCAACTCAAAGGATAATCTATTTAAAAAACAAAATATGTAAATTTAAAAAGCCAGAATTCTTCACTAAAAGATTCTGGCTTTTATATATCAAAAGTAAATTTTATTTTTTTGAATTTCTTTTTTTAATACTGGAATTAATTTCTTTTACAGTCTGCGTCTGTGACAAAATAACGATTAGCCAAACGACAATATAAACTAATACAAAGACACCAATCAACCAAAAATTAATCGGCCACTTATTTATCCAGATCATTATTAAAACCAATAACAGTGTTCCTAGCAAATGAACGCTAAAGGCCATAACAAGCGGTATATCCATTACAAAAATCATAGATAAAATACCTATTAACCCAGAAATAATGAAAACAGAAATAACACCTAAGGGACTACTAGGAACACCTGGAAAAGCAAAGGTAAGTATTATCAAATAAGCAATTGCACCAAAGCCCATACCAGTAAAGAAATAGTTAATGAAATTACTTAATTTTCTCATTTTAAAGACCTAACTCTCTTTTTAATGCAGGCAAATACAGTCTAGAAACGTCAGCTTTTAGATTGTTTTTTAAAAGTGCAATCATATTTCCTGAAAAACCTACTTCTATCGATTCCAGAAAATTAATATTAATAATGCCGTGTTTTGAAACCTGAATAAACTCATCACCCAGTTTTTCTAGTACCTGATATAATCGACCAGTTGTTTTTATTATATTTTCAGTAGTATAAAACGTAATATCTGTTGCTTGAATTTCTACTTTAATAATTTCTGTACGCTTAATTGTTACTATACAGTCTTCCACTTTAATTGGTAAAAGATCATATCTTTTTTTGCCAAATTTATGCAAATAGCTAATTAAATTATTAACTGCTTCACTTTTTTGAGCTGCTTTAATTTCAACTTCAATTTCTTGTTCGTCCAAAGTCGAATCTGTTTTAAATTCAATTTTCACTTTACTTATTGCGCCTTCTATCAGTGATAAAAGAAAGCAATCCAATTACCAAAATTAGTATTGCAATCATTAATAGCAAAACAAGCATATTATTTAGTCGATAACTATCCATTTTAAATTGTATTCCCAAATAATAAACAAGATGACTTTTTACACGATTTGGAAGATCTGCCAATGTCTGTTTAAGTAAAAAGTCTCTTAAAGCAGCTGCTTCATAACTACTTGGTATTAATTTTACCAAACTTTGTGCTTGGGAGACCAATATACCGTATGGCAAATAAGTCGCTACAGCAAAACCAGCAGCAGCTCCTAAAACAGCGGAAAGTCTGCTAAAAGTAGTGCTGGAATGCATGAAAAGCACGATTATTTCATCTAATAAAGTCGCTGCAATCGCACCTACCAAGATATACAAAAGTCCTGGTAAATAGGCTGATTGAGGAATCGTAATATGATCAACTAATGAAAAGTACATTGCCATCACAACAAAAGTGATGATTTGCATAAAAAAGCTGACTACTATACCGGATAAAATATATGCAAAATTTTCTGCAAAGCGTGATATTCCTGTCAGTTCAAAATCGTCCTCAGCTCGAGTTTCGCGATCACTTACTTGTTGACCCAAAGCTTGAAAAGCCGTAGTAATGCCAGAAACTGCAACGATACCTGCTATCATCCATAAATCCAACATCTTAGTCACATGAGGTAATTGCTGCCAATTGCTTTTTAAATTATTTTGCAAAAAGCCAATATAGATAAAGAAGGAAATCAGTGCACCTAGGCATGACATGAATACACCAGGAATGTTAGAGAAATAAATTTTCAAATTTCTACGAAATAAAGCAAACATTTAATGTATCTCCTTTCCGGTAATTTGAAGGAAGGCATCATTGATTGTTCCTTTGCGGTACGAGAAATCAGTAATATTTTCTTGATTAGTTTTTAAAATTCCAATTGCTTCTTGAGGAGATAATGAATCAATTTCAACCTGATTGTGACTGAACTGAATGACTTTTTGTTTAGCCTGTAAAATTTCGGTGTCATTCACTGTAAGAATTAGTTTATTAGGGGCAAATTCCGTCTTAATTTCTGCTGCAGAACCACTTGCAAGAATTTGACCATTTTCCAAAATATACATTTGATCAGCATTTTCTGCCTCTTCTAAATAATGAGTTGTCAAAAATATAGTTAGGTTTTGCTGTTGTTGCAATTTGGTCAATAAGTTCCAAATAACAATTCTGGTTTGAATATCAAGCCCTGTAGTTGGTTCATCTAAAAAGAGCAAGTCCGGTTTACAAATCAGTGCTCGAGCAATGTCTACCCTCCTTTTTTGTCCACCTGATAAAGTGCCAAATTTTTGATTTGAAAATTCTTTGATATCCATCAAAGCAATTAGATGTTCAAGCCAATCTGGCGAATAATTGCGATACATCTGAGCTCTTAAATAAAGGTTATCTTTGACTGTTAAAGCATTATCTAAAACACTATTTTGGAAAACTACCCCTATTTTAAGATTTGAAGCTTTTGAAATGATTCCCGAAGTTGGTTTTAATAGTCCTGTTAACATATTTATTGTGGTAGATTTGCCTGCGCCATTTGTTCCCAAATACGCCACTAATTGTCCTCGCTTGATTTGAATATTAGCTTTGTTAACGGCAATTTTATCACCAAATTTTTTAGTTAACTCCTGCGTTTCAATTAACATAGCGACACCTCTTCTTCAATTTAAATTAAGCATACTAGCGAAAAAGAAATTTGTAGCGCATTTGGTAATAAGAGGCGAAATAGTAATCACAAGAAGCTAAAATTAAGGCATGAAAAAAGTGCTAGCCAAATTTTTGGTCAGCACCTTTAATACTTAAAATCAATTTATTTACTTAAATGAAGCTCGTGTCAGATAATTATTCTAGTAGTAACCTTATCAAGCGCATAAACCCCATAATCATGCAAGAACTGGTAGATTTCAATTTTATCTTTCTTAGATGATTTAGCTATCAAGTTAGCCACCAAAATTTGGGCGAGATATTTCAAAAAACTATCTTTTTAACTATTGGAAATATTTCCGTAATTATTTTTTCCATTACTTTACTTTTGCTTAAACGAAAAAGTGATTTTATGCATCCCTTTAGTATTAGCTGGTAAGACAATGTTACCAAAATTCGAATGATTAATCGCATCTGGCAATATCTGAGCTTCTAGGGCAACTGCTTCACTCGGTTTTGCTAATTCACCGTGGTCCCGAACAAACCTAACTCCTGGCTGCTCTTGGGACATAGTGTATACGACCAAGCAATTACTTTCACTGGTAATTGTTACCTGTCGACCACTGCTTTTTTCGCGTAAAACTGCAACTGACTTCTCTTCATTTGTTTCTCCGTTAATCACAAATGCGTCATCAAATCCTGCGTTTTTCTGGATTGCATCACCTAAATTTTCAAAATCTCGAAAATCATATGGCGTATTTTCAACTGATATCATTTTACCTGTTGGAATTAATTCAGAATCAAGTTGTAAATACTTAGAACTATTTATCTTGAGTTCATGAGAGTTCAAATTTGACTGATCACTTAAATTAAAATAGACGTGACAAGTTGGATTGAATAGGGTTGCCTCAGGTCCATTTTCTGCCTGATAAGAAATTGTTACTCTATTTTGGTTATCCAATGTGTAGACAATTGTTGCAGCGAGGTTACCTGGAAAACTATCAACGTCTGCTTTGATTTCATTAGTAAAAACTGCGCTTACTGCATCTTCTGTTTTTGAAGTAGTTACTTTCCAATTTAAAAACCGAAAGCCATTATTACCACCATGCAGTGTATTGCCGTTTTCATTAGTCGACAACTGTACCTTTTGATCATTTAACTCAAAGCGTCCATCCTTAATTCGGCCAGCTACACGACCTATTGACTGACTACAACATAAGCCATTCGAATAGTAATCTGCATAATGAGTAAAATTCATAATTATGTTCTTTTTTGATTTATGTTTATCTGGAACAAGAAATTCATACCATGTAGCACCTAGTGTTAAGCAAGAAATGCTTACATCACAATCATTAGTTAAAGTAACTTTAGTTACATCCTCACCTTGATAAGTCTCAAACGGCTCTTCAATAATTTTCATTATTTCTCCAATCATTTTTTCTATAAAAAAACACTATTCCAATTAGATCATTGAAATAGTGTCTACGTGTAATAAATATTTATTTGTATTCCATGAACTAAACTAAAAGGGGGTAAGTTAATTTAGTAGGCTTATTTAATATCACATAAGTCAATTCCATACATAGTCGCTAAATCTTGGACTTGTTCTTCTGTTGCTGCAAAGGAAAAGACAGTATGGTGACCACCACCAGCTTTAATCCATTCTGTGGCACCCTTTTCTAAACCAACTTTTGGTGTCCACATTTGCTTAGCAACAGGTAAATAGGGAGTCTCTTTTTCAGCTTTATGAGCATCTACTGCATATGTAACAAGTTTGAAGCCATCTCTAAAGTCAGCAAGTGTTACATCAATTGCATCTCCTTCAGAGCCTGAAAAGACAAGTCGAGCAGGATCTGCTTTTCCACCAATATCCAGTGGATGAATTTCAACGCGTGGCTTTTCAGAAGCAATTGAAGGATCAACTTCAAGCATGTGTGAACCTAAAATTGCTTGATGACCTGGCCGCAAGTCAAGAGTGTAATCTTCCATAAATGCAGTCTTCTGATTATGGGTCATAATCTTAAACGTTCTTAAAAGAGCTGCTGTCTTCCAATCACCTTCACCAGCAAAACCATACCCATCACGCATTAACAGTTGAGCTGACAATCCTTGTAATTGCTCCAAACCATGCAAGTCTTCAAAATTACTTGTAACGGCAGTATATCCGCCACGTTCCAAAAAGTGCTTCATTGCAATATACTGTTTTAATTGATAACGAACTGTTTTTTCAAACTCATCTTTGCTCATTGTCCCTTGTACTAAAATGTACCTTGACTTTAAATCAGCATATTCATCATCAATTTCTGATTCCTTAACTTTTTCCATTTCATCAACTAGGTCACCTACACCATAGTAGTCAACTGTCCAGCCTAATTGAATTTGTGCTTGAACTTTGTCACCTTCGGTTACCGCAACATCTCTCATTGTGTCGCCAAAACGACAAACCTTTAATTTAAAGGACTCATCATACGCAACTGCAACATTTTCCCAATCTACAATTTGTTTCATCACAGCCGGATCCTGCCAATAGCCATAAATTACCTTGTTATGCTTTTTTAAGCGAGCATTGATATATCCATATTCACGATCACCGTGAGCACTTTGATTTAAATTCATATAATCAAAATCGATTGTGTCATAAGGGATGTAATCCAAATATTGTGTTGCAAAATGAAGTAGTGGCTTTTGCAAAAGCTTTGTTCCACGAATCCAATTTTTAGCAGGTGAGAAGGTATGCATCCAAGTAATAACACCTGCAACCTGATCTTGATAATTGGCTTCTTTCATGAATTTAGTGATTTCATCAGCCGTTGTTAAAACTTGTTTGAATACAATTTTATAAGGTAAATTACCCTTTTCATTTAAGCCAGCTACAATCTTTTTCGCGTCTTCAGCAACTTCTTCAAGTGTTTTTTCGCCGTATAGATGCTGGCTACCAACTGCAAACCAAAATTCATATTTTGGTACTTCTATCATTATTCTTCTCCTTTTATAGAAAAATAGTTAAAATAGCTACTTTTATTTAAAACTATAAATTGTTGACGTCAGTTCATTACTATTAGGATCTGTTGGTGCTTTAAGTGGTCCCCCACTAACAATCAGCAAATCATCATTTGGTAAAACTGTTATGGACCGTGAGTAAGCTAAAGGAATATAGGTTTTAACATCTTCCCAAGCGTCAGCTTTCCCATTTTGTCGATTAATGTAAAAGTCATCGCTACCATCAGTGTTTGCTACAATATCACCATTATGCATTACTGCAACATAAGGAGCACCACCATATGCTAGCCTAGTGCCTTCGTCATTGGCATTCCAATTCAAACCATCATCAGATATTTTATAGTTTGTTCGCCATTCACCTGAGTTAACGACTTCATAAGTCATGATATATTTACCATTTGCCATTTGAGCAACTGTGACCATTCCAGGACGTGCCTCAGGTTCTTTAAATGCTACGTCATCGACTTCATTTCCCCAGTTAACACCATCTTTTGAAACACGATGTGATAACTTTTGGCTATGTGCTGGTTTATCTCGCTCGTCGGAAAAGTAGCAAACTAATTGATGATCAACTACTTGTACAAACGGTTCCCAAACTGGCCCATCACTCGTAGTATTAACATCAGCATGTCCACCAACTGCAATAGTACTCAAGTATTTCCAACTTCGTGCATGATCTTTACTGTAATATAAGTCAATTGAAGTTTTACTTAAATCTCTTGGAATTGAATTTCCGGCACAAATAATTGTGCCTGCTGGCATCTTGCCAATTCGCTCAGGCAATTCATATAAAAATGGTTGATATCGATTGCCCCATCTTTTGCCATTAGGTAAAAAATTGTGTTTATCCTTAACTTCACTTACTTTTTTCCAACTTTTAGCATTGTTTAGGCTTTCAAAAATTAAAAATGTTGGCGTACCATTTACATAATGCTCTGAGGTTGCATATAATCTACCCTTATGTGCTTTATCAGTATGTAAAGTAACCATCCCTCTGCCATAAAGGAAACTAGGACTTTTTGTATCTGGCACTTTATTATTAGCAATAACTGTAGTTGGTCCAATAGTATCAGCATCAACAGTTTGTCTATTGCTACCCAACAATGAAAGACCTAAGGCAACAGCTGTTAATGAAACTAGTAAGCCTCTTTTTTTGTTATTTTTCATTGTTACTATTACTCCTGATCAGTAGAACTAGCTGTTGCTTCATTAGCAACTTCTTCTGCATTAACTTCACCAGCTTGAACACGGTTTTCTTTCTTCAAAGTAAATGCTGCAAACAAGGTAATAACGAAGACAAAGACGCCCATCATTACGTATGTATGTTGGTAACCAAAGCCATCATACATTTGCCCCGCGACAGAGGAGAAGATAAAGACCGATATCTGTTTAGCAAAGTTTGATGCTAATGCATAAACTGTAGCATATAGTCTAATATCAAATGCACCTGCAATGTACTTCATGATTGAAGTCAATAACAGTGGCATTTCTAGTCCAGCCAATAATCTAAAGACTACGATCCAGCCCCAGGTTGGAGATAGGGCTGATCCTAGGATACGAACAGCTGTTAAGAAGCCGTAAGCAATCAAACCGTTTCTAGCACCAATTTTGTTAATAATCCATGGCATTGGGAACATTAGAATAAATTCAATCAATGTCTGTGCTGATGACATGTAACTATAAACTAAAGTACCTTGCGCTGCTGTCTCAAAGAATGTTTTGAAGAAGATAATAAATTGTTGATCAAAAACATCAAAGATTGCTGAAGCACCCATGTAAAAAATTGATAACACCCAAAAGTTCTTGTTTTTAAACACGGAACCAACAATTTTCATATTCAATGAATTAGATGTATCACCTGCTGCAGAAGCATTTTCCAAGTTAATTTTGTCACTGAATAACAAGAGTCCTACAAACACAATGGCTGCAAGTGAACAAATCCAGAAAATTGAGTTTGGCTTCCAGAGGAATAGTCGACCTGCAACAAGGGAAGCTACAATACCTGCTAATGATCCACCTAAACGTGAGTGTGAATATTCAAATCCATTAGCTAAACTTGCACGTTGAACATATTGTTCAACAACACTAACACCACCGTTTAATACAAAACTAAGAAAAACACCGGTAACAACTGCTACTAAAAATGAGTTAATTCGCATAAGTGGAAGGAATAACCATTGGAAATATGGCCCAATGAAAATACCAACAACACCAATCGTAATAATTAAATCTTTTCTAAAAAGCAATTTATCTGAAATAACACCAAAGAATGGTTGGAAAATCAATGAAATACCTGCCATCATTGAGAAGACAAGTCCAGATTGGGCTCCATTCAAATGACCAACTTGTTCCATCCATAAGGTAAGGTAACCATTTACAGTTGCCCAAATAAAGAAATAAGTAAAGTGGGTAAATGGAAAGCCCCAAAAATGCTTATTCTTCTTTTTTTCTTCACTATTCATTTTTCACTCCTCCATTATTTATAGTTATATGGAACTGGTTTACCAAAGACAGGCATACCGTCACTGTCCCATGTAAATGCTTGTATCTTTGTATGACGGTTTGGATCATATAATGGATCGCCTTTGATTTCAGTATAATCACGGCAGTGATATACCAAAATATCAGTTTCATCATCCTCTGCTTTAGTAAATGAATTATGACCTGGCCCATATTGTTGATGAGCTAAATCACTTTGAAAGACTGGTTTCGTACTCTTATGCCAACTAGCGGGATCTAATAGATCATCTTTGTCAGAAGCTACTAGCATTCCCATACAATAGTTTTCGTCAGTAGCACTTGCAGAATAAGTTAAGAAGAACTTATCACCGTGATGAATTACGGCAGGACCTTCATTAACCCAAAAGATTTTGGTTTCCCAATCATATTCAGGCTTGGTTAACATTACCGGCTTAGTCTTTAAAGTCCATGGATTTTCCATTTCTGCAATGTAAATGTTTGAATTTCCTTTAATATCAGGATCTTTTTGTGCCCAAACATAATACAGAACATTTTGATATTCAAAGCTAGTCGCATCTAAGGAAAAACTATCCATACCTGTTTTGATTTGCCCACGCTCGATCCAATTTTCCTCTTTAGTTATTGGATTTGCTTCATCGCATTCAATACAAAACATACGATGTTGAAACATGCCATTTTCATCAAGCTCATCAGTTTCGGCAGCAGCAAAATAGATAAACCATTTGCCATCGATGTAATGAATTTCCGGTGCCCAAATCAATTGGCTCATTTCGCCAGTGTCATGCTTGCGCCAAATAGTTCTAGGTGCAGCATGTGCTAAACCTTCAAGTGTCCGTGCTCGTCTTAGTTCAATTCGATTGTATGAGGGAACGGAAGCTGTAAAGTAGTAGTAACCATCTGTGTGTTTATAAATAAATGGATCAGCTCTCTGGATAATCAATGGGTTGGTATATTCATCTGTTTTCATAATTTTTCTCCTAAAATTCAAAAATTATTTTCTTTTTGCATGCGTTTTTGATTGCGCATTGTTTTGACCATAGTAAGCATCTTTACCATGCTTGCGATAATAATGCTTGTCTAATAAGTACTGCGGCAATCGGCTATTTGAGCGGGTCAACTCCAAAGTATGGAAGTCCTCTTCAGCAACAACTTCTAATACTTTAGCGTTATAAACTGCTTTATTTGGCGTTTGTCCCCAAGCAAACGGTCCGTGCTGGCTAACTAATGCTGCTGGCGTTGCCTCATAATCTAAATTACGTTCCTTAAAAGTACGTACAATAGTTTTACCGGTGTTACCTTCATAATCTTCTTCAATTTCCTCCTGGGTTAATGCATCTGCTGCTGGCACATCTGTATAGAAAGTATCTGCATGCGTCGTATTAAGCGCTGGCACATCCATATTTGCTGCAGCAAATGAAACAGCCCATGGCGAATGTGTATGTACAATGCCACCAATTTTAGGAAAATGATTGTAAAGATAGGTGTGAGTAGGTGTGTCACTAGACGGATTTAATTTTCCTTCAACGACTTTGCCTGTCAAATCTACTACTACCATGTCCTCTGGCTTTAATTGGTCATAGTCAACCCCAGATGGCTTAATAACAAACAGTCCTTGATCACGATCAATTCCTGAAACATTACCCCAAGTAAAAGTTACTAAACCCAATTTGGGCAATTGCATGTTGGCTTCATACACTTCTTCTTTTAATTGCTCGAGCATTTAGTTCTCCTCATCTTTTAAAACAGATGCTTGGTTTTCTAAAGTTAGTGCTGCACGATAACGTGAAAGATATTTTGCAGCACCCTTCACACCTTTTTGCTCTGGACTTAAAGTCATTATTTCTGAATCAACAAAAACTTTCGTGTCTAGATAGTCTTCTAAATTTTCTATTGCTCCGGAAGCCACATATTGTGCTAGCACTGCCATGCCCCATGGTCCGCCAACACTTGCGTTAGTCATCACGGAAATCGGTAAATTAAGTACATTGCATAAAACCTGTTGCCCTACCACTGGGGTCTTAAAAAGACCTCCTTGTGCAATCATTACGTCTGTTGTGACTTCTTCTTCATTCGTTAGAATGTCCATACCAATTTTTAGTGGTGCAAAAGCGGAGTATAACTGTGCAAGCATTAGATTAGCCAAAGTAAACTTACTGTTTGGCGTTCTAATTAATAGCGGCCGTCCTTCCTGCGTTTTGGTCACTGGTTCACCAGAAAAATAGCTGTAATTAACAATTCCACCGGCATCTGGATCAGCCTTGGTTGTATCAAGAAATAGTGTGCTAAATAGTTCATCTGCTGTTATATTTTTTCCTAGTCTTCCAGTAAATTCTTGAAAAATCTGTGCCCAGGCATTAATATCGGACGAGCAGTTATTAATATGAACCATTGCAACCGGTAAACCAGTTGGTGTAGTTACAATGTCAATATCGCGATGAACTTTCTTCAATGGTTTATCCAGAACAACCATCGAAAATTCAGAAGTACCAACAGAAATATTACCTGTACGCTGCCTTATACTATTTGTACTGATCATTCCCGTTCCTGCATCACCTTCTGGCGGAGCCATAACACTTCCTGCCTCTAGTGTTCCTGTTGGATCAAGCAATTTGGCCCCTTTTTTTGTCAAATAACCAGCAACTTGCCCAGCTTTTAAGACTTGTGGCAAGAGGCTTGCAATTTTCCAAGAAAATTCTTGTACCTTTGGTAAATTATCAAATTTTTCTAAGCACTCTCTGTCAAATTGACCATTTTGATCAATTGGAAACATACCTGAAGCATCACCAACTCCAATAACCTTTTGATCAGATAGCTGCCAATGTACGTATCCTGCTAACGTCGTCATGTAAGCTATATCTTTAACATGATCTTCTTTTTGTAAAATGGCATGATAAAGATGTGCAATACTCCAACGTAAAGGGATATTAAAGTTAAATAATTTGGTTAGTTCATCTGCCGCATCACCTGTGATTGTATTACGCCAAGTTCTAAATGGTACTAGCAATTCATCATTATGATTAAACACTAGGTAACCATGCATCATTGCACTAATTCCAATTGAACCAATTCGCTCAATCTTAACGTGATACTTGCTACTAACATTCGCTGCTAGTTGAGCATAGCTTTGTTGTAAACCGGTAAAGATTTCTTCTTGTGAATAGGTCCATATTCCTTCTTGCAGATCGTTCTCCCAGGAATAGCTACCTGAAGCGATTGGACGAAAATCAGTTGTAATCAATACCGCTTTAATTTGCGTTGAACCAAATTCTATTCCTAGAGCTGTTTGCCCCCTTTTAATTAACTGAGCAATTTTTGTAATGCTCATGTATCCGCCTCTTTTCTATGGAATAACCTTGCTTTTTCAACCTTCTCAAGAAAGCACTTACATCATATATTTTTCATTTGAATAATTCAATAGCACTAAAAATTCATTCGAATAATTTTTTGAATATAGATTTACTTAGTCACCTACTAAATCACAGTTTTTTACTTTTATAAAAAAATATTTGTTTTTATTTGCAGATTTTCAGTAAAATTTATTGAAAATCTTTTTGATACTAAGTAGCAAAACTTACCTATCCTCTCAGCAAAAATTAGGATTATTTTCTTTCCTGGATTTAACTGTGTTATTATTTTCATCAAAGAACAGAAATCAAAAAACTTTAAGTGATAATTTATTCAAATAAATTTTGGAGGTGTCAAAATGAAGCACGATTATCTTGCAATTGTTGAAACGCTTAAAAATGAAATAACATTTGGACATTTTAAGATTAATCAACAATTACCAACTGAAAATGAGCTCATAGAGCGATTTCATGCGACACGTTACGCAGTACGTAAGGCATTAACTGAACTACAAAACGAACATTTGATTTACAAAGTTCAGGGTAGCGGCATGTTTATCCAAGATTGGAATAAAAAATGGCAAATTAATCCTCGCAGTAAAACTATTGGATTAATTTGCACACACATTGCAGACTACATTTTTCCGAAAATCATTTCGCAAATCGATGCAGTTATTGAGCCAGAAGGCTACTCCCTGCTATTGGCAAACACGCATAATTTCCCAGACAAAGAGCGCTCTAACTTAATCAAAATGCTAGATTCACAAATTGCAGGACTAATAGTTGAGCCGAGTGAAAGTGCTAAGCCTTGCCAAAATGCAGATATCTACCATCGGATTGCTAAAAGCAAAATTCCTCTTTTATTTATTAATGCTGAATATACTGAATTTGATTTTCCAGCTATCACCAATGCGGATCGACAATCAGAAAAAGAGTTAATTAACTATCTTCTCCATATGGGTCATGAGCGAATACTAGGGATTTTTCAAACTGATGATTTACAAGGAGTTGAGCGAATGAATGGTTTCATTCAGGCATATCAAGATAATGATGCTAACTTAGCCAACAGCAACTTAATCATGTTCGGTTCACATGATTCTTTCTCTATCATTAGTAAAAAAATTGATGTTTATTTAAAAAGCGATCAGCCTCCAACTGCAATAGCGTGTTACAATGACGAGCTTGCAGTTTTAGTAATTGACAAGCTTAAAAAGCAGCACTTCAAAATACCACAAGATGTTTCTATAGTTGGCTTTGATAACTACGACGCTGCCGCCTTTTTGAATCCAAGCTTAACAACAGTGAATTATCAAAGAACTTCTGTTGGACAAGAAGCGGGTAAAGGAATTCTCACCCTAATTAATGGGAAAAAATTCAATTCAATTGTTCATCATCCTCAATTAAAACTGCGTGATTCTGTAGTACAAATTGAAAAATAAAAAAACAATACTAAGAGACGCCTGAGTTTGGCATAGGCTCTGACGCTAAATCATTTATTAGTTTTCATCAAAAAAGACCACCGGAACTCGGTGGTCTTTTACTATTTAATTGCACTGTTTAAAATAAAAAATCTGCTTTAACTAGTATAAATACTGTTTATTTTATAGGCTATAGTCACTAACCCAACTAGTAATAACTTTTTACTTTATTTGTGCTTATTCTGACTTTGAGATTACATTATCCAGACTACTCGTATCGTTCAAGTCAGCTTGTAAATACTCCTGACTATTTACTGGTAAATGTAATTCGAAATTTTCTATTGGTTGAATGCCGACAGTGACATCCTTCATCGTTGCGGCTAAAACATGTCCACCAAATGATAGGTTATCAGCTAAAAAGTGATTATGAAAGCCTGAAACTCCCACACCTTGAAAAACTTTCGGAGTGTAGAAAGTAATCATTGTCCCTGCAATATCTTCTGCCTCAAATTCAACCTGATTTTGTGCAATCGTTCCTAAAGATGGATAGGGCTTTTGCGACTTTTTAGATGATCTGGTTCTAATTTTTTGGAAAACTCCTTTAGTCAAAAAAGCAAAAAACTGATTTTGGCCATTATTAGCATCAAGAACATCATTAAGCATTTGCTCTAATTCAACATTTTGATATTGATTAAATTCATGAAAATTATCATTGCAAACATCTGCATAGGTTACTTTAAAATCTTTTGGTAATTCAACTGCTTTACCACTCGTATCGATTTTATAGCCAATGTCGCTTAAAATGACAAGTTCACCATCCACACCATCACCAGTGCCGATGCCAATACTTCCATGTGTCAATAAATCTTCAATCGGCATTGTGCCATCCAATAAACCTTCAACTAACATTTGCATTGTACCGTGTTGATATAAAGTATTTCTACTCATTTTTTCTCCTTCAGATATTTCTTTGCAAACTAGTTATTTCTTAATGTTGGTGACATAACTGCATTAAAAATAAAAGCTATTATCTTAATAAAATCTATCTCGGTAAATCTTCTTGGATCAAATCTACCATGTTCTACAGTATTTCTATTAAATTTTGTTTTTTCCAGCCCTACTTTAAAGTCAGCCTTAGCCCACCATTTTTTTAGGACCGTAAAAAAACTTAACATATCAATTGCTGTTAGTTGACCATTTTCATCAGCGTACTTTTTTCTATTATTTTTTATTGATTCTTTATTAATATAGTCGTTGTTGGAAAGTAAATCAAATTGAAATGCACAAACATATTCTGCAATTGAAAACAAGTTACTAATCAGAAGATCATAATTATTAAAATCCTGACTAACTATGTTTCTCATTTTAATAAGTTGAAGCCTGTAACCTTCATTCATTTTCAAATCTTGAAATGAATCAATTATTAGGTCAAATATCCTAAAAAACTTTTCATAATTGTTTTCTGAATAAAAATTTTTAATGTATTTTAAAATATCTTCTTCTGATTTATTATAATTCATTTTTAAAATATCATTATAAAAAAATTCTGAAGTAACCCAGTCATGTTCCATCAACACTTTAGCTACTTTGAGGTTTTCGTCATGATCACCTAAAATTTTATGTGCGAATTGATTTAATTCATCAACTACAGAACTAATTCTTCCAAAATTTTGTTCAATTGATGCTTGTTTACTAAAAGCTCCGATGGCTTTTCTATAATTTAAAGTTTCATGTTCTTTAACATTAACAAAAATATTTCCTTTTGGAATTACTCCTTTCATTACTCCACCAAATTTACTAATACGTGCCTCTGCAGCAGAATCTAGCTTCCCATTTTTTAATAATTGTGATCTATATTTTCTTAATTCTTTTTCAACTGCTCCAATTGGTATTTCATCTATATCTTTTTCCTTACTGTTCATAAATTAATATTACTCCATACTTTTAGACAAAAAAGACCCTTAGCAATAGCTAAGAGCTTCTTTTATTTGGCATACAATCTTATCTATTTTGATTAACTTGTAATGGGATTGGGGCTCAAAAACACTATAGATTCACCATTTAAGTTAACTGCCTCCTTATTCCCATTCAATTGTTGAAGGTGGCTTACTCGTTACATCGTAGACGACGCGATTAATGTTTGGCACTTCATCGACAATTCTAGTCGAGATTTTTTGCAAAACATCCCATGGCAGACGGGCAAAATCTGCTGTCATCCCATCAATTGAGGTAACTGCTCGAATACCAATGGTGTAGTCATAAGTACGGCCATCACCCATAACACCAACGGATTTAATTCCGGGTAAAACAGTAAAGTATTGCCATACGTCTTCTTGCAGTCCTGCCTTTTTAATTTCGTCACGTAAAATAGCATCACTATCACGTACAATCTTTAGCTTGTCTTCGGTTACTTCGCCCAGAACTCTAATACCAAGACCAGGTCCAGGGAATGGTTGACGCCAAACCAAATCGTGTGGAATACCTAGTTTCTCGCCCAATTCGCGCACTTCATCTTTAAACAGCTTACGCAATGGCTCAATTAACTTGAAGTTTAAGTCCTTAGGAAGACCACCTACATTGTGGTGCGACTTAATTGTCTGTGCTGTGTTAGTTCCACTTTCAATTACATCAGTGTAAAGGGTACCTTGAGCCAAGAAATCAACATCCTTAATTTTCTTAGCTTCA
Source organism: Lactobacillus sp. M0403 (assembly GCF_016101265.1). Taxonomy (NCBI): domain Bacteria; kingdom Bacillati; phylum Bacillota; class Bacilli; order Lactobacillales; family Lactobacillaceae; genus Lactobacillus; species Lactobacillus sp. M0403. The sequence goes on from NZ_JACFQV010000001.1 coordinate 128,708, forward strand.
TCAGCAAATACTTCGATGAATTCCTTACCAATTATTTTACGTTTTTGTTCTGGATCAGTGACACCTTTTAGTTTATTTAAAAACCGTTCTTGGGCGTTCACACGAATAATGTTCACACCCAAATCACGATTTAAGGCTGCCATTACTTCGTCACCCTCATTTTTACGCAGCATCCCGTGATCAACGAAAATTGCAGTCAATTGATCTCCGATCGCTTTATGTAAAAGTGTTGCGGTCACACTAGAGTCTACCCCACCGGATAAACCAAGAATGACTTTTTTGTCACCAACCGTTTTTCTGATTTCTGCAACTTGTAAGTCAATAAAGTCGGTCATTGACCAATCATTTTTGGCACCACATACTTTAAAAGCAAAATTACGTAAAATGTCTAGACCATATTGTGTGTTGCGCACTTCGGCATGGAATTGAATACCATACATTTTGGCTTGATCGTTTGCAATCGCAGCAATCGGACAGTTTTTACTTGAAGCAACGACTTCAAAGCCTTTAGGAGCCCCAGTTACTAGGTCCCCATGACTCATCCACACATATTGCTCTTTTGGTAAGTCACTGAATAAAACGTTGCTAGAATCTTCAACTTCAATTTCTGCACGACCGTATTCTGAATTGTCAGCTTTTTCAACTTTACCATCCAGATAGTACGACATTAATTGCATTCCGTAGCAGATACCTAAGATTGGAATCCCTAAGTCAAAAATTGCCGGGTCAACCTTAAGTGCATTTTCACCGTAGATACTATTTGGCCCACCAGAAAAAATAATCCCCTTTGGATTAATTTCTTTGATTCTCTCCATACTGATGTCATGCGGTAGGAGCTCAGAATAAACCCCAAAATCGCGCAAGCGCCTGGTAATCAATTGATTATATTGACTACCAAAATCTAAAACGATAATTTCATCAAAATCGTGAATGTCTTTTTTCACAGATATCCGAGCTCCTCTTCTAAAAACATGAATTTATTTAAACTGTACTAAGAATTGTCTCTTTGGTCAACTACTTTTTTCACTTGTACAATTTAACTATATTTGATCGATGCTGTTTAAAATTCTGAATTCCAACTTCACCTTGCACAACTTAGTTTGGTTTGTTAGAATTCACTCAACAAGTAAATATTAATCTATATATTGTCGTAATGTGGTCGACAGTCTCTACTCAGAACCGTAAATTCTGAACTATGGATAAACAATAACAATTAATTCAGCGCAAGCTGCCTTAAGGGTCTTTTTTACCATAGTTTTGGTAGAGAAGGCCCTTTTATTTTTCAAGGAGGAAATTGTGAAGCTTTTAGAAGATCGGATCCGTCAAGACAGTGAGGTTCTACCTGGTGATGTACTAAAAATTAATTCTTTTCTGAATCATCAGGTTGATCCAGAGCTGATGATGGCTGTGGGCAAGGAGTTTGCTCGTCTGTTTGATCAAAGCGGAGTTACAAAAGTATTAACCTGTGAGGCTTCTGGTATTGCTCCCGGAGTAATGGCAGCATACGAGCTTCATGTGCCAATGGTTTTTGCCCGCAAGAAAAAACCATCAACACTTAATGATGCGGTTTACTGGGCTGACGTATATTCCTACACCAAGAAAACCACAAATCAAATTTGTGTAGAACAAAAATTTTTACATGAAGACGACAACTTATTGATTATCGATGACTTTTTGGCTAACGGCGAAGCAGTCAAGGGAATGATTAACATAGCTAATCAAGCCAATGCTAATGTTGCTGGAATCGGTATCGTGGTTGCGAAAACTTTCCAAGGTGGTAGCAGCTGGATTAAAGAACACGGCTATCGTCTAGAATCCTTAGCAAATATCGCTAGTTTAGCTAATGGTGAAGTTCAATTTGCGGACGAAAAATAATGAAGCAAGAAGAAGTTAGTCACCAAAAAGCAGCTATTTTAGGTCTACAGCACCTATTGGCGATGTACTCTGGTGCAGTTGCTGTACCATTATTAATTGGAACAGCGTTAAAGTTCAACGCAGAACAAATGACTTATCTTGTCTCAATTGACATCTTTATGTGTGGGCTTGCAACACTACTACAACTCATGCGAAACAAATACTTTGGTATTGGTTTTCCAGTAATCTTGGGTTGTGCCATCCAAGCGGTTGCACCTTTACAAATGATCGGTCAAAAGTTTTCGATTAACGATATGTATGGTGCCATTATCATTGCGGGGATCTTTGTCATCTTGATTTCTGGCGTTTTTGCCAAAATCAAGAAGTACTTTCCACCAGTGGTTACAGGAACTCTAATCACTACTATTGGTCTTACATTGGTCCCTGTTGCCGTTCAAAATATGGGTGGTGGCAATGCTAATGCCAAAGACTTTGGTAGCAGCCAAAACCTGATATTGGCTTTCAGTACAATGTTCATTATCTTGGCATTAGAAATCTGGACTAAAGGCTTCTTGCGGTCAATCTCGGTTCTTATCGGCTTAGTTGCCGGGACCGTAATTGCATCTTTGATGGGACGAGTTTCCTTAACACCAGTTTTAGAAGCTTCTTGGTTTCATTTACCACAATTATTCTACTTTGGTGTTCCGAAATTCGAATGGTCATCCAGTTTGACCATGATGATTATCGCATTAGTTTCAATGATTGAGTCTACCGGCGTCTTCTTTGCTACAGGCGACCTAATCGGCCATGATGTAACTGAAGAGGATTTAAAAAAGGGGTATCGTGCAGAAGGATTAGCACAAATCTTTGGTGGTTTGTTTAATGCTTTTCCGTACACTACCTTCTCCCAGAACGTTGGACTACTTCAACTGTCAGGTATTAAAACAAAAAGACCAATTTATTGGGCAGCTGGCCTGTTAATGGCTATGGGACTGTTACCAAAAATTGGTGCACTAGTTACTATTATTCCTACTCCTGTTTTAGGTGGCGCAATGCTGGTAATGTTTACCATGATTGCCGTTCAAGGAATTAAAACACTTGTAAAAGTAGATTTGAGTGACAATAATAATATCCTAATCATCGCAATTTCAGTTGGCTTAGGACTTGGCGTCACTATTTATCCACAATTTTTCAAGAACTTACCTGCAACAGTTCAATTGTTTTTAAGTAACGGAATTGTTATCACCAGTTTATCCGCTACACTTCTAAATCTTTTATTGAAGGGAGGTGAGTCAAAGGAAAAATAGAAAAATCAAACTGCAAATATCATGTGAACAATTATTTTCCCTTAAAATTATTTTGTTCGCGCCAAAAGGCATCTTCTAAGTCGAAGATGCCTTTTCTAATTACCAAAATAGCTCACGCTTTATTCAATTATTGCATTCAATTTCGGTTTGGACTCATTTCCAGAATCCATATTGAAATATTGCGTGCAAGTTTCTAACATCAATTCGCCTATCTTTTCAAACGGTTGATCTTCTATTTTTTCCACGTACTTCATAATTCCAACTGCTGTAATAAAAATTAGAAAAACTTGTGTTTCAGGCAAAATCTCAACCTTATCACCTTTTGTCCTATATCCTTCAATAAACGAGCTAATCAGATTTCTGTTTAAATTAAAATCTTGATAAAACAGTTTGATGAAGTCTTGATAGTTTACACCTTTTCTTGCTCGCTCAAAGTCGATTAAACGCAGTTTTCCATTGACAAGTTTGTAATTGCGCACACCAACATCACCATGAAGTACTACCGTGGAATAAGCACATAAATCATGTTCAATTTTGGCTTTAATTGGATTAAATGCTTTTAATAGTTCTTCAAGTCTGTCCTTGATCGCAATGTTTTTTAGACTGCTAACATCCATCTCAATCTTTTTAAAAAGCTGTTCATTAAGATAAATGCCCTCAAATGGTTTTACATTTTGATGAAAGGTTGACAACTCTTGTCCCATTTCAAAAGCCAATTCGGCTGTAAGCGGTAGTTTTAAGTCTATCGGGTCACAATCCTTCATTATTAATATGAAGCGCTGCGGATTTTCAATCGTAAAAAAGCCTAATACGCGTGAATTAAGTTGTTCATTAACAGTTTTTTCGGTTAAAAATTTACCTTCTTGAGAAAAAACTTTGACAAAAATCACTTGTTTATAAAGCTCACTATACCCAACAAAAGTGCTGTTTAGTGACTCATGCGTTATTTGGGTTAATGTTGCCTTTAATTTTTCCTGTAAAATTTTTCTAGTTTCCATATGTATATCTCTTTTAGTCTCTATAGTTTTTTATGATTTTTAATTCAAATTAGTTCACACGATTTTCTTACTAATCAAGGTAGAAATCCGCAAAGGCAAAAGCCCACTGACTTATAATGATTAGATTGCTAAACTCAATAATACCCATAGCAGAAACTGAAGTAGGCGTCTCAATTGATTGCACTGGCAACTTATTAATAAACAATTCGTCAACTGTAACCCCTAATATATCTGCCAGTTGAAAAGCCAAACCTAGTGAGGGATCATATTTGTCATTTTCAATTCTATTAATCGTTTGGCGACTAACATTGGCTTCTTCTGCTAATTGAGCCTGTGAATAGCGCTGTTTCTTACGTAATTTAAGCATATCATGTTTTACATATTTAAGCAATATCTAATCAAGAAATATTTTCCTTCACTTTTTTCTCAACTCCAACAATCAAATAAATAATTTCAGGTTAAGTTTGCGTATTTCTTTGCATTATAGCTGTCCTTTTTAATACAATATAGATTAAGTTATTTTGAAAGGACAGATTAAATGAAAAAAGCAGAATGTACAACTATTCTTGTCGGTAAAAATGCTTCAATTGATGGCTCAGCAATGATTGCCAGAAGTGAAGACGGTGGACGTGAAATTATTCCCGAAGGTTTCGAACTCATTACACCAGAAAAGCAACCTAAGCACTATGAAAGTGTTATTAGTCACCAAAAAATTGATGATGAGGACTTAGCAGATACTCCTTTACGCTACACTAGTGCACCAGACGTATCAGGTGAAAGTGGTATTTGGGCAGCAGCCGGAATTAACTCCGAAAACATTGCAATGACTGCAACTGAAACAATCACTACGAATTCCCGCATCCAAGGAATCGACCCACTAGTAACTGAAGGTGGACTTGGTGAAGAAGACTTTGTTACTTTGACATTGCCTTATATCCACAGCGCTCTTGACGGTGTTAAACGGATGGGTTACTTACTTGAAAAGTATGGTACTTATGAAATGAATGGTATGGCTTTTGCTGACCATGATGAAATTTGGTACCTTGAAACAATCGGTGGTCATCACTGGATCGCTCGTCGCATCCCTGATGACGCTTATGTTGTTGCTCCTAACCGTTTGAACATTGATGAATTCCACTTTGGTGAAGACGGCTTTTTAGCTGACGATACTTTGGAAGGTTTAATCGAAGAATACCACTTAAACCCTGATCGTGAAGGCTACAACATGCGTCACATTTTTGGTAGTTCAACTGTTAAAGATGCGCACTACAACAACCCTCGTGCTTGGTTTGTACACAATTACTTTGATCCAGAATTTGGTGGCAAACCAACTGATCAGGACCAACCATTCATTTGCCACGCTAACCGTAAGATTAGTATTGAAGACATTTGTTTTGTAGAAAGTTCACACTACCAAGATACACCATTTGACCCATACGGCGACCTTGGTACTCCTGAGCAAAAGAAGACTTATCGTCCAATTGCACTTAACCGTAACTTCGAAACTCATATTCTCCAAGTTAGAAATGATGTTCCAGAAGAAATCGCTGGTGTTCAATGGCTTTGCTTCGGTCCAAACACTTTTAACAGCTTTGTTCCTTTCTATACCAATGTTAATGACACTCCTGCAAGCTTCCAAACTGGTCCAAAATTTGATCTCAACAAGATTTTCTGGTTAAACAAGCTAACTGCACAACTTGGAGACACTAATTTTAAGGTATATGGCGAGCTTGAAAGTGACTTTGAACAAAAATCATTATCACAATGCCACTTTATTCAACACGAAACTGATAAGAAGGCCGCAGGTCTTACAGGTAAAGAAGCTGAAGACTTGTTAACTGAAGCTAACCAAAAGATGGCCGACCAAGTTTACAACAATACAATTGAATTGCTCAGCAACATGGTTAATGAAGGTCATAACTTAGCTACACTTAAGTTTGACTTATTAGACTAAGACTACCGGTGCCTTACTAAATAGACACAACAAAAAGCCAATGACATCAAATAGATGCCATTGGCTTTTTTAGTATTATTGATTTTTTATATCTTTCCTGAAATTCTTGCTTAATATGCTGGATAGATTATTCTCTTAATAATCGTTTTGCAAGTGCAAAATCACCTACAGTTGCTGAACCATTATTTTCAATTTCAGGCATAACAATGTATTGATTAAGTTCAGGTACATGAACATAATCATTCAACAGTTTGGCAAAATCACGTCTTACTTTTTCTAAAAACTTTTCACTAGTAACACCGCCGCCAAAAACAATTTTATCAGGGCGCAAAATCAGTGTAACTTGCAAAGCAGCTTGAGCAACGTAGTAACTCATGATGTCCCAAACAGGATCTGATAGTGGAACATCCTTGCCTGGCTTATTCAAACGAGCATCAAAAGTTGGACCAGATACTAAACCTTCCAGACAATCTTTGTGGAAAGGACAAACACCTGCAAAATCAAGATCATCAGGATGACGCTTAAGCTTAACATGGCCCATTTCAGGGTGACCAAGTGAACCAACTAACTTGCCGTTAATAATTGCTCCACCACCAACACCGGTGCCAATAGTGTAATAAACAAGAGAGTCAATGTCTTCATTAGATAATTGTGACATCACATACTCACCATACGCTGATCCATTTACATCAGTTGTGAAGTACATTGGTACATCAATCTCTTTTTTCAAATAACCAACAAAGTCAGTATTACTCCAGCCTGCCTTAGGTGTGTCAGTAATGTAGCCATAATTCGATGCAGTCTTACGTACTTCGATTGGTCCAAAAGAGGCAATTCCAATCGCATCAATATCAAACTTTTTGAAGTAGTCGACTGTTTTGCGAAGTGTTTCCTCTGGAGTTGTGGTTGGGAAAGTAGTTTGATCTTTAATCTGGTAATTTTCGTTACCGACGGCGCAAACAAACTTTGTTCCACCAGCTTCAATTGATCCTAATAACATATTTGCTCCTTTAACTAAAATATTGAGTTAATTTTATAATTAAATCCTACCACTTTATCGTCGTTTTCAAAATCTACCTTTACATTATTAGATTCAAATTCGCATTTATTGGTGCAAACATATTCTCCATTGTTTATAAAAAGTTCTGTAAGACCATTATCAATATAAAGTGATAAGCTTTCTATTCCGTATACATTATCTATTGTAACTTGATGTGCTCGAATTTGGTCATGTATTTTTACAATTAAAGAGTGTTCCTTAACTAAAATGCCATAAGATCCTCTTTTAGAAGAAATGTGGAATTCAAAGTTACTTGGGATATTACTGAAAACAAACTCAGAAGAGCTTGAATAATCTATTTTTTCTTGGATACGTGAACCAGCTCCATCTCTTAGCTTTTCGTACTCAGAAACAGGAAACACTAAAATCTTATCATTTTTTAGCACTAGTTCTCTAGGTATAGTCAACGCACCAATATTTTGGTAATTAGCTACACTTTCTTTCTCTTGCTCTATTGGTAAACCTAGCCAACCAAAAAGTAATCTTCGCTTTTTAATTGGATCATACATAGTTTGAGGAGCATAAAAGTCCCAGCCATAGTCCAATGTTTTACCCTGAGGTAATCTTTCGCCAGCAAACTTGGGATCACATAAGTAGTAACAGGAATCGAACCCATGCTTTTCATTTGTTTCAATCCCCTTTGGCGATCCTAAAAGAATGTTTTCTCCATTAAGACTGAAATAATCAGGACATTCTATCATATTGCCTAGCCCTTTCGCTTTGTTTAAAGTTTTTCCGACATAATGCCATTCACCATATATACTTTTACTTTGATAAAGCAAAAGTTGTCCGCAGCCTTCGTTACTTTCTCCACCTACTAGAATAAAAAAATAATTGTCCTTTTTAAAAATTTTAGGATCTCTAAATCTTTTAGTATTTATATTAGGATCTCTAGTAATTATTGGATTATTATTCCATTTTTCAAAATGGATTCCATCACTGCTTTCGGCAACGCAAATTGATTCGACATATGAATTTTGTTTATTCTTATGTCCAGCATATACCAAAAATAATTTATTTTCTTCAACGATCGCACTACCTGAATAGCAACCGTCAATATCATAAAAGCTGTCCGGTGCTAATGCAAAGTCAATCTGTTTCCATTTTATCAAGTCTGTTGATATAAAATGTGCCCAAAAAATCCTGTTAGAACTAGAATTAAAAGGATCATTTTGCAAAAAAACATGGTACTTTCCTTGATAAAAAACTAAGCCATTTGGGTCATTTGACCAGCCCGAATTAGGAGAAAGATGGTATCTATACCTATAGTTTTGGATTCTTAGTGTTTGATTAGCCTCATCAATTAAGTTCATTTTTGTACTTCCTAAATAAATAAAAGTAGTAAGATCATTTTTCTTACTACTTTTTCAATGCTATTCATTATCTGGATTATTAATTGTTTTTATTCTTTCAGAGTATGATTGCAATTTGCTTACCTCTATAAGTTTCGGTACAACTTCCTTTAAAGAATAACCTTGATTTCGTAAATTTATTGCTTCAATTAATGTCGGCATATTTACTCCTGACAAAATTTCAGAATCGTCACTAACCATTGACATTCTTTTGGCAATTTCGTTAAAGGGCGTGCCATATGATAAATCGACTAGAAATAGTACACTTTTATCTTTAACGGTTGCCATAATCTCGTCCAAATTTGCTTGAAAAATTTCTAAGCCTTTTTCATCTATACTAGCTGTAGTAATTTTATTTTCTTCAGGAAAGAAAAGCTTTACCGACTTTTTCATAGCTTCAGCCAACGGCCCATGCGAAGCAATAACAATATTAAACAATTCTTTTCTCTCCTTTTTATCAAATTAAATCTTTTAAATAGACCATTTTATCTGTTGGTACCATTACTGCAGTAATTTCAACTCCACGGTCCAAAAGAACGCGAAATGCTTGTTCTTCTTCAGGCGTAATGCTAACACTGGGCTTTATATGATGAGTGTTTTCTCTAGTAGACATGTTGCCCACATTTATTTTTTTAATATCCAATCCTTGATCCATTAATCTGACAACTGTCTCTGGATTTTTAACGATAACTAATACTTTTTGTCCTTTATAATTACCATTATTAATATTATTGACAGCCTTTTCTTCGGTTATCAACGATGTAGATACATTTGATGGTGCGGCCATTCTAAGCATTGTTTTCTGAATTTCGTTATTGGCTACTTCATCGTTAATGACCATTATTCTAGTAGCGCCCAGTTCATTAGTCCATAGTGTTGCAACCTGACCATGGATCAGTCGATCATCAATTCTGATGTGAATTATACCTTCCATAATTTTAAATCTCTTTTCTCAATAAACTATTTCATAATTCCAAGTAAGTACAGAACAATCGATAAGGCAATAATAATTAAAATGATATATATTGGCTTAACCTTCTTGCTTAATAAATAATAGACACCAAAAACTAAGGCTGCTGGTAAAAGACCAGGCATAATTTGATCAAGAATTTGGTTTCCAGTCATTGATAATGAACCTTGCTTAAATTTTAAAGCTAAGTTTGTTTTTACCACTGTTGGAATTAATCCGCCGACTACCATTAATCCTAAAATAGAAACACTTTCAGTTATTAACTTCATCTTTGTTTCAATTGATGTTAACAGGCTGGTTCCTGATTTCATACCGGCTTTAAACAAAGGAATTCCTAAAGCACGAAGAAGCCAAGTAACGATAAACCAAAGAAATATACCTACAGGACTACCGCTCAATGCCATATTTGCTGCAATTGCACCAAAGATAGTCCAAGGGATAACAACAAAGACACTATCTCCTAGTCCTGCCAAAGGACCCATTAAGCCTGTCTTCAAACCCATTACTGTCTTTAGACTGCTATCTTTTTCCTTTTCTTCAATTTCAATATTCATCCCCAATACATATGGAGCTAAATAAGGATTAGTGTTAAAAAATTGTAAGTGTGTTTTTACTGATTCTTTTAAACCTTTGGGATTATCCTTGTAGTTCTCCTTAAGGAAAGGAAGCATCGAATATGTGTATGCCAAGCCCATCATTTTTTCATAGTTTAATGATGCCCCGCCATTTAAAATCCATCTAAATAAAACGCGGTTTTTTGTCTTATTACTTACTTCTTTATTCGTCATCATTCATTCCTCCAGCACTTTGAACATTATTTTGTTCTTCACTATTTCTCTTATATAGAATTAAGGCTACGGCTGCACCAGCTAAAGCAATACCTAAAATTGTCATTTTTAGATAAACTGCTGCAACAAACCCAATAATCAAGTAGCCAAAGTAACTTTTTACAGGGAGGTAGCGTAACAATAAACCAATACCTAAAGCTGGTAGCAAGTTTCCTGCAACTGTCAAACCACCTGTGACCCATTGAGGAATAAAGGCAATAATTGATTTTACTAAAGATGGTCCTGCTATTACGGTCAATAAAACAGGTAATCCTGAAACCATCATGGTAGTTAATACACCACATATCTGCATTACTTCAATTTTGCCGTACTGCTCTTCATCTGCATATTTTTCAGCTTTATTTTGGAAGTAAATATTAACTGTCCATTTTAAAACATCCAGTTCAACCATTAACATTGCAACTGGAATAGCCAAAGTTATACCAATTGCAGCTTTTTGACCAGTCGTAATAGCTATGTATGTTCCGATAAGTGCAGCTGTTTGATAGTCAGGAACTGAAGCACCACCAAAACTTGAAATACCCAATGTCATTAACTGAAGCGTACCACCAATATAAAGACCTGTAGGTATATCTCCTAGAATTAAGCCAACTAGGAAACCTGCAACTACTGGTTGCGAGGTTCCCAGCATTGAACCATTTTTATCATAATTAATAAAGAAGCCGTATAAGACTATTAATGCAATTTGCCAAAATTGTACATTCACTATAAATCCTCCTAATAAACACTAGCCAGTTTCCAATTTTTTATAATCTCACTTGGAAAACAGTTTTCTTTTCAAAAATCTAATAGCAATTTACGTGCCAAGTTCATTTCAAATATTAATTTTCCTCTACTAAACGCTGATTTAACAGAAATTTCATTGCCGATTAAAAATAATTTGATCTATGTAAATTAACTCTGATTTGGGAATTTTCACACTATAGTTTTCTTTTATCACATTAAATGCGACATCAATTTCATCTAATTCTCGTTGATATTTTTGAGCAAATCTTTCTTCGAATTCTGGATTTATATTATTAGCTTCCTTCCTAATTAAACGCTCAATTAAGTAGCTGACATGAACATAAAGGGTAAACTTCTTTTGACTAGACAGGGTAATTGAAAATCGACGCTCAAGCTCTTGAATAAAAATAGTAATGTTTTCAATGACTTTGGGTGCATCAAGAATAGTAACCATATTAATGGTTTGCTCTAAGGAAAAGTTCTTAACTAAGTTATTGAGAATCGTTTCTATTTCTTGATTCGAAAATGCTGTTTTTAGCCAGTCACTTAACTTAGCTGTATCTTTGTCAGATAAAATTTGTTCAAGATAAATAAAATCAATTCCGTTAATGCTTGGGTTCTCAGTTCCAATGATGCCAACAACCTCATACATTTTTTTAATAATGCCCACTTCATGAGTATCTTTCAAAGCTTGAAAATCATACGGTACAATCTTAATTTTTTTATTCGGCAAGCAACGCTCCAAAAGTCTTGCAACATGCGTTGCGGTTCCAATTCCAGAATAACAAGTTGTTAGAATCACCTTTTGCTTACTGGTTTCCGGGTAGGTTAATTTGATTTCAATCTCTCCTGTTTGTTTTACTAATTGACTAATTTTCCGAAAATTACGTTTCTTTAGAATGCTTTCACCCACCGTTAAGGCTAATAATGTGGAAACATTGTTAATTAATAAAATCGGTGCATTAATCTGGCGTGGAAAAAGTGTTTCAATCTCTTTCAATGATCCCATATCAACTAGAATAATTAGGCCATGTGTCACATCATTATTTTCAGTATAATCAATTATTTTGTCGGCAATTTCTTGCGTACTAACATTAATTGGCATATCAAATGCATCAAGTGTATGTGCACCCAAAAGCCGGTTAACTACATTTGCTATACTCCCAGCTGTGGCATAACCATGAGCAATCACAATTGCTTTAATCAAACCAGTCTTGGTAATAATCTCCAACTTGTTTAGATAAATAGTTAGAAAGATATAATCTACTTCATTAAGTTCAATATCCAAATTTGTCTTAATCAAATTAATTAACTTGGTCACATAAACATAAATGTCAAGATAGCGTTGGCGAACATCTTTGTTGAGCTTCATCAAAGCCTTTTGATTCTTTATTTCCTCACTGCTCCATTGAAACTTTTGGCGCTCAAATAAATAGTAACTAACTGCATATACTGCATTATTACTAATCTTTAGCTGATAAGCTGTTTTCATTTGCTCAAACAAATGGTTAACGCCATCGATCACATACGAAAGCAATGGAATATGATCGCTATTATTTTTTTCAAAAAGCAAGGAATCAAATAGCTGGTACACTATTTGTTTTAACTTAGATTCACATTCAGCCAAATTATCATCACTTTGCTCATAGACTTTGAGTAACTTATTTAAGCTGTTAAGAAAAATTTTCTTTTCGGGAAAATTTCGTTCAATTAAATCATCTACTTCTGTTTCATTTGTAATCATAATTGGCTTAGAAGAAGGATGATAGACCTCCACTTTGCTTTTACTCAAAACGTCTAGTGGTAAGTTATATGCCGTCAAAGTAATTGTCTCGTTGTCTTTTTGATCAGCATTAGCGCGAGCAATTGTTAACTTAATTGCATTTTTCAAGTCTCCTATATTGCCGGTTGGCTGATAGTTGGCCAACATGTCTAAAACTTGATCGCTAATAGAAAGTGGTTTAGCAATCTTTTTTTGCTCATTGTTAAAAAGCGTATAAACCAAATTCAAGCGCTCTTCCTTACTCCGTTGACTAAGCGGAGGTAAAGTGATTTTTACGGGAATACGACGTGTAAAAGTAGTTAAAAAACTGGTATCCAGATCCTCAGTTGTGGCAAAACACAATCTCACATGGACCCTTTTTCCTTTTTTCGTTTCACCAACTGGATAAACTATCCCCTGATCTAAATAAGTAAACAGCTTTTCTTGCCCTTTAGGACCAAGTCGGTGAACTTCATCCAAAAAGAGAATTCCACCATCTGCTTCCACAAATGCACCCTCATGATCTTCATCAGCACCAGTAAAAGCACCTTTTTTATAGCCAAAAAGATTGCTAGTTAATAGTTCTGGATTGTCAGCGTACTGCGCACAGTTGATTGTTATAAAGGGCGCAGACTTTTTAATTAATTTATGTGTGCGGCAAAAACGATTGATCAAGCTGACCAAATAACTTTTTCCTGTACCACTTTCTCCATTAATCAGTAAAGGCAAGCCGCCGTTAGGATATAGAACTGCGGCCCTGACTCGCTCAATGCTCTCCTTCAAGCTAGGATTAATTTGGACGAATCGTTTTAGCAAATCTTGGTTGCTATTTTCCTGTTCTAATTTTGTAACAGATTGATAGACACTTTTTTTCAGTTTGTAGTTCTCTTTTTCAAAGCTTGAGCGGTGAAGAAAATGCACAGGTCTAGTTTCAATTTTTACCAATTTCTCTTCATTAGTCAGTTGATTTAAATACAAGCTGACGGTATTACGCTTTGCGTTTAAAGCTTTAGCAATTCCACCAGCCGTAAATTTGTCATCTAATTCCTCCAAATTGACTGTTTTCGTTTCTTTATCCAAGTAATGTAAAATCTCGTCTTTTAGCATAATGACCTCTTTTTTAAATATCGTCTCAACTTAAAACCGCTTTCAAAGTCATTTTACATTAACTTTATTAACAAATCTGAGCTTTTTTCACTGTAGCAAACTGTGAATCTGGCTGGCAGAAAAAGATTTTTTCATCTAATTCGTTCTTGTTATAGCGTTTTTTCTCTTTGGCGCACACACTTTTTATTAATTTAAAAAGCATTTGTGTGAAAAATTTATATCAGTGTGAAAACAAAAAAGACTTGAAGCTATTGTCTTCAAGTCTTTTAAAACTCATTTTTGTTTAAATTAAATTATTTTTCTACTACATTTCTTGGATAGCAACGAATCAGCAATACTAGTGTTTCAGCTACTTTTTCAACATTCAAACAACAAGTAAAAGGTTTAAAAATTATTTATTTTTATTGCTTTTTACTATCTCTAAAACACTTATTATTAATTGCATTACCAGTTGAATATACCAAAGCAATAACGAATAAATAGATATAACGCCGAGTATAACATTTTTCCCATCTAAGTAATATAAAATTAGAAAGACGAAAAACATCGCCAAATAAATGCGTTCCGAATAAATTACAACTTTGTGGTCAACTAAGTGATCTATTTCAGAAGAAGTTGATTCTTGGTCTTTACTTTTGGAAAATAATGCCACTGCCAATGTTATTAGTCCTGTTATTATTTCCCCTGTACTACGCCAAGGAGAAAAATCTTTTATCGCAATTATTATCAATATAATACCTATTGAAATAGAAAAAATTTTTCTAAGCTTCATTTTCATAATCTACTCCTAAAGAAAAAAGATTTATTTTTAGAATTGTTCATTAGCTTAATTTTTATAAAAACTTATCTTAAGCAAGCTATATATTCACTCACTAAATGCAGTGGCATTCTTCTAAAATTACTAATAAGAACTGATAATAATCCAACAGATCCGCCATTTTTATTTCCACATATCATCGATTAATGCTATTCATTTACACAATTTGTACACTTAACCTATATTGTACTGCAAGCCCAAATTTAACTCAAATGGCTTGATAATAAAGTTGATCAAGAAATTTTATCTTCAACCATGAGTGTGCTCAATACTACTTCAATAATTGCTGCCCCAATTATAATTACCATTTTCAGCAATTTCTTGCAAAAGATTAATTTATCTAAGTTATAGCCTAGATATAAAAAAAGAAGCCTTGTAAACAAGACTTCTTCTCTAAATTTCAAGCAACTGCTTTAAAGGCAGTTAGCTCTGTTATAGGATTAAGCAAAAGACTGAGCCTTCACCTCAATAAATTTATTAAGACCCACATTAGGACACTTATTATTTATTCTTTCTCAAACTATTCTTCTACTCCTCGATTAAACGAATCAAAAATCAACTGATCTTTAATTATTTCTCTATCCGGAGTTAAATCCCATGGTGAACCGGACCGATGAGTCTGCTTACTTAATCGAGCAGCATTGTAATTAATGTAATCATCATTAACCTTATCTAGTAAGTCGGCAATTTCACCATCTTTAGAAACCAAGTTATAGTCATTCATGGCCTCTTTGTCTGGTTTATCAATATCTAAAACACGCTTACCATTAAACTTTTTATGTACTTCAGTTATTACTGGACCGTATTGTAAATGAATAATAGGGGAAGAAAACAGCCTACTTCTAGTTTTAGCTAAAAATCTACCATATGCAAAATAGAGAAGCTTATTGGCTTTCATTTGCGTTAATGGATCAATATTCAAATCATTATCCCGCTCAAAGTAATTCTCAACTCGAAACCAATTGGCTAACTGCACAGCAGTGAACTTAGGTTGCTCAGGTTGTGATTCCACAACACTATCACTATGGTTCAAATAGGAATTAACTTTTGCTATCAGTTCATCAGAATATTTATTCTTTTCATCAGAAATATATTGTTCAAGTACATTATCGCTTTTTATGAGAGCTTTTAACAACCTATTATTGGCCTTTGTTGGAAATGCACCTGCTTCGTAAAGAGCAATCGTATTTGGACTTAATCCGGTTAATTCTGCTAAATTACGTTGTGTTAATCCAACTTTAGCTCGATATTGTTTTATTTCTTTTGGTGACAATAGACCCATTTCGTCACGATATTTTTGACGGGCAATTTCAGCAGCTTGATCATCTAATGCCTTATCTGGAATCAGTTCATTGGTTTTACTGTCAAAAAGAGCTGGTGCTGTTACTGTATACTTATGTCCATTAATAGTATAAATAGTAGTGAAATCCTTTTGGTAAGCCATATAAACCCCTCCTTTAATAATCAAGATGGAAACTAATAAATACTACTTTTTGATTATCTTCAGTAAATACGAATTTAATGTAGTAAGTTTGGCCATCGCTTGTTTTAAATACCCAGACAAATTGTAATGGATTACTTCTATTCGGTTCATGTTTGACAAAATCACTGATTGACAACTGCTTAACTATTTCTTTCGCCAAAGTTACTGAAACTGGCATTGCCATTTTGTCTCTTCTTTGAACCATTTGAAAATGATCATGCTTCACCAAGAATTTTAGCCTCGCTAATGCCTCAGCAACTTCCATTACAAACCTCCAAGTATCATTTCTACATTATTATAGCATCTACTACTAATCAGTAGCAATTAGCAAATATTATACTTTGTAGTTCTATACAGATTGGCAGAAACAAGGTAAAAGAAAAAAGAAGCAAGCATTTTTTGATGCTTGCTTCTTTTCATTTAATCTTTATCAACAGGTTTTAACAAAGAGCCGTATTTGATCATCTTTTAAAATCTAGAAGCTATTTTACAAGATGAACTTCATAGAAGTTTACGCTCTTGATGTATTTGCCTTCGCCAATTCTATATGTCTTCTTGAATTTCTCTAAAGCCTTATATTGATCACCGTAGATGGTTACAGTGGCACCCTTCTTGAGAAGCTGGCGTGATACCTTCTTACCATTAGACTTGTATACGTAAGAATTTCTCTTCAATTTAGCCTTGGTGCCAGTAATGTTTCTTACACGAACATATTCGTCTTTATCTACTACCTTGTAGAAATGTAGACCATTAAATGTATAAACCTTTAACTTATCCTTTTCAACTACAAGATTAAGGAAGCTATATGCCTTGGCAGTCTTAGAAGTCTTCTTGATCTCCTTAGTGTAAAGAACAGACTTGAACATTACCTTAGTTAATTTACCCTCTTCTTTGGTATCCTTATTTTCAGCATTATCCTTGTTCTTATCTGAAGCAGTTACATCTGCACTTGCTTGTGAAGTAGATTCAATGGAACTTGGAGTGGTATTGGTCCATGGAATAGATGGTTCAGTACTCTTAACAGTTAAATCTTTTTCTGCTTTATCCAATACCTCAGTTGCAGCCTTGACGTCTTCCAATGTAGCGTCTTTGTTTGCCAAGACTTCTTTTGCCTTGTCTAAAGCTTTTTCATAAGTCTTCTTGGATTCATCAGTGTATTTACCCAAATCCTTCTTGGTGCCAGCGTCAACCTTAGCTTGAAGTTCCTTCTTTGCCTTAGGCAATTCGTCATCTGAAGCATCTTTTTCTTTATCAGTCAATCCCTTGTCTGCTTTATCTAATGCAGCAGTTGCAGTCTGAATATCTTCCAATGTAGCATCTTTGTCTGCCAAGACTTCTTTTGCCTTGTCTAAAGCTTCTTCATAAGCCTTCTTGGAATCATCAGTGTAGCCACTCAAGTCCTTCTTAGCACCGGCGTCAACCTTGGCTTGAAGTTCCTTCTTTGCCTTAGACAACTCGTCATCTGAAGTACCATTTTCTTTATCAGCCAATGCCTTTTCTGCTTTATCTAATGCATCAGTTGCAGCCTGAACATCTTCCAATGTAGCATCTTTGTCTGCCAAGACATCTTTTGCCTTGTTTAAAGCTTCTTCATAAGCCTTCTTAGAATCATCAGTGTAGCCACTCAAGTCTTTCTTTTCGCCAGCATCAACAATAGCTTGAAGCTTTTCTTTAGCCTTGGATAATTTTTCGTCATCTGCACTAGGATTAGTTTTCTCATTAAGATCCTTAACCTCTACAGATTTAACATCAGATTCATTGCCATACTTATCAACAGCCTTAAATTCAACGGTACCATTTTCAGTGACTTTGAGTCCGTCGGCTGGCATATCCTTGAATATCTTGCCGCCATCAACACTGTAAACCACCTTTGCATCAGGCTCCTTAGTAGTAGCTTCAAGGAGAGCAGACTCAGCATCTTCTGCCACAGTTTGCTTTACATCAGGCTCATCTAAGGTCTTTTCTGGTTCATAGTAAACAACTAAAGCTTGAGTAGTTTCATTGCCTTGGGCATCAGTTACTTTAATATTAAAAGTATTCTTACCCTTCTTCAATTCAACTTCATACTTAAAGTCCTTCTTGACACCTTCCTTGCTGTTGTAATCTACATCCCCCCAGGCAGATTCAATACTATTACCGTTGATTGATAGTCCATAGTAATTGTAGTCATCAGTGACAGTACCAGAAATAGTATATTTATCCTTGTTAATGTAAACAGGACCATCATCATCCAGGGTTAAAACAGGTGATTCTGCATCTACATAGAAAGTTAGCCTCTCTTGAGTAGTTTCTCTAACAGTTGAATCACCAATCAAAGCATTTATAATCTTAGCACCGTGAGTACCAACATTTAGAGTTACTTCAAATGTTTGATCAGAATTAATCTTCACGTCCTTACCATCAATTTGCAAAGTAGTAGTTGGTCTTCTTACCTTACCAGTAATAGTCAACTGACCAGTTTTAGGGTCATAGTTTTTGGTATTAGCGCTAACGGTGCTGGTGCCCCACTTGATGCCGTTATCGAATGTAACGTCACTGCTTTTTACAGTTGTTTTACCGCGGTCACTAGACTTAACCTTTTGTTCAACACTGGATGAATTACCATCTTCATCAGTTGCCACAAGATTAAAGTTGTTTTCACCAAAGCTTACTGGTAATTCAATGGAGAAAGTATGATCATCGTTCAAATCAACTGATATGTCATCTTCGCCATCTTGCTTAATTACTAATGACTTAGTATCATCACTTACCTTACCTGAAAGCTTAACAGTAGCTTCAGAGGTTTGGGCCAGTTTAGCTGATGAATCCTTGCTTGCATCGTAAGTATCAGTCTTATCAACGGTTAAATTTTCAACCTTAGCTGGTACAAGACTAACTGTAATTTCTTTTTCTTTAAGGACTGTCTTATGGTCAGCATCGGCATAAAGGGTAACCTTTGTCTTATAATCGTCCTTAGTAAGTGGAAGCGCAGCAGCAAATGTATTGTCATCGTCACTTTCGATATCTAAGTCATGAATCTCACCATGCTTATCAGTATAAGTACCATATACCTTGCTTGGATAACTACCTGAGAAGACAAAGGATTCAGTGTCAGGATCGTAATTCTTAGTCTTTGAAGAAATCTTATCTGGTAAGCCACCATCTCTAAGAACTAAGCCAAAGTCAGTTTCACCAGGTTTATTGCCTTTACCTGAAGCAGTTCCCGCATTTGAAGCATTATCAAATAAAGCTACAGCAAAGTCATTAGTACCTGCTTGTAAAGCTTTTACCTGTTCAGGAGATAAGTCGATTTCAACCTTTTGGAAACCATCCTCATCTGCCTTAGCAGTTGGATTATATGCTAACTGACTGAAGATACCATTTATAGAAACATTCGCGTCACCACTCAAACCACTAAGGTCGTCCTTAGCTTCGACAGACAAGTAGTAACGAGTCTTTTCTTGGCCGTCAGCACCCTTTTCTGTACTTGATTCTAACTTGAGATTCTTTAATACAGGTTTAACACTGTCTACCTTAACTGGCATATCGTAGTGCTGCTCCGCGTTTGTGCCATCAACAGTAGCAGAAATTCTGTAAGTGTATGTTCCATCAGGCACTTTAACTGTCTTGTTAGCTTGTTGGTCAAAGTATGTACCATGCCACTCGGGAGCTTCATCAAAGTAATTGTATGTTTGAGCTGGTGCATAGTAGTATGACTTAGTGGCATTACTCAATGAAGCTAAAGTATTAATTACTTTGCCATCTTTATCCAAAATTTGAGCCTTAACATTATTCGCATTTCTGTATAAGTAATATGTCGGTTTAAACCATTGGAATTGAGCATTATCTGCAGTAGAAATTGCGAATTTCGAGGAATCAAATACATAATTACCTTCATCATCAATGTCTAAGCCCGGGTTAGCATTAATAGAGTCATTACCCACAGTTACAATGGTACCCAAGATGTTATTCTCAGGGTGGAACACGTCTGGATCATTTAAGCCAGCAAAGATTGGCAAATCTGAACTTGCCCAGTCGCCAAAGAATCCCATGTATGGTAAACGCAATTGTGAACTATCTGATCCATTAAAGGTCAGGAATCCTTCAACAAACTGGTTTTCCTTAAAATCAGATGGCAGTGCTAATGTAATAGTTAATTCCTTAGTTGAATTTGCAGGAACAGCTACATCACCATCAGCTTGAACTGAAGCACCATCAATCTTCTTGTCGTATAAAACTGAACTACTATCAATAGCAGAAGTATAAACATCTGATTCTTTACCATTATTAGTTAACTTATAAGTTAAAGTCTTATCCGTTCTATTAACAAACTTAACTTGGAACTTGTGCGTTCTATCTGTGAAGCTCTTAAGTTCAACACCTGGATAGTCATTGCTACTAACAACGGTCGAAGGATTTTTAGCTAATGCCTGAATAGTAGCTTGTGCATTGATAAATCCAGCACCCTGTCTACGAGGTGAAACAATTACATTATCATGACTAATATCAGGTTGAATACTTGCAGTATTCATTTCCAAAGCCTTAATAAATGCTGTTCTTTCATCTGGACTCATCTTTTGATAAATTTCATAGAAAGAACCAGTTTTATCATTCATTGCTTGACTAACAAGTGCTTGCGTACCAGCAATAAATGGAGACGCCATAGAAGTACCTGACATGTTAGTATAGCCATTATTGTTTTGCGTTGACCAAATATTTCCACCAGGTGCTGAAATATCTGGTTTAAAGGCCAAATTAGAAACAGGACCATATGAAGTAAAGTCAGACATTAAATCTGTCTTGAGCGCTGAATTATCTAATGGCTGCACAGCAATACTTACCTTTAATGCTTCATCAGGATTTTTTGCAACGTATTCTACTAACTTGCTTCCAGCAGCCCCTGATAATCCAACAGTTGGAAACCCGGCATTAAGTTGCATGTTAGTTAATGCACCGGCTTGATTATTAACAATGATTAAACCAGCAGCCCCTGCTTCTTGTGCAAATTTTTGTTTATCTGTAAAAGCAAGAGCCCCACGTTTAACAATGGCAATTTTCCCCTTAACATCAGATGTATATTGATTTGCAGAGCCTATACCTAATTGTCCGTTTTTATCTTTAACAACATAAAATTGCCTGTCATTAAAGAATGAACGATCGGTACCTTCTGAAAGTTGAGTAGCTTCTGGGCCTGCTACTACAGTTTTACCATCAGCTGAAGTAAAAGTTATACCATCAGTAGTAACTTTATTATTCTCTGCCGATGCAACCGTTGTGGCAGTTCTGGCAGTACCCGGACTACCTATGGTTTCCATATCTGGATTGCCATAATATGCCTTGTTGTTGCCATCAGCTTTTGAGTTTGAGGTCCCGGAGTTACCAGCAGAAATTACAGCAGCAGTACCTGTCTTAGTAGCACGTTCAACAGCAGCAATTTCTGGATCATCATCAGTTTGCTGACCAGAAACTGAACCTAAGGACATGTTCAAAACATCAGCACCAAGTTTAGCTGAATCATCAATTGCCCCAATAACGCTAGTAGAATCAGTAGAAGCAGAACTAGCTGAATTAGAGAATGCCTTCATTGCTAATAACTGAGCTTCTGGAGCAACACCTACAACTGAATTAACAGAATCTGAAGTACCATTGGCACCTACGATACCTGAAACGTGCATACCGTGTTGAGTACTAGAACTATTGTCAGTAATATTATCATTGTTATCTGAATAGTTATGTCCATATGGGACCTTTTCAGTAAAGTAGCGACCATAACCTGCTTCTTTAGTGAAAGCAGCAACCTTTTCTCTAGTTAATTTTGCTTTAGATTCATCACTCAAACGTAGATCTTTATGATTAGGATCTATACCTGTATCGATGATAGAAACTACAGTGCCTTCACCTTTGTATTTATAATTATTCCAAACCGTTGAAACATTAGCCATATCATCAGCTGAAGAATCATTGGCATAGTAAACCTTTGCCAAAGTTACAGATTTAACACCTGGAATAGCTCTTAATTTTTGAATATCTTTAACCTTTGCTTTAGTAGCAAAACCGTTAACTACATAACCATAGCTTTGGCCAATTGCTTGATTGGTAATTGCCTTTATATTTGCTTTAACTGAAGCCTGTTGGGCAATTACTTGTTTTGTAGCCCGCTCAATTTCTGCACTACTTGAATTTGTGTTTACTGAACCATTTGCAGCTGCAGGTGCAGCAGACAATTGAACAATTACATCAACATATACATCTTGCTTTTCGCTAGAAGTTAAATGCTTAAGATTAACTCCCTTTGCAGCTAATTGTGCTTCAATTGCTTTGTTTGTCACGCCCACTGTAGCTGATTCTGTTACTTTAGAGCTTTTTGCAACAGTTTTTGTTTGACTGTCAACACTGGCTTTAACTTGCAGTTCAGCATTAGAGAATACAGAAAGTGCAGCCGCACAAACTAGCACTCCCACATACTTATTTTTTTTCATGGTTAGTCCCCCAAGCCTAATTAATAAAAGTGTTTTTGCCTGATTAAATTAATAATGTTACCAATTTAATTAAAAATTATATAGTAATAAATTAAAAAATCAACAATATTTTAGTAATGCTAGCTATTGGTTTTTATTTACATTTTACTGTAATACATGGCTTTTTTAGCTTCAACCGTGATGAGTGCCTGTTTATTACTTGTTATTTTTTGTAATTTTATTAAATAAAAAGTTGCAATCTGCTTTAATGTTTTTAATAATTAGATAAGAAATCTTCATTGGAGGAGATAAAATGGACAAATTATTAAAAGGTATAATAACTGCCGTAACTGGTATTTCTTTACTAAGCTTAGCAGGCTGTTCAAAGTCAAATAATGCAGAAGTTGCTCAATATGGAAAAGACAAAAAAATTACGCAACAAGAGTTTTATAAGGAACTTAAGTCAGCTCCTTCGAGTAAAAGTGTTTTAGCTAATTTGTTAATTTATGACGCTCTAAAAGCCCAATATGGGGAAAAACTGAATTCTAAAGAAGTTACTCAAGAATACAATAATTATAAAGAACGCTATGGTTCACAATTTGATGAGTTTTTAGCACAAAATTTATACACTAAGTCATCATTTAAGAGAATGATTCAAATTAACCTACTTAGTGAAATTGCATTGCGTTCTCAAATCAAGCCAACAGATAAGCAATTAAGAGCAGAATGGAAAACGTATCAACCAAAAATTACTGTTCAGCATATTTTAGTAACGAGTCAATCAACAGCTGAAAAAATTATCAATCAGTTGGATAAGGGAAAAAGTTTTTCAAGTTTAGCAAAAGAATATTCTGTGGATAGTTCTACCAGCACTAATGGCGGAAAATTAGCACCCTTTAATCAAGAAAATAAAAATTTGGATTCTACTTTCAAAAATGCTGCATATAAGCTTAAAAATGGTGAATATACCGACGCCCCAGTAAAAGTTACTAATGGCTATGAGATAATAAAAATGATTAACCATCCAGCGAAAGGGAGCTTTGAGAACAATAAAGCAGAACTAACAAATAATCTTTATGACAAATGGGCTGCAAATTCTGCTGTTATGAGAAATGTAATCAGTCAAGTTTTGAAAGATCAAAACGTCAAAATTACAGACAAAGATTTAAAATCTGCCTTGGATCAATACAAAGGATCTACAAAGTCAGGGCTAAATTAGCGTTTAGTTGCTTATAAAATCATGTTGAACACTTACTAACTATTCAAAACTTTTAAATATCTAATCAATCACAAATCATTTATAATCTACTTTCATTATGCAACTTGCGACAACATGTCAGGAATATCTACCAAACAGTCTGAATTGCAAAAGGTATTAAATGCACTCATAACGATAATATTGTCCATAAGATTACAAACTAATAGAAGGCAACTCTCTAAAGTTGAGACTTGCCTTCTATTTTGTTAATTAAAAGTATTATTCTTTATTCTTTATTTTTCACTCGAGCAGCAATATATTATAAACTCTAATATCTAATTATTTTTCATCTTCCGAAAATCAGCATGTTGTATTAAACAATCAAATAGAACTACAAAAAACAGATTTAATAAAATAATAAAGAATACTAGTAATGAGTATTAATGAAAATAGTAAAAAACGACTAATCAAAAGATTAGTCGTTTACTTAAATGTCTTTAATTGCACTATTTTTAGCTACTTATCTGGAACGTCTTTGATTGTAACGTCAGCACCCAGCAAGCGTAATTTTTCTTGGACGCGATCATAACCACGAAGAATATTACCAGCATTATTGATAATTGTGTCACCTTTTGCCATTAGGCCCGCAATCATCAAACATGCACCAGCTCTGATTTCTCCAGCAGCAACA
Source organism: Lactobacillus sp. M0403 (assembly GCF_016101265.1). Lineage (NCBI taxonomy): Bacteria > Bacillati > Bacillota > Bacilli > Lactobacillales > Lactobacillaceae > Lactobacillus > Lactobacillus sp. M0403. The sequence goes on from NZ_JACFQV010000001.1 coordinate 153,272, forward strand.
GTTGCCCCATGCAGCTTTTCAGTCGGATGAACAAGAATAATATTATCCTCTACTTTGATGTCAGCACCCATCTTACGCAATTGCTCAATATGACCAATTCGTTTAGGGTAAATGCGATCAATTATTACACCTTCACCAGACTTAGCAGATAACAGCAAAGGAGTTACAGGCTGTTGCAAATCAGTAGCGAAACCTGGGTATGCACCAGTTTTAATCTGCGTCATTTTCAAGTCGCCAGCAGGATAAACGTAAAGTGAGTCCTCATCTGCATCAATGACGAGTCCCATTTCTTCTACCTTCGCAAGGTAAGAATCCAGGTGTTCTTCAATAATGTTATGAATGCAGATACCGTTACCAATACAGCCAGCAAGAGAAATGTACGTTCCAGCTTCAATTCGATCAGGAATAATCGTATGCGGAGCTCGAGCTTCTAACTTTTCAACACCTTCGATTCGGATTGAATCGGTTCCTGCTCCTCGAATAACTGCACCCATATTATTAAGGAAAGTTGCTAAGTCAATTATTTCAGGTTCTTTAGCAGCGTTATCAATAACAGTTTGCCCATTTGCGGTAACTGAAGCCATGATAATATTCATTGTCGCGCCTACGGATGGCATTTCTAGGTGAATAGTCGCTCCTTGCAGTCCTTCATCGGGAGCAGTAATTGTTATTTGGTCATTTTCATTTGTTACACATGCACCTAAGGCTTCAAAACCTTTGATATGTTGGTCAATGGGGCGGGGTCCAATATCATCCCCGCCAGGGAAGCCCACAACAGCCTTACCAAAACGGCCAAGAAGAGCACCCATAAAGTAATAGGAAGCTCGTAAACTCTTGATCTTACCACTTGGCAATGGGCTCATCTTAATGTTCTCTGGATTGATTTGTAAAGTTGTCTTTTCAAAAGAACAAACGACGTCCATCTCACTCAGTAAATCCATTAAGTTGTCAACATCTGCAATCCTTGGAACGCCTTCCAAAGTTACCGGTGTACGCGACAAAATTGATGCCGGAATTAGTGCAACGGTTGAGTTCTTTGCGCCACCAATCCAGACATCACCCTGTAGGGGCTTTCCACCATGAATTATCATTTGCTTCATTGGCGAAAAAATCCTTTTCTATTTTCGATTAGTCATAATTATGTTAAAGGAATTTACCGGAAAAAACAAGGGAAGACCTTCGTCTTCCCTGCTTAAAAATAAAGATTTTTGTATTATTCAATTTCACTCTTTATAGTTTTTCTTCCTCTAAACCAGAAGCAGCACCGATAAAGGCCTTATATAGTCCTTCTGGTCTTTGTGGCCTACTCAAAAATTCAGGGTGATATTGTGCAGCAATGAAAAACTTGTTCTTTGTAAGTTCGATTACTTCGACTAAATGGTTATCTGGTGAGACACCTGCAAAGGTCATTCCAGCCTTTTCAAATGCTTCACGGTATTCATTGTTAAATTCGTAACGATGACGGTGACGTTCTTGAATAACATCTTGATTGTCATAAGCAACTGCGGTCTTAGTACCAGGCTTTAATGCTGCTGGATAAAGACCTAAACGTAAAGTACCACCAATGTTTTCTTCATCACGTTTGTCAGCCATAATATCGATTACATTGTGCTTGGTATTAGGATCGGCTTCGGCAGTATTTGCATCTTTATATCCTAAAACGTCACGTGCAAATTCAATAGTTGCCATTTGCATACCCAAACATACTCCAAGGAATGGAATATCATTTTCACGGGCATATTTAATTGCAGTAATCATGCCTTCAAAACCGCGGGAACCAAATCCTCCAGGAACAATCAATCCATCGGAACCTTTCATGAAGTCTGCAATATTATCTTCAGTTATATCTTCTGCTTGTACCTTGTTAATTTCAACATCAGTATTATAAGAATAACCAGCATGCTTAAGTGCGTCAGTAACAGAAATATAAGCATCTTCAAGTTCAACATATTTACCAACTAAAGTGATCTTGGTCTTGTACTTTAAGTTCTTAACTCTTTCGTCAAGACGGGTCCATTCAGCCATATCAGCTTCATCTTTTGGACTCTTAATATGTAAAAAGTCACAAACTTTTTGATCCATACCTTGTTCTTGGAAGGCTAATGGTAAGTCGAAAAGTGATGGCGCATCAATTGATTCAATAATTCGATCAACTGGAACATCAGTAAAGTTAGAAATCTTATCCTTATGTTCTTGGTTGATTGGCATTTCTGCACGTAAAACTAGCATATTTGGTTGAATACCAATGTTGCGCAATTCAGCAACAGAATGCTGGGTTGGCTTAGTTTTCATTTCTTTAGCAGCGTGTAAATATGGTACTAAAGTACAGTGAATGTACATCACATTTTCTTCACCGACTTCACGACGCATTTGTCTAATTGCTTCCATAAAAGGAGTAGACTCAATGTCACCGACAGTACCACCGATTTCAGAAATAACCACATCAGAGTCAGTGGTTAAGCCTGCACGCATGATTTTTTGCTTAATCATATCTGTAATATGAGGAATAACTTGGACAGTAGCACCATGGTAATCTCCACGACGTTCTTTTTCCAAAACTTCTTTGTAAATTTTACCAGTAGTTACATTTGAGTATTTACTGGTACGCACATCTACAATTCGCTCGTAGTGGCCTAAATCAAGGTCTGCTTCTGTTCCATCATCAGTTACAAAAACCTCACCGTGTTGATATGGGTTCATTGTACCTGGGTCAATGTTGATATATGGATCAAACTTTTGCATGGTTACTTTCAAACCACGATTTTTTAATAACCGACCAAGACTTGAAGCAGTAATCCCCTTGCCTAGTGAAGAAACAACGCCGCCCGTAACGAAAATATATTTTGTCATTAGCCAAACTCCTTTTTGCAAAAAATAAAAATAAAAAAGCTCCCAAAAAGGGAGCATAAACGCACATAAGGGTGCCCAATTAAAATACTATCTATTTTGCGTCATTAAGTCAAGAGAATTATTCATCATCTTCGTCATCATCTAATTCTGACAATTGACCTTCAATGCCATCTGGCAAATCTTCATCATCGTCATCATCAGTATCAACGAAATCTTCATCTTCGACAAAGTCATCTGCTTCATCATCAGCTGTCGCATCTAAATCTTCATCTTCTGGATCGTCATTATCGTAGTCAATAATGTCGTCGCTTCCAGTAGCACTTGCTAAGAAAGCATTAACTTTCTTGTGATGTGCACGACTGTCATCTTCGTCATCATCTTCTGGATGGTTAACTTCTTCGTCAACTGATTCATAAGGAAACCATGAACGTAAAGCCCAAACATTTTCACCCATTGAAATGAATTCACCGTTGGTATTCAAGTCCGTGTAAAATTGGGGTAAACGTTCCCTAATTTCCTCGTCACTCTCTCCCAAGTACTTTTGTACGGCATTAACAATATCGGCAAAACCCATTCTTTTATTGTTATCTTCCAATATTGCACGAGCAACTTCAATCATTGATAGTTCATTGCGATTTTTGTCTTTAAAGTCGTTTAATCCCACAATTGTATTCCTCTCTTTTAACAATCCTTTTTATTTTACTAGGCGCTCAAGTAAAAATCAACGTAACTGTGTAACTTCCTACTAAGTATAGTCCACTAAAGAGGTCATATTCAATCTGAAGTTGCTTTGAACCGTCAATTTTAGGGAAAAATTTAATTAATTTAGTGGAACTCTTCAGGTCCATTTGGTAGCCAGATGCAACATAGCGGCAGTCCTTTTTTTGTCCAACCGTAAAATGAAGTTGCGAATAATCATCGTTAGTATTGCCACGCTTGATGATTACATCATTTTCTTTAATTAGCAGCTTAACTGGAACTTTGTCATCTTCTAAGTAAGAAACCCTAGTTACGTCTCCATTTTCGATTAGTTCACCCTGCCCAGTTTTATGGAAAGTCTCGCTTTCCTTTTCTTGAACAATTTTACTAGTAAAATCAATTTTTACTTTAGTCATATATTTGATTCTTTGCAATAAAAAAGCTAACCATCAAGATTAGCAATAACTCTTAATATCCTTCTTAATTTTAGCAGAAAACATTATAAAACAAATTATTTTTTTATACCAGTAATTACTCCAATTCCTTTTTCGGTGGTATTGGCGAGCAATTCAAGTTACACATTCAGAGAACTGGGAGCCATCTTATGCTGGTATTAAGAGATTGAAGGCGTAAGTATAACTTAACCAACTTGAATTTTGGTTAAAGTCTAAAAAATGAATTTAACTTCAGAAGTGAGGGAGAACAAAATCAAAAAAAGCTAGCCAAGTATGAAACTTGAACTAGCTCTTTTTTACTTTAATTTATACTATATTACTTTACTAAAATTAATGATTAATCAGCCACAATAATAATTACTGGTTTAAATAATGCTAATGTCATTTTTCTTCTCCTATATATAAACTCTTGTTTTTATAGATATAATACATCCTGTTACTTTATTTACAATACAATTTTCATATTTGAAAAATCACTTTTTTATTCTATCCACGTTTACTTCATAGCCGGAGATAATCAGTACTTTTTTTATTTGATTAGCTTCATCTTGATTTCCATTAATTACATTTTCATAGTACTTACCCAATATTTTAGTGAAAGCCAATTCTATAGTGTTAGGCAATTTTCTCAAGAAGTTTAGTGGCTCACTGCATAAATTAGTTTTATTATTCTGTAAGCAAAGATCTACATAATTAATCATTAATACACTCAATGCTACTAAAACTTTTTTCTCAATATTAGAAGCATTTTGATATCTTCTGATCATGTTATGGACTAGAAAAGTTGCTTCATCTACAGTGTAAAGCTCCATTATGTTACTAATCAATACAATTCTTAAGTATCCATCTTCACCCATCTCCTTTTGAAAAACAACTTGCTTAATTTTTTTCTTTTCTTCTTCACTCAATTTGCTAAGAGCATCATCATCGTGTGTGTTGGAGATTATTTTTGCTTGCAGAGTAAGAAATTCTGTTAATCCAGTTTGGGGAACAATCTGTTCAAACTGAGTAATAATATTGCCAATTTCAGTGTCATTATCTTCATTAGCAGCCTTTGCAAGTTGAATTTTTAAATAATTAATTTTATTGTCATTAGAATTGCCATTTTCTGTTTCAGAAAAAAACTCCTGAAAACTAACCCCATGTTTTTCAAGAATTTGGATCAACTCTTCTGCTCCGATATCATGAAAGCCACGTTCAACCTTTGAATAAAACGAAACAGAAATCACATCAGCAGCCATCTCCTTTTGGGTTAAACCTAAATCATGACGTAACTTTTTTAATTTGCTCCCAATACGATTCATAATTATCATCCCTTTTTATTTCATATAAAATATTATGGTCACTAATCAGAAAAACATTCAAAAATATTATTTGTTTTTAACAAATTGATCCTTTTGAATATTCAAAGTGCCCTATAAATTGCAAATTTGCTATAATCAAGTAAATAATCAATTTTTAATCTTACATTATAAACTAACTTCGAGGAATATTTATGCCAAAATTTCAAAGTAAAAAATTAACTAAAGAAGTTGTTTTACGTGATCCTGTTCATGACTACATTCACATTGAAGATCAAGTCATATTGGACATTTTAAAAACAGAAGAATTCCAAAGAATGCGCCGTATCAAACAACTCGGGCCTCTTTCATATGTTTTCCCTGGAGCAACTCATACCCGTTTCGAGCATAATCTAGGTGTATACGAGTTAACTAGAAAAATCTGTAATATTTTTGCAGAAAAGTACCCATCTCATAATTCGGGTGATGGCCTCTGGGACGACAATAACCGCTTATTAGTTGAATGTGCCGGTTTACTCCACGATATCGGACATGGACCGTACTCACATACTTTTGAGCATCTATTTGGTACAAACCACGAAAAGATTGGCCAAAAGATTATTACTGACCCTAATACAGAAATTAACCATGTTTTGCGCGAAGTTGCGCCAAACTTTCCTGAATTAGTGGCTAGCGTTATTGACAAAACTTATCCTAATCCTCAAGTCGTTAAAATGATTTCCAGTCAGGCTGATGCTGACCGAATGGATTATCTTAAACGTGATGCATACTTCACTGGCGTTACATACGGCGAATTTGATTTGTCGCGAATTTTGCAAGAAATAAGACCTTATCAAGGTGGCATTTGCTTCACAATGGCCGGAATGCATGCAGTTGAGGACTATATCGTTTCGCGCTATCAAATGTATCAGCAAGTGTACTTTCACCGTGTAGGCCGTTCAATGGAAGTTATTTTGCAGCATTTACTTGAACGAGCAAAAGTTGTTTATGAGCAAGGTACTCTGCAAGTTACACCAAGTTTAGCCAAGTTTTTAGCTGGCGACTGGACGCTTAGCGACTACCTTGAATTAGACGATGGAGTCATGGAAACAAACTTCTCCATGTGGACAAAGGCAAGCGACCCAATTTTAGCTGATTTAGCAAATTGCTATCTGTACCGAAAACCGCTAGCAAGTATTTGCATCGATGACGAAACTAAAAGCTTATTACCTAAATTAAAGGACCTAATTAAGCAAGCTGGGTTTGATCCGCTCTATTATACAGACACCAATTCCGCTTTTGATGAACCTTATGATGCGTATAAGCCAAGCGGGAAAAACGCTAATAGTCAAATCGAAATTATGCAAGCTGACGGTCAGCTAATTGAACTGTCACAGTTAAGTCCGTTAGTTCGTGCACTTAACGGAACAATTCAGGGCGACGAGCGGTTCTTCTTCCCTAAAATCATGATGTCCAATAGCGATGAACCACAAATTTTTGACCCGCTTTACCAACAATTCCAACGTTATGTCAAAAATGGTAAGCTGCGCTATTTGCGTAAACCAAAAACTAGTAAAAAATAAAAAGACCGAATTCTGATTGAATTCGATCTTTTTTGTTTGGGGAGCTGTTTGTTAGTTTATACGTTCATGTGTCCTGAAATTGAAGTATCAGTTACAGGACTGACACTGGTATCAATGCCAACTTTCTCAGATAGTTTAGCTGACAAAATTTGGAATGGAACAACATAAAAAATAGGAGAAAGTATTGGGGTAGTTTTTACACTTAGTTTTAAATCTCTGTCAGTTGCTTCAAAGTCTTCACCAGAAACCACAAAAACATGTTCAGTATAAGCACGACGGTAATATGCTGCTACATCAACCATGCGGTCAAATTCTGAACCTTTATTACCACCGATTAAGAAAATGAAGTTGTCGTCATGATATGCGCGAAGTGGTCCATGCAATTGCTCTTCTTGTTCATATGCACTAGTTGGACGGCCAAAGGTTTCAAAGAACTTCAATCTAGCTTCAAGTGCAGTTGGGAAGTTATAACCATAACCTGCAATTGAAGCTTTTTGCATTTCAACTAGTTCATCTTGCTGCTTTTCATACCATGCAGTACTTTCTTTAACAACAGTTGGGAAATTATCAACTAAGTCTTGTGCATCCTTGATTAATTGGTCATATTTTTCCTTACCAATTAGTTGAGATTGATGAGCAATTTCAACAGCAAGTAAATAGAATTGTAACAAAGTCTCAGTATAGCCACGAGTCTCTGGCCCAATCTGTTCTTCTTCACAAACTAGGTGAACATAGTGATCAGCAATTTTAGTAATTGCTGATCCCAATTGTTCTGAAATGCCTAAAGTTGAGTATCCACACTTTTGTGCATGTTGCAAAGCCTCACAAGTAGAAATGCTATCGCCATGTTGGGATAAACCTACCACTAAAATTTGATCATCTCTAAAACAGCTGCTTGGATTAATGCTCTCTGAGTTAGTAAAAACAGTTGGTTCAATTGCAACGCCTTCCACATTTAGTAATTTGACAAACATATTGCGTATTACACGCATTGCATTATATGAAGTACCCGAACCAGTAAAAATAACCTTTTTAAAGTCATTGTTTAACCAGAAAGAAATAAACTCCTTACCATAATCATTTCGTTCATCAATTGCTCTTTGCAATACCCGATCTGTGTCCTCAATGTGTCCCATCATTGTTAGTTTTGTCATCTTTAAATTCCTCCATTTTAATTGTTGTTTGCGCAAGTTCGCGCATTTTTTCTAAATACTCTTTTGCTTGCTTTTTTAAGCCCAACTCTTCGGTTACTTTAACTAACCTTTGATAAATAATAAGTTGCTGCTGTGGCTCCTCGGTCGTATCCAACTGCTCTTTTAATTTAGCTAACACTTCCCTATCTGGTGCTAGATAAACTTGATGTAGTTCCTGAACTTCTGCGCGAACTTCAGGAAGTTTACAGTTATTAAGCAAATATTCTTCTAACTTGATTGCTTTATCTGAATGGTTACTATCGAGATAAAAGAGATAGCACCTCATCAGACGAATCAGTAAATCTTGTTCTTTTTCTTTAGTTAAATCTACTGGCTTTTCAGTTAGATGAGCGACAATATGACAAACTTGGTCATAGTCCTCGTATGCTAAGTAATAGTCTAAAGATAAAAATTCCCGTGCTTTAGCAGATAAGCAAACTACTGCAACCGGTGATTTTAGTAGTTGAAAATATCGCTTTTGATCACCATTTTTCTGAGAAGTTAATAACTGTGTCAGTAGCTTTTTTCTTAGCTTAACTTCTGCAACCCAGCTAAGGCCAAAGGCCAAAAGTAACAAGACTACTAGTAATGCTGATTGCATAAATCTTCAATCCCTATAGTAGACCAACTGCAACTGCTAAAATTCCAAGTATAATCAAGCCAATCAGAATTACTGTGCCGTTAACCTTCTTTTGTAATAGTCCATAGCAGCCAAAAGTCAAAAGTAATGGTAATAAATTAGGCATTAGTGAGTCTAAAGTCTGTTGCAAACTGACCTTTGTTCCACCTAATTTCATAACTAACGGCACCTTAATAATTACCATGGACGCAATCATTGCTCCAACCACCACTAATCCTAAAATTTTAGCAGCTTCCGTAAGCTTTTGTAGTGTCCCACTTTCACTTGCTTCAGCAAGAAACTTGTTTCCACCTTGATAGCCTAGTTTAAAACCAAACCAGCGTAACAGCTCACTAGGAATAACGTTAATTAAAAAGTAAAGAATTGGCCCTAAGATACTTCCTTTAACAGCCAGTGGGGCTCCAACCCCGACACCAATTACACGTAGAGTTCCCCAAAACATTGAGTCACCGATTCCTGCAAGAGGTCCCATTAAGGCCGTTTTTACAGAGTTAATTGAACTAGCGTCAAAATCTTCTGAATTGGCGTTTTGTTCTTCCATTGCACAACTAATTCCCAAAATTATTGGTGAAGTAGATGCTGAACAGTTAAAAAATTCCAAATGACGCTGAAATCCTTTTTGCATTTCATCATCATTATCACCATAAAGGCGTTTAATCACTGGAGTCATTGCCCATGCATAACCAAGAGACATTTGCCGTTCATAATTAAAGGAACCTAATAATTGGTAGTGTCTCCACATTACACTACGCAGGTCTTTTTTGGTTAGCTTCTTAGTTGATTTTTGTGTTGCTGCGTCTGCCATTATAGTAAGTCCTCCTCGTTATTTTCTGCTGGTTTAAATTCGTAGTAAATGTAAGCAATGATTAGGCCAAACACAGCTACTCCTATCATTGGAACCTTCAAAAAGGCTACCAAACCAAATCCTAAAAAGAGAAATGGTGCGTATTTTTTATCGTAAGTTAACTGCATTAACATTGCGATTCCCAATGCAGGTAACAAGTTACCAGACTGAGTTAATCCATCCTGAATAACCTTTGGAATTGCCTTAATAATAACTTTAATTACTGGTGCACCGACTAAATATCCAACCATGATTGGAACAAATTTTGCTAAGAATAGCATTACTGTTCCAGACCATTGTCCAATTGCAATTCCTTTCCAGTTTTTCTTTTCAATTTGACGATCAGCATAGTGGGTAAAAATCGCATTAAAGCTACCAATTGCAATCGCAATAATTTGAGCAATTAAAGCAATTGGAATAGCCAAAGTCAGTGTTGTTTGCCAATTTGTACCTGTCTTGATTGCCAAAGCAGTCGCAAGAGCTGAACCAACAACAACATCTGGGGGAGTAGTTGTTCCTATACCAACTAAACCCATCCACACTAATTCAAGTTGTCCACCCAAAATTAGTCCAGTAGTAAAATCGCCCATTACTAAACCAACTATAGGACCAATGATGATTGGTCGATCAAGCATGTGCTGCCCGCCAAGTCGACTTTCCATGTATGCTCCCGCTCCCACGAGAGCAACTAAGAATGCTTGTAACATAATTTATCTCCTTCTTATTTATTTCTTAAATGCTTTTTCAATACCAGCAAAATTCAAGCTTTCAGCGGTTGGTGTTACCTGAGCAAAAACTTCTACACCTTGGTCGTGTAACTCTTTGGCACTGGCAAACTCTTCTTCAGTCATCTTAATTTGTGGCAAAACAGAAACTCCGTTTTCATAGTGAATTCCTGCAGTTCCTACATTCACCTTATCGATTCCTGCCACATCATGTTTTAAAGCTAAAGCATCCTTAACATTAATCGTTACTACAAAAATTTTCTTATTTGCATATTTAGGACTGTTTAAGATTTGTGCTGCATCTTTAAGACTCTTTATTCCCAGAGTAACACCTGCTGGTTTAGCTAATTTCATTGTCATTTTAGTCATTGAGTCAGTTGCCGCATGATCATTAGCAACTAATAAAATGTCAGGGTTTAATTGGTTTGTCCATGACACTGCAACCAAGCCGTGGACAAGTCGATCATCTGCTCTTAATAAACTAATCATTCTAAATCTTCCTCCTTCAGTAAATCATTTACATAAATAATTTGTTTACGCGCTTCATTAACAGCAAGGCGAATTGCTTCATCAGACAACTTGTCGTCTGGATTCATTATTAGTTCCAATACCAATGAGAGATTAATGCCGCTGATAACTTTACAGTCGTAATCTTTAATTAAATTAACTGCTTCCTTATTAACACTTCCACCAGGCATATCAGTTAAAATTACTATTTGGTCAGTTTTGAATTTTTCCAATAACCCGTTTAACTCTTCAACAAAATTCTTTTGATCGTCGACATATGCATTAATGAAATGAACATTATTGGTAGCGCCGTTAAAAAAATTGATTGAATTCTTATATCCGTCAGCTAAGTAGCTGTGCGTAGCGATGATAAATTGACTCATTGAATAACTTCCTTTCACTAGTTTCTACAGTTCGTTTGATTAAAATGTTAGCGTAAACATTAAATCTAAGTTAAATATACTACTGTATATACATTTTAGCAAGAATAAAAAATGATATCTTGTATTTTATTTTGGCAACAAATACTATTTTTAAAGCAATTATTAGGAATCTAAAATTGATTTTTATCTTTTTTATCTTATTATAAATATATGGTATATACATTTTATATGAAGAAACATAGGGAAATAATTTTTTGCTTAACACACAACAAATTATTTATAATTAATAAAGAAACAGTTATCAAAACAACGACAACAAATAAAATCATTTAAGGAATACGCAAGTGAAAGCTAAATATGAAAAAGTAGAAGATTACTTTATTGAAAAAATTAACAAGGGTGTACTTAAAGCAGGTGATCAACTGCCGCCCGAAATTCAAATTAGTGAAAAATACGGTTACAGCCGTATGACTGTCAATAAGGCAATGAAAAATTTAGAAAAACAAGGATATGTAACTAGAATTGCAGGACGAGGCACCTTTGTAAAAGAAAAAAGTGTGCTACGGTTACTAACCGACAATATCAGTTTTACCGATATTATTAAGCAACAGAGAATGACCCCAGGCTCAACTCTGATTTCTTATAATTTAGAAAATCAAAATGAAGTACCTTCAGCCAATGAATTCTCCTCTCCAATTGAGAAATTCCATCACACGAAAAGGCTCAGGACTGGAGACGGTAATCCGATCGCATTAACTGAAGACTATATAAGTGCCAAACTAATTAAAAAGATTGATTTTAATTTGTTAACAACATCTCTTTATTCCTACCTAAAAAAGTTAAAATTGCCTGTCATCCAAAATTTCGTTGAAATTAAGGCTGTTAAAGCAACTAAGGAACAGCAAAAAGCACTCAAATTAGACGTAGATTTTTTGTTAATGACCTTGGCAAACACTGATACCATAACCTCTGATAATCAGCGTGTCCCATTAGGTGTATTTGTTTCTTATTACAACCCAGATCTTTACACCTACAGATTTAACGAATCTTAGTAAAAAACACCCAATCTCTTGATACTATGAGATTGAGTGCTTTTTATTTACTTATTTTGTTGTATTTTTAACTATATGAATTTCACGATCAAATAACTGCTTCATTTGTTCATTAAAGTTATGAGCTATAAAGATTACCGATGCAGAGGTTGCAGTTACTTCACGCAAAATTTCCATCGTAGCTTGTTGATCAATTGCACTAGTTCCCTCATCAATTAGAATCAATTCACTGTGATGAACTAATGCACGTACTAAAACAATTTTTTGCCTTTGTCCGCCAGAAATATTTAACTTATTCAAATCGATTTGCTGATTCAGTCCTTGGTCAAACTTAGCAATATCTCCATTAAGCTGAACTTTTTCTACAAGCGAAGGTAAAGCACTTTTTAGTTTATCAGCAAACATCGTCATATTGTCAGCGATACTTGCTGGAAAGAGAACAGGATCTTGAGGGATATAACCAATTTTCTCCATATCAGGATTAATTGGCGCGCCATTTTTATTCTTGAAAACAATTTTTCCCGTAGTCGGCTTAAGCTGTTCTAGAATAAGTTTAAATAAAGTTGATTTACCTGCACCTGAATCCCCAGTTAATAGTATTTTTTCACCTGCTTTAATATCAATATCAGGGAATTTTAGACTCTCACCATTTGGAAATTGTAGGCTAAGGTCACGAACACTCAGTTCCGCAGGTGCTGAGACTTGTTCTAGTTTAGGCTGTTCAACACTTTTAGTTTCCTCAGCAATTTTTTTATTTAAAGCTTGGGCACCCTTCATCTGGCCGTATGAATTAATGATTTCTTCAACGCCCATTCTTAGATAATATTGACAGTTTCCAACACCGATAATGACACCAAAAGCAACTAGTTTTTGCTGAAATAAGTAGCCAGCTAATAAAAATAAGATTGTTTGAAAGCAAACTGAAATTAACCCATTAACAATAGACAGCAGTTGCATGACCCCATTTTGTTTAACATTTGCATCCTCTAAGTCTTTGGCTGCCTTATCTGTTATCGCAAATAACTTTTCACCGGCAAAATAGCGTTGTATTTCTTCTAAGCCACTAAGCCACTTGTCTAAGCAATCCAAATACTTTTGATTGCTTTCAGAAATGTGAGTTATTGCTTGCTGTAACGGTTTTTCAAGCAACTTAGGCACAGTTAACGAAATAATCACCATCAAAGTGACCACTAAAAGTAAACTCCAGTGTAATGAAATTAATAACGCAACAACAGACACGATAATTGCTACACCACCGAGCAAATTGAAAAAGGGTTCTAAGTAATTTTCTTGGCTTTGAACTAAGTCATTAGTTAATCCATTCTGGACCTGGGCTACAGGGTGCTCCTTTTGATCTTTATAAAAATGGTCAATTGTTTTTTGACGAATAACAGATTTATATTGTTCCTCTTGTTTAGATTGAAGATAACCTAGCAGTCCTTGCAATAAATAATCGATCAGGATGCATACAAAACTAGCAAGAACCATAACCATGAAAGTTCTAAAATTACCTTGCTGAATTGCTGTAGTTTCAATCATTACAATTAATGAGTTAACAATCATAAGTGCATAAAAGCTAATTAGCACTACCATTATCACTACAAAGCGTAATGGGTTTTGCTTAAAAAAACCTTTAATAGTCATTTCTACTTGACCTCCTTTTTCTTTGCTTTTAAGCAGATTTGATAATCAAATTTTTCCATTAAATCAGGACTAAAATTATGTGCAATTAGCAAGACTGTTTTATCTGTTTGCAGCAGTTCACTAATGATTTTATTAGTTGTCTTGCTATCAACTGCACTTGTTGCCTCATCCAATAAAAGAAATGGTTTGTCATGTATTTCAGCTCTTGCTAAAACAACTTTCTGTCTTTGCCCTCCAGATAAGTTTTCTTGATCTAAATCAACATTAGTGTCAATTTGTTGTGGAAAGCTTGCTATGTCTGAAGCTAGCTGTACATTTTGAACGGCTCCACTTAATCTAGAACTTAGTTTTTGGTTAAACATCGTAATATTATTAGCAACCGTATCTGGGAAAAGCGTAGCGTCTTGAGCCACATAACCTAATTCAGCTTGCTTAGGTAGCAATTTGTTACCAGCTTGATCAATAAAATAGACCTCACCGTTTTGGGGCTCAATTTTACCCAATAGGACCTTGAAAAGTGTTGACTTTCCAGTGCCAGAATCACCTGTTAGTAGAACTTTATCGCCTTGATTAATAGTGAAATCAGGATAAGTGATACTTTCGCCATTTTGATATTGAACCTCTAGGTTGCAACATTTTAAACCATATACTGCAGTCTTAGGCTTTCTTTCAGGTAACGGCTGAATGAGTTTAGTAACATCAGCACGCAATTCCTTTGTTGAACGAATTTGGGTAATTGCACTAATGATTTCCCATAAGCCATTAAAAATAGTTGAAGCAAAACCACCAGCGATGGCCCAGTCACCCAGAGATATTATATGTCTGAAAAATAGTAGACCAGCCCAGAGACCTGTTCCCACTTGACCGATTGAGTTGCCCACGCCATTAATTGCAATTGCAATAGACTTCATTTTATTACTATTTACATTGGCATCTGTAAGTTTCTGGTTATCTTGACCAAGCGCTTTGGCTAAACGGCCACCAGCACCATAACGTCGTAATTCTCCTAGACCAGAAAACCAGTTCTCAATTGTATTTAAAAATTGCGCATTCTTCTGAGCTGCTTTAGCAGTTGAACTGGACAATTTTTTGGTCATGATTTGAGGTAAGCAAAGAACAATAATCGTTACTACGGTCACAATCAAAATTAATGACCAATGCAATGTTAATAGTGTTCCTATTGCCATAATGATGCTTAATAAATTAATCCAGATTTTTATCCATGGTGTCGCATAATCGTCGGACAAAACTTTGAGATTATTTCCCAATTGATTCTGCATATCTGCAACCTTAGTTGGTTCGGCGGCATAATAGTGTTTCATTATTTTGGCGCGAATTTCGTGCAAATATTCTTGAATCTGCTTGTTAAACAAAAATGTTCCTAGTGGTAGTAGAAGAATAGTAAAAATTGAAATGATAAGTTCTAAAACTATCCAAAAAGCAAACCCGCTCCAGTTTCCATTACTAAGATCATTAGTTATGTATTTGAAAAAATATGTTGTTGCAGTACCACTTAATGCATAAGCCAAGAAAACTAATAAAATTAAAATTGTTCTTGGTATGCTAGTCTTTAATAATTGCTTTAGTGTCAATGGTCTCAAGCCTCCTTAATTCATATTTCTTATTAAAGTCTAATTTTATTTTAAATTCAATATGATTCAATTAAGTGGTCATTTTTTCCAACTAAGTGACACATATTTTATTAGTAAGATAATTTAGTACATAGAAAAACCCTGAAATCAGTTTGGTTTCAGGGTTTTATTACGTGTCATTTTAAATTTTAATGCTTATCTTTTTCATATCTGGTATTAAACAAAGGACTAAGTGGTTCATTCTTTTGAATACACTTAATTGCATCCCCAATTAACGGTCCCACTGAAACAAGTGAAGTCTTATCCAACTTCTTCTCTGCAGGCTGGTTAATTGAATCTGTTAATACCAAGCTTTTAATCGGAGAATCATTTAAACGTTTAATGGCTGGACCAGATAAAACAGCATGTGTAGCACTGGCATAAACTTCAGTTGCACCTGCATCAATCAATGCTTGTGCAGCTAATGTGATAGTTCCAGCAGTGTCGATCATATCATCAATAATGATTGCTCGCTTACCTTTAACGTCACCAATGATGTTCATTACCTCGGCAACATTAGCACGTGGTCGACGCTTATCAACAATCGCAATTGAAGTGCCTAGGAATTCTGCAAGCTTTCTAGCACGAGTAACACCACCATGATCTGGTGAAACTACAACTGCATCCTTTTCCAGATTATTTCTTAAGAAGTAATCTGCAAGTAATGGTGCACCCATTAAATTATCTACAGGTATATCGAAGAAGCCTTGAATTTGAGGTGCATGTAAATCTAGTGATAATAGTCTAGTGGCACCTGCTTCTTGCAACATATCAGCAACTAATTTGGCTGTAATTGGTTCACGTGGACGAGTCTTGCGATCCTGACGAGCATAGCCATAATATGGAATTACAATATTTATCGTCTGTGCACTTGCGCGGCGAACAGCATCAATCATAATCAACAATTCCATCAAATTATCATTGACTGGTACACTCGTTGATTGAATTAAATATACGTCCTTACCACGAACAGATTCGTCTATATTAATTTGAATTTCCCCATCGCTAAAGCGTTGTACACTAGATTCACTAAGTGGAATCCCAACGCGGTCCGCAATTTTTTGTGCTAGCGGCAAATTCGAATTGAGGGCAAACAACATCATATTGTCTTTATAAGACATAATTTCCTCCGTATTAAAATGTTAACAACTTATTATTTTACCAAAAGTTGTCCGAAAAAGCTTTTTCCTATACTATTATTCAACTTTAGCGGACGACATTCAAGCCCCGAATGCTAGAATGCACAGATAATGCGTAAGTTTTCCACTTATTTTAAAAGAAATTTTTATTCATGATCTAAGACACTACGAATATTACCATGATATTTCTTTAGTACTGCGGCAGCTTCATGTTCAGTCTTTCCAGTTTTAGCCATCACAATTGCTTGAGCCACATTTTTGTTGGCCTTTTCTAAGAGCTGTAGTGCCTTTTTAGTGTCAATATCGGCAGTTGCACTAATGATGCGACATGCTCGATCAACCAACTTTTCATTAGTCGGCTGTACATCAATCATCATATTTGAATATACTTTTCCCTGCTTAATCATCACGCCTGTGGAAATCATATTTAAAATCATTTTTTGAGCTGTGCCGGCCTTCATCCTAGTTGAACCAGTGACTACTTCAGGACCAACCACCGCTTCAATAGCAATATCTGCATGCTGACCAATAACAGAATCTGCTACACAGGCAATTGCAATTGTTAAAGCACCTTGCTTTTTGGCATAGTCTAATCCGCCAATCACATATGGTGTTCGGCCACTTGCAGCTAAGCCAAGTACAACATCATTTTGAGTTAAAGCCAAATCACTTATGTCCTTTTCACCCAGTTCTGCCGAATCTTCGGCGCCTTCTACAGCTGAAAACATTGCACTTTTTCCGCCAGCAATTAGTCCAACTGCTCTTTCGGGCTTAATGCCATAAGTCGGCACTAGCTCTGCAGCATCTAATACGCCAAGCCGTCCACTAGTTCCAGCACCAAGATAGATTAAACGACCGCCATTAGAATAATTTTTAGCTGCTGCATCAATTGCATGGGCAATTTGCTCATTTTCCTGTCTCACTGCTTGAGCAACTTTCTGATCTTCTTGATTAATCGTCTTAACCATTTCTAGTGTTGACATTCTATCAATTTCACTAGTTGCAGGATTACGCTCTTCAGTTTTTAACTCTTTAATTTCCATTTTGATCCTCTACTTTGTTGTAACAGTTGTAACAATTTGGTCAGCCTTCACCTGTTTAGTAGAAATAGGACTAATTTGAGCTACATCGTCCATATTATTAACAATGGTCATCACATCTGTAGGCTTATTGGCCGCTTTAACTGCTGCAACATCCATTTTGGCAATTAAGTCTCCTTGTTTTACATGCTGACCACTTTTTACATTAATTTCAAATGGCTCACCTTTAAGTTCAACCGTATCTATTCCAAAATGCAGAACTATTTCGAGTGGTCCTTCTGCTGACTCCATCGTAATCGCATGTTTGGTATCCATTATTGTTAAAATTCGCCCATCAACTGGTGCAACAATCTCATCACTATCTGGAATAACAGCAAAACCATCACCCAACATTTTTTGCGAAAACACATCATCAGGTACGGCAGTTAACGCTTCAAGTTGACCACTAACTGGACTAGCTAAAGATACTGAAACACTATTTTTCACTTCATTTGTTTCCTCAACTTGGTTTGCTAAAGTGCCATCTTCATTTTTGGCTAACATTGCATCTTGAGGAACGCCCCATAAATAAGTTAAAACAAATCCACCAAGGTAAGCTGCTAATAAGCCAATGCAGTAATATAGAGCCTTGTTATTCGCAATTAATGGTATCAGCGCAACTCCTGAGGTACCAATTGCCGTTGATCCTACATTACCAAAAGCACCTAAGACTGCACCACCAATACCACCGCCAAGACAGGCAGTAATGAATGGGCGTCCAAGCGGGAGCGAAACCCCATAAATCAAGGGCTCACCAACACCTAAAATTCCAACTGGCAATGCCCCTTTTATTAACTTAGTTAACGCTTTATTTTTGCGGCATTTAATCCATAAAGCTATTGCCGCACCCACTTGGCCTGCACCAGCCATAGCTAAAATCGGTAGAAGTGGAGTATAGCCCATTTTTTGAATCATTTGAATATGAATCGGCGTCAAAATTTGGTGGATTCCAAAAAGAACCATTGGTAAAAATACTGCACCTAAAATAAAACCGGCAATTGGACCACCAACTTTAAGTACCCAATTAATACTGTTAACTAGTGAATTTGAGATCCAACCCGCAAAAGGCATGACAATAAAGATAGTAGCTAAACCCATTATTAAGAGCGTTAAAAATGGTGTGAAAATAATATCCACAGAATCGGCTATATGCTTGTGGAAAAACTTTTCTACGTAAGAAAGTAGCCATACAGATATTAAAACTCCAATGATACCACCCTGTCCTGCAGCAAGTGGTTTGCCGTCAAACACGTTCGGAATAGTAACTGGCGGTAATACATTTGGCAACATAATAATTCCACCAATAATGCCTCCTAAACCTGGTGTAGCACCAAATTCTTTGGCAGCATTAATACCAACATAAATGTTTAGATAGGCAAATAAACCAGAAGAAATTACACCTAAAACAGTTATGCCCAGATTCCAGCTTGGTGGCAATATTTTAGCTGTCATCAAGTTCCTCAGCATCCCAGCCACACCAGAAATCAGTCCGGCACCAACAAAGGCTGGTATAAGTGGAATGAAGATAGCAGAAATATGTTGTAAAATTGCTCTCCACCAGGTTTGCTTTAAACCAGCTTTTTGCGCATCATGAACCGTTTTTGCTTTTTGTATTACCTCTGATTTATCTTGTTGATATGTCTCGGTACTTGACGAACTTGGTGCGGTAGCTGGGAAAGGATCATTCTCTTTTACACCGGCAGCATCAACCATGCTTTGAGCGACTTTAGTATTCACCCCTGGGCCTAAAACAATTTCTAAAGTTTCACCGTCAACAACTCCAATGACACCGTCTATTTTCTTAAGTCCGGCTAAGTCAACCTTATTTCTGTCTCTTATTGAAATTCGTACCCTTGTCATGCAATGATACAACGATTTAACATTTTCGATTCCACCGATCTGGTCATAAATTTTTTGTCCCAAATCTGTATACTTGTCTATACTCATTTAAGCCTCCCTGCTAAAAAAATAACTTGCTAGTTACCAAAATATTACTGCTTTTAGAACACAAAAACCACGGAGATACTTTTTCAGTATATCCGTGGCTCACATAAATTATTGAACTAATAAAAATTCATCCGTCGTTAACCGATGAGCACCTAATTTAGTTAATAAGTGATTATAATGATTCGTTACTGGTTTAATAGAAGAATCATATCCGTCCGAAATTAATGTAACTGAGTAGTCGCGACTCAATGCACTCTTTACTGTTGCCTGAACACAGGTATGATTCATTAACCCTACCACAACAACATTTTTAGGATTAAGATCATGTACCTTCTGAGCAAAGTTTGTTTGCGTAAACGGACTTGGTTCGTTCTTAGTGAAAACTGGTGCCGAGCTCTCGACCTTCAACTTAGAAGAAAAGTCACCAAGGTTTTCCTGCTTGACGTAAATAACTGGATCATTATTTTCTTCAAACTTTTTAATGACACGGTTAATCCGTTCAAGCAACTTTGTCTTCTTGCTCGAAAAGTGCATCGCTTGTTCCTGAACATCAACTACTAACAATAAATTATCGGCTGACATAATTATCCTCTCAACTAAAAATATTTCTTTGAAACCGTTTTTATTATAACGCTATATTGTTGATATTCAACCTAAACTTTATTACTCGCTGTAAGATAAATTACTCATCCGATGTAAAGAGTAGCTTTTTACCCGCTTCTATTTGATTTAATAATGGCAAATCTTCCTGTATCACCTGCGCTAAAACGTTAACCCGTTTATCAGCTGGCAAATCACATTTTGTGATTTGTAACTCACCTTGATAGCGCATATATAAGCTATTATCACAGGTAATCGTTCCTTTAGGACGTGCCAGAACTTCGCTATTAGGAGTTGTTCCAAAGAGCTGCCGTTCACGTCCTTCAGCTAAACGAATAACTTTTTCTGCACAATCCCTTCGATTGTGCCATTCGCAACTAAATAGCTCTGGTACATCTTTGTTTATTCGCAACGTAATTGCATTCTCTTTAATGTAGTTTTTAAAGCTTCGCAGCGATGCCTGAGATAAGTCTGCGTCACCGATAAAAACATGATCACAGCCAAGCTCTTTCAATTCAAGCATCGCTGCCAATGGATTTTCTTTTCGTTGCTGTTCTACTGTCGGCAAGCCCTCATTAATTGGTCCTCGCTTTTTTGCATCTCCCGCAACAAAAGCCATCGTCTGCAAGTTCATTTCATGCAGCCAAGCATTTTTGGCAGCTAACCAATTTGTGGATAAACCAGTCTCTGGTCGTGGATAATAATTATGCCAAGCTTGTAAATGGGTAAAGTCAGCACAATAACTTCGCAATGCAGTAACATCCTCTTTTTCAATCGTGCTTGCATTTAGTGCTATCGGCATCTCTTTTGATAGCTTTGCAATTGTGCTGTAATCAACTCCTGAATCTATCCTTAATCCTGTTAAATGCAACTTTTTAACCTGATCAATATCGGTAATTGCTACACCTAATTTCTCTAAGCCAGCCTTAGAAACATCCGCAATTAAATCTATATCCAGATTACTACACCACTTAGTTAATTCCCCCAAGCGCTTTAAAACTAGTTTATCATCATCTTCAGGAATATTTAGAGAAGTAAAAATTGTCGTTAAACCAGCATTACGCATTGCCAATAAGTAGTTATAATCAGCGGCTGTTAGGTCATGATCCAGATAAATTGAAAATCCAAGCATTTTTCTCTTTCCTTCACTAAAAACTGTTATTTCTATTATACTATTTTTTTGAAAGCGATATCAAAATAAAAAAGGCTATAGTTTTACCTATAGCCTTTTCTTTTGCAGAAAACTAGTTTTAGTTATTTTCTTCAAGTACAAATGTACTCCATGGTTCCACTAGATCAAGTAAATCAAGATCATCCTCTCTCAAGTGGCCAACCAGATTACGCCTACCATCATTTTTAAATGGAGTTAAAACAATTTGTAACTCGCCCTTATAGCGAGGATACTTGTCATTTACAACTACAACATCGCCAAAATCAAAGGTAGACTTTTCATTATTATGAGCAGGAATGTCCTCATCGGAATAAACCACACGTGGCATTGTGTCACGTAATAAGTATTCAGAAGCGTCACCACGGTATAGATGTTTATCTTTTAAACAAATTGTTTGTTCAATTGGTAGAACACCTTCTTCAAAATCAATTCCTAAAACTGGAAATGGACTATTGAAGGCTTCAGCAGCTGCGGCAAGTTCTTCCTCACTAGCAAACGCATTACCAATGATAATGTCATCAATCATTTTGCTTAAGCGTAAGTGTGTCACTTGGCTAGCAATGTTTCTTTGACGATCACTTTCCATTGTTGGTAAGCCTTCATGAACAGGCCATGGACCAAATTGTGCATTCTTTGAAGAAATAAATGCAGCGGTGTGTAAACCATACTCACGATATTTAAGTGAATATTCCATAAAAATGTCTTCACTCAAACCAGTATATTCCTGTGGATAGAAATTATGACACCCAATTAAGTTATCAGGCTCTGGATCATAAGACATAATGCTATCAAGGTAATTCGTACCACGACTCATATTTAGCTCAATCTTTAATCCGTATGGATTATGAGTCATTGCTGCTTCTTCCATCCCGCTGAAGCCTTCGTCTAAGCGCAGGCCCCAAACGCCTAAGTCATGGAAAAAGACTAAATTATTGTAGTCAATGTTTAATTCCTTGAATAAGCCTGGATTAATATCAACAACGGTCGTAAAGCCTAGCTTATTTGCATAAGCAACATCTTTTTTCAACTTAGCTAATAAATCTTCGCCATCATCGCTTTTTAATTGTAATAGCGATGTAAAAATGCGCTTATAACCATATTTATGAGCCAAATCCATATACTTTTGATCTTGTTCAAAAGTACTTTGCTCTGGATAAAGTGATATACCTAATTGCTTCATAATTTTTATTACTCCTTAAACTAGGACTATTCTGCTTCAGGTTTCATATTGTTAGCAGCGATAACGAATGGTACATAGATAAAGAAACCTATAACCATGTTAACAGCCTGTAACACAATTGAACGCCAATCCATTGTTCCTAAAAATGCGTTGAGGAATGGTGGCATTGCCCAAGTTATTTGTGCTCTAACTGGGTTAACCAAGCCAAACTTCAAAGCAGCATATGAAATTGAAACCATAACTAATGGTGCAAGAACAAATGGAATGAAGTAGATTGGATTCAAAACAACAGGCATACCAAACATTACAGGTTCGTTAATGTTGAAGATACCAGGAACTAATGAAACTTTTGCAACAGCACGTTGATCTTCACGTTTTGAGAAAATCAAGATTGCTAATAGCAATAGTAAGGTAGAACCTGCACCACCAATCCAAACATAAAGGTCAAAATCTGTTCTTGTCCACATGTAAGGTAATGTTTTACCGTTGTGGTAGGCATTAACGTTAGCAATCAACGCAGTAGTCCAAATACTTTCGGTAACTGGTGCAAGAACGTTGGTACCGTGAATACCGAAGAACCAGAATAATTGAACCAAGAAGGTAATCAATAATACTGACCAGTAACCTTGACTGACTTTCATCAAAGGCTCTTGAATTGTCTTTGAGATAAAGTCAATAACAGTTGTGTTGTTGAGTTGGAATAGATAGTTAATAATACCGACAACATACAAACCTGCAACAGCAGGAATAATTCCAGTAAATGCGTTAGAAACTGCTGGTGGAACACTAGCAGGCATCTTGATTGTAATATGTTTCTTCATCAACATGATGTATACGGCAATAGCAATACCGCCCATGATCATTACTGTGAAGAAACCGTAAGCACCAAAGTACTTGTTAAAGTTGAAGTAACCCCATGCACTAACGTTTTTACCAGCTACAGCTGCACCAGCGTCAGTGATAGCTTTAACATCTCCCTTTGTTAAAGCAGCTTTTAAATCAAGTGAGAAGCTCTGTGGCAGTCCCATGATAAAAGTACCTAAGGTAACTAAACCACCAGCAATTGGTTCAACTTTGTATTGAACACACATTTGGTAACCAAATGTAAATGCAAATAGCAAACCTAGAACAGCGGTTGTACCTGTCCAGACTAATGCATTAATGGCAATTAGCCATTGCATTGAATTTACAAAGCCGGTCCAGCCGAATTGATTTGGTAGATCTCTTACTAACGCATTAATAACATTAGCTACAGAACCTGCCATAATCAATGGCATGATAGAAATGAAAGCATCACGCAAGGCTACAAGCCAGCGAACCGAACCTATCTTTGCAGCAACGGGAACGACATGCTTATTTAACCAGTTAATTAAAGCATTCATTTTAATTTCCTCCTACTATTTTTAACTACACTTGTATTATACCATAGTAGATGAAATCGCTTTAGAAAAAGTGAAAAAAACGCATTAAATAATAGTATTTAATAGGGTTTATGTATAGTTTTAGATGTATAAAACCATAAATACTAGCTTTTAATTTCGGAAAACAGCTTATTCAGAATTATTAAATAACAGTATTATACGAAAAACATTATCATTTTTTGCCTTTCATAATTTTTAATAATACCAAAAAAGGACTAATTAAAAATTAGTCCTTTAGTTATTTTCATAACTGTTACTAGCTTTATTTTTCTTCTAACTTGGCACCTTTATTACTTGCCAAAACAAATGGTAAATATAGGAAAATATCCAAAATGAACAGTAGGAGTGAGAGGAGCGTTGCCGGTATATCTCCTGCGGTTGTCACCCATGTAGTTAAAATAGGAGGAATTGTCCAAGCAGGAATAACAACGCTTTTTGCCACTACCCCTAATAAGGTTAGCGGATATGCAATTGCAAGGTTAATCAGTGGAACAAAGATAAATGGAATTACAAAGTAAGGATTCATTACAATTGGAATCCCAAACATAATTGGTTCAGAAACATTAAAGATACTTGGAAGCAAGCCTAATTTGGCTACATCACGATATTCCTTACGTTTGGAAGCAATAAAGATTGCTATTAAGAACGGCAAAATCGCACCAGTTCCGCCAAACAAAGTGTACATACCAATCCAAGGATTTGTAACGATATTCGGAACGGCTTTGTGGGCAGCAAAGGCAGCCATATTTTGCTGAATTGCTGCTATCATTGGTGGCGAAGTTACTGATGCAACGATATTCTGTCCGTGCAAACCAAAGAACCACAAGAACTGTGTCACAAACTGAATAACGAAGCAACCAATCCATGACTCCATTGCTGCTTGCAAAGGTTGGGAAATTACTGCTTGAACTAAGTCGGTTATTCCTTGGTGGAAAATTTGGACATAAGCAAAAGTAATAACCGCAAAAACGATAACTACAAGTGACTCAGGTATCAGCGAATTAAAAGACTGCGCAACTGCAGGCGGTACCCCGTCTGGCATTTTAATTCTTAACTTTTTCGCTTTGTAGAAAAACAACAATAGTTCTGTGCTTAGAACTGCCGCAATCAGGCCCACAAACATCCCACCAGATGAAGTTAGAGATTGTGCGTAGACCCCAGCAACTGTGACTGTTTTGACCGTACCAGTTATCATTGCAGGATTATTCAACGGAAACATAATTAAGGCAGTAGCTACACTTAAGATTCCCGCATGAATTGGACTAATATCGTTCGTACCAATTCTACCGTCAGCAATATAAGAATTAAGCAACCGGTAGCCAATTATAAACGTTACAAATATGGTCATAAAGCCCATAGTACCGTTGTTTACCATCGTTCCCATTTCAGTCAATTTAGCTGCATAAGGAAATGCCTTTAAAACCGCAGGTTGATTTAGAACTAGCGAGTTTAATAATAGGAAAAGCGAGTTAACCATAATTATTGGCGTAATGTCAACAAAGGCATCTCGAATAGCCACTAAATGTCGCTGATTACCAATTTTATTTGCTAAAGGTAAAACAAGCTTATTAATTTTTTCAGAAATATTCATTTTTACTCCCTTAACTATTTTTGAAATTTCTAACTTAAAGGATTCAATTATTGAAACGTTTCAATAATAGTATTATACAATGTTTTTGGAAACGTTTCAATATAAAAATGAAAGCTTTTACAGATTACCTTAGTTTAATTACTTATCCGCTTTAAATTTTAGTACCCCAAAAGGAAATGCAGTTTCTGGCAAACTAATCTTAGAACCAGCAGGCTGGATGTTTTCGTTTGTTTCTAAGTTCTCAATAGATTTATAAGAAAAAGCTAAATTAGCAAGAGATTTTTGTTCACCACCCTGTTGTTGCTCGTAAAACAGATAATGATTACCATCTTTCTTAGTTAGATATAGCTGATTTTTTGCATAATCGGGACAACCACGTGTACTATAGACCGCTTCCCCAAACACTTTTAGCCATTCACCCAGTTGCTTCATTAGAGCTAGTGCGGGTTCTGGTAAGGTCCCATCTGGCTTAGGCCCAACACCTAAAATCACATTCCCGCCTAAGCTAATAATCTTTACGATACTACTTAAAATTTCGTCAAAGCTCTTATACTGGTCGTTAGGAACATAGCCCCAGTTTTTGGCCAAAGTAAGATTGCTTTCCCAAACTTTTTTCGGTGGTACTGTTGGAATTTTTTGCTCCGGGGTAACATAATTTTCATATTTCCCACCAATTGTTCGATCAACAATTAAAGTATCTGGCTTAATCTGCAAAATCTTTTGTGCAATTTCATCCATTGGTAGTTGCTCATGATGCATACTATTAACCCAACCAGCATCAAGCCATAAAATATCAATTGGACCATAATTTTGACAAATTTCTAATAGCTGATTTTCAACGAACTGCTGAAATTGATGCCACAATTCTGGTTTCTCTTCAGGGTCGTAACTAGCATATCGACCTTGCGGGTCTGAGTTAGGCTCCCAATAAAAAGGACTATGCCAGTCAGCCTTGGAATAATATGCACCTGTCGCAATCCCTTCTTTGCGAAACGCATTATTCACATACTTTAAAAGATCGGCTTGTGGATTAGTATGAAACACAGAATCTGCTGCCGTTATTTTGTAGTCACTATAGCTTGTGTCGTACATATTAAAGCCATCGTGGTGCTTAGTTGTAAATAACATATACTTAAAACCCGCATCTTTAGCTGCTTTTGCCCAATCATTCGGATTAAATTTAACTGGATTGAATTCCCTATTCAAATTCCAGTAGTCATGCCTTAATGTGGTTAAATCTGATCTCCAAGCACCATGCTTGCGAGCCCAGTCATCTTCTTTAGATAATTGCCACGACTCAACTATTCCTGCTTGTGAATATAGGCCCCAGTGAAAAATAATGCCAAGCTTTTGATCTTGGAACCACTCAAGCTTATCAATAATTTCAGTTGGCAAATCCTGATATGCTTCTTGCTGAGCTGCTTTGTTTTCAATAATATCCTGTCGTTTCTTGTTTTCACTCATTTTCTAGCTCCTTTTGCCAAAAAATCTTATCCTGAATAAATACTTGCTTATCCACTTCTTGATTGTCGAGAAGTTTTAAAGTTGAGTCTGCCACTTTTTCCGCAATTTTATCCACAGGCTGCTTAATCAATGTAATCGGTAACTTCATGTTTTGGAGTAGGTGAGAGTAACCAAATCCAGCAACTGCAATCTGTGTTCCAACTTCCATACCAGCATCACGAATTCCTTCTACAACCTGAATTGCATTCGTATAATTGGTAACAAAAATTGAATCAAAGCCGTTTTTTATTAGTTCAGATACAGCTTCATACGCTTCAGTAGTTCCATAGTCAACATAAATTATTTGATCAGATGAAATTTCAACTGACATTTTTTTACATGCCGCATTAATTCCTGCTAATCGTTGTTGAAGTACATAATCGCTTTCAGTTGGAATGATGAATGCTGTTTTCTTTCGCTTTTTCAACATTCGTTCCACAACTTCTTGAGACGCTTGTTGATCGGCACTCAATATTTCTGGAACTGATTTGTCTGCCAAAGATGCTTCAACTGAGATTACAGGAATCCCAACCTGTCCTACTTCTTGAAATGCATCCCACTTAGTTTCAGCTTTCAAAATAATTAATGCATCTACTGACCGTTCAATCAGTTTTTTCAGCTTGTATTCAAAAGTTTCCTTGTCGTTTCGGTGACTAGTTAAAAGCAAAAAGTAACCAGCTTGATCAAATAGTTGTTCTAATGCTGCCAGCAGCTGAGAGCTATAAAAGTTATCCATATTATCAACTAAGATCCCAATTGAAAATGATTTATTCATCTTCAGCGCTTTTGCCGTTTGATTTGGGATATAATGCAGTTCTTTGATTGCTTGCTGAATCTTTTCCTCATTTGCTTTTTTTAAATGAACACCATTCAAATAGCGTGAAATAGACCCAACAGACACACCTGACTTATTGGCAATATCTTTAATCGTGACCATTTTTACCTCTTTTTTGTTTTTCAATAAAATTATAGGCTGCACCATATAAATTAGCGTCATTATGGTATTGACACGTTTCAACAACAGGCATGATCTTTTCAACTTTCTTTTCCACAAGTTGTGCCTCTAGACGCTTGGCTACTTCAGCACTAAAACTGCTACGCGCTGAAACACCACCACCGATAATAATTGCATCAAAATCGAACGAAACTTGAATGTTATAAAGTCCCATAGCTAAACAATCATACACTTCGTCAATCAGCTCATTTGCCAACTTATCACCTTGATCAGCTAATAAAAACAGTTTTTCTCCGTCTACATCATCGGCTTCTGTTTGAGCAACATACTTGGCTGCTGCCTTAACAATTGTCGCTTGCATACTCAAGATTGAGCCATCGGCAGTCGACATTAAACCAAACTCGCCTCCAAACAGATGACTACCTTTGTATAATTTTCTGTTTATAAAAACTGCACCACCGACTCCAGTACCAACTACAACAAAAGCTACATTGGTAAAGTTTTTACCTGCACCAATATTAACTTCGCAGATGCCAGCACAATTAGCATCATTCTCAATAGTTACTGGCAGCCCAAATTCTGCTTCAAGCTCATGAAAAATTGGCCGATTATGAATATAGGGTACTGAACTGATACCATCAATTTCACCCTTTGTGTCATCAACTGCTCCTGGAGCACTGATAGCAATCCCATCTATATCCAGTAGTGTATCAAGATAGCGATGCATCTGTTTTACCAGTCCTTTGAATGTTTTAGGTGTTTCATACTTTTTTTGACACGTAATGTTATAATCGTCACCGAAATATCCACATTTAAGATTGGTGCCACCAATATCGAAAACCGCTAATTTCATTTTTCTCTCCTAGTATTTAGTCCAAGTACCTACCATTACTTTGAATTACTTTTTTAAACCACCAGTAACTTTTTTTAGGAATCCGTTTGAGATCAAGGACTTCTTTGTTAGTACGATTAACATAAACCATGCCATATCTCTTATCCATGTTGCCTGAAGAACTTGGTATATCAATAAGTCCCCAAACTAAGTAGCCAATAATGTCGACACCATCGATGTACATTGCGTCTTTTAATGCTTGAATATGTTCTTTGTGATATCTAATCCGAAGGTCATCATCAATTTCTTTTCCGTGGTAGTTCTCTCTAATTCCTATTCCATTTTCAATCGGAAACATTGGCAGTTGATACTGATTATACGTCTTGGTTAAAATGTCTCTAAAGCCAGTAGGATCAATTGACCAGCCCCACTCGTTTACTTGCAAAAATGGATTTTCTTTACCGCCATATTGAAGGTAATAATTTGGCGCAGTTTTGTCTGGAATCAAACTACTACTAATTGTTGCACTTTGATAGTAACTAAAAGCAATATAATCACTTTTCATTTTACTAATCTCTTTAAGGTCTTCAGGTAAAACATCCACATTAAGATTATTATTTTTAACAAAACTAATCACTTCGTTTGAGTAATGTCCAAAAACAAACGCATCTAACAAATTTTTGTTAAAGAACTCATCTAATTGACGTGCATACAAAACATCTTTGGGAAGTGCAGAAACAGGATAAACTTCACTGTAGGCGAGCATGCCCCCAATTTTACAGTCCGTTGTTTGATGTAAGTAAGCAGCAATTCTAGCGTGAGCTAGCATCAAGTGGTGACTAATGGTATAAATATCCGTCAGCGTTTCTTCTTCTTTTAGTGAGCCTGCAATTTTCGCTGCACCAGGCATAAAATAAAGGTTTTGTTCATTAAAAGTAATCCAGTATTTAACACGGTCACCAAACAGATCGATCATCTTTTTACCGTATCGAACGAAAGCGTCAACTACATACCTACTACTGAAGCCATTATATTTCTTAGCTAGATTTAGCGGCATGTCAAAATGATAGAGGCAAATCATTGGTTGAATTTTTCTTTTTAACAGTTCATCAATTAGATCCGAGTAAAACTTAATTCCCTCTGGGTTAAAATCACCGTCACCCGTTGGGTTTACTCTACTCCATGATATTTGAAAGCGATAGCAATTAATTCCCTGATTAGCCATCAAATCTAAATCAGCTGGATATCGATGGTACTCATCAATTGCTTCATCCCATACTGATGAGCCGTCTTCTGATCGATAGTTTGCATAAACAGAGTCGCCTTTTCCACCTTCATGGACCGCTCCTTCCGTCTGCATGCTTGAAGTTGAATTACCCCACATAAAATTATCAGGTAGCGCTTGATTATTCATTTTCATACCTCACTCAATATTTTTGAAACGTTTCAATATATTATAGTAAAACATTTTTATTAAGTAAAGCTTCTTACCACTTAACTGACATATTTGTAAGCTATCTTTGACAACAAAAAATGCCACCAATTATTTGGTGGCATTTAATATAAATGCATTAACTATTTGTTTGTAGTTGCGTAATCAGTAATGTTCAAAGTTTGTTGGAAACCATTTGCACTAGTGATTGTTAAAACAGTGTTATTATTGCTAAATTGAATTGCTGATTTGTCCACACCATTTGCTGTAGCAGCAAGTTGAACAATTTGATCAGCTTCACTAATACTTAAGTTCTTTAAGTCGTTAACTACAACTTTTTTGCCGTTAAGAGCATTTTTAGCAGAAGTTATTTTGCTTAAAGTATCATTTACCTGTGCAACAGTTGAAATTGCAGTATTAACTTGTGTACCAGTTGCAATAGCTGCATCGTAGGCATCACGTAATGACTTAGCTGAAAGCTTATATGCATCGCTAGCCTTAACAGCTGCTGCTTGACCTAAAGCATCTTGTAGTGGCTTCTTGTCTGTATCAGTAGCAGTAACGGTCTGACTTTTAGCAGTTTCTGGTGTGTTAACTGGAGTAAGTTTATGTCCACTTACAGTGTTAACATCATCATCTTTAATAAAGCCATTCTTATCACTTTGTAATTTGTAGAACAAAACAGCTTTGTTTTCAGATTGAACCCAAATGTAACGTAATTCGTTTACACGAGCAACATGTCCCTTAGCAAAGGTCTTTGTTGGTTGTGCAACACCCTTGTCATCATAGACATTGGTGTCACGCGCAATAGTAGCAAAA
Organism: Lactobacillus sp. M0403; assembly: GCF_016101265.1. Taxonomy (NCBI): domain Bacteria; kingdom Bacillati; phylum Bacillota; class Bacilli; order Lactobacillales; family Lactobacillaceae; genus Lactobacillus; species Lactobacillus sp. M0403. The sequence goes on from NZ_JACFQV010000001.1 coordinate 184,427, forward strand.
GTTGCATTTTGATCTTCTACCGGCTTTTCATTTGCAGGTTTTAATTGCTTACCAGTGATTACACCAACGTTGCTCTTCTTAACCCATTGGTTTTCACCGGGATATTTACTATCGCTAATGCGGTAGTACAATTTGCCGTCAATGTACTGTAACTTATCAACTTGAATTTGTTGACCCTTCTTAAGTAAAGTCTTGCTTGAATTACCTTGGTCGTCATAGATATATGCATTATGATTCAAAGTAATTACTGTAGGGTCTTTTTGATTATCGCTTGGCGTATTATCCTCATTGACTGGTTTTAAACTTGCACCAGATAATTTACCAACGTTGGCTGCCTTGATAAATTGGTTAGTTTGACCACTAATGCGGTAGTAAAGCTTTTTATCAATGTAAATTGCTTGATCAAAGGTAGCAGTTTGTCCCTTCTTGATCTTCTTCTTGTCAGTTTTACCCTTAGCATCGTAAATGTAAGCATTGTGCTTAATCTTAGCACTTGCAGTAGCGGTGGTTGTGTTAGCTTTAGTGACCTTTTTACCATCAACATAGCCAACATTAGCTGCCTTGACAAAAGCGCCGCCGCCAATATCATAAAAATCAATACCACCAATAGTTACTTTGTCTGAATATTTTAAAGTATAGCCTTTACCAATGGTTGTGTTCTTCTCACTACCCATATAAGTCTTTAGACGCTTACCGTCTTTATCATATACATAAGAATTGTGGCTTAATTTAATTGTGCCCTTCTTTGAAGTATTTTTCTTAGTAGAAGAAGTCTTTTTTGCTGTAGATTTATGAGCTGCTTGCACTACTGCAGTTTGACTCGCACTCAATACTGGACTAACACCAATAAGTGCAGCTGTTGATACCATCATTAATTTATGACTTAGTTTCATTTATCTATTACACCTCATTAAAAAACTATTTTAATATATTTATTGTATACCAAAAATGCAATTAAACCAATTAAGATGGTAACTTCTTACCTTTTCTTAATACTATTTAATTACATTTGTGTTGTTTCTAAGTTTAATTTTGAAAAACAGGTTTATTCCCAATTTTCATCTTTTGATAGTGGTAATTTGTGCCAGTAGTCAGGCTTATTCACCTGACGCCCACGTGCAATTGCCATATCATATTTGTTTACGTCCTTGGTAATAGTTGAATCAGCAGCAACAAATGCGTGATCTGAAATATTTACCGGTGCGATTAAAGTGGCTCCTGAGCCAATGAAGGCACGGTCACCGACATTAATATGATCCTTTTTTATACCATCATAATTAGCAAAGATCGTGCCACAACCGACATTAATGTCTTTACCTAAAGTTGCATCCCCAACGTAAGTCAAGTGGCCAACCTTAGAATTTTCGCCAATTTCGGCATTCTTAACTTCAACAAAGTTACCGATATGTGCACCCTTCTTGATGATTGAATTAGGCCGCAGATGTGAATTTGGTCCAATATCAGTGTTTTCAAACATTTGTGAGTTCTCAATTGTTGATGAAGTGACTGTTACATGGTCGCCGATCGTTGAATCAACAATTCGTGAGCCAGAAGTAATCAAGCAATCACTGCCAATTTCTGTCTTGCCCTTAATGACAACATTGCCTTCAATAACTGTATCAGAACCAATTTTCACGTCTGAATCAATATAAGCTGTATCAGGATCAATAAAGGTTACACCATTACACATGTGCTTTTCATTAATCCGCTTTTGCATGATTTTGCTTGCTTGCGCGAGCGCAACACGATCGTTAACACCAATACTCTCACTAAAATCACGCATGCGGTATGCGCCAATTCGTTGACCTTCATTGCGCAAGATCTCCAATACATCAGTCAAATAATATTCACCTTGTGCATTTTGATTATTAACATGTTTCAGGGCTTCAAACAGCAGTTTATTATCGAAGCAAAAAACACCTGTGTTAATTTCTTTGATCTTCAGTTCTTCAGGACTGCCGTCTTTTTGTTCAACAATTCTTAAGACGTTATCTTGATCGTCACGGATAATTCTACCGTAGCCGTATGGGTTAGGTGCTTGCGCAGTTAAAACAGTAGCTGCATTGCCCTTAGTTTGATGGTAGTCAAACAACTTTTTAAAGGTCTCACTAGTAAACAGTGGTGTGTCACCAGTAATAACTAACGTGGCCCCATCTTTTCCTGCTAACTCTTTTTCTGCAGTTAAAACGGCATCACCCGTTCCCAACTGCTTTTTCTGCAGTGCAAATTCTGATTTTCCAGCTAATACCTTTTCAACGTCTTCTGCGCCTGTGCCAACAACAGTCACAATTTTGTCTGGTTCGATTCCCTGTGCTGCTTCAACAACGTGTTCAACCATTGTTTTACCACAAACCTGATGCAAAACTTTGTATAGCTGAGATTTCATTCTTGTACCCTTGCCAGCTGCAAGGACAATAACAAATTTTTTCATTATTTTTTAGCCTCTTCTAATTTTGGATTTTGCCCACTTTTATTATTTCAAACTAAAAGCGATCATAATCGGTATGTGCGACTATGGTTCCTGGCTCAGCAATAATGACTTTCTTTTTACCGTCTACACGCTTAATTTTAACTAATGAAAGGTGACCTTCAATTAGCTTTTCATCTTCAAAATCAGCTTCACATAAAACACAGATACCAGCAATATTGCTATCAAATTCTCTAACTAATTGCTGCATACCGGTCAAAGTACCACCGGCCATCATAAAGTCGTCTACTAACAAAACATTAGAGTGCTCATTTAAAACTCTTGTAGGTAATTCCATCTTGGACACACGATCAAGCGAAGAAGAAATGTAGTTAACAGAAACCGTTGCGCCTTCAGTTACCTTTGAGCGTTTGCGTGCAATAATAAATGGTACGTTTAAATATCGTGCAACAGCTTGAGCTAGTGAAATACCCTTAGTTTCAATTGTCATTACTACGTCAATTTTAGAATATGCATAACGTGTGGCAATTAGCTTACCAATTTTTTCAAGGTCTTGCGGATTTCCTAAAATATCAGAAAGATAAACAAAGCCGCCCGCTAATATCCGATCCGGGTCCTCAATTCTTGCAGCTAAATCAGTTAAATAATTTTGCGCATGTTTTTTACCCCAAAAAGGAACGTAACGGACACCTCCTGAAGCACCCGCAACAGTTTCTAAGATACCATCCTGATTATTAGCTAAAGTATGTTTTAAAATTGCCAAATCTTCTGAAATAGATGACTTAGCAGCTCCATAACGTTTAGCAAAAAATGGTAATGGTATCAAGTCATGTGGGCGTTCCATTAAATATTTAGTCATATCAACTAATCTCTCTGAACGTTTCATAAAATCCCCTCTCTAATGTTTGTCTTTTGCCTGCTTCTACTATACACTGAACGACAAAAAAAGACACTAACATTTTACAAAATGTTAATGCCAAAAAGTATGATCTTTTTATTTTTAATCTAGCTTATTCAGCTGCATCATCAAATTTTAATGTGATATTTTTGGTTAACAAATCCGTGTAGCTATATGAAACATGTTCAAAGTTATTTTGGTCCTGATCCAAATCAACAACGAAAACAGCTGGGAATGTTTCCTTCAAGACCCCGCGTCTTTTGGTAACTTTCTTACGTCCTGCTCTTGCAACCACAGTCAAAGAATCACCCAAATGTGAATCTAATTTCTGCTTAATAGTAGTAATAGATGTTGGCACTGTTAACAACTCCTTTGGAGCTCTATTTTACTACAATATTATCATTTTTTCAATTCTTTTTAAGTGGTAGCCCAGAAGCTTTTCATGATTTTTGCGGTGAAATCGCGGCTGCAATCTGGATGAACTGCTTGATTGTTAGCTGTTCCGGTCTAATACGTGGATCCACTCCTAAAGAATCTATCAACTGCTTTCGTTGATCAGGATCTGGTACTAAATTCTTTAAATTATTATTTAAAGTTTTACGCCTTTGACTGAAACACATTTTCACTACCCAATTAAAGTGTTTCGGATCACCAACATCCATCTGTTCTGTCAAAGGAGTCAAAACAACTACACTTGAGTCAACCTTAGGGCGCGGAATAAATGAACTGCTTTTTACGTTTAGCGCAAGTTTGACTGTCATTTGCGTTTGAACCGCAATTGTCAAAGGACCATAAGCTTTGCTATTTGGCTGAGCGTCTAGCCGCTCGGCAACTTCTTCTTGCATCATTAAAGTTAAACTAGTGAAATTTAAGTTTGCTTGATTCAAAAAGAAAATAATTGGAGTCGTAATATAGTATGGTAAATTGGCTACAACCTTAATTGGTTTATTTACATCAAGAAAATCTTCAAAATCTGCCGGAAAGTCTGCCTTTAAAATGTCCTTCATCATTAGTTTAAAACGGTCATCAAGTGGGACACCATCTATTTTAGCAGGGAGTTCATTATATAAAATTTCTGGTAAACTCTCATCAACTTCGTAGGCAAAGACCTTTGCACCTGCAAGCAAGAGTTGCTCCGTCAATGAACCAATTCCCGGTCCAATTTCAATCACCTGATCACCAGATTGAATTTCAGCTGCCTGAACAATCCCCTTAATTGCATCTAAATCAACCAAAAAGTTTTGTCCTAGGTTCTTCTTCGCCTTAATAAAGTAGCGATTAATAATTGCTTGAGTCCGAACCGCGGAACCAATTGGAATTTCGTTATTCATTTTTTGCCTCCTTAACGGCCTGCTCAAGTTGCTTAAGCGTAATACCAAATGTGCATAACCGGTTGTAAAACTGTTTTGCGTTGCCATAACCGATACGCAAGCTAATTCCTACTTGCTCACGTAATTTTCGCGAATTGGGCCCGCTTGATAAACCCAGTTTTTGATAAGCTTGCTTGCTAATATCACTAGAAGGTGCTTGCTGTTCGTGTAAGTCGCTCAAAGCCTTAACAAGTGCCTGCTTTGATGCGTGTTCAACTCCCAGTGAATTGCCTTTTCCTTTTTTATGAGGATCGCCCTCTTTGCGTGTGATAAAAGCCTGTTTGGCATTAGGGACCGCCTCAGTAACTAATCTGCGGATTCTCTCACCATTAAGATCTGGATCAGTTAAGACAATTATTTCACGTTTTTTCGCCAATTCTTTTAATTCAGTCAAGACCACCTGTGGCACATCAGAGCCATTGGTTTCGATTGTCTCGATGCCAGGAAAAAACTGTTTTAGGCGGATCGTATCATCTTTACCTTCTACCACTACAACGGCATTAAATTGTTTTTTAGTTAAGACCATATACCCTCATCGTATTTTCATAAGTTGCCTTGGCAACTTCTTCTAACGGAATGTCTTTCAATTCAGCAATTGCCCGTGCAACGTAATAAACGTTGCCAGGTTCATTTTGCTTACCGCGATATGGCTTAGGTGTTAAAAATGGTGCGTCCGTTTCAACTAGTAGCCGATCCATTGGCGTCTTCTTAGCGGCTTCATGAACTTCGGTTGCTTTGGTGAAAGACACGACACCAGAATATGAAAAGCAGACGTTTAAGTCTAAAAACTTTTCAAGCCAGGAAGCATCACCGTTAAAACTATGCAAAACTGCACCGTATTCCAGATTACTATTCTTCAAGATATCGTAACAATCGGCAAAGGCATCCCTTGTGTGAATGTCTACGGGCATTTTCAATTCATGCGCAACCTCTATCTGGCGTGCAAATACCTCGCGCTGCTGTTCACGTGGAGATTCATCCCAGTAATAATCAAGGCCGATTTCTCCAACTGCAACAACACCGGGTATTTGAAGCTGCTCAATTAACTCATCTTCAGCCTTTTGGTCGTAATCTTTAGCAACATCGGGACAGTACCCAACCATTGCATAAACCTGCTCAAAACGCTGATTAAGCTCAATTGCACCCCGATTAAACTCTGGATCTTGACCAACACAGATCATTTTATTAACACCTAATTGGCGTGCGCGATCAAGATAAAATTCTTCTTTACCTTGGAAAGGCCCATCTTGCAAGTGCGTATGATTATCAATTAATTCCATTAACCTAATTCGGCCCCAATTTCATGTTCGTCGCCAACAATTGCTAACTTAACTGTGCCACCTTTTTCACTTGATAAAAGCATTCCTTGACTTAATTGACCAAGCATTTTACGTGGTTTCAGGTTAGTAACTGCCAATACTTTTTTATCCAGTAATTCACTAGCATTTGGATAATATTTCCGAATACCACTTAGGATTTGACGTTCATCGCCATTACCAAAATCAAGTTGGAATTTTAATAGTTTACTTGATCCTTGGACAGGCTCAACTGAAAGAATCTTTCCAACTCTAATTTTGACTTTGTCAAAATCATTAATTGAAATTTCTTTTTCTTTTACTTTCTCACTGCGGCTTTCCTTTTTTGGTTTTGCCTTAGCCATTTCATCCTTAATGTACTTAATTTCGTCTTCTGGTTTCAAACGTGGATAAATTGGCTTTGGATCACTGATAACTTTGACATTCCAAGCAAAATCGCCAAAACCAAGTTGCTTTTGTTCAGAATTATCCCAATCAAGTCCCAGCTGTCTAAACATTTCAACTGGTGTTCTAGTCATAATTGGTGCAATTAATAAGGCAATGATTCTTAAGCTTTCAGCTAAGTTGGACATTACACGCGACAAGTCCTCTTTTTTGCCTTCCTTATTTAGTTCCCAAGGAGTGGTTTCATCAATGTATTTATTTGCACGGCTAACTAGTTTCCAAATATCTTCAATTGCTTGGGTAAAGTAAAGTTTATCCATATCTTTTTGGTAACTAGCAATTGCCTCAGCGGCAACGCTAGCAAGCTCTTGACCGAATTCATCTTGGTCTTTAGCAACTGGCGCCACTTCACCATTTTGATATTGGTTAATCATTGAAACTGTCCGGTTAAGCAAGTTACCTAGATCATTTGCTAAATCATAGTTAACGCGTTCAACAAAGTCTTCCGGTGTAAAGACTCCATCAGAACCAAATGGTAATGCACGCATTAAGTAGTAGCGTAAAGCATCTACGCCATAGCGATTTATGATAGATTCAGGATAAACTGCATTACCCTTAGACTTGGACATCTTACCGTCCTTCATTAATACCCAGCCGTGACCAATAACGTGCTTAGGTAAAGGCAAGTCTAGTGCCATCAACATAATTGGCCAGTAAATTGTGTGGAAACGAACAATTTCCTTACCTACTAGGTGAACATCTGCAGGCCAGTATTTCTTAAAGAGTGAGTCGTCATCTGAACCATAACCCAATGCAGTAATATAGTTAGACAATGCATCAATCCACACGTAAACAACGTGCTTAGGATCACTTGGGACAGGAATTCCCCAGGAAACAGTAGTACGAGTAACTGATAAATCTTCAAGACCAGGTTTAATGAAGTTATTAACCATTTCTTTTTCACGAGAATGAGGCAAAATAAATTCAGGATGGTCTTGGTAATATTGGTAAAGTCGATCAGCATACTTACTCATCTTAAAGAAGTATGATGGCTCCTTAACTAGTTGAACCTCATGACCTGATGGCGCCTTACCACCAATCACATTGCCTTCATCGTCCTTATAAACTTCTGCAAGTTGAGATTCAGTGAAATATTCTTCATCTTCAACTGAGTACCAGCCAGTGTATTCACCAAGATAGATATCGCCTTGTTTTAATAGTTGTTCAAAAATTTTCTGGACACCCTTAACGTGCTCTTCATCAGTAGTTCTAATGAATTTATCGTATGAAATATCTAGGCTCTTCCATAGCTTTTTGTATGTTACAACCATGTTATCAACAAACTCTTGTGGCTTAATTCCTTGCTTTTCTGCTTTTTGTTCAATCTTTAAGCCGTGTTCGTCAGTACCAGTTAAAAAGAAAGTGTCATAGCCTTGGCTACGCTTGTAACGCGCCATTACATCGGCAGCAATTGTTGTGTATGCATTACCAATGGTTAAGCGGCCGGACGGATAGTAAATTGGGGTTGTAATATAAAAAGTTTTTTTATCAGCCATATTCTGTTCTCCTTAAGATTCGTTTAATTTCATTATATTATACTACATCAATAAAAAAGAGAATTCCTCACGGAGTTCCCTTTTTTAGATATATTATAAAGATTTGCCTATTTAAATTAAGAATTTTTCATCTTTCATGTAGAAGTGTTTTACAATCATCGTCAACAAGATATAGAGAACTAAAATCACTAAAACAACCCAGATAAAGGAAATTGGCATTGGTCCAAAGCCTAGTTTTTGTGCAAGGAAGGAAAATGGAATCAATGTTCCAATTACCCCTGCGCCAAAAGTAGACAAAGTAACGCTTGGCGATGCGTGCTGGCCAATAAATGGTAAGCGTGGATCACGCAAAGCATGAATAACCATTTCTTGTGTCCAAAGTGATTCAATAAACCAGCCAGTGTGGAACAATGCGATAAACGCTGCTTGTTTAGCTGGCCCAATTGCAGTAAAGCTGCCACCAACTAAATGTGGACAAATGACGAAGTACAGCAGTGCAAACGTCAAAATATCAAAAACGGATGAAGTTGGTCCGAAGTAGAACATGAATTTTGGCAGCTTTTTCGTTGACCAAGTACGCGGCTCACGCAAGAATTCATCAGACATATCATCAAATGGCAGCGATAAACAACTAGTTCCATACAGTAAGTCTAGTGCTAACAGTTGTAATGGCAACATTGGTAAGAATGGTAAAAATGAAGAGGCAACCATAATCGACAGGATATTACCAAAGTTGGATGATAAGGTAATCTTAATATACTTCATCGTGTTACCAAAGACTTTACGCCCAATTCTAACGCCTGTTTCTAGTACGTTCAGATCTTTGTGTAATAAGATAATGTCAGCTGATTCCTTAGCAATATCAACTGCTGTATCAACTGAGATTGAAACGTCTGCGGCTTTCATTGCAGGGGCATCGTTGATGCCATCGCCCATGTAGCCAACCGTGTGACCGTTGTCTTTCAATAAGTTTATAATGTTGGTTTTGTCTTCTGGAGATAACTTAACAAAAATGTTGCACTCTTCCACCATTTTTGCCAATTCTTCAGGGCTCTTACCTTCTAAGTCTGCACCAGAATAGACAGTGTCAACATTCAAGCCAACTTGTAAACCAACTGTTCTGGTAACAGCTTCATTATCGCCCGTTAGAATTTTAACGGTAATTCCATCATCCTTGAGTCGTGCAAGGGCAGCCTTAGCACTTTCCTTTGGTGGATCAAGAAAGGCAAGGAAGCCGCATAGAATCAAATCACTCTCATCTTTAACAGAGAATTCACCAACGGGTGCTGGATTGCGCTTATATGCCATCATGATAACCCGCAAGCCATCATCGTTCATATCATTGACTTTGTCCATTACCTTTTTCTTGCGTTCATCAGTAAGTGGCAAAATCTGTCCGTCAACCTCGATCTTAGTGGAAACAGCCATCATTTCCTCGGACGCACCCTTAGTTACCAAAAGGTGTTCACCGTGCTCACGGTCAGAATTTTCCACAACCACGCTCATTCTTCTTCTAGAAAAGTCAAACGGAATTTCGTCAATTTTGTTGTAGTCACGTTGAATTTCATTAATGTCTAGTTCATCACCGGCAGCTTCAATAATTGCCTTATCAATCAAGTTTTTCATTCCTGTTTGATAGTATGAATTCAAATAGCCTAATTCCAAAACATGTTGGTTTTCGTGCAAGTTGAGGTCATAGTGACGCTCTAAAACCACTTTATCCTGAGTTAATGTACCGGTCTTATCAGTACATAGAATATCAGCTGAACCAAAGTTCTGGATTGAATTCATCTTCTTAACAATCGTGCCTTTTTTAGACATTTCGATTGAACCCTTAACCAAATTGGTTGTAACAATTACTGGCAACATTTCCGGTGTTAAGCCAACGGCAGTTGCGATTGAAAAGATTAATGCACTAACCCAGTCCCCTTTTGTTAAGCCGTTAATAATGAAAACAAGTGGTGCAATAATTGCCGTCATGATAATCAACAACTTAGAAACATTTTTGATGCCGACATCAAAAGCAGTGTTTTTGACATCATTGTGTGAAATATCATGAGCCAGTTTACCAAACATGGTCCGTTCACCAGTGGCAAAAACCACGCCTAGCCCGGAGCCAGAAACAATTGTGGTCCCTTCGTAAAGAACATTAGGGTAGTCGAGGTAATCTCGATCGGCACCAATTTTTGGTTTCTTAGTCGCAATCTTTTCTACTGGATTCGATTCACCGTTTAGTGAACTGGATGAACAGAACAAATCTTTACTATTTAAAAGACGCATATCTGCAGGAACCATGTCGCCTGCAGCCAGTCTGATGATATCGCCAACGACTACTTCGCTGGTATCAATTTCTTGGTCCTTACCGTCTCTGATAATGTCTGTTGTTACAGAAACCATCTTGAGCAGTGAATCGACCGCGTTTGATGACCGGACATTTTGAATAAAACTAGTTACTCCCGAAATAAATACCATGATTAACATGATTAAAACGGTAGTTAAGTCTTTTTCACCTGCTGGTACAAAAATATAATCTGTACATAGTGACAAAGCAGCTAAAACTAATATTACCAGTGTAAACGGTGTAATAAAGGCTTCTACCAAAAAGCGCAATTTTGAATTGTGTTGGGTGGACTCAATTGTATTTGCGCCATACTCCTCACGATTTTTTTCTGCTTGCTCAGTGGATAAGCCTTCACTACTTGCATGTAGTCTAGCTAAAGTTTCAGACCTGCTTTCTTTGGCAATTGCCTTCACCAGTTCTAAATCCTTGTTGCTGGTTGCCTCATTTGGTTTTCTCAGCATCATTCTCACTCCTTTTTTCAAAGAACTCAAACAAACTAAAAAGGGGCCGCCTACATACCGCTGGCGACCCCTTTAAAACAAGGTATCATTAATACTCGTCGTTCAGTTTTAACACTACGTGACGTAAGCTTAGAGCTAGCTATCTGGTTGCCGCCTTATGTCGACGGAAACTATTTGACTCGTTGGCATCTCTGGATGTTTCCGGGCGATAGCATATGTTCACGTAGGAGTCTCACCTAACAGTTTATTTGTTGCTATTTAATTTTCATATTGAGTGTAATATATCAAACTGCGCTAAGTCAAGTTATTTAATTTATTTCTTTAGTTGCATATTAGTTTTGAAGAAATATAATAACCCACCGATTACGAGTACTAATGCCAAGGCAATCGGTAATGCCAGACGGCGCGGATGCGTGAGCTGTGTCCTTTCATCGTTTGATAAATCATATTTATCTAGTGCATATTGGTAACGCTGATCAATTGTTGTGGCGCAAGCCCTAAAAACAAACCGCAGGCCCTTATTAAACTCTTTTTTATTATTGCTACGAAGCTGATCAGATTGTGATCGAATAATGTTGCCCCTAATGTCAGCAGTAAAGGCACTATGCAAATCCTTGCTGGAATAGATCTGAACATTTTTCTTTTTGTCCTTATAACCCACAACAATAAAAACAGTACGCTTATACTTGCTTAGTTTCTTAGGTGTTAAATGATCAACCCGATTGACCGTTTTCACAATAATTTTAGGTTGCTCACTAGTTTGTAAATATCGGTTGTTTTTCTCCTTAATTAACTTGCTAGTTTCTTTTTCTACCAAATTACAGTTATCGTGTAAATCTGGATTTGAAAAAGCGGTCGTTGTCAGAAAAAGACTGATTAGTGCAATAACTGCTACTAGCTTAGTTTTCAGCATCTTCCAATTTACGTGCCAATTGCTCCACGTAATTTCGGTCGATTTTAATTTGCTCATAAGGAACCCCACAATCTTTAAACAGTGCAATTGTTAACGGACTGTCGTGATAGTCAAAATAATAATTAATCTTCTTAACTCCAGCTTGAACCAGCGACTTGGCGCAATTATAGCATGGAAAATGCGTGACATAGATCTCCGTACCATCAGTTGAAACGCCATTACGAGCGCACTGAATAAGCGAGTTCATTTCGGAGTGAATGGTGCGGACGCAGTGGCCATCGACCAGCTGGTGGCCAACATCATCGCAGTGTGGTTCATTCGTAACAGAGCCATTATAGCCCGTACCAATTATCCGGTTATCCTTAACCAGAACACTACCAACAAGCGCACGATCACAGGTGGAACGTTGGGCAATCACCAACGCCTGCATCATAAAATATTGCTTCCAAGGAATCCGATCACGCATCTTTTTTACCTCTTAAAATAGTTCAGACCAATTGCATCCCTTACCTCACTTAAGGTTTGATTTGCAACCTGGTTGGCTTTTTCCGAGCCTTCGATTAGCATTTCATAAACTTCATCTTGCTTTTGTTCATATTCTGCTCTGCGCTGGCGAATTGGTGCCAATTCGTTTTCAAGCACTTCGTTTAAGTAGCGCTTAATTTTGACGTCACCCAAGCCGCCTTTTTGGTAATCTTCCTTTAATTGCGCTACCTTATTCTTATCAGGATCGAAAATGTCGAGGTAAGTGAAAACAGTATTGCCTTCAACCTTGCCTGGATCTTCAACGTGAATGTGATCAGGGTCAGTGTACATTGACATGACCTTTTTCTGAACAGTTTCAGAATCATCTGATAGATAAATCGCATTACCTAAAGATTTTGACATTTTGGCGTTACCATCGAGTCCTGGTAAACGACCCTGACCTTTTTCAGGAAAGTAACCTTCTGGTTCAACCAAAACATTGCAGTCATAAACGCGGTTAAACGTGCGAACAATTTCACGTGCCTGCTCAAGCATTGGCTCTTGGTCATCACCAACTGGCACTAGCGTTGCCTTAAACGCAGTAATATCAGCTGCCTGTGAAACTGGGTAGTTCAGAAAGCCAACCGGAATGGAATCATTAAAGTTCTTTTGCTTAATTTCAGCCTTAACTGTTGGATTACGCTCCAAGCGGCTCACAGTCACAAGGTCCATATAATATGCCGTCAATTCAAATAGTGCAGAAATTTGTGATTGCACAAAAATGGTTGATTTTTCAGGGTCAATGCCAACAGCCAAATAATCCAATGCGACTTGAATGAGACTATTACGAATTTTTTCGGGATCGCGAGCGTTATCAGTTAATGCTTGTGTATCAGCAATCATGATATAAGGCTGATACTCCCCTGAATTTTGTAGCATTACCCGATTTTTTAAGGAACCGATGTAATGCCCAACGTGGAGCTTTCCGGTTGGGCGGTCACCCGTCAAAATAACTTTTTTAGCCATGGTTTTTACCTTTCTGAAAACTTAAAAACTGTTTTAATGTAATAATTATAGTTAATTCTACCAAAAATCAAGCAATGATTAAACATGGAGGATAAAATGTGCAATCAATTTCAGCTGCCTACCTTAGCAGATATTAAAAAATACTTAGTAAATGACTTAAACCTACCATTAATTGAGCCCGATAAAAACTTACCACAAAATCAGGCAGTTTTTCCAAAAGGGGCCGCTTCAGTGTTGCTATACCAAAATGATCAGCTTCAACTCCAGTCAAAAGCTTGGGGTTACCCTAGTCCATTTGACCACCAAAAGGTGCTTTTTAACGCACGCGTTGAACGTTTTTTTGAGCAAAAGAAGTCAATGTGGGATTCTTCCTTTGCTAAATATCGGTGCATCATTATTGCCAGCCAGTTTTTTGAATCCAGTCGTGAAACTTATGTTGCTACTAACAACCATGAATATCATGAGCGCTATTATTTCCAAACTGCCAATGAACCATTAACCTTGATTGCAGGCATCTATCAAAAAGACCATTTTTCAATGGTTACCACACAACCGTCAGCAGAATATGCCAAAGTGCACGATCGGATGCCGCTAGTGATCAAACCTAGCGAATTGCGTCAGTGGCTTTTTCAGGACTTTTCATCCCTCGTTGATCGTAGTCACTTTCAGTTTACAAGTGCCAAGCTTCCTCAGCGGCAGTAAGTATCTTTTTAAAATAACTTCAACTTCTTCATAAGCTAATTACCAAATCTGTGCTTGGTTTCAAAAAAGAAACATGGTAAACTATTTGAGTAATGCGGGTATAGTTTAATGGTAGAACGTTAGCTTCCCAAGCTGAAGATGCGGGTTCGATTCACGCTATCCGCTTAACAAGAAAAAGGCAACGATTAATCATCGTTGCCTTTTTTGTTTTATGTTATTTTGCTTAAGTCATAATAATTAGAATTACGCTATTTAGGACCGCCAAGTAGATTGGCATCCAAATTGTCTGGGTATGCAGATACGACCATGCAAATATTGCGCCAAAAAGCGCATTAACTAGCAAAAGCGCAATTGAATCTTGCCAGTTTAGCAAACTAAACAAAACGCCTGAAACAATAATACCCAAAACTGCTGTCATTACTGTGTTTTTGCGAAAAGCGTAATTGAACAAGAAACCAGTAATCAAGAATTCCTGTAAAACTGGTATAACCACACCCAACGCCAATACGAGAAACCAATAGGCTAAAGTCGATTCATGTTGCAAATAAGCAATCTGAAAATGATACATTTTTAATTTTCCAGTTGATTGTAGCCATGAAACAAAAATGCGTAAGACTGTTATAACAATTGTTGAAGCAATAATTAAGCCAAAGTTATTAAGCCAGGAACCAGAATAGCTTCTATCGAAAAAGCGTTGCTCACGATTAAACCGGTAAATAAAAAATAGCAACACCATCAAAGAAATGGTTATAAACAAAATCAAATCCCAGATGTGAATTGGTGAATTCATCGTAACCAGTTTGAACGCGCCGGCAACCATCAAGTAACCAATTAAATAGAAAATATAGCGTATTAGGTTACCCTGTCTTGATGCTGGTGTATTCACTATCAATTACCCCTATCTCTTTGTGTACCCTACAAATTCCATATTATAGCAAAAAAAGACTACTTTATGAAACACCAGCACGATTTTTCATTTAAGAAAGGCTAAGCACTAATCGTAAGCATTACCGCCATTATGGCCCCCAACCAAGCTACTACGTTTAATTGCAGTTGCGCCATGAAGCAGACTTGAAGCCTTGACTAAGCTTGTAAAACCATATTTTTGTCTTATTTGATCAACTGTTTGATCAATTTTTTTCTTTTTAATCTGTTGACTTGGTTGCACAAAGAAGGTCAATTGTTGGTAATTATCGGGATGCAAATCACCACAACTCACCCCTAAAGCACGAACCCTTTCTCCACGCCAATTTTTGCGAAAAAGGGCAAGCACTTCTGCTGCAATTGCATCATTATCATTAGTTGGACAAACTTTTTGCTGAACGTTAAAACCCTTCCGTTTACCCTTAAGCCGATATTTTGAAAAGTTCACCATCAAGCTAATGCATCCCGTCTGCACTCTATGTGATCTAATCCGAGCTGCCACTTGTTCACTAATTTCACGCAAGACAATCTCTATTTCACGCTGATCCGTATAATCTCTTGTCAAAATTTGTGAATTGCCATAGTTCTTCATTTTTGGAAAATACTGTTCTCTAATAATGCTTCGGTCAACCCCCCAACTCATTGCAAATAACTGCTCGCCCATTACGCCAAACTCTTTTTTTAGAATTGCAGGATCCGAATGTGCTAGTTCATACATATTATTAATGTTAAGCTGGCGCAGATGCTTTGCTGTGCGCTTACCAATGCCACAGACTTCTTCCATGTCTTTAATCTGCCAGATAGTATCAGGAACATCAATATAGTGCCAATAGTCAATCATTGAGTGACGATGCTTAGCCGAAATATCCATTGATAATTTAGCCAATAAGGGATTTTCACCAATTCCACATGTGGTATAAAAGCCAAGCTTATTTTTGATTTCGAGCTGAATCTTACGCGCAACTAAATATGGATCATCACCAAATAAATGCCAAGATTTTGTCATGTCAATCATGCTTTCATCAATGGAATAGGGATGAATATCTTCATCAGCCGCAAATTGACGAAAGATTTCAAGTATCTGCGTACTGCGCTTAATATATAAATTCATATGTGGGGGCACCAAAATTAAGTCAGGTGCCTCTTTTTTGCTAGGAACATCACGAACCCGCATTACATTATTTAGACCATATTTTGCCTTAGCTAAGGGCGAAGCAGCCATGATTAAGCCAGAACCGTAACTTTCCTCATCTTGCTGATGAGACGCAACTGCCAATACCGCCTTCATTGGATTAAGACCTAATTCAATTGCTTCGCAGCTAGCAAAAAACGATTTATTATCAATCATAAACACTACATTATGAGGTTCATAACGATAATCATACATTTTTTACCACTTCCATTCCGAACTCTTGTTTGTATTACAAATTATACAAACGTAAGTTCGATTCGGCAAGGATTTTTTATTCAACTGCAAGAATTGTCACTTGGTATTCACCCGCAGGAGCTGCAACCTTTACCACTGCTCCAGCTTCTTTTTTATTTATTGCCTGGCCCAAAGGTGAGTCAAAGGAAATTTTGCCTTCGGCAATATCAGCTTCCATTCGTCCAACGATCTGATACTTTTCTGTTTCTTCATCATCATCAAAACGAAGCGTTACTGTTTTACCTAAATCAACTTTGCCATCATCGTTCTTTTCAATTACTTCAGCATATTTCAATTGCTTTTCAAGGTAGCGCAAACGGCTTTGCAGGTGCCCCAAGTCTCTCTTAGCCTCTGTATACTCGGTATTTTCCGATAAATCACCAAGTGATCGGGCCTCCTGCAAAATTTTGATTCGTCTTGGTCGGTCCTTTTTTAAACGAGCAATTTCTTCTTCAATTTTTTGGTAGCCTGTTGGCGTCATTTTCTGATAATAAACCAAAGTTTTATCTCCTTTTTTACTTTTTCGCAAAAAAATTATACAAGTTTTTTTCTTGATATATCAACGTTTTGTTCTATTTTTTAGCACTCGATGAAGAAAAGTGCTAAAAAGTTGTTCACTTTTCGAATAATGGTACTATAATATTAATTGTAAGGAAGAAATGAAAGTCTTTACTTACATATTTAACTAAATTGAAAACAAAAAAATTGAAAGGAAGTTTTAAATTATGGCAAATGATATGATGAATCGTCGTAATGACTTATTTGATGCAATGAATGATTGGTTTGATCTTCCTAGAAAGTTTTTTGACGATACTAATGTTGCCAAATTAATGCAATCAGATGTAATTGAAAACGATAAAGAATATGTGATTAAAGTTGATATGCCAGGAATGGATAAGAGCAACATTAATCTAAGCTACAATAATGGTATTTTAAGCGTTTCAGGCTCAAGAAAGTCATTTAAAGATATGTCCAAGGACAACAGCCTTATTCATCGTGAAAGAATCGATGGTCACATTTCTCGTAGCTTTAGATTACCAAATGTAGTTGCAAGTGAGATCAGTGCAAAGTATGATAATGGTGTATTGACTATTACTTTACCAAAACAAAGTTCTGATCAAAGTGATAATTCAATTCAAATTGATTAGCTTATTTATATTTTAATTGCAAGAAGTTCTAGATAAGTTGCCAATACAACTAATTCTCTAAAGTGGGTTCAGCTATTGAACCCACTTTTCTTTTAGATTAAAATAGAAAGTAATTTAAAATTAGATTAAAAAAGGAGAATTATCTATGGGACATCAAGTTACTGTCCAAGAACTAGAAAAGTTTACGGACAATTTTAATCAAAACCCTAAAAATCAAGTAGTTGCACGTGCAACTCAAAAAAGTGGTGTGTTAGCTGCTGCTTACAATGAACGGGTACAAGGCGAACTAACTCGTGTTTTCTCAACAGAATTAGACACAGAAAACGTTACTAATCAACGTCAATCTGGTCGTTGCTGGGAATTCGCCACTCTAAATATTTTGCGCCACAACTTTGGTAAAAAGCATAACTGTAAGAATTTTACTTTTTCACAAAGTTACAACTTCTTCTGGGACAAAATCGAGCGTGCAAACATTTTTTATGACAACATTTTGGACACAGCAGACAAGCCCCTCAACTCACGGACAGTTAGAGCTATTTTAGAAGGTGCCGGTCAAGATGGTGGTCATTTCCACATGGGAGCTGCTTTGATTGAAAAATATGGTGTTGTACCTTCTTATGCAATGCCGGAAAGTTTTAACGCTAATAACACCAGTGCCTTGGGTAAGGCTTTGGGTGACAAGCTGAAGAAAGACGCTTTGGTTTTGCGTAAACTAAAGCAAGAAGGAAAAGACGAAGAAGTCGAAAAAGCACGTGAACAATTTTTAGGTGAAGTTTACCAAATGACAGCAATTGCTGTTGGTGAACCACCAAAGAAATTCGATTTGGAATATCGTGATGACGATAAGAAATATCACTTGGATAAAGACTTAACCCCACTCGAATTTTTGCACAAGTACATGGGCGATGTTGACTTTGATGACTACGTTGTATTAACAAATGCACCTGATCATGAATACAACAAGCTCTACGGTCTACCATTCGCTGATAACGTTGAAGGTGTCTGCCGAATCAAGTTCCTAAACTTGCCAATGGAATTTTTGGAAACTTACGCAGTTAACCAATTAAAAGACGGTGAAGCTGTTTGGTTTGGTAATGATGTTGGTATACAAAGTGACCGTAAGGCAGGCTACCTTGACAACAATCTATACAAGTTCAACGAGCTGTTTGGCGTTGATTTAACAATGTCTAAGGCTGACAGATTGCGTACTGGTGCTGGCTCAGCTACTCACGCTATGACGCTAGTTGGTGTTGATGAAGATAATGGTCACATTCGTCAATGGAAAGTTGAAAACTCATGGGGCGAACAAAACGGTGACAAGGGCTTCTTCGTTATGAATAATGACTGGTTCAAGGACTACGTTTACGAAGTTGTCGTACACAAGAAGTACTTAACTTCTGAACAGCTTGCCTTGGCAGAAGGCCCAATTACAGATCTTCCTGCTTGGGATTCAATCGCTTAAACTGGTTGATAGATACAAAAAAGACGAAATTCAATTATGAATTTCGTCTTTTTTTGTCTAAATTAACATTTAATCAGATCAATAATTTTTAGTTTTAGCTGTCTAATTTTTGGTCTAGGAACAGCAAACTTTTTTGTAAACGAGCAAAAAATAGATCTACTTTCAGTCTTTTAATCAGTACATTTTCAGTCCCCTTATGGTCATTTGCTTCTCTAGCGATATAGGTTTGACCATATGTGTCTCCGTGATCAGTACTAATTTTGATATTGGCTGGAACTGTTTCAAACAATTCTGGCCAAATTGCATATTCCATTGCAACCAAATCATGTACCGGTGAGTCTATGAAACCAAATTGTTCACCGGACTTTTGATAAAAATGTAGCAAATTACCTGCTAATTTAGATACAGAACCACCAGCTTGAAGACTCGCTATCTGCTTTTTAGTAATAGTTGTTTTTTCGGTTACATCCAAGCCGGCCATAACCACTTCTAGCGGTGAATCAAAGACAATCTGTGCTGCTTCAGGATCTGTCCAAATATTGAATTCAGCTAATTTAGTAACATTACCATGGTCTATGCCACCGCCCATAACAACAATTTTAGCAATTTTAGCTAATGTTTCAGGAAAAGTTTTTATTAACAAAGCAATATTGGTTAGCGGACCTGTAGCAACAATAGTCACCTTTTCTGGTTGCTTTTTCAATATGTCTGCCATAAACAAAATCGTATTATCTTTTCTAACTGGATAATTGTATCTATCTAAATTATTAGAGCCATCCATCCCCGTTTTTCCATGAGCTTCTGGTTGCACGTGCAATTGATTAAGCAATGGTCCCGCCTGCCCTTTAACTAGAGGAATTTGTTGCTCACAAAACGCAAGCAAATGACCAGCATTTTGAGTTACTAAGTTAATGTCCTGGTTTCCACCAACAGTAGATACACATAGAATTTTCACCTTATCCGGATTACCTAGAGCAGTTAATAATGCCATTGCATCATCTTGACCAGGATCACAGTCATATAAAATATTCATCAATTTACGGCTCTTACTAAATCTTCAATTGTTAAAGCCTCGTCAAAGCCAAGCTTTTGAGCAAGTTGAGCAATTACTGGCGGCTCTAATTTACTTTTGCGTAAGAGAGCGTCATCACTAAAAATCTCCGCAGGTGAGCCTTCTTTTTGTTTGTGTGCCTGTGCAAAAACTATGACATGCTCAAAGTTATTAACGACAAAACTCATGTCGTGCGTAATTGTAATCACCAGTTTATTCATGCTAGTTAGTTTCTTGATAATTTTATTCAAGCGCACAATTGAACTATGATCCTGTCCAGCAGTTGGCTCATCAAATATCATTATTTCAGGATCCATCGCAATAATTGCTGCAATTGTGACAAACTTTCTTTGTGAATATGGCAAATTATATGGATGTTCATTTAGTTTTTTGTCCAAATGACAGAGTGTGGCAGCATCTTTCACTCTGGTGTCTATTTCAACCGGTGACAACTTTTGCTTTTTGAGCGAAAATGCAATTTCCTTTTCAACTGAATCCTGAAAAATTTGTTCATCAGGATTTTGAAATACATAGCCAACATGCTGAGACAATTTTGCAACACTAATTCCGTTAGTATCATTGCCGTCAAGTAAAACCCGACCCTTACTAGGTCTAATTAAACCATTCATCATTTTTACAGTCGTAGTTTTACCAGCACCATTTTGTCCGATAATAGCTACCGCTTCACCCAGTTCAAGATCTAAACTGACATTTTCAACCGCATTATGTTCATTATCATACGAATAGCAGACATCCTGCAGACTTAAATAGCTCATACTTTAGCTTCCTTTAACATTTTATATGCTTCATCAATCGTAACTGGAACCTTCTTTGCTTCCGGATGTACTTGTAAGTAAAAGTCGGATACTTCTGGCAACTGTCCACCTGCTTCTATCACTTTTTTATCGCTAAAAACATGATGCGTTTCACCTTTAAGTGCAAGTTGTCCATCCTGAATCACAGCAATTTCATCACAAATTTGTGCTAACAAATCAACCTTATGATCAACAATAATGATTGTCTTTCCCTGCTCTTTCAAGTTCTTAACAATATCATATACAGCTAATGTCGAACTAGGATCCAGTTGCGAAGTAGGCTCATCCAAAATAATCAATTCGGGATCTAATACAATAACTGATGCCAAAGCCACCATTTGCTTTTGCCCACCTGACAAATCATACGGATTTTGATTACGTATTTTTTGCAAGTTTAGTAGCTCTATTACCTGTTCAATTTTATTATTTGCTTCTTCTCTAGGAACAGACAAATTTTCCAAGCCATAGCCTATCTCATCATAGACTGAATATTTAACACCTGTTATTTGTGTGAAAGGATTTTGAAACGCATAACCAATCTTTTGTGCTAAGCTGCCAAGATTAGAAGTATCCAGCGGCTGATCTTCAAAAACAACTTTTCCTTCAAGCTCTCCCTTATAAAAACCAGGAATAAAACCACGCATGATATTACAAATAGTCGTTTTGCCAGAACCATTACTGCCAACAATACCTAGTACCTCACCTGGCTCAACCTTTAGTGATAGATCTTTAACCGTAAGTTCTGGGGTTAACGGATAGCGATAACTTATATGTTGCAATTCTAGTAAACTCATAAAATCTTTCCTCCCCAAATAACAAAAATAATTAAGATCAAACCAAGCATTATATCTAACAAATAGTCAATTCTTCTTTTGGAAATATGATGCAAAGTTGTCCTAGGTGTTGGATTAGAAAAGCCACGTGCTTGTAAAGTTAAAACTTTTTCTTCATTTTGTTCTACGGAAGATAAAACCAAAGGCCCCATCATTGGTACAAAGGTTTTTATTCTTTGCCAGATTGAGCCAGTAGTTTCTACTCCCCTTGCTTGCTGAGCTTCATTAATGGTATTCGATTGCCACATTAATTGAGGAACAACCTGAATGGTTGATGCTAAAACAAATATAACTTTTTTAGGCAACTTGGTTTGATCTAAAGCTTGAATAATAACGCTATTAGAAGTAACTAAGAAATACCAAATGATCGGCAATGAAATAGCAATTATTCTGCACGCCAATATTGTTGCAGTATTAAAGCCTGTTTGTGAGAATTTGATGATCCACCAAATTTGATGTGAATCAGGATATCCGATAAAGAAAACTTGCATTACAAACAAGAAAATAACAATTAATGCTAAAGACTCAAAAAACAGTTTAATTAGCCTTACAAGTGTTCCTGAGAGCAAAGCTAAAATCATCGTTACCGCTATTAAACATAATTGAACCTGCCATTTTGAGCTCATCATGCTAAGCAAAATGAGAAGCAAAACAATTAGTGCCTTCGTTGAAGGATAAAGTCCTTTAAACCATTTAAGCATATGCTAAAGCCTCTCTATTCTTAATGTAAGGACGACCATAATTTAACTTAATTAAAAATCTGTCTGGCAAACGTCTTACCAACAACCATGCAATTGTGAAATTAAAGGCCACACTAAAAGTACCTCCAACTAAGTTTGCTTGGATTGTAGACCAAAGCAAAACTTTACCTGCTGCTAAAAAGGCGGCTGTAATTAAATCACTACCAGATCCAGTTACTCCACCAAACACAAAAGTTGTTACTATAGCTGAAGGTATTGCAGTTGCAACATTGACAACTGCACAAGCAATAATTGTCGTAAAAATGTTGCTAAAAAACTTAAACCGTGAAAATAAACCAACAAATAATGCGTTAGTCATAGCTACTAAAGCAAACGGAATTGCTGTTGGTATTAGCATACCGTTAATTATATTTCCTAATAAAGCCATCACCATGCCGACCCATGGACCTGCAATCATAGATACAAAACAAGTTCCTACTTGATCAATCCAAACAGGTAGCTTTAGTGCCGCTGACAACTGATATCCAACAAAATTTAACGCTACACCAACTGGTATTAATAAAAGTGCCAGCAAGTCGAAGTCATACCTAAGTCCTCGTTTCAATTTATCCCTCCATAAAACACGAATATTATACTGATATATACATAAAATTGTATGCATAAGTTAATAACAGATTACATTAGTTTATCAAAACTTTCAAGGCCACTTTTTCTAACAAATCGGCTACAATAAGTACCGTTAAGCAAATGGAATAAACTGTATATTATTTTTAGCACTCAAGTATAATGTTCGTAAATTATGATAAATGACTTTAACAAACTTTCAAATTAGTAAGTCAGCTGCTTGGGAATCAATCGCTTAAACTAAAAATAGGCAAAATAAAAGAGTGAAGTTCAAAATTATGAACTTCACTCTTTTTTGTTTATTATTTTGCACGCATAAGTAATTCGTCAAACTTCTTGAAGAATAAATCTTTGTCTGCTTTAGTTACTAAAGTTATTTCACGGCCATTTGGATCTTCTTCCATTCGGCCAGCAGCAGTTCCCTTAGTGATGACTTTTACCTTACGTTTTTCTGCTGTTAAAACAACTTCAGGATAAAGTGCACTGATAACAGTTAAAATATCCCAAAAGTATAGTTGAGCTGTTTGAATTGGTGGATTAACTAGAAGACTATAAGCTTGGCCAGCCAAGTCAACAGCTGGATACTTGCGTAAACCTGCCCAGTGCATCTTCAATTCATTTGTTAGCGGTAGTTCCTCACTACTTTCTAGGCCAATGACTTCCATTGGAATATTTGAAGCTAGTACACGCTCAACAGCGTATGGATCCCAGAATGCATTCCATTCTTGCGTGCCATCTGCATTAACTTGGACAACATTTCCGTGACCATCAAGGGAGCCGCCCATCCAATAAAGTTTTTCAATTTTTGTTTCAATTTCAGGAGCAGCATCTAGGGCACGAGCCAAGTCAGTCAATGGACCTGTCATAACAACAGTTACAGGCTCAGTAGCATTTTCGAGCTTAGTGACCATGTCTAAGTGAGCAGGTTGGTCTGCTTCCTTGGTAACCATTTTGCCTGATTCATTGAGAATTGGTAATGAATTGAAAGAGTACGATGCTGTCCGCCAAGCTTCAGGAAACTGGTTAACAGCACGTGAATTTGACTTAGCAACTTCTAGCTTATCACCGCGCGTATTAAAACGATCGGTTAACTTACGGCAGACCTCAACTGATGGATCAACATAACCGTCGGCATCGATTGCACCAACACCAAGCAACTTGATTTCTGGTGCTTGTAAAAACAATAGGTATGATACTAAATCATCGATATTACCATCGTGATTGAAATAGAATTCTTTCATTTTTCTCCTTATTTCGACTTAATATAATTTTGACCATCAGCAGCTGGTGCAACTGACTTACCAAAGAACAGAACTAGGATCACAATCGTGATTACATATGGTGCAATCTGCATGTAAACGGATGGAATATGGTTGAAAAATGGTAATTGATTACCAATAATACTGATACTCTGAGCAAAACCAAAGAACAGTGATGCAAGCATCGCACCAATTGGGTTCCATTTACCAAAAATCATTGCTGCTAAAGCCATGAATCCTTGACCTACAATGGTCGAAATTGAAAAGTTACCGGAAATTGCTTGAGCAAAAACAGCACCACCAATTCCGCCTAAAAAGCCAGAAATCAGAACACCAGCATAGCGCATCCCATAGACATTAACACCCATTGTGTCGGCTGCTTGTGGGTTTTCACCACAGGCACGTAAACGCAAACCAAAGCGCGTTTTATACAATACCCACCAAAGGATAATTGAAACGATAATTGCTACCCAAGCAGGAGCAGAGGTGTTCTTAAACAAAATTGGTCCAATGACTGGAATATCAGCAAGACCAGGAAAACTAAAGTAACCAAAGCTTTGAGTGATATTTTCAGTTTGACCTTTATCATAAATTGCCTTTACCAAAAAGACGCCTAGTGGTGGTGCCATTAAATTAAGCACAGTACCACTGATTACGTGGTCAGCGTGGAAATTAATCGTTGCTACAGCATGCAATAGTGAAAATAGCAATCCAACAACGCCGCCAACTAGTAAACCCAACCATGGTGTCAATTTACCAAAAGTTGAAGCAAAGGTCAGATTGAAGACAACTGAAGAAAAAGCGCCCATCGTCATGATACCTTCAAGACCGACGTTAGTAATACCAGAGTTTTCACTATAAACCCCGCCTAGAGCTGTAAAAACTAGTGGCGTAGAGTAAACAAAAGTTGACGAAACCAATAAAGATAATATTCCAACTAAATTCATTACCTTTGTCCTCCTTCAGTTGACGTTGTATTTGTAGTGCCAGTGACGTCTGTCTTTTGTTCAGGCTCTTCAACTGATGCCTTGCGAGTCTTAAATAAAAGTCCAATGACATATTGAATTGCCACAAAGAAAATAATTGCCGCAATTACAATCGAAACTATTTCATAAGGAATACCCGCAATTGTTTGCATTCCTAGGCCACCGATTTTCAAAATTGAAAACAAAATGGCTGCCAGCAAGATACCGATTGCAGTTCCGCCACCAAGTAGCGCAACAGACAAACCATCCCAACCAATGTCCAAACTAGTAGTCTGGGTAAAGTAGTTTTGGTAAGTTCCAAGTCCCTGAACAACACCACCTAAGCCAGCAAAGCCACCTGAAAGAAGCATTGAGTAGATAATATTCTTTTTCGTTGACATTCCGGCATAGCGACTCGCATAAGGATTAGCACCAACTGAGCGAATCTCAAAACCAGTCGTTGTCTTTTTCATTAAGTACCAGTAAATGAAAACACCGATTAAGGCTAAGAAAATACCTGCGTTAATTCTAGAATCGCCAAACATTGAACTCAACCAATCAATTTTCAAACTACCGTTAGCAGTAATTGTCTTAGTTGTATCAGTATCGATTCTTAATTTGCTAGACATAACTTGTTGCATCAAGTACTGGCAAGAATAGAGCACAATGTAGTTCAGCATGATAGTAGTAATAACTTCATTTGTTCCAAATTGTGCACGCAGCCAACCGGCAACACCAGCTACAGCAGCACCAGCAAGGGCACCGGCAATAACTGCTAATGGCAGTAAGATAACTTTTGGCATGTTTGGATTAGCAAGTACGATCCAGATTGAAGTTAACCAACCGGCTTGTGCCTGACCAGGCAAACCAATATTAAAGAAGCCGGCACTTGAAGCAATGGCAAAGCCAATTGCAGTAAAAATAAGCGGCGTCGCTTCACGGATTGTTTCACCAATTCCATTCATGTTGCCTAAAGCGCTAGAGAACATTGATGAATATGCTTCAAAGGGATTGTAGCTCCAAATCAACATAATCAATGCACCAACTAGAAAACCAGCAAAAATAGAAATTAGTGGTACTAAGATTTTTTTCGTTTTTGGTGTTACTTTAAGCAAGAGCGTTGCCTTCTTTCTTAATGCCAGTCATTAACAAGCCTAATTCTTCATCGCTTGTTTCTTCCGGCTTAACTTCACCAGAAATGTCGCCATCATGAAGAACAATAATCCGATCAGACAATTGCATAATTTCATCTAATTCATAAGAAATTAGCAAAATTGCTTTTCCTTTTGCACGTTCAAGCAAAAGTTGCTGGTGGATATATTCAATCGCACCAACATCAAGGCCACGAGTAGGCTGAAAGGCAATAATCAAATCACTGTCAAGATCTAATTCACGTGCAATAATTACCTTTTGTTGATTACCACCGGATAAGTCACTTACTGGCAAACTGCTACCAGTCGTTCTAATATCGAACTTTTTAATCAACTCATCGGCATGTTGATGAATTAAATCGTAGTGCATTACATGGTGGCTTGAATACGGTTGATGATAATAATTCTGTAACGCCAAATTATCCGAGATTGAAAATGGCAAAATTAAACCATATTTTTGCCGATCAGAAGGAATGTACGAAACACCCTTTTCGGTGATTTTTCGTACCTTTTGATTGGTCATATCTTCATCATTAATGCTTATCTTGCCGGAATCAACATGTTGCATTCCCGTCAAAGCTCGTACTAATTCGTCTTGTCCGTTGCCGTCAATACCGGCAACACCCAAAATTTCGCCAGCACGCAGATTAAATGACAATCCCTTTAATGCGAGAATACCTTGTTTGTTCTTAACCTTAAGGTCATTAACTTTAAGTGTAGTTTTCCCTACTTCAGCACTAGGCTTATCTAGCTTCATGTTAACGTGACGGCCGACCATTAATTCAGCCAAGCGGTTATTAGTTACATCGCTAACATCAAAAGTACCAACACTCTTACCTGCACGGATAACCGTAACCCGATCTGCAGCACGCTTGATTTCTTCAAGTTTATGCGTAATCAGAATGATTGACTTACCTTCTTTAGCCAGTTCTTTAATAATTTGAATAAATTCCGTAATTTCTTGCGGGGTCAAAACAGCAGTTGGTTCATCAAAAATCATGATATCAGCACCACGGTAGAGCACCTTAAGGATTTCTACTCGTTGTTGCTGTGCAACCGTAATTTCACTAACCTTCTTTTTAGGATCAATGTTCAAATTATAGCGTTGCGACAACTCCTCAATTTGTTGTTGCGCTTTTTTAAAATCTAGCTTTGGTCCCTTAGTGGTTTCATGACCTAAAATAATATTTTCTAAAACCGTGAATGATTCCATCAACATAAAGTGCTGGTGAACCATTCCAATTCCTAAGTTCTTGGCAACAGTCGGATTTTTAATTTCAACTTCTTGACCACGAACATCAATTTCACCAGAAGTTGGCATTAGCAAACCAGACAAAATACTCATCAAGGTTGACTTGCCAGCACCATTTTCACCAAGAAGAGCTAGGATTTCTCCTTTGCGCAAAGTTAGATTAATGTCATTATTTGCTTTAAAGCCATTAAAATCTTTGACAATATGCTTCATCTCGATTACATTCGTCGTATTTTCCATTTTGCTTATATTTCTTTCTATAAAAAACTCTTTGTATATTAAAACACAAAGAGTTTCCTATTACTTGATTATTTGCGATTAATCTCCGGCTACAGTAATTTTACCAGCTAAGATATCAGCCCTAGATTTCTGAACTGCACTCCAAGCTTTTGATGATAAATTACCCTTTGTAACTGAAACACCGTTGCCCTTTAAAGAATAAACAAGGTGCTTGCCACCAGGGAACTTACCCTTAACCGCATCATCTGCTAAAGATTTAGTGGCAACGTCCAAGCCCTTTAAAACAGAAGTTAAGGTAAAGTTGTCTTTCTTGCCATCTTTGTCTTTATACTGTCCCATGTTTTCTTGGTCAACGTCGACACCAACTACCCAAACTTTTTGACTAGCAGCATGTGCTTGGTTGTGAGCTTTGGCTTCTTGGAAAACACCGTTACCAGCTGAACCAGCAGCTTGGAAGATAATATCGCACTTGTTTGCGTACATCGATTGTGCCATTGATTTCGCTTTATCTGTTGAGGTAAAGTTACCAACATATTGTGAGTCAACTGTTATCTTCTTGTGCATTGCCTTAGCGGCATCTGCAACACCTTGTTTAAAGCCGTTTTCAAAGCTTTCAATAATGGTTGACTTAGCCCCACCAACAAAACCGACTTTGTTAGTTTTAGTTGAGTAAGCAGCAGCTACACCACCAAGGTATGAAGCTTGGTTACTCTTAAAAGTTACCGAAGCAACATTCTTTTGTCCGGTGATTACATCATCGACAATTACAAAATTCTTCTTTGGATTTTTCTTAGCAGCTTCGCTAACCGAATCTTTTAATAAGTAACCAATGCCAAAAATAGTTTTGTAGCCTGATTTAGCCGCTTGGTTAAAGTTAGGCGTATAGTCTGTTGCGCTGTTTGACTGGAAGTATTGATAGCCACTTCCCTTTTTAAGACCTTGTTCTTTACCATAAGCTTTAAAGCCTTCCCAGGCAGCTTGGTTGAAAGATTGGTCGTTTACGCCGTTGCTATCAGTAATTAAGGCGATGCTATTCTTTTTACTTTCACCGGTTGAATTCTGTTTCTTTCCAGAACAACCGCTCATTAATAAAGTAATTGAAGCAGCCACAGTTCCTAATGACAAAAGTCTCGCAAGTTTTTTACCCATTGTTAGTTTTTATCCTCCACAAAAATACGAACTTTTCATCTATTACTTTATTATAAAATACGTAAAAAGACAAGATGAATCTATTCGACTTTGCATATAAAAACTTTTGTTATTCCAAAATCGAACTATTTTGAAGGGTGAATTGGAACTTTGATTTCACCGTCAATAATTTGTTGACGTGCATCACGTGAGTATTTCCAAGCCTTGTCTTCGATATGGCCGCGGGTAATGGAAACACCGTTTGTCTTCAAACCGTAAACTAATTCTTTACCGCCAGGAAACTTACCGTTATATGCACGGTTAGCAATATCGTGAGTAGCAACATTAACACCAGTGATTACTGAAGTTAATACAAAGTTGTCTTTCTTGCCATCCTTACTCTTGTAATTACCTAAATATGATTGGTCAACATCAACGCCGATAACCCAAACTTTCTTATCAGCAGGACGGTTTTGGTTGATTGCCTTAGCTTCTTGGAAGAGACCATTACCAGCTAAACCAGAAGCGTGGAAGATAATGTCAGCTTTTTTAGCGTACATTGATTGTGCGATAGCTTTTTCCTTGTCAGCACTTGTAAAGTTACCAACATATTGATTTAGAAGTGTAACCTTCTTATTTAACTTCTTAGCTTGATCGTTAACACCTTTAGTAAAACCTGCGTCAAACAAATCAATAATGTTACCGTGAGCTCCACCGATAAAACCAATGACACCTGTCTTAGTTTGAGTTGCTGCTGCAACACCGGCTAAGTATGAAGCTTGCTCACTCTTGAAGTTAGCTGAAGCAACGTTCTTTTGACCTTTGATTACTTCATCAACGATAACAAAGTTCTTCTTAGGGTCCTTTTTAGCTGCTGCACTAACAGCATCTTTCAGACTATAACCAATACCAAAAATTGTTTGGTATCCTGCTTTGCTAGCTTGGTCAAAGTTTGGCTCAAAGTCAGCTGCACTACTCGATTGGAAGTACTGATAGCCGTTCTTACCACGCTTTAAGTTATGATCTTTGCCATATGCCTTAAATCCACGCCAAGCGGATTGGTTAAATGAATTATCATTAACACCCGCAGTATCAGTAATCAACGCGATTGAATGCTTTGCGCTATCAGTTGAGTTACCGCTTCCACCCTGCTTTTTACCCGAACATGCAGTAAGTGCAACACCAGCCGCAAATGTTACGGTAGCAAAGGATAGGATTTTCTTGATTTTAGTCTTCATAGTTATGTATGACCCCCATATAATTTCTAGTACTAGAATATCAATATTTAGTATTCGCGTCAAAGTCATAATACAACATAGAGTGTTGATGTAACAACCTTTTTGATTTTGTCAAATTAGCGCTTGGCTCTTAAACCATCGAGCTTTGTATATGACAAGGAAAATTTTTTCAACTTTTTTACTTGTGTTATGTTTATTAAAACTAGCTTTTGAAAAAATGAGCTTTTAAGTTGTTCGCTATTAAAATAAATTAATGCACGCTAAAATGAATAATATAATGCGCAAATAAAAACCATCCGGTGAAACCGCATGGTTTTAGTAATTTATTAGTATGGAGTGATTAAAGTGTTACATCGAGCAGTTTTCCAGTCAAAATTAGGTGACATGATCTTACTTAGTGATGAGAAGGCCTTACTAGGCTTATGGTTTGCGGATCAGAAATTTTTTGGTGCAAACTATCAGTTGGACCAAGCAGATGATGTTAAAAACATCCCACTTAAGCTAGCTCTTCGCTGGCTCAATGACTACTTTGCTGGTTTGAACCCTGATCCTTCCGTTATTCCAATTAGACCAGAAGTTACAGCATTTAGAAAAGCAGTTTATTATGAATTGCAAAAAATCCCTTATGGCGAAACAACCACTTACGGTGAGCTCTCTGACAAACTACAAGCAAAACAAGCAGTCAAAACAAATAAAGCACGCGCAGTTGGTGGTGCAGTTGGACATAACCCAATCACACTAATCGTTCCATGTCATCGCGTAATTGGCAGTGACGGCTCACTGACTGGTTACGCTGGTGGAATTGAACGTAAAAAGGCTTTACTGCAATTAGAACGGCAGAATTAATTAAACATTCCACTCATCCATAAATTCTTGAACAAAAGCACGCATGAAATCAGTTCGTTTGTGTGCTTCTTTTTTGCCACCATCAGTATTCATTAAATCTTCTAATTGAAACAGCTTTTCATAAAAGTGATTAATGGTGGTTTCGGTGTGTTCGCGATATTGGTCATGGCTAACCAGTTTTTCAGGCTTAATCTTTGGATCATAAATCACATTACCGTGAGCACCGCCATAGGTAAATGCGCGTGCAATTCCCATTGCACCCAAGCTTTCAATGCGATCAGCATCTTGAACATATTCACCAGAAACTGGTAATTGATAATGGTGTTCAATATTTTGCGAAAACGACATATGCTGAATGGTAAAAAGAATATCCTTTACTTCAAGCTCACTAAAGCCAACCTGTGGCAGCAAGTGCTTAATTTGCTCGATAACTTGCTCAGGATCCGCACAGATCTTTTCATCAATCGTATCGTGTAAATACCCTGCTGTCTGAATAATCGCCACCATGCGGCTGTCTGCGTGCGCATCAGGATTATCCTGTAAATACAATTGACTTGCTAAGTGGGCCACACGCTGACCATGATAAAAATCGTGGCCCGTTTTTTCACCTTCTAATTGCTTTTGAACAAAATCGATTACCTTTGTTATTTCCATTTTAATCACTCCTTTTTTAGTCTTAAGCCGCTTCCCAGATTTGAACTGAGGACCTCCTCCTTACCACGGCGGTGCTCTACCTCCTGAGCTAAAGCGGCAAATTAATTTTAACAAAAAAGCACCCACCTTAGTTAGTGGATGCTAAATTTAATTATTTACTGTACGAACTTAACTGCTGTACCGTATGCAACTACTGACTGCATGTCACCGCCAATTGTACCTGAGTCAAAACGCATCATCACGATTGCATCGGCACCTTTTTCTTCAGCTTCTTGACGTAAGCGTTCAAGAGCTTGCTCACGAGATGTTTGCAACATTTTAGTGTAGCTACGGATTTCTCCACCCACCATTGATTTTAAGCCTGCGCCAAAATCCTTGAAAGCATTTTTAGACTGAGTGGTTAAGCCAAAGACTTCACCAATAATCTCATACTCTTTACCAGGAATATTTTCCGTAGTAGTAACTAATATTTCAGACATTTCTTTTCCTCCTAGAACGGGGTAATTTTATAGCAATAGGCAATTATTGCCTTAAATAGATTATGAATTATGCAATGATATTTTGTCAAATATTGCTTAAAAAATATCATATTATTTGATAAATTCTAAAAGCTGTTGTGCGATTTCTGGTGGCATTAAATTAATCGTAGTGAGATCTTTTAAAGTAACCCAAGCTGGCTCATAGATATTTTTTGTGCTCGAGCGTTCTTTTTCTTCCCCACTAATTCGAGGTGCTTTAGTTTGCCCAGCTTGGGCTAAAAAGATAACCTCATTGTCAATTTCAAACAATTGTTTAAGCTTTTCCGGTAACAACTTAATTTCTAATTCTTCGTTGACTTCTCTAATTGCGGTTTCAATGGGCGTTTCCTGGTTTTCTGCACCGCCACCAGGAATGACCCAATAGTCGCGCTCGTTTTTCAGCCTGTGAATTAATAAAATAGCTTTTAAATCCGGATTATATAAGACAACTCGTGCTCTCATTTTTAGCCCCCCTTATTTTGAATCTCTACTATTTGACATTTGCTTTTTTCACTTTATAAAAAAGTCTGATACATAATGTACCAGACTTTTATTCATAAACTAGTCTTTGATATTAACCAAAGTATATTTTCTCTTTCCTTTACGAACAATTACATACTTACCATCAAATGCTTTTGCTGGATCAACTTCAAAATCAACTGATTGTTCACGGTCACCATTAATGTAAATTGCACCGTTTTCAACGTCTTCACGTGCTTGACGCTTAGACGATTCGATTTTGGTATCAACTAAAAAGTCAACAATATTCTTAGCAGCCGATCCTGATTCTGCAGTTGGTGCGCTCTTTAATCCCTGCTCAATTTGCGTAACAGTTAAGTCTTTGACATTACCAGAGAATAGAGAGTCTGTGATCATTTCTGCTTCAGCCAATCCCTCTTCACCGTGAACAAACTTGGTTACTTCCTTGGCTAAAGTCTTTTGCGCCGTTCTCTTCCATGGCTCAGTCTTAACTTGTTCTGCTAGCTCATCAATTTCTTCATGACTCAGGAAAGTAAAGTACTTCAGGTACTTTACTACATCACGGTCGTCTTGGTTAATCCAGAATTGGTAGAACTCGTAAGGACTGGTTTTTTCTGGATCAAGCCAAATTGCTCCACCAGCTGATTTACCAAATTTAGTTCCATCAGCTTTAAGCATTAATGGGATAGTTAGGCCAAATGCTTCACGATCAGCTCCCATCAACTTATGAATAAGGTCAATTCCTGCTGTAATGTTGCCCCACTGATCACTACCACCGATTTGCATCTGTACACCGTGGTTTTTGTTTAATTGGTAAAAATCAATTGCTTGCAAAATTTGGTATGAAAATTCAGTAAATGAAATCCCATTTTCCAAGCGACTGGCAACAACGTCCTTGTTAATCATGTTGTTTACTTGGAAGTGTTTACCGTAGTCACGTAAGAAGTCGATTAAACTTAGCTTATCTAGCCATTCCGCGTTGTTAACAATTTCAAAGTTTTCAGTACCAAACAGCTTCTCCATTTGCTTAGTCAAAGCAATTTCATTTTGATGAAGCTTTTCAGCATCAAGTAAAACTCTTTCGGTACTACGGCCTGATGGGTCCCCAATTGTACCAGTACCACCACCAATAACAATTACTGGATGGTAACCAGCTAATTGGAATCTCTTTAAAATCATAAAGGGGATTAGGTGGCCAATGTGAAGTGAATCACCGGTTGGATCAGTACCACAATAGAGTGCTAAGTCATCATGTTCTTCTAAGTACTTAGCTAGCCCCTCTGCATCTGTCTGCTGGTTAATTGCTCCACGCCATTTTAAATCTTCTAAAATATTAAAGTTTGCCATCTTTTTCCTCCAATAAAAAAGTCCCCGGATTTCCTAAGAAATCCAGGGACGACTAAATTACTTTTTTAGCCGTGGTACCACCCACGTTTGCGCTTATTAGCGCCTCAAGTTTGGTTTTTAGCGGAACCACCCGATATGTATTTCGCGAAACTTCAGCCTGCCTAGCTTACACCAACCGCTAGTTCTCTGAACACTGAACTGAAGCGCTACTTAAAATATCTAAATGAATAATACTCATTTTTTTCTAATAAGTCAACACCAGATACTATTTGTAGAAGCCCTTAATTTGTAAACCATAAGCTTTACCAGCAGTCATATCATATTGGATAGTTTCATAATCAGCCAAGAGGTCTTGTTGTTCCTTGGTTAGGTACTGAGGTTCAATTACTTGTCCCTTACGTCCAATTAATTCATAACCCTTATCACCCTTGAAGTTAATTGTAATTGCAGGCAATTTCTTATGAACTTCAGTAAGGAGTGCTTGGTATGGTGTAACCTTTGAATCAGTCTGCTCAAGCATCATCGCAATAAAGTCACTTGAACTTACGAAATTGTTGGCCTTACGTGGTAAGTGCGTTTTGGCACCATGTTCACGGGCATACTTATTCGAGTAAATGAAGTAACGAGTTGAGTGCATTTCAACCGGATACTTAGCAGTGTAACTCTGCGAAATAATACTTGGATAGTGGTCACCGTAGAAGACTAACGTAATTGGTTTCTTAATCTTATCAATTTGACCAATAAATTGCTTAACTGCCTTATCAGTGTATTGCGTACCCTTAACATATGTCGCCATTTGTTCACGAACTGCTGGGGTATTGAATAGATCACCTGAGATCTTACCCATATATTCGTTGTGTGGATACCAATTGTTATATGGCATGTGGTTTTGAATTGAAATCAGATTAATAAACTGACCGTCTTTACGCGCGTTTATTTGCTGCAATCCATTAGCATAAGTAGTAAAGTCAGAGTTATAGCCACTCTTACCAAGTTTCTTCTGATCAATAACTTTATACTTCGAACCAGTGTAGACAAACTTATCAAACTTAAAGCGACGATAGTCTTCACGTCTAGAGTAATATGTCCCAATAAATGGGTGAATAGCTGACTTGTAATCAAAGTTCATTCCGATTGTTGGATAGAAACTGTAATTAGGAACAACCTGAACATATGGCGTCAAAGTAGACTTAAACAATCCCATGTTCAATCCCGTTAAGGTTTCCCATTCCATGTTAGCCGTACCACCACCGTAACCAGCACTAAGCATTGTACCGTATGAAGAGTGTGACTTCATTGATTCAATGAACTTAACTGGATTTGGTGCAGACTGTTCTATCTTAATGGTTGGGAAAGTATTCGGATCAACGAAACTTTCACTTAGGTTAAAGACAATTGTCTGGTCACTAAGTTTATTCTTTCTGTTTTTATTGATCTTGTTAGCAACTTTAGCATACTTATCATTCAACTGTTTGATGGTCGAAGCAGAATAGCCTGTCGCTGGCTGATCCATAATTTGCAAGTCAATATAGTTTAAGAAATTCAGAACTGGTCCGTTAACCTGAATATCACGTTCTGGGTTTCTAAAGCGCTGTCTATTATCGAATCCACGATTAATGTGGTAAATAACTCCACCATCATGGTTGAAGCGGAATGGTGTCATGAATAGCGCTAAACTCAACAGTGCCCAAATTCCACGTCGTTTCCATGAGCCGCGTTTCTTAATTGGAAACTTGATTTCTAAGAAAACATCCAATGCAATTACGATTACAATTGCAACCAGGATAGCAATAACTGTTGTTTTACCAATCATTGGTAAAAGCGTCTTCCAATTGACGATTTCACTGATTTCAGTTGGATAAATTGGTTCACCACGAAGAAGCAGTTTAATCTTGTTGGCAATGGCCCACCCAATTCCGATTAGGCTGACTAGCACATTGGACGTCCAATAACGTGTAGTCACAAAGTAGAAAATTGAGAATAACGCATCAAGGAAGATGGTTGTTAAAATAATGGCAAAGAATTTGGTGCCGAGTAAGTAAACAATCGCATTAATTGTCGCTGCAGTACTGATTTGGATTCTTAAGTTATCAGATTCAATTAAAAATGAACCGAAACTCAAAACATAGAACCAAGCCCAAGTGAGTAAGTTAACTCTGTTGGCAACAATAAATTTAGTAAATTTTGTCCAAGCCTTCTCACAAATTTTCGCTAAATTAGTTTCATGATCTAAGTACTTAACAATCTTAGTAACTGGCTTAAATTTGAATAGATACCGCTCCAGCACCATATCCCAAATTGCAGCTGCAAGCAGCATGACAACAATCATGATTAGCTTGTTAACAAAAGATGAGCCAGTGAAGCGGAAGTCGTTCATAAATCTAGGCGAAATTGGCGCATCCATGAACATGATTACTGGGATAAAGTAACGCATTTGCTTCTCATTGAAGGTCATAATAACCTTTTTGAACAATAAGAATGCCGCTAGAACCATCAGGAGCATAAATGGTGAAGATGGATTGTTCAAAAATTCTCTGTTCCAGTCACCACCACCGTTGCCGGAAATGATTTGTGACCAGTAGACGGCATCAAAACCCGAAACACCGATTACAACAACAAAGAATGAAACAATCCCACTAAATAAAGCTAGACCAAAGAGCTTACCATTAACCTTAACTCCAGCTAAAAACATCCCCCATGCAAAGAACAAAATAAGGTATAAACCATAGAGTGAATATTGGAAGGATAAGTTTCCGGCACTCAAGGCAAAGCCAAGAAGACTTAATAAGCTAAGTACTAGTAAGTTTTGCTTTTTAGTCAGCTTATGTTGTAAGTCATAAATCCGTGGTTGTGCCAGTAAACTGAAAAACAAGCCAGAAAATAAAACTGAGGTACTGGTAATAATTGGGAACAACATTCCCCAAACACGCCACATATTAAAGCGTGCAGGTACCTTAATGAAAAATAGGACGTAATAAGCAACTAGCGTAACGAAGGCCATCAGCCAATACTTAAAGCTTTCACTTACACTTTGTTTTTTCCTGCTATAAACTGCACCAAAAACCATTGGTACAATCATCATTGTTGCGTTATGCATCATGTTAGGCATAAAACGCACGAATGAGTAATGTGCTCTCGCAGCCACACCCTTCAAACTATACATTTGAATTAACATAAAGAGCGTTGCCACTAATATGCAAATCGCCTGCACGACTTTTAACGATTTTTTGTTTTTATTCATGTTTCTAGTATCTGTCCTCACTAAAAAATGATGCTATTAATCACTGCATTTTTATACCCAATTTTTTCTTAATTGAGTATAAAATATCTACTTTTTTCCCGTTTCCAGTAAAAAAGTCCCGTAAATCATATCTAAATTTAAAAGTCATGATCAAGGTAATAATTAATAATACAATGCCAGCTTCCCTGAGTTGGGTCAATTCGTAGAGACTAAATAATAAAATAAAAACTAACGGCGGAACCGTTAAGTTCTTAAGAATAATAGTCAAAATAAGTGCAATTAAAAGCGTTACTGCCGCAGCTTTAACATCATAAATAGCCGCTAAAATGACAGCAACTGTCACTCCTTTGCCACCTCGAAAATGATCCCAAAAAGGAAAACAGTGTCCTAAAATTAGTCCTAAACCTGCATAGGCCAACATTACCTTTTTTCCTAAAAAATAGTGTACAAGTAGTAAACAAATTAGTGTTTTTAAAATATCACCAATGCAAGTAATTATACCCCATTTTTTACCAAAAACGGCACCAACGTTGGCGGTTCCTGGGTTCCCGGATCCAACTTTAGTTGGGTCTTGATGTAACCAAAAACGACCCACTAACATGGCAAATAAAATACATCCGAATGCATAGCCGATTAAAACGGCAAGCAGTCTCGTCATTAATCGTCACCTTCTTTTATTATTGTCCTTCATAATCACTGTAGATATTATAGTCCTGCGTTGCAAGATCAGTGAAATCAAAGCCGTGTTCCTTATTTCGCTTGTTTTGGTAAGTCTCATTGTTATCAACCTTTTTAGGGCTTAAACCTAATTCCGCACGAAGATAGTCAGAAATTCGTTGGAGCTCCTCAGTTGACTGAACTTGATAAGATGCGCCATCAACCGTTGCATTATGCCCGTGCAGATAGTCATTTTTGACGTTCTTAGTTGAGCTGCGGTAATTAAAGGCAATCTCCTTTAGTGCATCAAATGGCAAATTAGTTTTGACATTGCCAGAAATTGAAGTTAGCACTGAATCAAGTTGCGTCAATGTGTTCAATGAAACGGCCTTTTTAATAAGTGTCGTAATAACCTGTCTTTGCCGTTCCTGACGGCCATAGTCACCCTTAGGATCGTCATAGCGCATCCGTGAATATGCAAGGGCACCGCCGCCACCCATATGAGTCAGCTGTCCTTTCTTGAAAACATAACCACCATATTCAAAGCTAAGTGTAGGTCTGACATTTATTCCACCTACATAGCGAATAAGACGCATGATACCTTTCATATTAACTAGGGCATAATACTTAATTGGTACGTTAACAAGTTCAGAGACACTGTCCATTGCCATCTTAGCACCACCTATTGGATAGGCAGCATTGATTTTTTCGACTTGGAACTGCTCAGCACCAACCATTTGCGCCATTGTATCGCGGGGAACAGACACTAGTGAGTAGCGCTTTTTTTGTGGATTAACAACTGCAATAATAATCGTATCAGTATTGCCAATCTTTTCCTTACGATCAAGTGCTCCAGTATCGGTTCCCATTAGTAAGACGGCAAACTTTTTCTTGCCATTAAATTCGCCGTTTTTTACTTGAACATGCGTATTATTATCATAGGTGTTGTCTACCGCATTCTTAGTTTTAAAATAAACGTAAGACGAGTATGCAGCAACACCAGCAGCTATGAGAAAGATAAGTCCACATAGCCATGCTATCAATTTCTTCTTTTTGTTGTAATCTTTTACATGTATTTCTACCCGACTCTTGTCCGGATGATTATGATTGTGATCCATATTCTCTTACTTACCTAATTTAAATACAATGAATACATTATAACAAAAAAACAAACCATCTGCGGTTTGTCTATATTATCTTATTAAAATCATTAATTATCTAGCCTAATGTCAAAGTTAGCGTGAATTCTTCATCACTATCGCCTTCAAGTGTTGCTTTATCAAGTAAAGCAACAACTTGCTTGTCTTTTACATCTAAGTCAAAGCTTGATGAAGCAAGTTTTAATTTAACTTCATCATTGCTCAACTCAATTTCATTCACATTTCTATTTTTAACCCAGCCTTCGATAATCGGCAATGTGAACATCACTGAAAAAGGCATTTCTTTATGTGAATTATTTTTGAGGTAGTACTTAATATCGATCCGGTTACCTTCAAGAATGTAGGTTAAGATCACTTCAAAATGATACGGAAACTTTTTATAACTTTCACTATCATCAATTAAGGCCAAACTGACCCGCGAGTCTCCCTTATCTACAACTGTCCAAGGCAAGAGCTTCGCCCAATTTTCACCTTGGCCGTCGCCTAAAAAGGTAACTCCTAATTTCTTTTGCATGTCGCCATCTTTGAAATAATCAATTTGATCATGTTGGGATACAAAATTAACTAACTTTGCATCCTTTTCATCAACAGCAGCACGCAAAATAGAACTTTCTATTGTTTGCATAGCTTACTCCAAACTTTCTCCCTTATAGAAAATAGCATGTAACTGACACTAATGTCAATTCGAGCTTAAAATCCCGCTTTTTAGCTAAGTTTAACTGAGAAATTCAATGTGCAAGGATTATACTACAAAACTAATATCAGTTATATTAAAAAGATTGGTTAGACTATTACTGCAAGCGCTCAACCACCTTTATCAACTGATTTTTTTAAAAAAATCCGCCTAATTTATTAGCAAATTTCGTTATAATATACTATAATACTATTGTTCCCGAGAATATAATTAGTTTTTGGAACAAGTTAATAAGAAAGAGCACCTCAAGCAACTGGGGTGCTTTTTTGTTATATCTCGTAATTCATCCGATCATGAGATGCTTCTGTCAAATCTGCGGAAACTGGTGCAACAAAGGATCCATCATCAGGAAGCTCTATTTCACTTGTTTTACTGCTTTTCGGCAAATCTACCTTATTATATAGTCTGCTTGCCAAAGTATCAGCAGCCATTTTCATCGCTTCTCGAAGACCTTCACCTTCTGTGATACCACCTTTGATATCTGGAAAGTGAATCACATATACATCATTTTCTAGCGGCTTAAAAATTGCCGGATACGTAACAATTCGATGATCCATTTACCCAACCTCCCTATTGTTTAGTTATAGTTCATAGCTTTTCCTTTAATACCATCATATACCCAAAAACGGCGAAATAAGGAAAAATTATGAAATTTTTATTTATTCCTTTGTTTTATATTGGCCACTTTTTCAATCAGAGCATTGTTAAATAGGGATTTTTACAGTATTTTTTGATTAATGCAAAAAAGAAAAACGTTATTGCTAATAATGCAATAACGTTTTCTAGTTTTATTTTAATAATAGATTACTTAGCTGCTTTTTCGTCTTTTTTAAATAGACGCCAGCCACTTAAAACAACAGTTATTAAACAAATAATCATTGAAATAATAAATACAACATGCATACCATAAATAAAAATTTCTGGTTGCTTAGGTAGGTATTCAGTCACACGTGCACCCTTTGCATGGCTCATTGCCGCAAACAAGATTGTCGTAGCACTTGAAATACCGATTACCATCCCGAGGTTACGTGATAGCGAGTTAATACTGCCGGCAACACCAAGATCCTTCTGTTCTACAGAACTCATTACTAAAGAGTTATTTGGTGAACTGAAAATACCACTACCAAGTCCCATAATTGCGATACTAATAATAAATAGCCAGATTGATGAGTGCAGATTGCATAGTGAGTAACCAATTTGACTAACTAATAGTAATACTAAACCAATAAAAGTAATCAATTTTGGTCCAATTTTATCTGAAAGTGTACCCGCAACTGGAGCAGCAAATAATTGAACTACAGGTAAAATCATTAAGATAATACCAGCTTGACTTGGTGCCAAGTGTAACGCATTTTCTAAATAGAAAGGCGTTACTACATTAAAGAAGAAGTTTGTAATGAAGATTAACAATGCACATAACAAACTAACTGAAAAGTCTGGATTCTTGAACAGATTGAATTGTAATAATGGATTAGTTGTGTGATTTTCAGTATAAACAAACCAAATGAAACTAATTAGTCCAATTATTAACATTGATAGAACTGGTACAGAAGTAAAACCTAATTGTTGGCCTAAGAAGACACCACCAAATAAAGTAATCATCCCTAGTGCAAAACCAAATGAGCCCTTCTTATCCAATACTGCATTGGTAAAAGTAATATCTTTTGGTAGGAAGATTGCGCCAATAATTGCAGCAATAATGCCAACAGGAACATTCAACCAGAAAATGTATGACCATGACAGGTGACTCAAAATCAAGCCACCCAAACCAGGACCAGCAATTGAGCCTAAGGCAACAAATGAACCAATTGTTCCTAAAGCTTTCCCGCGTTCAGTTGATGGGAAAATTTCAGTAATGATTCCATTATTGGTTGCCATTGTCATCGCAGCACCAAAAGCCTGAATCGCACGTGAAACTAACAAAAATACCAAGTTGACTCTAAATCCCGATAAAAGTGAACCAGCAATAAAGAAGATGGCACCTAGACGGAAGATTTTAATTTTCCCGTGAAGATCACTCAATTTACCGAAGAATAGAATAAAACTACAAACAACAATTAAATATAATGAAACAACCCATTCGGACTGACTCATCGAAATGTTCAAATTTTTACTAATGACTGGTAAAGCGATATTAACAATCGTTCCATCTAGAGTTGACATGAAGGTAAACAAACCGACTGCCACTAAGATCCACCATCTATTTTTTTGCACTTTTTCGTCAGTCTGATAACTCAAAGCTTGTGTCATTTTTACAGATCCTCTCAATTTTTGAAATTTAGTTAGGTACCTTAATTAGTTAAATTATACTCTTATTTTCTTTTGTGCCAAGTAGAAAAATAAGTTAATTTCACTTTTTATCTAGATTTATTTAAGTTTGCATAATAGCACTCCCTATCTAGCTTTCACTAATTTTTCATCAAGTCAGCTTCTCTGTATTACTTAGCATTCAGCATTGACATCCAACTACCACTAGATTAGACTCTTTTATATTAAATATTAATTAACTAACTATGGTTATTTTAATATTGCATTAACAAAATAGAGCTTATTTTAGAAAGAAGGCAATTATGGCAGCTAAGAACACCACAAATGAAGACATTTATGATGACTATTCAACACAGCGCTTTCCTAAAGACAAACGCGATCCCATGTGGAAAGTTTTGATGGTCCAAATTGGAGGCTTCGTCGCTTTAAGTCAGTTTATGCTTGGGGCCGAACTAGGTTATGGAATGAATTTCCGTGACGCTGTTTTATCTACTATCTTAGGTAGTGTAATTCTACAATTTATTTCTTTCGGCTTAGGGTTAGCCGGTCAAAGAGAAGGTTTACCCACAAGTCTTCTTTCTAAATGGGCCGGCTTTGGCACAATTGGCTCTGCCATTGTTGGCCTAACTTTTGCAATTAGTTTGATTGGTTGGTTTGGAATTCAAAACTCAGTTTTTGCACAAGGTGTAGTTGAAATCATGCATTCTATCACCCACGGCAATATTAGCTATCAGTTAGTTGCCACAATCACCGGATTATTAGTTACTTTTTCAGTTATCTTTGGCTTTAAAGGCTTAAGTTGGACAACTAATATTTCTATTCCAGCCTTTATTGTTGTAATGGGCGTAGCCACATACAATATGTTAAAGGGCAACGATTTGCACCATTTAATTACTATGGCTGCTCCTGGCGCTGCGATGGGCATGGGTGCCGGCATTACGATGGTTACCGGTAACTTCATTGTTGGTGCGATTATTATGCCGG
Organism: Lactobacillus sp. M0403; assembly: GCF_016101265.1. Lineage (NCBI taxonomy): Bacteria > Bacillati > Bacillota > Bacilli > Lactobacillales > Lactobacillaceae > Lactobacillus > Lactobacillus sp. M0403. The sequence continues at coordinate 227,353 of NZ_JACFQV010000001.1, forward strand.
ATATTACACGTCGAACTAAAAATGGACGCGATGTCTTTTGGGTTTGTGTAATCGGAACAATTGTCGGCGAATTAGGTGTTAATGTCATTGGTGTACTGATGGCCCATGCAATTGGTTCAAAAGAAATTATGCCAATTATTTATCAATTAACTGGAGCACTTGGAATTGCCCTAATCGTTTTATCATCGGTTAAGGTTAATGATATGAACCTGTACTCAGCCAGCCTGAATGTTGTTAACTTCTTCCGGCAGGTATTCAGTGTTAACCTGAATCGTTCTGTTATGACTGTTATTACAGGAATTTTGGGTACAATTCTTTCAGTAGTCGGTTTAATTGATAAGTTCCAAGGCTTCTTAACTATTCTAGGGGTTGTTTTCCCACCAATTGCAGCAATTATGTTTGTTGACTACTGGATTTTAAAAACAGACCGGCAAAAACTTGATGACAGTCGTGCAAAAGGCGAATTACCTCAAACATCCTCTAAACTGCCACTAATGACCGTTATCGCTTGGGTTGCTGGAATCTTGGTTGGTCAGTTTGTAACTTGGGGCGTTCAGTCACTTAACGTTTTGATTTCTTCAGGAGTTGTCTACTATTTAGGCAGTTTATTAGTTAGAAAAGTGGATCAACGTAGATTAAGAGATAGAGAAATTGAGGAGTAAATTTTGAGTAGAGAAATAGGAATTAAAGATATTAAGCAAATTGCCATTGGAGCTGCATTACTTGGCTCTGGTGGTGGCGGTAATCCTTTCATTGGTGAATTGATGGCAATTTCCGCAGTTAAAAAACATGGTCCAGTAACGTTACTCGAACCTGATGAATTTCCAGATGATGAGTTATTTGTTTCTGCATCAAACATTGGTGCGCCAGCAGTCTCAATGGAAAAGTTTCCTAACGGTAATGAATTCGTTAATGCCTTCAAAATTTTTGAACAATACTATGGTAGAAAAATTTACGGCACCTTTCCGGTTGAAGCTGGTGGAATCAACTCAATGATGCCAATTGTCGCTGCTGCAAAGATGCACTTGCCAATTGCAGATGCAGATGGGATGGGCCGTGCCTTCCCTGAATTACAAATGTCTACCTTTGTTTTAGCAGGACATTCTGTTACGCCAATGGTTCTATCAGACGAACGTGGCAACACCTCTCTGATTAATACACCAGATTCTTTTTGGGCAGAAAAAATTGGACGTGATTTTACCGTTCAAGTAGGTGCTACCTCATCCAGTGCCAGTGATTCATTGACTGGTAAGCAGCTTCGTGAGGCTGGTGTTTTAAATATTGTTGCGCTTAGTCAGAAAATTGGTGAATTAATTCAACATGCTAATGATTATGACTCTGTGGCTAGTGCGCTTGAGGAATTGCTCAAATTAACTCATGGCTACAAGCTAATGACTGCAAAGATTACTGACATTTCTCATGTTACTAAAGGCGGTTTTAACTTTGGCGAAATCACTTTAAGTGGGCTCAATGAAAATGAAGGACAAACTGGTAAAATTTCTTTCCAAAACGAAAACATTATTATGCAGCTTGATGATCAAATCTTGGCAACTGTTCCCGACTTAATCACAATGGTTGACGTAGACACTCTACAGCCAATTACAAATGAAGAGGTTCGTTACGGTAAACGAATCATGGTGCTTGGCTTACCTGCTAACGACAAATGGCGCACTGATGCCGGAATTGAATTGGTGGGGCCGCGCTACTTCAAATATGATGTTGACTACATTCCAATTGAAAAACGTTGTCAAGAATACAAAAGTCAGCAGGAGGAAAAATAAGTGTATAAATTAGGAATCGATGTTGGTGGTACTAATACAGATGCAGCTATTTTAGACGAAAACCTTAATGTAATTGTTTCTACTAAGACGCATACTACTAAAGATGTAGAAACGGGAATTAAGAATGCAATCCATGCAGTAGTAAATGAAAAAGACATTGATGTTAACCAAATTACTCAGGCCATGCTTGGAACAACGCAAGCCACCAATGCGATTGTCGAACGCAAAAACTTGGGTAAGGTCGGTATCTTGCGAATTGGTTATCCAGCAACTGCTTCAATCTTGCCATATACTGAATGGCCCGAAGACATTGCTGCTATCCTTTCAAATCGTTACGCATTAATTCATGGCGGCTATGAATTTAATGGCGACCCAATCGTGCCATTTTCAGAACAAGAAGTGAAAGAAAAATTAACTGAGTGGAAAGGTGAGATTGATGGTCTAGCAGTTGTTGGTGTCTTTTCTTCAATTAACGATGACCAGGAAAAACGAGTAGCTGAATTGGCTCATGAAATTTTGGGCGCTGACTTCCCTGTCTCTACTTCATCATCAATTGGCTCCATTGGCTTAATTGGACGTGAAAATGCCACTATTTTAAACGCTGCATTAAATAAGGTAATTAAAAATGTTACTAATGGCTTTTCAAATGCTTTAGCAAAGGAAAATATCACTAAAGCACAAGTATATTTATGTCAAAATGATGGTACATTGATGTCACTAGAATATGCTGCCAAATATCCAATTTTGACAATCGGTAGTGGTCCTACTAACAGTATCAGAGGAGCAGCTTACTTATCCAAGAGTAAAAATGCATTAACCGTTGACATTGGAGGCACTACCTCTGATATTGGTGTCCTAACTAACGGTTTTCCCCGTGAATCATCTAAAGCAGTTACTGTTGGTGGAGTAAGAACCAATTTTAGAATGCCAGATGTTTTATCAGTTGGCTTAGGCGGTGGAACGATCGTCCGAGTTAAAGATGACGGCTCTGTAGCAATTGGGCCTGATAGTGTTGGTTATGCGATTACAGAAAAGGCACTTGTTTTCGGTGGGGACACTTTAACGACTACCGATATTGCTGTCCGCCTTGGTTTATGCCAAGTTGGTGATCCAAAGCTAGTTGAATCAATTGATGAAGGCATTGCACAAGAAGCAATGGCTAAAATTGCCGAAATCTTAGAAGATGGTATCGATCAAATGAAAACCAGTGCTGAAGATGTTGACGTCATTTTAGTCGGTGGTGGTGCAGTTATCGCACCAACCAAGCTCAAGGGCGTTAAGCAAATCATTAAAAACGAATTTGGCGGTGTTGCTAACGCAATCGGTGCAACAATTGCCAATATCGGTGGTGAATATGAAAAAGTTTACCAATATGTTGAAGTTAAACGTTCAGATGCATTAGCAGACGTAGAAAAGCAAGCTGCACAACAGGCAATCATGGCGGGAGCAAATCCAGACACGATTAAAGTCGTCGAGGTTACGGAAGTCCCACTTGCCTATGCTCCTGGTGAAACAACCAGAGTAAAAACCAAAGTTGTCGGCGAAATAGCTTAACTTCTAAATAAGTAAATTAATTATCTCTAAAGTCCTTAAATACTAAATATGCCAAAAACTGGATGCGAATTTAAAGCATCCAGTTTTTTATCGAGATTTATCATCTTTGTAAACCCAAACATTTGTATTACAATTAAACTAACCTAATTAAAGAAAGAAGATAGCAATCATGTGGATTATTAAAATTAAAACAGCGAATATTAAATAAACAAACTAAAGATTTACGTAGAAAGAGGAACAAATGATTGATAATACCCCTCGTAAAGTTAAAGCTTATCTCGCCGGCGTTAATTTAGATGATTCGAATTTTGATTACTATATGACCGAGCTTGCTAACTTGGCTCAAGCTGCCAATATGGAAGTTGTCGGACAATCAAGACAAAACTTAGAGCACGTGGTTGCAGGGACTTATTTTGGTCTGGGAAAAATCAATGAAATAAAAGATATGGCACATGGCTTAAAAGCTGAAGTGCTTATTTTAAATGATGAGTTATCGCCAGTGCAGATTCGCAATTTAGAAAAAATGACAAAATTACGTGTTATTGATCGCACCGAACTTATTCTAGAAATTTTTTCAAGTCGTGCTCGTACAAAGCAGGCTAAACTTCAAGTTCAGTTGGCTCAGTTAGAGTATGAATTGCCGCGATTGCATCCATCAGAAAATAATTTAGACCAGCAACGTGGTGGTGGCTTTGCCAACCGTGGTGCCGGTGAATCAAAATTGGAATTAAATCGAAGAACAATCGGTAAGCAAATTACGATAATTAAAAAAGAGCTTAACGCTATTTCTGGGCAAGAAGAAATCAAGGCAAAACGCCGCAACCAGACTCATATTCCCAAAGTTGCTTTGGTCGGTTATACAAACGCTGGTAAATCAACAACGATGAACGGTTTACTGGAAGAATTTTCTAAAGAAAATGATGAAAAGCAAGTTTTTGTTAAAGACATGTTATTTGCAACTCTTGATACTAGCGTACGGCGAATTGAGCTAAGTAATAACTTCAGCTTCATTCTTTCTGATACAGTTGGCTTCATTTCTAAATTGCCACACAATCTAATCGAGTCCTTTAAGGCAACTTTACAGGAAGTTAAGGATGCTGATTTATTGATTAACATTGTTGATTCCTCAGATCCAAACATGATTCAAATGATTCGAACAACACAGAATGTTTTGAGCGAAATTGGCGTTAAGGATGTGCCAATGATTACCGCATATAACAAGGCCGATAAAACCGATCGAAATTATCCGCAAATTGAGGGTAGCGGCATTTTATATTCAGCAACTGATCCTGAATCGATTAAGTTGCTCGCCCAACTAATTACTAAGCGTGTTTTTGCAAGCTATCAGAAGGTTAATTTGGTTGTTCCACTAGCTGATGGTAAGACACTGGCTAACCTGCATGAGTACGCCCAAATTATTTTAGAAGAATATAAGACTGATGGAGTTCACGTAACTGCCAGATTGGCCCCTGAAAAGCAGGCTCAATTTCACCAATATATTGTTTAGAAGACACAAAAAGGTCACGCAAATGCGTGACCTTTTATTATTTTATTTTTATTGAATGACACGTTTAGCAACACAAGGGTAAAAGTATGAGCTAATTGTATCAAGGACCACACCCTTATCAGGAGTAGAAGCATGAACATACTGATTGTTTCCAATGTAAATCCCAATATGGTATGGCGCATCAACTGAGCCCCAATATAACAAATCACCAGGCTGCAATTGATCCATTGAAACTGTTGTTCCAACTTTTACTTGGTCAGTAGTTACGCGGGGCAATTGTACCCCACCTACTTTACTATAGATTGATTGCACCAAGCCAGAGCAGTCATAAGCATCCGGACCATTTCCGCCCCAGACATAACCTTTACCTACCTGGCTTTTAGCCAATTTAACAACTGCTTGTTGACGCTGTGCTGTACTGCCAGTAGCTGCTGGTGCAGTTGCTGCAGGTAATGAACTAGGATTATTCTTAGCTTGACTAGGTTTTTGAGGTTTATTTGTCACATTGGTTGGTTGTGGAGTAACCTCTTTATTTGTCTGTTTAGGCTGCTTTTGCTTCTTAGCCTTTTTGTCTTTTTTATTCTTTTTATTAGTAGCCAAATCTTTTAGTTGATTTTTAGCTGGCTGATCGTTAGAATCAACAGCCTCACCATCTAAATCTTTAGTATAGCGGGCTTCAATCCATTCATTGTCGCCAATTTTATACCATAAGTTGCCTTTTTTATCGACAGCAGTTTCAGCAACATTCCATTTGCTATTATTTTTAGCACGGAAGCTAATCAACTGGTCTTTTTGATAATTTGTCCATATTTTAACGTCCTTACCCGGTAAGTAATCTATTTGGACGCGTTTAATTGGCGCTTTTAAAGTAGCTGCATTCACTATTTTCTGTGGTGCAACTGTGGCGACTCCTGTCAGTGTCATCGCCGCCGCAAGACCTATTTTTAAAAAATTACGTCTCATTAAATTCAATCTCCTTCTGGTAGCTCGATGTGGTCATAAATTAGTACTTCACTTTTTATTTTAACTGGTTAAATTTATTTATCAAGCAGCACCGATCAAAAGAACAAAATAAAAAAACACTTAGACCAAAAATCTAAGTGTTTAGCTTGTTAAACTAATTAATTAAGTACACGTTTAGCAACTGAAGGATAAAAGTATGAGCTAATGCTTTCTTTTACAACACCTTGAGCAGGAGTTGCGGCATGAACATATTGGTTATCACCAACATAAATGCCAACATGATATGGTGAAGAAGCTGAACCCCAAAATAACAAATCTCCTGGTTTTAAATTCTTCATTGAAACAGTTTTACCCTTTTTAACTTGAGAATAAGTTGTGCGACTAATGTCAAGTCCAGCCTTACTATATACATATTGTGCTAGCCCTGAACAATCAAAGCCGCTAGGGCCTGTGCCACCCCATGCATAAGGCTTACCAACAACTGCATTTGCAGCGTTAACAACTTTATTTGCTTGCTTTGAAGATGAAATCACACTGTTTGCAATATCTGGCTCAGCCTGCTGCTTAGTCTTTTTATTAGCATCAACAGTGTAACGAGCTTGAATCCATTTTCCTTCGCCAATTTGATACCAAGTTTTACCTTTAGCATCAATTGCAGTACTTAAGACATCTACTGTTTCACCGTGTTGAACACGTTCACCAGTAAAACTTGGATTATTGTAATCATCCCAAATGTTAATGCCATAACCTGGAACATAGTTAATTTTTACTTTAGTCGTTGCAGCTTGTACATGATTAGTGGTGGAATTTGAATTAACGGCATTTACTGCTCCTAACCCAGTAATGGTTAGAGCTGCAGCCGTAGTAAATTTTACTAAATTGCTCTTAACTTTCAAATCAAATTGCCCCCATATTTTTATCAATATTTTATTTTAATTAGTTAATTATTATTATTATTTTAATATCACAGCTTTAATTCTACTTCAGTCATGTTACAGAACCATTACAAAAATGATACCGGAACGTAAAAAACCTCCCAAAGATTAGTTTGCGAGGCTTGAGTTTTTATCAATTATTAGTTAAGAAAGATTTATTTGAGTAGAAATTGACTATTCAATAACGCGCTTTGCAGCTGAAGGATAGAAGTAAGTACTAATTGATTGCTTTATTACTCCTTGATCAGGTGTTGCAGCGTGAACGTATTGATTATCACCAACATAAATTCCAACGTGATATGGTGAAGAAGCTGAACCCCAGAAAAGCAAGTCGCCCTTCTTTAATTTATTCATTGAAACCTTTTTACCCAAAGCAACTTGTGAATAAGTTGTTCTTGGTAAAACGGCTGCACCAGAACTTTTATAAACGTATTGAACTAATCCAGAACAATCAAAGGCATAGGGGCCAGTTGCACCATATACATAACCCTTACCAACTTGTTTCTTTGCAAGTTTGGCAACCGAATTACGCTTTTGTGTAACAGTACTTGCTTCAACTTCAGTTGCTGTTGCTGCAGATACCTTACCGACAGTGACAATACCTGTGAAAAATAAAGCTACTAAAGCAACTAATTTAACTAAACTCTGTCTATGTCTGTGTTCCAAAATTAATCTCTTTCCTATATCAAATCTATTTCGTTCTCAACAATCTATATACTACTCATCGAATGTTACACGTTCATGTCAAACGAGCTACAAAACATTTAGAAATTTAGAGGAAAGACGATATTTATGTAATTTTTACTATGAATCTTGGCAGTTTGTAACAATTTCACGCAATTTTTGCTGCGTTTGTGCCCAATCATCATTTATCAAAATGTGTGCATCTGCCTTTAATTCTTCTGGCAAGGCATTTAGTTCACTACCACTGAGACGTTCATTGATTTTTTCTGGAGTATCACCGCGTTCCAATAGACGCTTGCGTAGCTCTTCTTTAGTGCTTGTCGTAATATACAAAAAATAGACTTGCTCTTTTAGCGCATTAATATAGGAAGCAGCACCTTTGATATCAACTATCAGGGAAACTATTTGATGATTTTTCCAAGCAGCGTCAAGTGCTTCTTTACTTGAGCCATACTGATATGATCCATATTTAACATGCTCAAAAAAGTGAAGTTTTTTGAAGCTACTTTCACTTTCAAAATAATAAGACTTATCTGGACTTTCTCCCTTACGCATTGGTCTCGTGGTATGTGTTACAACACGCGGAATAGCAAATTCCTTGGTTAAATAATCCGAAATTGTCGTTTTACCTGCTCCACTCGGACCGGCAATCAAAATTAATTTTCGCAAAATCCAGGCTTCCTTTACTTGAAAACAATTGCTTTTTATAATAATATCTTTCTATTATAAATAAACATGGGTAAGAGAGGAAGTAAAACTCATCATGAAAAAATCAGATGTAAAAATAGATGACATTCTTAGTGCAAAATCCGAAGAAGAACTTACCAAACCGTTTTTAGGCAAAGTAGAAAAAATTTACGAAAATTCTGCCCTGTTGACAATTATCGACTATGACGAAGTTGACGATACTGCAGTCAGCGACCTTAACCAAAAGATTGTGGTTAACTTCAAGAACCTCAAGGCTGCCCCTAAACGTAAAATTAAGGAAATTCAAGCTAAGGCAACAAGTGACATTAAGGTAGAAAAAATTGCCAAAGTAGCAGATGAAACAGAAGATGAACAAAAGGCTGATGACAAAAAAGCTGAAAAGTAATTTTAGAAAACATTTTTTAAGTTCAATTAAAAAGGTCTCATATCATAATGAGACCTTTTTGTTTGGATATTTTTCCAGTTAGTTATTTTTTGGCATTTTATTTTTAGGGATATATTCAATTAGTTTTACGTTTAGTTATTTTTATTTTTTGATTCTCAATTTCAATTACATAGTCACACTGTTGCCAAACCGTTGGATCATGTGTTGCTATCACGACTGTTGCATCTGAATCAAAGTTAGTTAACAAGATTTTTAGTACTAGTTGACTATTTTCAACATCTAGCGAACCAGTTGGCTCATCTGCGAAAATCACCTTAGGCTCTTTTAATATTATCCGCGCCAGTGCCACTCTTTGCTGTTCACCACCACTTAAAGTGTATATTTTTTGCTGTAATTGCATTTTCCCAAGTCCAACTTGGGCCAAAGCTGCCCGCATTTTATTATCTTTTTCCGTTTTAGACAGCTTTGAATTAGTTAGTCCCAGGCGCAAATTTTGTTTAACTGTCTCAGTATCAATTAAAGCAAAATTTTGAAAAACGAATCCAAAGTAATCACGATATAGTTTTTTCCTATTTTTTGAGTTAATATTCAAGTCATTAAATTCCACTTTACCTGAGGTAGCTTTTTCTAAGCCACTCAAAATATTTAGAAAAGTGGTTTTCCCAGCCCCACTTTTGCCCACAATAGCATAGCTTTTCCCCGTTTCTAAGGTACAGCTAACATCTTCAAAAATGGTTTTTTCTTTAAATTTTTTTGTAAGATTCCTTATTTTAATCAAATTACAGCTCCTAATTTCCATGATTAAGTGTGATTAATATATTTTGCTGGGCTCTATAGTATGTTAATAAAATAATAACTGCTTCCAGTAAAATGTAGCTGAAACCAAATGGTATCAAGCTCAAGTAACTATGCTTTATTAAAATAAAGCTAATTGTCAATAAGTCAAAGCCCAGATTGAAAACCAAAAATTCTACCAATAATTTAGCACTTGATTTACCAAATGCTCGATAAATTGCCATCTTATGCCTCTGGCTTTGTAGAAAAGTTGAGCTAACAAACATGATAACAAAGCTAAGCTGGAGAATAGATAAAATCATTGTAATTGTTAGCATCAGTAAATGGCGATTAGCATTTCGCTGATAATTATCTGTTAATGCCCTTTGACTGGTAATGCCCCAAAAATACGGCCTTAATCCCAACTTCTTGATCATTTTTTTAAGTAACTTGAGATCAGAAAATACCGTTTTTGATTGACTAACGGAAGCCAAATAAAAATCATCTGATAGTAGCTTATTGTTTGCAACTACGATTATTGGGTCTATCGAGATTGCCATCGTAATATCATCGTATCCAACTGTGTAATTAAATATTTTTTGTCCACTGTCAATGGGTACAACTTGAATGGACGGTAAATGATTTGATTTTTTTTGATAATAATTAGGGAGAGAGTTCCTGAATTTAAGATAGCTTATCATCTGCTTTTTAGCGTGTTTGGTCTGATCTAAGCGATTGCGCGGAACTAGTAAAAGAACTTTCTTATTGTCAAACTTGAATCGTTGAGACTTAAGTTCACTGTTCTTAATGAAATTATCGTTTGCAATAATTACATTGCCATTGTCAGGATGAATAGAGCGCCTAGGTGGAAGATATTCCTGTGAATTTTGCGCAACTATTACGTTCGGTGTTTGCACGACCAGCTTATGTACCAGTCTTGCTACTCGTCTATCTACTTGTTTGTCTGACAGTTGCCACACAAGCCCAAGTGAATAACGATTATTCTTGGAATGGATTTCTTGAATTATTTTTGTGTCTCTTACATAAGCCTGATGACTATTATGTAGAGATATAGTATTAAGTGCTACTATCCCAAGCAATAGTATCTTTAACGCATAACCAATTAATAAAAATGGGCGTGAATTTCCTATTCCCTTAATCACTTGATATGGTTTTATTAATACTAAAACTGAATATGATAGAGTGTCTAAACATAAAAAAACTAGTAAGAAAATCGTCAAAAATATAAGTAAATACGGTAAGAACATTCGCAAGCCTGCAAATGTAAACACATATAAACTCCTTGCAATCACTATCATAGCAATAGCACCCAGTGCCAACAAAAACCATAGCATTTCATCTTTGAAATCAGACTTGATTATTTGCCAATTACTCAAGCCATGGATCTTCATTATGGCATAAGCTTTAAAGCGGTATACTTTTTCCAGTATCATAATAATAAATATGATACTAATAACACTAATAAAAATAGTTGCTGTACCTTGCGGAAAGCCACTAAGAGTTGAGCTTAATAAAATACTGGGAGTTGGGGCAGTGCTTCTGACTTCTACTTTCAGGCCTTTACGTAGGAATGAAACTATTCGATTTAAAGCCTCACCTTTAGCATTGGTAAAATATAAGCCGTATATATCTTCTAATTGAAATTCATTATTTGTCAGCTTTTTTATTGCTGCATTTTTATAAATTGCATAAGTTTCATTTTTGGAGCCAAGATTATATACTAGTTTGCTTGTACGTCCGTTAGTCTTATTAATCCGTAATTTAATCAAAGAAACATTTTTATCGTCAGCTATTTCCCGAAGCTTATCAAAAAATGCCTTCTTAGTAACTTTTTGATTTATAGGGGCACTATTTTTTACAGGCTTGGCGGCATAAACATTTATACAAGTTTGATTGTTTGGCAGTGTTTCATCATCATAAGTGTGAATACTCTCAGCAAATAAGCCAATTGCAATGACTGTGGTCAGTGAAAAAAGTATAATTTTTAATTTCCGTAACATGTTTTATCTTTCTAATATACAAAAAACACAGTCTATTGATACCCGTACTTTTTGCTTAAAATCACAATTTAGTTAATTGTACTATAGTTATAGAAACATCAGCATTAACTTAATTTAAATTTAGGAGAGTTTAAATACTATGTGTATAATTGCTATTAAAAAGGTCTCATATCGTAATGAGACCTTTTTGTTTGGACATTTTTCCAGTTAGTCATTTTTTGGCATTTTATTTTTAGGGATATATTCAATTAGTTTTACATACTGTCTTTTATGATGAATTGCAATATACTCCTGTGACGGATCATAACCGCCAACATACATTATCTTATAAGGGAGTTTTCTGCCATTACGGTCAACGGCCTGAACATTGTAATATTTTTGTGTGTTCTTCGGTACCTTTGCATAATCGGTTTCCATCTTAATGTGAGGGTTAAAGTAATCCGTATACTGATTAGGTATAACCACCAAGGCTGCAATTGCGAGTGCGATAATACCAATAATAGAATAAAATAGTTTTTTCATATATTCTTCCTTTTTAATGTATTTATTTTGAATTACTACTACAATTATCAGCTTCCATTATGACTGAAAAGCACTCCCGAATTCTGACATAGTATGACTTTTTCTGACTTATAATGATAATTATAAACAATTGTACTTACTTCATTATTAGTTTAGTTTAAATTTAGAAAAGCTTAACCATATTTATATGTTAAGCTTCTCATTCATTGAAAGTAATTTGTTATTGCAATTGCAGATAATTAAAAAGATGTACAAGCCAAAATGATTCTACATTCTTTAAAATTATTCAACTTTTTACTATAAAGGCTAATCTAGTGGATAAGATATAAAAATCCTCTTAATTTTAGCTCAGCTAAATTTTTAAACTCTTTTTTTTTCGGTCATTTTTGCCTAAAATTAGGCTTACATATTACTTAACATTTTGGGAGAAAAACAGTGAAAGAAAAAGCAAAAAACATTTTATTCTGGTTTATCCTTGTTCAACCGTTTCTTGACTTGTACTGGTTTTACCATGGCAGCCTTGCTACTATTTTACCTTTTACATTGCCGACCATTATTCGACTCATTACCGTAGCTGTTTTATTTTGTCTATTTTTTAGCCAAAAAGAGTCGTGGCAGAAGTTGAGTACACAAAAATGGTTAATCGCCTATCTAATTTTATTAATTATTTATAGCGTTCTGCATTTAGTGCACGTACGGACATTTACCAGTGTTAATCCCACTAACTACGGTTACTCCACTAGTGGTGAGCTATTCTATTTGATTCGCATGTGTCTGCCACTCGTCATTATTTATTTAACCAAAGAACTTAATTTTGGCACAAAACAGTTACAGCAAGTAATCGAGGGCGTTTCTGGACTTTTTTCAGGCACGATTGTCCTATCAAACTTGTTCGTAATTTCACTGAAATCTTATGAAACAGGCGTAATCAGCGCTAATATTTTCGAGTGGTTTTTCAATCCAAATATCGGCTATTCGCATATGGCTTCGAAAGGTTTCTTTAATTTCACCAACATGATTTCAGCTGTTTTGTTTATGCTGTTACCTTTACTTATTTATTATCTATTTACTGATTTCAACTGGATCACAATCACATTGAACGTTGTTCAGGCTTTAGCAATGATTGAAATCGGAACTAAGGTTGCCGCAATCGGCTTAATTGGTGGAATTCTAGTTGGGCTTCTGCTCTACCTATTCCACCGCTACATCCTTAAGAATACGAAAAAAAATATGCTTGCTGTTTTAGTTAGTCTACTAATTGGAGCAGGATCGATTGCAATCTTACCTTTTGGTCCAGCAATTCAACGCTATAATTACGAAATATATTTGGCAAAGCAATCTGACCATGATTTATCCGACGAAACACGTGAATTGAATGCTGGCCTTAAAAAATATCCTACTGGTCAAAAGCGAGAAGACTTTTTACGAAGTTTTATTAAGGAAAACTACCAAGCCTATGCACTCAATCCTAAATTTGTTTTAAAGAGCTATCCTTACCAGTATGATCCTGAGTTTTGGTTAAAAATTATTAACGAGCCCGGTCAAACGCGTATGGAAAATCGCCATCTTGAAAAGGCTATGCTAAATCAAGTTGTTAAGACTAATGACAATAAGCTAGACAAATTCCTAGGTATCTCCTATGTCCGTGAAAACAACATTTTTAACTTAGAGCGTGACTTTGCGGCTCAGATTTATTCTCTAGGCTGGATTGGCATGTTAATCTTTGTCGGACCTTATCTGGCAATACTACTTTATGCTGCTTATCGCTGGCTCAGGTATCAATCAGCCCGAACATATCTGGTTAGTTCATTAATTGTCTCAAGTAGTTTTATCTTGCTTGCAGCTTTTTATTCAGGCAATGTAATGGACTTCCTAACAGCCAGCTTTATCTTCGCATTCATTGAAGGAAACTTATTACTACAGGTGCGAAAAATGAAAACTAATACGACTATCAATTTAAATCAGGATTGAAAAGACTCGTGATAGATATAATAACTAAACCTAACTTCTGTTAGGTTTTTTTAATTAATTAGAAATATACTGTGTCGCGCTCTATACCATATATCGTCATAAAAGTGTTTAAATATGGTAAAATAGGTGCAAAACACTGGAGGTCCAATAATGAGTGCAACAATTGTTAAACTACTTGAAAGTAAAAATATGAGTGTGACGAAAGTTTCTAAGATTAGTAAAGTTCCACTTAGTACCTTAAGGAATGCAATCGTCAAGCCAATTGAAACCTGGTCAATCCGTGTGCTTAATGCTTTTGCAATTGGCTTAGGAGAAAGACCAGGAGATTTGTTAAACGTATTAGAAGCGCAACCATATATTTTAGATATAAATGATGAGACGCAAACTATTCAGGGAGTTTTTATTGCTGATAAAGAGACTTATCAGCAAATTAGAACTGTTGTCGAAGTTAACCACCTAGAAGGATGGAATCCAACAAAATCAGATATTCAGGAACTGCTAGATGAAGCAATCAATCCCGATCCTCAAGTAGCTAAACGTTTTGAAGAAGTTTGGGAGCAAGAACAGTGAGTGATTGGATTAGTAAAACTCTGTATTCAAATGGTGTATTAAAAAACAAGCTCCATATTCATGATGCAGCAGAATTAGAGAAAAAAGAGAATGAATTATCTGCTCGAAATGCTTTATTCCTATTACAAAAAAAGCCGCAGATAAAAGATATCAATGACCTTAAAAAAATTCACCAATTCTTATTTGGCGAACTATACGATTGGGCTGGTAAATATCGCCCAGGTAATTTTAGTAAAAATGGCTATCAGTTTTTTGACTTCACCAGATTTGATTTCGCCGAAAAAGACATCAATAGTATGTTACGTAAGCATCCCAAAACAACGCCCTTATCTGCTAAAGACTATGCTGAACTATTAGACGCAATTAACTTTATGCATCCCTTTAGAGAAGGCAATGGTCGTAGCTGCAAAATTTTCCTTTCTACATATGCAGCTAATCATGGTCAAATGATTGATTATCCAAGAAAAAACGAAGAAATGATTCAAGCGCAAAGTGAGGCCAATATTGACAAGATTGCAAAATTAATTAAAGTTGAAAATACTCCAAGCCGTAATAGAACACTTCAGTTACTGGCCTCACAGCAAAAGAATGCGCAGAAGCAAATTAACCAATCTAGACTCCCCAAAAACTTTGGACAGCAAGAAATCGATTGCGATGATAATCCTGACCTTTAGTGAGGTTGGAAATTTATTATATGCCCTAATTCTTGGTAAGGCTTTTTATAACTTAATAATATCCTTAAAGCTATTACCTAACGAAAAGAGTCCTGAAAGCTAAACAACTTTCAGGACCCTTTTTATTATTGAAATTAATTTTACTTTTCTTTGATAAATGACGCGTCTGGAATCCTGATTAGATAATATCTAATAGCATTATGTCCAGCGTGCATGCCAATGCCATTTTGCCAAACTTTTTTATAATTGGCAGAGTAAACAGCCACATACGCACGCTGATATTTTCGATCCATTTTTTCTAGTTGCTTTTTGTCATAAGGAATCCTAGTAGCATTAAGATCGATTGGATTTTTACCATATGCTACCGTTGCAAAATCGCTTGAAACTTGCGCTTTTCTACCATTACGGAAATAAGTATACGTTTGGGTGCCAATCTTTTTCTTCTTCGAATTAATCGTTACATAGGAAGAATTACCCTCACCTGTGTTCATCACCAGTGGTTCATAGGTTACTGTTGACGTGATTTTGCTCGTATCCTCAAGGTCTGGATTATCAAGCATTGTGCGATCAAACAACCAAATAAGTGCCACTAAAAAAATCACCACTTCAACTAGATCAATTAAAAAATTAGTCCAGCTAAATTTGCGGTGCTCCTTGATAATCATTGTAATTCGCCGTCTGCGAATGTTCTGAATGACAAAGATAAAATATAAAATGACAAAGACCCACAATAAGACGCCGAGCAAATTCCAACTAAACATAACACCCTCCTGTAATTGCTTTCATTATATTGTAAAAACTTGATTTTGAATAGTGAAAAAAGCCTAAATTATCTCCTGTTCATAAATAATCGGGCTATTTTTTCTTGGCTTTTGTAGTTTTCTTTTTCGTAGCAGCTTTCTTAGCGGCAGGCTTTTTAGCAGGTGCTGGCTCAGGCTTAGTATATTCTCTTACTTGCTTGATTTTTTCCTCGATTGCTTCCACTAGCTTTGCGGTGACTTCATCTTCGGATTGCATAATTTCATCTTCAGTAGCTAATTGATCAATTCGAAAATTCGATGCATTCAAAAATTCTGACTGTGTTTCAAAGTAAACATAGATTGGGTAGTCTTTGCCTTCTTCAAAAAAGTTACTGACCTTTTTGTAATTGCTATATGGCAAGTTGATAATATTATTTTCTAAAATGAAAGTGACTGGTCTTTGTCCTGTTACTTCAAGGGCAACATGGCTTAAAGAATCATGCTTGATTGCGGCAACTGTTTCCTTAACCATTTTCGTCGCTAGTTCCTTAAGCTTGGCGTTGGATTTACTAATGTCAGCGTATTTAACGGTTTCTAAATCTTGCAGGTAGTTTTGTTCTTCAATTCTTTCTGCTAAATCTGTTAAGTTAATCTTCAAAATAAAAATTCCCTTTTAAGTTAATCAATTTGTTATCAGTCTTCTATTACGATACTCAAATTCAGCATTAAAAACAATTTATTTTTCTCTCTTTAAAAATTTTTTTTAAAGAACAATCGCTTGAAGAAAGTGAACTTTTGTTCCGTTTTTTATTCAATTTTCTTTACAATCACTTGTGCTCAAGCTGTTTGTGAAAAAGATTAAATAACACTTTGATGGTCTAAAAAACAAAAAAGCGTTTTTATATTTTTAAAGCTTAAAAAACATCACTTTCCGTACTTTACAAGCGTTTTCACAAAGAATAAAATTTAAGTTGTAACTAAAATTTTTAGCTAAATTTTTTAACTGAAAGGTAGACAAATATGTCAGAAAAAGTTTACACAGATTATTTCTATAACTCAGATGATTTTGACAAAAATCATGGTATGGGCTACAAAGAACTTCATATTCCAGAAGGAGTAGAGGCTCAGCCTTTAATCGTTCCTCCAGTATTAGAGCCTGATAAGCAAGAAAACAATGATGTTTGGTACACCATTGAATCTCAAGAAGGTGAATTCCAATTTTTGCCAGGTAAGAAGACTCATACTTGGGGCTATAATTTCCCAGTTCTTGGTAAAACAATGGTTTTAACTAAGGGTCAACATGTACATGTAACCTTGAAAAACAGCTTACCAGAATTAACTACTTACCACTGGCACGGTATGGAAGTTTCCGGTCCTGGTAACGATGGTGCATGTCACTCACCTGTATACCCAGGCGAAGAAAAGCAAATCGACTTCGTTGTTAACCAACCAGCCGCACTTACTTGGCTTCACGCTCACCCATGTCCATCAACTGCTTCACAAGTTTGGATGGGACTTGCAATGGGTGTTGTTGTTACTGATGCTAATGAAGCACAATTACCAATTCCTAAGACTTATGGTAAAGACGAATTCCCAATTATCTTGCAAGATAGAATCTTCCATGAAGATAACCAATTCGACTACAAGGCAGACTACAACGCAATGGGTATCTTTGGTGATACTCCAATTATCAACGGTGTTGTTCGTCCTTACGTTGATGTTACAACTCAAAAAGTTCGTTTAATCTTCTTAGGTGGTTCTAACCGTCGTGAATGGCGTTTACACTTTAGTGACGATTTGGTAATGACTCAAATCGGTGGTGACGATTCATTCTTGGAGCATCCAGTTAAGATGACTAAGGTATTAATCGGACCTGGTGAACGTCAACAAGTAGTTATTGACTTCAGCAACTACAAAGAAGGCGACGTTGTTAACCTTTACACTGACGACTTCAAGTTAGTTGAATTTAGAATTCATAACTACGAAAAAGATGACAGCGTAATTCCTGACACTTTATTCAAGCCATATGATCCAGTTGTTAACCCTAACTCACCAGTTCCTCATGTTACTATGGATAACCACAACATGATCAACGGTAAGAAGTTTGCTATGCAACGTATCGACTTGAAGCAAGACTTAATGAACGCAGAATACTGGGACGTTACTAACACTAACGACAAGGTTAACGGTATGTTACACCCATTCCATATTCACGGTGCTCACTTCTTAGTCGTTTCACGTAATGGTGAAGAACCATATCCAAACGAAAAGGGCGTTTACAAGGACACTGTTGAAGTTGCCCCACAAGAAACTGTTCGTTTGAAGGTTTACTTCCAAAACACTGGTGTCTTCATGTACCACTGCCACATCATCGAACACGAAGATGCAGGTATGATGGCTCAAATTCAAATTGTTGATCCAAAGGATCCAGATAAGACATACGAATTGATGGACATGGAAACTTTAACTAAGGCCTTCTCAGAAGAAAAGGGTATTCCTATGGATGAAGTTTACTGCCCAGGTATGGATACTGAAGGTATGGCTGTTAAGGGTGTTGACCACTCATTAGACGCACTTTCAGGTGCTAGCCACAGCCACCATGAAGAGCATCACGAAGAAGCTCCAGTTAGTCATGAAGAACCTAGCCACGAAGACGCTACTTCAGGTGCAAGTCATCACTAATTAATTTTAGTTTTGCATAAATCAATTAAAACCACTCAAGCAATTGAGTGGTTTTTCTTTTCTCAAAAATATAGTAGTTAAAATTTCCCTAAATAGCATGAACTTGTTATGAAATTTAGCAAATTCCTTTGCTTTTCTTCTTTACCATGTGGTTAAATAGCCCTATGAGAAAGAAAAGAACACTTACCCGAAAAATTATGTATCTACTTCTGGGTGTAATTTTTTTAGGACTGATCTTCGCAGTTCTTAACTCAAGAGCATTTCAAGACCGCTACGATTGGTTAACCTTGAAGTCAGAACAAAAACTTGATGTACCACTAGAAAATCAGTACCCTGACCTGCCAAACGGTTGTGAAGTTACTTCACTATCCATGCTATTGCAATATTATGGCTTCAAGGTCAATAAGCTGGATTTATCAGAAAATATCAAACACGTTGCTTCATACACAGATAACGGTCAATACCGTGGTAATCCTCATGTTGGCTTTGTCGGATATATGAGCCAAGCCAACGCTGGCTGGTGCGTTTACAACGAGCCCCTTGAACAGGTTGCACGTAAATACACTAATCGAGTACAAAACTATACCGGCCACGACTTTATTCAGGTCCTGAAACGTGTTTCTGAAGGCCATCCTGTTTTGATTATCACCACAATCAAGTTTAACCGTGTCAACGACATGCAGATTTGGGACACTGCTCAAGGAAAGGTCCATGTAACTCCTTCTTCACATGCATGTGTAATTACAGGTTTCAATAAGAAAAACGGCACAGTGCTAGTAAACGACCCGTTTGGACATAAAAACAAGGTAGTCTCATGGAAGAACTTGGAAAGTAGTTATATTCAGCAAGGTAAACAAGCTATCTACATTAACTAAAAACGCAGTCCCAGTTTACGTGGGATTGCGTTTTTTGATATTTTTGATAAGCAAAGTTACTAAAAATGTTGCTAAACTAAAAATAATGATCTAGCATAGTGTAAGTATAAAAACAAAAGGAGCTGCCCTATCAGCCGACCAAAGTCAATAGAACAGCTCCTTGTTTATTTTATATTAGAGATGATTGAGCCTTTGCTTAATCATTTTTTTATTACAATTAATATTTAAATTGACGGTAGTATCTACGCATATCTAAGTCATGTCCTGAATGAGCTTCTAAGTGTTTTGCAATTCTACCATTTAACATAATAGTTGAAATAATTGGTGAAATAACTGGCTCAAATTCTTTATCAAAGCCATCAATCATATGATCCTTAATATCAAAAATAGTATAGTTATTATTTTCTTTCTTTAGAAATGCTTCAACACGATCATCTAGAGGACGATACTTTCCTACACCTTTAACTAAAAATACTGGAGTATCTTTTTCTACTAGTTCCAAAGTTCCATGGAAAAATTCAGAAGATTCAACAGCCTTTGTCTTCATCCACTGCATTTCTTCAAGGATACACATTGTATAAAGATAAACTTCTCCCCAGAGCTCTCCGCCGCCAATCCATAACTGATAATCAGTATTGTAATATTTAGCAGCGATTTCTTCAGCAGTGTCATCGTAATCTTTTTGGACTTTAATAATTCCCTCGACCATATTTGCTTTAACTTGATCATAAAATCTATCAAAATCAAAATCACCATGATCTGCTAATAAACCATAAAAGACGCCATATATACTTAAGTATTCAAATTCTACTCCTTTAAATACTTGTAGAGGTATTCTCCAATCACAAAGTTTTCCTACAGGTGAATCCTTGCTCATTACCATTGCTGCAATGCGAACATTCTTTTTCTTTAGCCACTTTTCAACATTGACAATTTCAACAGTATCACCTGATTTTGAAGCTGTAATAACAATTGATTTGTCGGTCAAATGTGGATTGTCTGTTAAAACCAATTCCCCAGCTTGTTCCAAGTAGATGGGTATATTCGTATATTGCTTAGCCAAAGTTACAAAATTCATCATCATTGAGTATGTTCCACCCACACCAACAAAGAAAATGTTATCAAATCCTTGCTTTGTAATTTCGTCGGCTATTTTTTTCCCCTCAGCCATAGCATTTACTTGAGCAGTAAGATCTTTTCTATATTCTGTCTCGTCAAACTTTAACATGTTTATCTCCTATATTCTTAATTAACCTTCAAGATACCAAACTGCGCACAAATTATTCCAAAGATGGCAGTTCCAATAATTAACCAAATGACATTAACTTTTTTCTTTAGTAGATAATAGTAAACTCCTGTAAAAGCTAAAGGCAACATTCCTGGTAATATCCCATCTAGTACATCCTGAATTTTTGTTGCTCCTGCACCAGTACCAATTTTTAAAGTCGTACTTACAACAACTAAGTTGTTAATCATGCCACCGATTACCATGACACCTAAAATACCGGCTGCAAGCATGAATAGTTTCATTTCGCCCGATTTTTGAATTCTATCAATATATGATGCACCTAATTCATAACCTTTAATTGACGTATAGTAGCGCAATATAAATGTTGGAATATTAAAAATAAGGAAAAATAAGATAGGACCTAAAATGTTGCCTTTTATTGCAAGTGATGCACCTATACCTACAGCCAAAACTCTTAATGTGCCCAAAATTATAGAGTCACCTAAACCACTAAGTGGACCCATTAGGGCTGCTTTAACGGCACTAATTGAAGAAGTATCAAAATCTTCACTTTTAGCATTCTCTTCTTCCATTGCTAACGTGACACCACCAATGAAGGGAGTTATGTGTGCCGTACAATTGAAGAACTCTAAATTTCTTTCAAGTGCATCCTTATATTTTTCGGACTGTCCTTTATAAATCTTCTTCAAGCCAGAAGAAATCATAAACTCAAATCCCATATGCATTTGCCGTTCATAGTGCCAAGAAAATTCCATTGGCAATGATCGCCAAAACATTTTTCGTAAATCTTTTTTGTCTAGCATTCTTTTATCAGAAGTCATCGTCCTCACCTCCTTCAGCAGCTACACTAGTATTCTTATTAAGGAATCTAACCATTACTACAACAAAGATTAGTCCAAGCAATGCAATTCCAATGACTGGTAATTTAAAGTATGCAGAAAGCAAGAAGCCCAAGAAGAAAAATGGTACAACTTCTTTATTCATAATCATTTGTGCCAGCATTGCAAAACCAATACCTGGAAGTAAGCCAGTCGCAATTGTTAATCCATCTATAATTGCCTTTGGTATAGCGTTGATTAGAATTTGAATTCTATTTCCACCAGCTAAATATCCAAAAAATACAATGATAGCTAGCATTAGACACATCAAAAATCCTGCAGCCATATGTATTGTATTAACAGCATGAGCATTACCTTCTTTAGCATACTTATCAGCTAATTTACCCATCATTGGTCTAATTAAGGCAAACATAATATTGTCAAAAATCAGAGCAAGTAATGCAATTGGAAAAGCCATAGCAAATGCTACAGATGGACCTTTACCAGTCTGAATTGCAAATGCTGTTCCCAATACTCCACCAACAATAACATCTGGTGGAATATAGGCGCCGACTGAGTAAGAACCTAAAAACGCAAGTTCAAGGGTAGCTCCAATCGTCACTCCCATTGAAACATTTCCCATAATTAAACCAACAAGTGGTCCCAAAATTATAGGACGCTGAAACTGGTTTGTTCCAGTAGCAAGATCAAGCTTACCGACGAAGGCAACTAAGGCTAAAAGAAAAGCCTTTAAAAACATAATAATTAACCTCCATTAAACTTTAGATAATATTTTTCACATTGACCTTTGAATCACTAGGAACCATTTGAATATTTATATCAACGCCTTCATTCAAAAGATCACGTAGCATATCCCTTTCACTAGATGTAATAGCGATAGTCTTTGAAATGTTACTCTTGTTTGGTCCTGGAAGTGTGCCACCTAAATTAAGCGTTTTAATTTCAGGATAGCCATCAATGATCTTTTTGGCACTTTCAATACTTCCAACAACAATAAAGAGTTTGTATTTATCAGTCACTCCCTTTTTTAAAGATTTAATTGCTTCATCAACATTCTTGATAACCAATTTAACTCCATTAGGTTTTGCCAATTTCATGGCTGATTTTTTTAATTCATTCGATGCTGTTTCATTATCAGCAATTAAAATGCAATCTGCAGACAAAGCTGAAGTCCAAGAAAAGGCAACTTGACCATGCAATAAGCGATGATCTACTCTCATCATTTTTATCATTTTAATTATCCTTTCTTTTAGAAATCATCATCTTTTTGAATACTTGAGTTTATAAGATTATCATCACAATATTTAATTGAATCCTTTACATCTGAAACAACACTCTTCACAATTTCCTCAACAGATTCATTTTGACGCATATCGACTTTGCTTACTAAGTCTAAAACCAATGCTAAGTTCATTCCTGTTATCAAATAAACGTTGCTACCATTGGTATATTTTAAAAATTCATTATTTACACTTCCACCAAATAAATCTGTAACAACAATAAGTTCATTACTTTTGTTTTTTTCTATTAAATTATGAGCTGTATCGACTAAATTGAAGTCTTTTTCCACGTATGTATCTATGCTGGTCACATTTTGTGCATCACCATAAATTAATTTCAGTGAACTTAAAACACCAGAGCCTATCTTCCCATGACCAATCAAAACAATTTCTATTTTTTTCGACATGCTCCCTCCAAAATAATTATTAAATGCCAACTATTAACTCAAAGTTAGCATTAGGACCATATATAACTGTCACTTTCTCTAAAAGACCCCCTTTCTCGTCAAGAATTTCACCTTTTATTTTTAAAAGAGGAATATTCTTATCCACTTCTAGCAAATTTGCTTCTTCACTAGTAGATAGAACAGCACTGGAAGTAAGCTGAGCGGTAGTTGGATTAGACTGATATTTTTTCCGTAAAACCTCATACAAAGAATTTTTCTCAAAATCATATGACTCTAATCCTGGATATTTTTCGAGACTAATAATAGTTTCATCAAGCGTTAGCCAATATTTCTTTTCACTAATGCTAATTCCC
Source organism: Lactobacillus sp. M0403 (assembly GCF_016101265.1). Classification (NCBI taxonomy): domain Bacteria; kingdom Bacillati; phylum Bacillota; class Bacilli; order Lactobacillales; family Lactobacillaceae; genus Lactobacillus; species Lactobacillus sp. M0403. Next base: position 250,827 of record NZ_JACFQV010000001.1, read on the forward strand.
CTCAGTCTCTGCAAATATAATTCTTTACCATCATTAATAACTTCTTTTTTGATTTCTTTAGTAATTGGTTCACTACCCATCTCATATGCATAATCCGAGAATCCTTTGTAATTAATGATATTAATTACCGGCTTGTTACTTTTTACAAAAGTACCTTTACCCTGAACCCTTTCGATTAACTGCATACTAGTTAGATCTTTTAAAACTTTCTGAATTGTTGATCTAGCAACTTGATAGTGCTTGGCATATTCACTTTCCGACGGAAGCTTTTCACCAATTTTCCTATTAACTAAGATGTCATTTTGAATATCTGACAAAATTTGTGTACGAATGTTACTATGACTTTTCTCTCGGGATAATTCCATCCTGTTCTCCTAACATGATTACTCGACTAATCAAGTTAATAGTAAGCGCTTAACTAAATGCTGTCAAGTACATTTTTAAGCCTATTAGCATAATTAGTTTTAAAATAGTATTACATTAACTATTTTAATATTATTTAAATGATTCTCAATAACTTAGCCTTTAACTGGTTTTAAATAAATTTTTGATAAAACAAAAAGAGCAGATTCAATTAAGAATCTGCTCTTTTTAAATCGAGGCCCATTAAAAAATAGGTGACTACTTCTGTTCACATCAGGTTGGTCAAGCACCAACACTTCCCGTGTCTGCCAATTAAGGCTGGTGTCCTCATCCAAATACGCATCTCGCGTTTTGTCGACTCGTATTAACTATTATACGAATTTTTCTTCTCTTTGTAAAATTTTTTTGCTCTGAAAAAAATCTCGACAAACATATTAGACAGTAACATCCCTAGTGCGATTGAGCCTGTAACAATAATCACTCTTAAGGCTGAGTCACTCGCACCATTAATATTTCCAGCTGTTAATTCCCTAACGGCTTGATAGGCTGGCACACCTGGAACTAATGGAACGATTGCTGGAATATAAAATACAGATGCGGGACACTTTTTTCTTCTAGCAAAAACAATTGCCAAAATTCCAATTGCAAATGAGCCTAGGAGGTTTGATATTAATCTACCCATTGATGCTCTCATTGCTAACCAATAAATAATCCAACTAACTACTCCGCTCACTCCCGCCAAGTTCAGTACTCGATGCGGAACATTAATGGTCAGTGCAAAGCCAACAGAAGCAAGGTAGGCAAATAAGATATTAATAATTAACTCTAACCAAAATGGCATTTTTAAGCTCCCAAAAATTTCAATATAATACCTACTCCACCACCAAGTGCAAAGGCGGTAAGCAAGGCTTCACAAATTTTAACCATCCCGGATAACAGATCACCCTTAAACAAATCACGTAGCGCGTTTGTTAAGGCCAACCCTGGCACTAGTGGCATCAGTGCTCCCGTTAAAATATTGTCGATAATCATTGCCGGAAAAAGGTGAACTATTCCAACCGCGATTGTCGTCATAATCATCGCCGCGACTAATTCAGCTAAATATTTAACCTTTGTAAATCGTTTAAAGTAATATGCTGAAACAAACCCAATTGCACCAACAACTGCAGCAGCGGGGAAATCAAGCCAATCATAGTTTTCAATAAACATTACCATTAGCGTCGCACTTAAAACGGCAGCGCCAATTACTTGTATCCACAAAGGAAAAACTGGAAAATCGCCATTAGCAATTTTATAAACTTGTTCTTTTACTTGCGGCAAAGTGATTTTATGTGCGGCAAAATCACGTGATAATGAATTAATGCGGTCAACTAGTTCCAAGTTGATATTCCGCTCATGAACCAAAATGCTTTGGCAATAGTTCCCTCGATCCAAACTCATAAAAATTCCTGTTGGCACGATAAAGACACGTGGATCAGGTTCGCCGGCGGTTTTTGCGATTCGCACCATTGTATCCTCAACACGATACATCTCACTACCGCCTTCAATCATTAGCTCGCCAACTGTTAAGCATGTATCTAGTAAATCATGGTAAAAAGAGCTATCTTGCTTGCTAGACATAATTTTTTCCTCTAATTATTATTCATTGTCTCAATGTCAATCGTCTTATCAATCCAATTACCTTGGAAAAAATCACGCTCATGACTAACGATAATTACTGCACCTGGGAACTTCACGATTGCATCCCTAAGTGCATCTTTTGAATCACGATCCAAGTGGTTGGTTGGCTCATCCAAAAATAGCAGGTTAGCCGGTTCGAACTGCATTTTTGCCAACTTAACCTTTTCCTGTTCCCCACCGGATAGCTTTTTCAGCGGACTCATTGCCTGTTGCGCAGTTACACCCAGTCTAGCTAGGGCCCCACGCAATTCTTTTGGCTTGATTCGTTCAAAAATCTCCTGCAAGTATTGTAGCGGTGTCATATTCTTATTTGGCCAAGCTAAATCCTGCTTAAAATATGCAACTTTTGCCGTTTCCGATAGTTTAAATGAACCAGAAATTGGCTCTATTTGACTAAGTAATGTCTTTAATAAAGTCGACTTACCGATCCCATTAAAACCAGTAATTGCAATTTTTTCATTACCACCAACTGAAAAATTAAATGGCTCCTTTACGATTGCCTCATCATAACCAATAACTAAGTCTTGGGTTTGTAAAAGCAAGTTGGCAGCAGTCGCTACATAAGGAAATTCAAAATGTGGTTTGCGGTTACCCTTAGGCGGATTCAATACGTCCATTTTAGCCAGTTGACGTTCACGTGACTTGGCACTCTTTGAACGGGTACCTGCTTTATTTTTTCGAATATAGGCTTCAGTCTTAGCGATTTTTCGTTGCTGGTTAGTATAGGCCTTTAGGTAAGTTTCCCGATTAGCCTCTTTTTGACGCATTGCCTGTTTCAATGTACCCGTGTAACGAGTAATTGTGCCGAGGTCAATATCAATAATGCAGTTGGCAATTCGACCAAGAAAATCATAATCGTGACTGACAACAATAAATGCTCCGGCAAATTCGTTTAAGTAATCGACTAACCAATCGATGTGTGACACGTCAAGGTAGTTAGTTGGCTCATCCAAAAGAAGAACATCAGGATTTTGCAGTAGCAACTTGGCTAAAATAATTTTCGATCTCTGACCACCTGAAAGCTGACTAACGTCATGTTCATAGCCCAATTCTGCTAGCCCTAGTCCAGAGGCAACACGTTCGATTTCGGTATCAATTCCGTAAAAGTTATTTTCTTCTAAGTATGTTTGAATCTTTCCTGCTTTTTCCAGTAACTCATCGTTACCGTCTTCCGCATATTCCTCATACAACTTATTTAGTTCCTCCTCTTTTTGGTATAGCTTTTCAAAAGCTGTACGTAAAAACTGTCGAATGGTCACACCAGGTGCTAATTTGGCATATTGGTCTAAATAGCCAACTGTCACACGATTTTGCCATTTAATCTGACCCTCATCAGGAAGAATTTCACCAGTCAAAATTTTAATTAAAGTTGATTTGCCAACTCCGTTTTGGCCGGTGACTCCCATGTGGTCTTCTTTATTGAGCACAAAATTGCCATCCTGATACAAAGTCTTATCTTCAAAGCCCTGACCTAAATCTTTAACTGTTAGTAAGCTCATTGTGCATCTCCTTTGGGTTAATCAAATTATATAGTAAAGTAATCTTTTTTGCTTCCAGTTTTAATTAATTACATCCGAAATAAAAAGGCGGACGTCTTGCCCACCCTTTTATTTTCATCTTATTCCAAGTGCTTTTCTTTAGTTGTAATTGCTAGGATTTTTAATCATCCCTAATAACAGCTGTCTGTTTTAGACTATTAGCTGCATATAAGCCAAAATTAGTCTTAAGTCAAAATTCTTTTGTCTTATTAATAGTCTGCGTACTGTTTCATAATTATCTATTATTGCTTAAATCAAGTCAAGACTATCCAAAGCACCGTTGCAGTTGGCACAAAGAAAGAATACATTTGATTGGTAAAATTTTGTGTCTTAAAGGTGGTCATAAATAAAAGATGTCTGACTTTTCGTCAGACATCTTTTTATTTTTGTTCCTGCTCATACTTTTGCAGAGCATCTAGAACTTTAGGCCAGTAGCGTTTGGGCAAGATTAACTGCAATTTATCATTATAGATAGGAAAATCACTTGCTTTCATTCCTGTTATTTTCGCCAAGTCCTCATCGGACAAATGAAATTCACGTGCAATCCGTTTAATTTCATAGGAAGCATGCCCACGAAACCATGAAAGAGCAAAGAAGAATAATGCGAAAATCCCAGCAACCATGACAGAGACAGGGAGTGTCAAATGTAATGATCGCAGACAAATAAAGAATGCTGCAATAAAGCCAATTAGTGCAGACAATACACCATAAATGATGGGAAAAAGTGCCTTCTTTTGCATTTCGTTCTCCTTTTAGTTTCACTTAAATAACTTACTTCAAAAAATTTACTGCCCTGTAGAATTATCATTGCCTGTACTATTCCCAGTATCAGAAGAGCCATTAGTATTATTGGTACTATCAGTGCTTTCATTAGTAACAACAGAATGGTAAATTTGATAATTAGTAAACGGATTAGGATCCTTCCAATTAATGTGATTGTTTTGCTCATTCAGCTTATTGAGTTTAGTTTCATCATTATCCAAAACTTGTTGTTCTAATCCTAAATTGGCACGCATTTTGTTTGAAGCTTTTTGTAATTCTTCAGTTGATGCAACCTGGATTGAAGAACCATTAATCCATGCATCGTGACCTTGAATATACCCGCTGCTAATATTTTGTGAACATCCCCGGTAAGTTAACGCCAAAGCCAGCATGTCATTGAAGGTTAAGTTAGTTCGGACATATTTATTAAAAATCTTAACTAGCTTGCGGTAGTTAGCAATTGAATCAACAGAAACAGCCTTGTGTACGACAGCATTAATTACTTGTCGTTGCCTCATTTGGCGACCGTAGTCTCCTCTAGGATCGTCATGACGCATACGGACATAAGCCACAGCATGACGACCATTCAAATGCTGCTTTCCTTTATGGAAATCACACCAGTCATAAGAGAACTTAAATGGGACATTAACGTCGACACCACCAACAGCATCAACTAGGCTCTTTAAGGCCTTCATGTTGACTTCGACGTAATAGTTAATCGGTACGTTTAACAATGCAGATACGGTATTCATTGACGCTTTACTGCCACCGATACCGTAAGCTGAGTTAACCCTAAACATATTATATTTGTCCCCAGGATCACCCAAAATGTTGGCTAAAGTATCTCGTGGAATCGAGGTCATTGTTGCCTTATTTTTACCTGGATTAGCCGTTGCCAAAATAATTGTATCAGAATTACCCTTGTCATGACGTCCCTCAAGCCCCTGATCAACGCCAAGAATTAGAACTGAAATAGGTTGCCGATTAGCGATTCGAGCAGAGGTAGCGGTGTTACCGTCTTGCCCATCGATGGCACTATGCAAAGCAAAGTACATATGAGCTGCCCAAGCGAGTCCACAACTTAAGCATAAGACAGCTACAATACCGCAAATTCGAGCAATTACATTACCCGTCATTTTTTGTGCTGGTGAAGCAAAAACATGATTGCGGTGAAGATTTAGAGAAGATTGATGTTTACGATAATCTTCTCTACGTTTTGAACTTGGTTCCATACCTTTATTCAATTCCCTTCATAATTATCCAAGTTTATTTGTATCACTTTCAAAGTTGAATTAGAATATTACCAAATATAATTAATAATATCTTATTTTTTATTATTTGGCATAACTATTATTAGCACATGTAAGGAGATTTTTATGGCTATACCTAAAAGAACAGAAGTCCCAGAAGAACTTAAATGGGACTTAACAAGAGTATTTAGTTCAGATAATGACTGGGAACAAGAATATACTCTTATCAAAAAAGAAGTGCAAGACTTAAGCAAACTTAAGAAAGATTTTACTAAGGACGGTCATTATCTGTACGATGGCTTAACTAAGATTTTGGAAGTTGGTCGCCGTTTAGAAAAAGTCTATGTTTATGCAACAATGTCCAGCGACGTTGACTCAAGCGACTCACACTATCTTGGCTATGTAGCTCAGGCTCAAACCTTAGCAAGCCAATTTGAAGCAGCCACTTCCTTTATGAATCCTTCAATTTTAGAGCTCTCTCAAGCCAAGTTAAAACAGTTTATGGAAGATGAGCCTAAGCTAAACAATTACGCTCATATGCTTGAACAAATTATGCAGCAAAAGCCGCATACTCTTTCGGCACAGGAAGAAAAAATAATTGCTGATGCTGGGGATGCCCTTGGCACTTCAGAAAACACCTTCAACGTTTTGACAAATTCAGATATGGAATATGGTTACGTTGAAACAGATGATGGCGAAATGGTTCAGCTGTCAGACGGACTTTATTCCAATCTCATTCAATCGCAAAACCGTGAAGTGCGTAAAAATGCCTTTGATGTAATGTATGCTACCTATGGCCAATTTGAAAATTCACTTGCTTCAACTCTTTCAGGAGTTGTTAAACAGCATAATTACTTGGCTCGAGTTCATAATTATGACTCTGCACGCAGCTCAGCTTTAGCAGAAAATCACGTACCTACTGTTGTCTATGATACTTTGATTAGTGAAGTTGACAGTCACCTTGATTTACTTCATGACTATGTTGCTTTGCGCAAACAAATTCTTGGACTTGATGATCTACAAATGTGGGACTTGTATGTTCCACTAACTGGAACACCGTCATTGTCATATACTTTTGAGCAGGCAAAAGCAGAGGCTAAAAAAGCCCTAGTTCCATTAGGAGAAGATTACTTAAAGCAAGTTGATTATATTTTTAATAACCGTGTAATTGACGTCGTTGAATCACAAAATAAAGTTACTGGTGCTTATTCTGGTGGCTCTTATGATACAGATGCTTATGAGCTTTTGAACTGGGAAAATAATATCGATTCACTTTACACCCTTGTTCATGAAACTGGCCACTCTGTCCACAGTATGTACACACGTCAAACTCAACCTTATGTTTATGGCGATTATCCTATTTTTGTGGCTGAAATTGCATCAACCACCAACGAGAACATTTTAACCGAGTACTTTTTAGATCATATTACTGATCCAAAAACACGTGCTTTCGTGCTTAACTACTACCTTGATTCGTTTAAGGGAACATTATTCAGACAAACTCAATTTGCTGAATTTGAGCAATACATTCATGACTTAGATGCCAAAGGTGAACCATTAACAGCAGACACGCTTGATGACTTCTATGGTAACTTAAATCAACGCTACTACGGCGATGCAGTTGAACCAGGAAGTGAAATTGCTAAAGAGTGGGCAAGAATTCCACACTTCTATTACAATTTCTACGTTTACCAATATGCAACTGGCTTTGCAGCAGCAACTGCACTAGCCAATAATGTTGTGCACGGTACATCAGAGCAAAGAGAAGCTTATATTAACTTCTTAAAATCAGGTTCAAGTGATTATCCAGTCGAAATCATGAAAAAAGCCGGAGTTGATATGACTAAACCAGATTATCTGGAAGAAGCCTTTGAAACCTTTAAAAAGCGCCTAGCCGAATTCAAAGACATCATCAAAAATGATTTTAAATAAAAATAAAAACCACTTCATATTTTGAAGTGGTTTTTACTTGCTTAAGCATATTCTTGCCAAAATTTCCGTGCAATTGCTTGGTAAAGCTGACATCCCACAAGATAGTCATCAACTTTAACAAATTCATTCGGCTGATGTGCTGTTAGACCATCAGATGGTCCCAGAATAATGATTGGAAAAGCGCCAGCCTGAATATATTCTGATGAATCTGTTGCGCCAGTTCCTGCAGTGAAATCACAGGAGCGATTAAAATCATTTTGAACAACTTCCTGAGCCAATTTTGCAAGCTTTGTCCCTGCCTGACTTGGGAGTGGAACTTCAGGGAAACTATAGCGAATTGTTAATTCCGCACCCTGTTTATTGAGTTCAGCAATTAAATCTTCTAGTTCCTGATAAATTTGATCATTAGAATAAAGTGGCGTTGTTCGAATATTTCCTGAAAGCCATGCACTATCAGGGACCGAGTTAATTTGACTACCACCTTGGATCTGACTAATGACATGGGTAAGCGAACCTAAGACTGGATCTTTTTGGTCATGACGGTCCATTAGTTCCTGTACACGCTGGGCAAAAGTGACCAATGGCATAATTGCATTGCGTCCTTTTTCAGGTGTAGAAGAATGAACACAAAGACCTTTAGAAGTAACATAATAGTCAATCACGCCTTTGTGCGTAACACGGACGTCAAAATTGGATGGCTCACCGACTATTAATCCATCTAAGTCGTTTGCATAGCCTTCTTTTGTTAGCTGGGCTGCACCATATTCACCGGTCTCCTCACCAACGGAAGCTAACAACCTAATTCGACCTGATAGTTCTTTTCCACCATCTAATAAATCGAGCATGGCTACAACCATGGCAGCTAGGCCTGATTTCATGTCGCTAGTTCCACGGCCATAAATTTTGCCATCTTGAACCGTCGCTTCAAAAGGCGGATACTGCCAGTTCTCTAATTCTCCTGCGGAAACAACATCTTCGTGTCCTGAAAAGCCAAGCAAGGGGCCATGGCTTCCCATTGTAATAACCAGATTATCACGTCCTGGAGCATAAGATACACGTTCTATTTCTACGTCATATCCTTTAAAAAGATCTGTTAGGTAATCTGCAACTAAGCTTTCATGATCATTAGCCGAATCAATTGCAATTAAATCGGTCAAAATTTTAAGTGCTCGTTCTTTTTCCACAGCTTTATCCCCTCTTATGCTTCAAGTACCTTAGCTAAAAAGTCTTGTGCACGTTCAGTCTTTGGATGCTCAAAGAACTCTTGCGGTGTTGCTTTTTCTTGAATATAACCATCTGCCATAAACCATACTTCATCTGCAACATTTTTGGCAAAACCCATTTCATGGGTAACAACAACCATTGTCATTCCTTTTTGAGCCAAATCCTGCATAACCTTAAGTACTTCCCCGACCATTTCAGGATCTAATGCTGAAGTTGGCTCATCAAAAAGCATTACTTCAGGATCCATTGCTAATGCACGCGCAATCGCTACACGTTGTTGCTGTCCACCAGATAAATTAGCTGGAAAAGCCATCGCTTTTTCTTCTAGTCCAACTTGTTTTAAAAGTTCAACAGCTTTAGCGGTTGCTTCCTCATCACTAACGTTTTTAACTTTCATTGGTGCTAGCTTAATATTTTCAATAATGTTCATATGTGGAAATAAGTTGAATTGCTGGAACACCATGCCCATTTTTTCACGCAAGGTATCAAGCTGTTTTTCGCTTAAAGCAGTTAATTCTTTATCTTCAAACAGTACTTTGCCTGCAGTTGGTTGATCCAATAAGTTAAGGCAACGCAAAAAAGTACTCTTACCAGCTCCTGATGGTCCGACTAAACAAATAACCTGGCCATCTTTAACTTCTGCATTAATGTCTTTTAAAACTTCATTTTTGCCAAAAGTTTTCTTCAAGTGTTCAACTTTCAACACTGGCGCATTTTTAGTCATGATTCATTTTCCTTTCAAAAACTTTCATTAAGCTAGACAAGCCAAAGGTTATGATGAAGTACAAAATCATAGTGATTACTAATGGCATGACTCCACGGTAAGTATCAGCTTGGACAATTCTTGATTGGTAAATCAGATCCTTTACACCGATAACCGATACAATGGAACTTTCCTTGATTAGGGAGACAAATTCATTACCAAGTGCTGGCCAAATATTCTTCATTGCTTGCGGCATGATAACATAGCGCAATGTAGCAGTCTTAGACAATCCCAATGAGCGAGAAGCCTCGGTTTGCCCAACTGAAATTGAGCTAATTCCCGACCGAATTACTTCAGCAACGTAGGCCGCCGAGTTCAGTGAGACCGCAATAATTCCTGATAAAAGTGCAGGTATATTAATAACTAAGCCTAAGCCAAAGTAAATGAATAATAATTGCACCATTAATGGTGTGCCACGAATGAATTCAATATATGCGGTAGCAATTGAGTGCGCAATTTTATTGTGACTTAAGCGCATTAAGGCTAGGATTGCTCCTAAAAGAAAGCCGAAGAAAACTGAAATTGCTGAGATAAATAACGTGTAGCCAACACCAGCAATAAAGAAGTCCTTGTAGGCCCACATCGAGTTGGAAGCCTTAACCTCTTTTTTAGTTTTGCCTTTAGCAATATATTTACCGACATTAGGTAAATATACTTTAGTTACTAATTTCTTCTTTTTAATTTCATCGATTGATTTATTAGCAGACTTAACTAAACTTTTAGCGCCTTTATGAAAAGCTACAGCATTACCTTGAGAAGGTATTTTAAGTCCAGAAGGTATTGATGTTATGCCATCAGTATTTTTCGCAAAAGCAGCAGCAGATGCAGTATCAACTAGAACTGCATCAAACTTGTTAGTTTTCAGGCCTAAAATAAGATCATTGGTCTTATCCATTGTTTTAATTTTAGACTTTTTGGCTTGTTCCTTAAGCAGTGTGGCTTGCATACTACCAGTTTGTGCACCAATCGCTTTGCCACTAAAGGACCGATAATCATGGAATTTACCTTTGTCGGACTTTCTAATGATTAGATCTTGCCCACTTTTATAGTAAGTTTGACTAAAGTCAACACTTTGCGCCCGCTTCGGTGTTGCGGTCATTCCAGAAATGACCATATCAATCTTACCTGTCTCAAGGGCAACCAATAATGAATCAAAGTCCATCGTTTTAATGACTAGCTTAACCCCCATGTCTCGGGCAATTTTGCGGCCAACTTCGATATCCATACCCATTACTTTGGATTTGCCATTCACATTTTGGACAAATTCATAAGGAGGAAAATCGGGGCTAGTTCCCATAACCAACTCGCCCTTTTCCTTGACCTTTTTCAAATAATTATCCGTTACTTTTGGGGCTTGCGTACTTTCGGCAGCATTGACAGTTTGTGGCACTAACGCCAACATCATCATTGCTACCAAAAGCGCTTCAAGCCATTTCCACGCTTTTTTCATTATTCCTGCCCTCCGAGGTTAGTATAGTTATTGCAATTATAATAATATGAAAATTAGAATACAACGATATATTTGAGTTATTTTCTCATTTATCATATTTTATCGCAAAAAAAAGCCTTGTCGCATATCGATTTACCCAATATAGACAAAGCTCCTTGATAATCTTATTTAATTATTAATGGTGTGAAGCACCTGAAACTGCATCAGCTGCACTTTCTTTCATTTGGTTTTCTGCAGTTACAGGATATGGCTTGATTCTTGAAGGATCAGTGTTTGACTTCAAGTTATCAGCTGCGTAGTTGATGTGCGTAATTTTAGCGTGCTTAACATCTTCAATTGTCTTGCAACCAGTCAATTGCATATCAATCAATAATTCCTTATTGAGTTGTTCAATTACTGATTGCACACCTTTAGCACCACCAAGAGCTAAACCGTAAAGGTATGGCCGACCAACACCAACAAGATCTGCACCAAGTGCTAAAGCCTTAAAGACATGTGAACCACGACGGACACCTGAATCAAAGACAATAGGTACACGATGGTTAACTGCCTTAGCAATTTCTGGCAACATATCGATGGTAGCTGGACCACAATCAACTTCACGTCCACCGTGGTTAGTGACATAAATACCATCAGCGCCAGCACCCATTGCTAAATATGCATCTTCAGCACAAACTACACCTTTGACAAAGACTGGTAAGCCGGACATTTCCTTAATTCGTTTAACATCCTCTGGACCAATCTTTTGTGCAGATGAAGCGTACATTTGTGCAACCGTTTGACCTTCACCTTTACCACCTTGGTAACGAGTGAAGAAATCTAGTGGTACAGGATAGGCAAAGTTAGTCCTAAGGTTAGCTTCGCGATAACCAGAAACAAGTGCATCAACCGTCAAGAAAATACCCTTGTATCCAGCTTTTTTGATTGCTTCAAAGACCATCTCGTTAAAGTCCCAATCCTTACTTAGGTAAAGTTGGAAAAAGCGTGGTGCATCTGGAGCTGCTGCCGCAATATCTTCAACGCTCTTATTAGCATATGTACTTGATGAAAAGAGTGCGCCGGCTGCTGCTGCACCCTTTTGAGTAGCAACTTCTGCATCCTTGTGAGAAATACCATGACATGCAATTGGTGAAATCATGACAGGCGTCTTGAGTTTCATCCCCATGAATTCAGTATCAAGCTGTGGATTATCCATATTTGTTAATGCACGTGGCACAATTTGGAAATGGTTAAATGCAGCAATATTATTACGCCATGTCCATTCATTTTCAGAACCTGAAGCAATGTAGTAGTATGCACCCTCTGGCATTACTTCTTTCGCACGCTCTTCAAGTTCATCAAGGTTAATCATGTCGATTGCTTCATCCCGATCGCTTTGGGGAAATCCATTATAATATGATGTCATTATAAATACTCCTTTTTAACTTTAAAAATGTTATAGGTCTATTATACATGCAAACACTTACAAAAGTTAGTGACAATTGCAAAAAAATGTTAAAATATCAACCTTTACAGCGCTCATTTTTTCACAAGCAAAAAGAGGAATCTATTATTATAGACTCCTCTTTATTATTTTCCTTATAGGCTACGCTTAATTAAATGGGTGAAGTAAGTAACAAGATAGATCACTACTTCAATCACTGCAATAAAGAAAGTTACAGGTAAATTAGTAATAAAACCAAGATACAATCCTAGCCAAACCCCAATTAAAGCGAAGAAAACAGACCACGCAATCATTGAGCCAATTGTTTTACCAATATAATTGGCTGTTGCGGGTGGTAAAGTGAGCAAAATGAAAACTAGCAAGGAACCAACAATTTGCGCACCAATCGAAACAGACATTGCCAGTGCAATTAAGAAAATCACGCTGACTAAACCAGTTTTTACTCCGTGAGCTACCGCTCCAATATGGTCGAATGAATCAAAATTGAGGGACCTTTGAATACTAAAAATCATTAGTAAAACAATTACTGACAAGACTACCAGCTGGATAACCCCCTGCTTGTCAACACCAACAATACTTCCAAATAAAATATTAGTTGCGTAGTTGCTGTTTGCACCAGAAATTGCTAAAAATAGTACCCCTAGTCCCGTGAAGAGTGCCGAAATTGCACTAATTGATGATTCTTTTTGATCACTGTGAAGTGATAACTCACCAACACTAATTGAACCAAGTAGTGTGAATAGTAACATCCCCCAAAGTGGTCCAATTCCAAGCCATACAGCAAAAGCTGCACCTGCGAAACCAATCTCAGATAATGTGTGTGCCAAAAAGCTAAAATTACGGGCAACTACATAAACACCTACAGTACCACACGTTATTGCAATAAAGGTACTAGCCAAGAAGGCGTTACGCATAAAATCAAAAGCAAACATTATTCATACGCCTCCTTAAATTGAGCCATTTCACCTTGTTCAATGTGCCCATTAATTAAATATAAATAGTTCTGCATATATTTTTGTGCTAATGCAACATCATGGGTAACAAATAAAACAGTAATATTATGTTTTTCATTTAAATGTCTAATTAACTTCATCAGTTCGTCTTTAGCCATAGGATCCAGACTCGCCGTTGCCTCATCAAGGATAATTACGTTCGGGTGATCAAGTAGCGCTTGTGCTAAATAGGCGCGCTGCTTCTGTCCACCAGAGGCTTCACCCATCCTGGTATGCCTAATTTCATATAAATTAGTTTCCTGTAATTGATTCTTGATGGCTTCTTTAACTTCACGCTTTTTAAAAGTTGGCGCATTTAAACTAACAAAAGCCTCAATTGATAGAGGATATTCCGCATCAATATTACGAAACTGCGGTACATAACCTAGCCTGACACCATCCGCAAACTTAAAAGAGCCTGTTGTTGGTGCTAGCATTTTCATTAAAATACTAATTAAGGTTGTTTTGCCTGTACCGTTTGGTCCTAAAAGAGCTGTTGTTGAACCTTTTTCTAAATTAAAATTGAGGTCCGAAAAAACAGTCTTTTTATCAAATCTCATTGAGAGATTTTTTACTTCTAAAATGTCAGACAATTTTCTCTCCTTAATAATATCTTTTACTTAAAGTTTCCCACTTTAATGTATTGATCTTCATCAATAATATAATACTTACGACCGTCTATCTTTACTCGGCCACCGTATGTTCTAACATAACTGCCACGTTTGAATTTACCAGTACCAACACGTTCGCCATTACCATCATAAATATAGGCATTATGCGTTAAAAGCTGCAAGCTTCCTTCAATATTGGTTGCGACAACATATTGATCTGTCCCAATTTGGAAATACTTTTTGCCTTTAATAGTTTTGGTACCATAAACGCTTAACTTTGTTCCAGCCTTCTTAGTAGGTTGCTTAGTTTTTTCACCATTACCATCATAAACTAAAGCATTGTGCATCAATAACTTAGTATCAATCGGCTTGGGTTGTTGTGTCGGTTTAGGCGTTGATGGTTTTGACGGTGTAATAGGTTTTGACGGAGTTGGTGTCGGTGTCGTAGAACCCGTTGCCCCGTTGTCATAATAATATTTAATCAGGTCGAAGAAATCATCCATTGAATAGCCCCATTTAGCAAAATAGCCATCTGGGTCGCCATGATCTGTCCCGCCTAAGAATTTAGAAACTGCTGCGTGTGACCAAACGGTTCCTTTACCAGTATGAACAGCATTAACAGGAGCAAGATTATACTGGCGCATAATTTGAGCAATATAAATTGCATCATTGTTGATGCTTTTGGCAAAGTCAGCTAAATTATTATCTTCACACAGTTCAACTTGGAAAAAACGGCTGTTGGCAACTGGGCCAGCACCCCAAACACCATGATCTGGTGAAGTCATCTGGATTACACCAGTTTTATCCACAAATGCATGAACATAAGAATAGATATTCATCCACTCACGGTTAAAATAAATTGCTTCGTTATATGCAGAAGCTCCTGGTGTAGCAGTTTCGTGGACAACCACACCTTCGGGCTTACCGTAGCGGTAATTCACAGGATTGCTGGCATAAAAATCATTATATTTTATGCCTTGCTGCTGAAGCATTTGATCAAGGTAAGTTATACCACCATAGCTATTTTGTTTAGCCATATCATTAATCGAGCTTGCCTGAACGATCGCAGAATCATTTGCCGTTGCGACCGCCGTAAGCGGAGCCGCCATTCCTGCGGCCACAGCCATAGCAGCAATTATTTTCCTCATTTTTATTCCCTCTCAATAACTATTTCTTGGCTACATCAGCCAACTTTTGATAACTTTCAGTCATCCAATCAAGGTAAGTCATCTTAGTCGGAATCGTTTCTCTAACCTTTAAAACTGGTATTTTATTCTTTTTTGCCAATTTAATAAAATTATTAACCGTCGTACTCGAAGTCTGCTCATTATCAACAAAGAAGGCTATCTTGCGCTTCTCAATTCCATGCGTCATTTCTTGAACGGTCGCAGCACTAGGATCTGTATTATTTTGAATTGCTTTTTCAAAGTCCTGGTTTGCTACCTTAATATTAACAGAAGATAAGGCATAATCAAAAACAGGTTCACTAACATAAACCGGTTTATCAACCTGATGCTCTATTTTTGCCGCATCTTTTTTGATTCGGTCAATCTTAGCTAAATACTTCAATCCATTTTCACGGTAGTAATCAGCATGTTTCGGATCCTTTTTACTTAGTCGCTTAATTAAGTAATTAACATACTCTTTTGGCATGTTCAAATCAAACCAGATATGAGGGTTATCACCCTTTTTGCGTCCCATTAGGTCTTCACCAACTTTAACTGGCTCTTTTTCTACAGAAGACGCAAGTTTATCCATCCAGCTATCGTAGCCTAGCCCATTTTCTATTACAATATCAGCACTTGATAGAGCCTTGGCATCATTAGTAGTTGGCTCAAAATCATGCGGATCCGCACTAGGATTTTTAATGAGGGCTTCTGCCTTACCATATCTTCCAACAACGTTTTGCGCAATATCTGCATAAACGTTAGTTGTTGTCATAATCGAAATTTTGCTGCTACTCTTCTGTGGCTTTTGCGAACATGCCCCTAGGGTGATTGCTAACACGCCAAATAAAACAGTTACAGCAAAAAATTTCTTCAATTTTTCAAATTTCATCTTGTTAAAAAAACCTTTCAATTAATAATCGGCTTTTACCCCGTTATCACATAGTAAGTCGTAGATTTGTATTTTCACTTACTATTAATAACCATTATACAGCAATTGAAGTTACTTACAAATAATAACCAAAATTAGCTCTAATAGTTGCTGGTAAACAAAAAACGTGCGACCAAAGTCACACGTTTTACTGTGTAAGTAAATGTAAAATATATAATTAATCTAGAAACTATAACCCAATCAAATGAGAAAAGATTGGAACCAACAGGTTATCAACTACTGCAGTTGCTACAACTGCAACAGCTGCCATTGCTCCTTGAACTGAACCAAGTTCTAGAGCAAAAGCTGAACCAATCGTATGACCAGCAGCTCCTAAGCCAAGACCAGTACCGAGCGGATCACTATTTAGGTTAAACCACTTAACCAGCTGCTTACCGAGAGCATAAATTACCACTGCATTAATAATACATGCCATTGCAGTTACAGATGCATTGCCACCGATTGAGGCGGTAAGTGGCATCGCAACAGCTGTTGTAGCAGACTGACTAAGCATTGATTTAACGCCAACATTATTAAGCCCTACTGCTTTGGCTACAAGAGTAATTAAAATCATTGAAATAAACGTTCCAACAAATAATCCTAAAATAATCACTAACCAATTCTTCTTAATTACGTCATTACGTTTATACAATGGAACAGCGAAAGCAATTGTAGCTGGTGTAATAAACCAAAAGATAATGTCACCGCCCTGCTTATATGCTTTGGTATAAACAGCAGCTGTCGTTGTGCCAAGGCATTTAGCTAAAACAATAAGGATTGCTATGCCCAAAATCATGCTAACAAGTAAAGGCTGGAAGAGGAAAAAGCCCTTAGACTTTTTGAATAGCCATTGACCGATTAGAAAGACAATTAATGATAAAAACACACCAAATAGTGGCGTAGTAAGATATCTCATTGTTTTGCACCTCTTACCTTTTCACTCTTATCAACATCAAGTTGACTACTATTCACTTTATTTACAATCCAACTAAAGAATTTCGTAGTATATGCAGTTACAACCAATAAAATGATTGTTGAAGCAACTATGACAATTAGTAGTTGTACACCCTGCTCCCTCATAATTTTCAAATTGGCAGCAAGTGAAATCCCGGATGGCACAAACATAAAACTAATTAATGAAATTAGCGCACTACCAAAGGAATCGACCCACTCAAGTTTAATGACGTGAGTAGTCAGTAATACATAAAGTAAAACCAAGCCAATTACTGGTGTTGGTACCGGAAATGACTTCGGCATCAAATCAGAAATAATCTGTGAAACAAATAAAATCGTTGCATAAATCAACATTTGTACCAATATTGGAGCCGATTTCTGCTTCTGACTTTCTTCTTTTTTCATAATGACATTTCCCTTCTTATTACATCTCGTTTGCTTTCAGTATTAAGATTAGACTATTCCTATGCACTTGTAAGCGATTTAACTGTGAACTGCAAAAAAAGACCCGTGAACTGCACTCAGACAATTTCACAAGTCCTTTTAAAAATCTATTCCGCTAAACTACATACCTAGTTTTTCATTTAATCCCTTACGGTATGAACGGCCGACCTGGATTTTTTCACCGTTACTCATTATCAGTAATAAAGTGTGGTTGAACCATGGCTGGACTTCTTTGATGTCTTCCACATTTACAATTGCGTTGCGGTGAACTTGCATGAAACAGGAAGAAGTTAGTTTACCCTTAATCCAAGATAGTGTTTTCCGCGTTTCATATTTATCTTTGTTAGTTGAGATGGTCAAAACACCGTTATCGATTTGTGCACTGACAACAGACATTTTCTTAATGACAATATTACGATCATCAAGTTCGATGCTTAAAACTTCTCGATCAGAATTATCTTTCTCTTTTGGTAACGGCTTTTCAGTCTTCAAAATATTAACTGCCTTATGCAATGCTTGATCGACTCTTTTTTGTTCAAACGGCTTCAAAATGTAGTCAATCGCACCAACATCAAAAGCTTTAACAGCATATTCATCATAAGCAGTTGCAAAAATAATCATCGGTGAATATGATAATTGCGTCAATTCATTAGCTAGTTCAAAGCCATTTTCTTCATTCAAGGAAATATCTAAAAATAGCAAATCAATCCGATTCTTTAGTAAAATTTTCTGTGCATTTTTGATGTCTTCTGCTTCAAACAGCTTGAATTCTTGTCCTTGCAGACTTGAACTTTCTTTAATCAGATATGATAATTCTGCGCGTGCGAGCGGTTCATCATCAACTACTAAAATGTTCATTTGACCTCTCCTTTAGCTTTGATTAACTGACAGCTTACCATATTTTAACGGGATTTCTGTCTTAAAAGTTGTGCCATTTGCTCCCGTACTGATTTTTAACTCACTGCTAGTACCATATAAACCAACAAGGCGCCGGTTTAAATTATAAAGAGCTAGACCACTACCTTTAGTTTCATTAATTTGTTCTTTTCCCAGTTGCTTTAGTATCTTAGGATCAATTCCTATACCATTGTCACTAACTGCGATTTCTAAGTTATCCCCACTCGCAGCTAAGCTTACTACAATCGTGTTGCCAGTCTTTCTTCCCTTAAAAGCATGTCTAATTGCATTTTCCACAAAAATCTGCAAACAAAATGAGGGCAACATGGTGTTTTCAGGGACACTAATTTGATAATTAACAGTAAATTTGTCAGGAAAACGCAGGCTTTCAATCCCCGTATATGCATCAACGTGCTGCTTTTCTTGTTCAAGGGTAATTTCTTTTGCCTGCCCATTTTTTAAGCTAGACCTAAAAAATGTGCTTAGCTCCATCAGCGCATCATGGGCTTTATTAACGTCTACTCGCATCAACGCAATAATTGTATTAATTGCATTAAAGAAAAAGTGGGGATTAATTTGTACTTGCAGAGCACGAATTTCAGCTTCATTCAGTAAACTGGTTTGTTGCTCGGTAATGCCAATGGCAAGCTGCCCCGAAAAAATCATCGCGAGTCCCTGAACTAGATTTTCCTCGACCACAGTCATTTCTCTTTCTTCACAGAAATAAAGCTTTAAAGTCCCGACTGTTTTATTGTTGACTTGAAGCGGACAAACAATCGCTGAAGTTAATGGGCAATCTTGATGAGGACAGCCAATTTCACTTTTATTACGAGCAACTTTTTCTTTTCCAGTAGCAATTACTGTTTTTGATAAATCGGTAATTACAGCTTCACCAGCAATATGATGATCCTGTCCTGCTCCCACATGGGCTAAAACATTAACGCGATCGGTCAGACCAACCGCATCAAACTTGGTGTACTTTTTGATAATTTTACAAACATGTTCAGCCGAATCTGAATCAAGACCATGCCGAAAGTACGGCAAGGTTTTATTTGCAAGCTCCAAGACATCCTTGGTCTGAACGGCTCGTAATTGACGCTCATTTGACAAATAAGTCTTCAAAATTTCAATAAACAAGCATGAACCTACCGTATTAAGTAAGATCATTGGAACAAAAATCAATTTGATTAAACCAAAGCCGTGAAAAGCGAAAATGAAAATCATTTGAATTAGTTCTGCCAAAAGCGACAAAACAGCTACCCAAAAGGTTGACGGGTATAAATTATTTTTCTTAACTCGGTCCCCTAAGACCCCAATTAAATAGCCAATTAACACTGAACTAAAAATATAGAAGTAATCAGAAAAACCACCAAAGATTACCCTGTGCAAGCCACCAACTAAACCAACTAGCATCCCAACATAAGGTCCAGCCGTGAGACTCGCCGTTGTAATTACTAAAATACGTGTATTAGCAATTGAGTCCGTCTGTGGCAAGCCCGTAATAATTAATGGAGTAAAAATTTCCTTTGAGCTTGAAATTTCGACTCCCGTTAGGTTGGCAACTACAACAAACAAGGAAAAAATCACAAACAACCAAATTTGCGATTTCAGTGTTCTCTTTTCAATAAGATTTCTGAAAAAGCGCATGTTAACGAGCAAGAAAGCCAGAATCATAATAATTCCTAAGCGTTCAGCTAACAGAATAAATAGATTAAACACAATAATCTCCATTCTATACTAGTGCATAAAATTCCCTTTTTACCATTTTAGTATCCCATATTATTACTAAACTACACAGAAATCGTCTCTAAAAGCTTAAATTAAATGCCTAATGGATAAAACCTGTCACTTAACTTGTCTACTAATTACAAATTAGGTAGTTAGTTTTTTACACAAAAATACGCCACCCTCAAGTGACGCATTTTAAGATTATTTATCTAAATTAATTATTTTTGATCTTGCTTGTCAACGGGTTTCTTCCATAATCCTAAGATTACACCAGCAACAATTGAACCGATAATAGTAGCTACAAAGTAAAGCACAATATGGTTAGCAAGTGGTGATACCCATAGACCACCGTGAGGTGCGGGAACACCAATCCGCCATAGGCCAACTAGAGCACCACCGACAGCAGAACCAATAATACATGAAGGAATAACGTGACCTGCATCTGCAGCAGCGAATGGAATAGCTCCTTCAGTAATGAATGAGAAACCTAAAATCCAGTTGGTTAAACCTGCACGGCGCTCATCCAAAGTGTACTTGTTCTTGAAGAAGGTAGTCCCAATTGCAGTAGCAAATGGTGGAACCATCCCACCAACCATTACGGCAGCCATCATCACAGCAGCAACAGTTGAATGAGGGTCGTTAGCAAAGGCACCTGATGCAAATACGTAAGCAGCCTTGTTGAAAGGTCCACCCATATCGATTGACATCATAGCAGCCAAAATAGTTGTTAGGACTACTAAGTTACCTGTACCCATTTGGTTTAAGAAGTTAGTAATTGCGAAGTTAACTGCACTGAAGATTGGGTTAATAATGTAGTACATAATTAAGGCAATCAGCAGCAAACTCAAAATTGGGTAAATGAGCATTGGCTTCATTCCCTCAAGTGATTTTGGCAATTTAGCAAATAGCTTCTTTAAGCCAACTACTAAGTAACCAGCAATAAAACCGGAAGCAAGTCCGCCCAAGAAACCGGCTGGTGACTTAGCATTAGTTACAACGTTAGCAACATAAGCACCGCCGTATGCCCCACTATAAACGGTAGCCATGAAACCACCAACGAAACCTGGCATTAAGGCAGGCAAATCACCAATTGATTCAGCTATATAACCTGACAGAATTGGCACCATGAAGGCAAAGGCCATGTTACCAGCATTGTTTAAGAAAATGAAAGCAGGTGATTTTGGTCCACCAGCAAAGTTTTCAACGATGAAAGAAATGGCCATTAAGATACCACCACCGATAACGAATGGTAACATGTGCGAAACACCGTTCATTAGGTTTTGGTAAATTGAGCCCCAGAAGCCCTTCTTTGAATCATCACTTGCTTCAGAACTTGCTTGACCGTCTGAGTGGTAAACACTAGCTTTTGAATCTAAAATTGTTTCAACTAATTCATCTGGCTTGTTAATACCGTCTACAACTGGACGACTGATTAATGGCTTACCATCAAAACGTGGCATGTCCACTTTCTTGTCTGAAGCAATAATGACACCTTTAGCACGACTAATTTCGTCAGCTGTCAATTTATCCTTAACACCTTCAGAACCATTAGTTTCAATGCGAACATCCGCACCGCGTGCTTTACCAGCTTTAATAATAGCTTCTTGAGCCATATAAGTATGGGCAATACCATTGATACATGCAGTAACACCAACAATTAATGGCTTTTCTTCACCAGTTGAAGCGGCAGGACTAGCAGCTTGTTCTTTTTCTGCCTTCTTATCTGCATCGCTCTTTTGTTCAGCTTCTTCGAATAAGTTAATAACTTCTTCTGGATTCTTTGCTTCCTTAAGTGCAGCAACTAAATCAGGATTGATTAGTAAACCTGAAAGTTTTGCCAAAGCCTCAAGGTGAGTATTGTCTGCACCATCAGGAGCAGTGATCATAAAGAAGAGGTTAACTGGTTGACCATCAAGTGAGTTGTAGTCAATTCCCTGTGCACTCTTAGCAAAAAGTACACGTGCCTTATTGATAGACTTGTTGCGCGCGTGAGGCATTGCAATTCCGTCACCAATACCGGTTGTTGATTCATTCTCCCGTGCCCAAATCGATTTGATGAATTCATCTTCATCGTTGACGATGCCAGTTTCGACCTCTAAATCGGCCATTTCCTTAATAGCATCTTCTTTATTAGTCGCATTAAGCGACATAATCATCGATTCAGGAGCTAAAATATCTTTAATTTTCATTAGTTCTTCTCCTTAATTACGATAGTTGTTCTACATTAATCTGTGGTAAAACAGCTTCAATCTGACTCATCACAGCAATATCCTTGGTAAAGGCGGTAGCTGCACCACATGCCATTCCGATACGGAAGCTTTCAGCTGGATCATTGGTCTTAACATAAGTTCCAACAAAACCAGCAATCATTGAGTCACCAGCACCGACTGAATTAACAGCCGTACCCACGGCTCCTTTAGCGTGATAGAAATGATCTTTGGTAATCAAATAACCGCCTTTGCCAGCCATTGACACCATCACGTTTTGCGCTCCCATATCAAGTAGCTTACGTGCACATTCAAGCATATCTTGATCTGAATCAAAGGTAGTGTTGAACAGCTCAGCAAGTTCGTGGTGGTTAGGCTTGATTACTAATGGCTTGTAGCTCAATGTGTCAAGTAGTGCCTGACCGGTTGTATCAATGACAAACTCGGCACCAGCTTCCTTAATTTCTGGCAATAATTCTTTGTAAAAGTCTACTGGCAAACTTGGTGCAAGTGATCCACTTAAGACCACAATATCACCCTTTTGTAAATCACCCATTCGTGACTTGAAAGCAGTAATTTCTTGATCTGTAATATTTGGTCCCGCAGCATTAATCTCGGTTTCGTCTTGTGCATGAACCTTCACATTGACGCGTGTATCGTCTGAAATAGTCACAAAGTCATTAACAATGCGGCGTTGATTTAATTGACGCACCAATTCTTTACCAGTAAAACCACCGACAAAGCCCCAAGCAGTATTGTCAATTTCAAGCTGATTTAGAATTTGAGAAACGTTGATTCCCTTACCCCCAGCAAGAAATGAGCAATTATTGCTACGGTTAACATTACCGCTATCCACTTTGTCTAATTGAATAACATAATCCAAAGCAGGATTAACGGTTACCGTATATATCATTATTTGGCCTCCTTCAAATTAACCTTTGCAGGTAAAATCTTTTTGCTTTGTACCTTAAGTTTATTTGTAATCACGGTGAGATGTTTGACGTTGCCAAAAACAGCGAAGTTACGTTCACCAATTTTAGTTTCATCCGTCAAAACGTAAGTATGATCTGCACAGGCAATTGCTTGCTTCTTAATGGCTGCTTCCTCTGGATCCGGTGTTGTCAGATTACCATTGTGATCAATTCCATTAGTTCCAATAAAGCTGGCGGCAAAGTTCATGCTCTGCAATTGTTCAATCGCAAATTGCCCAATCACAGCATGAGTATCTTCTTTAATCTTGCCACCCAAAAGCATGGTGTTAATGCCGTGCCCAACAGCACTTAGCGCTGTTTCAATTCCATTAGTGACAATGGTTATACCTGCTACATTAGCAAGAAACGGAACCATTTCATAAGCAGTTGTACCTGCATCGATAAAAAGATAATCATTTTCATGCACGTAATGCTCAACTGCGTAGCGTGCAATTCGAACCTTATCATCGTGATTCATTGTGAAGCGAATATGCTGCGAAACATCATGAGCAAGTTTCTTAACCGACTGTGCACCACCATGAACTCTTCGAACTAAACCTTTTTCTTCCATTCGAATTAGGTCTCGCCGAATCGTCGACTCTGACGTTGCCGTCAGTTTGGACAAGTCGCAAACACGACATAGTTCATGTTGATTAACATAGTTTTCAATCAGCTTTTGACGTTCCTGTGTTAGCATCTTCCCTCACCTCCGAAGAGTATTTTATGCGCGTTTTCATTCAAAATCAATCATTTTTACTCAAAATCATTCACTTTTATGCAAAAACAAGCAGCCCATTCTTAACTCCTAACCTTAAAGACAACAAAAAAAGCTGTACGCTATTAGCATCACAGCTTTCTTTTCACTATTTACGTAATTCTTTTTGCGCAGACGGCAAAATAAATGAGCAAACAAACCCAATAATTGCAAAAATTAACATCATGATAAAGCCTAAGCGATAGCCATTATCCAACCTTATTGCTTCGCTTACACCGCTGCCAGTTGCTCCTAATGTTATAACTAGCATCGCCAAAGCAGTCCCAAGTGAACCACCTATTTGTCTAATGGTTGATGAAACAGCATTCGCATGAGCTGTCATATTTGTATCCACTTGATTAATTCCAGCAGTAAAAGTAGTCATCATGGTAAAAGAAATACCGATCATTCTCAGCGCATAGCATAAACTAATTAAAACTAGACTTGTTTTAGTGTTGAAAATCAACATTGGCAGAGTACCTAATAACAACATCGCAAAGCCAAACAAAGACAGCTTTTTAATGCCAAATTTATCATATAAAGTACCTGAAATCGGGTTGCAGATAATCATTATTAAGGCTCCAGGCATCATTACTAAGCCAGAAGTTAATGCAGTTTCCGCACGCGTTGTTTGTAAATACAATGGCAAAACTAACTCTATTCCTACCATTGAAATGTTACTAATTGTGCTAAGCAATGTACACAGATCAAAGCCTGAATTTTTCAAAACTCTGATATCTAATAAAGGTTTAGACATCTTCAACTGGCGACGACAAAATAGCCAAATAATTACAATACCAATAATAAAAATCAAAGTTAAAGTTACGGTGATTTTACCAGTATTACCTATTTCTGACAGTGCATACAAGATCAACCCAAATCCTACAATTGATTCCAGAAAAGAAACCACATCGACTGAGCTTAAATGAGCAACAGTGATATTTTGAATTGTAAAAAAGGCAAGTACACATACTAAAGCACTGGCAAAGCTTAAAATTATAAATAGCATTTGCCATTCTGCGTATTTCAAAATCAAGCCTGAAATGGTTGGTCCAACGGCCGGTCCAAAACCAATTACCAATCCAGTGATTCCCATTGCCATTCCACGCTTTTCTGGTGGAAACAGAATTAAAATGACATTTTGAATAAATGGCATCAGTCCTCCCGCGGCAATAGCTTCAATAATGCGCCCTAATAGCAAAGCTTCAAAATTTGGCGCAAACAGACAAACTAACGAGCCGGCAAAAAAGATTGCCATCATAGTTAAAAAATTGTTTTTGAGACTAAATGACTCAAAAATCCAAGCTGAAATTGGAATCATTAACC
The DNA here is from genome assembly GCF_016101265.1 of Lactobacillus sp. M0403. Classification (NCBI taxonomy): domain Bacteria; kingdom Bacillati; phylum Bacillota; class Bacilli; order Lactobacillales; family Lactobacillaceae; genus Lactobacillus; species Lactobacillus sp. M0403. Next base: position 276,214 of record NZ_JACFQV010000001.1, read on the forward strand.
CAACTACCAATAAATATGCCGTGGTTAACCATTGAGCTGTTGCCTGTCCCACGTTAAACGACTTCATGATTGACGGCAATGCATTATTTAAAAAAGTTTCAGCCAATAATGAAACAAAGGCACCGAACAGTAGCACCGCCATCATCAGCGCTCTTTTTTTACCAGAAATTTCTTTTTCCATTTTTTCTCCCTTTTATAATATGTAGCAAGCTACATTTAATAGAAATAAAGCATGACTTTATTTAAAACCTTCAATTATTTGATCGAGAAAAGCTTCAAACTGCTCAACTTCAACGGCTGATGAACCTTGTGTGATTTGTTCATTAGTGTTATCAAGAATTGCATGAATTTTGTTAATGTTCTTATCAACAAGAGCAAATCCCTTGTCAGATAATTGCAAAACTATTTGACGTTGGTCAGTTTCAAGGCGGGTTGTATAAATCAAACCATTCTCTTCCAAGCGTCGCACAATTCCTCTAATTGTTGGATGACTTAGCACAAACATATCTGCTATCTCTTTTTGTGTCACCGTTCTATCTTTGGCATCATACAGAAAAACCATTAACGATATCTGTGCACCAGTTAAAGAATAGTCCTTGAACATTTCTCCAAACTGATTATTTAGTTGTTTTTCAATTAGCGTATTCGCAGCTTTGATTTTAGGACCAATTCGGTTTAAATATACGTTCATGATTTCCCTCACTTCATTTGTGTAGTATACTACACAAAATTATTTTTGCAATTGAAGATAGGAATTTTACGTATCACTGTAAGTGATTTCAGAATAATTTTCATATTTTCATTTGTGCTACAATGAAAACATTGTAATTTAGCATTTAGAAAGGTTATGCATTTAGTAATGGACGAAAATAGCACAAGTCAAGAAGAGCATCATATATCTGGCCATCATCATATGAGAATTCACTGGAAAGAATTCTTTAAAAGTCCAGATGATACTTTAATAAGGGATACAACGCTAGTGGAAAAGGGCTCGCTAGTTGGCCGAATTGGACTGATGCTACTGGAATGTGGAACAGGAGCATGGCGCGTGCGCGATTCAATGAACACAATCTCACGGGCACTGGACATTACCTGTTCTGCCGACATTGGGCTACTAACTATTAGCTACACCTGTTTTGACGTTGATAACAAGTCATATTCCCAAACCCTATCTTTGCCTTCTACTGGCGTCAACATGAACAAGCTAAATAAATTGGAAGATTTTGTACGCCGCTTTGAAACGGAAAACGAATATTGGACAATTGGGGGCGTTCATCATGAACTTAATCAAATTGAACGTCATACGCAAACCTACCCTATCGCTATTTCTGCTTTAAGTGCAGGCGTTGCCTGTGCTAGTTTCATTTTTCTGCTCGGCGGTGGGCTGCCAGAAATGATTTGTACTTTCTTTGGTGCAGTTGTTGGTAATTACTTACGTGAATACATGGGAAAAAAGAAAATAACTTTAGTTGCCAAAATTGCGGCTGGAGTTGCAGTTTCATGTGCTGTTTACTTCCTGTGTTTTAGACTGGGACAACTGTGCTTTGGCTGGAGTTATAATCATGCCTATGGTTATATCGGTTCTATGCTCTATGTTATTCCCGGCTTTCCATTTATTACTTCTGGACTTGATATGTCAAAACTAGACATGAGGTCTGGGCTTGAGCGATTAGCCTACGCCATTTTGACTATTTTGATTGCAACTATGGTAGGTTGGGGCATGGCAACAGCCTTAAGTTTAAAGCCTGGCTCTATTCCTGAATTGCAACTTAATCCACTTGCACTAACCATTTTTAGACTAATCGCTAGCTTCTGCGGTGTTTATGGCTTCTCAATCATGTTTAATGCCAAGCCGTCGATGGCAGCAGTTGCAGCAGTTATCGGTGCATTTTCTAACACTTTACGTCTAAATTTAGTCGAATTTAATCATTTACCAGCTGCCTTAGCAGCCTTTATCGGTGCACTGATTGCCGGCTTAATTGCTAGCTTTGTCCGTGATAAAGTTGGCTTCCCGCGAATCGCCATTACCGTTCCAGCAATTGTTATCATGGTTCCAGGGCTCTACATGTATCGAGCAGTTTTCAATTTTGGTGTAACTAATATTAATATCGGAGCATATTGGATCATGAATGCTCTAATGATTATTAGTGCTTTGCCAATTGGATTATTAACTGCCCGAATTCTAACAGATCCAAAATGGCGTCATGCGGATTAGTATTTAAAACCTGAAATTTTGTAAAACCAGCTGATAAGGGCTGGTTTTTTCTTTTCTTCTTTTTGAGTAAAAGCGTACTTTGAAAAAATAAATTAATAAAATAGTTCGGATAAGTTATATTTATGAGCTAATTTTTATGTTAAAATTTAAATATATTATATATAAAGTGAACATTATATTTTCAGGAGGAATAAAATGAGTTCAACTGTAACGCCAGAATTTACTCGCGGTTTGCCTAAGGCAGAATTGCACTTGCATATTGAAGGTACACTAGAACCAGAACTAAAGTTAAAGCTGGCTAAACGCAACAATGTTGATATTGGACAAGAAACTATTGAAGACGTCCAAAAAACATATGATTACCATGATTTAGCATCGTTTTTAGCTGTTTACTATCCAGCTATGAATGTTTTACAAACCGAAGAAGATTTTTATGACTTAGCTTGGGCATATTTGACCAAAGCTGCGGCTAACAATGTTCGCCACGTTGAAATATTTTTCGATCCTCAAGCTCATACCAGCCGTGGTATTCCTTTTGAGACGGTTATCAACGGCCTATATCGAGCAACGGTTGATGCTCGCGCGTTAAACGTTGATGCTCACTTAATCATGTGCTTTTTACGTGATTTCTCTAAAGAATCTGCACGCCTAACTTTGCAAGAAGGTTTGAAATATCGTGATAAGATCATCGGCGTTGGACTTGATTCAGACGAACATAACAATCCACCACTAAAATTTGCACGTCAATTTGAAGATGCTGCTGCTGCAGGACTTCATTTGACTACTCACTGTGATATTGACCAAAAAGATTCCATTGAACACATTCGACAAGCATTAGAAATTATGGAAGTTGAACGTCTTGACCATGGAACAAACATTGTTGAAGATCCTGATTTAGTTGAATTAGTAGCTAAAAGACAAATTGGTTTGACCTCATGCCCACTATCAAATGGTTTTGTTTCTCCGGAAATGAAGGGTGAAGAAATCATTTCTCTTTTAAAAGCAGGAGTTAAAATATCAATTAATTCGGACGATCCTGCCTACTTCAAAGGCTACATCAGTGATAATTACTACGCACTTGCACAAAAATATCAATTATCGCAAGAACAAATTGTTCAATTAGCCAAAAACTCTTTTGAATCTTCTTGGATTAGTCAAAAGCAAAAAGAGCTGTACTTAGCAGAAATTGATTCCTATGTTGCTAAGTTTAGTAAATAATTTATGTACATACTCTGATAAAAAAGGGAGTGGCCGTGTGAAGTGGGCCTCTCCCTTTTTATTTATTAAAGTTTATTTGAGAAGTTAGATAGTTTTAACATATCCCTTAACTTAATCAGTTAAAGTAAAATCCTTTGCTAAACAATCACGAGAATTGCTACCAATAAACAGAGTAAAATCTCCATTCTCTAAAATTTCTTCGCCATAATTATCAAAAAAAGTTAACTGCATTGGACTGATACTAAAGCTAACAGTTTTTTTGGTGTGAGCTTTTATAGCAACTTTCTTAAAATCAATCAATTTTTTGACAGGCTGGACAATAGTAGCTACTTTATCATGCAGGTAAAGTTGGGCTGTCTCTTGGCAATCCCAGTCACTATCATTCTTTAAAACAACTTTGGCTTCGATATTCCCAGCATGAGTCATCACACTTTTGTCTAGAGACATGCTCTCATAAGTAACCTTACCATAAGATAAGCCATAACCAAATGGATATAGTGGAGCAGCAGGAGCATCCAAGTACTTCGAAACAAAGCGTCCAACATGTTGAGAGTCATCAACTGGGCGGCCTGTTGATAAATGATTATAATAAATCGGCTCCTGCCCCGAACTATATGGAAATGACATTGTCAGTCTTCCAGAAGGATTAGCTTTTCCAAATAAAATGTCCGCAATTGCTGCACCGCCTTCAGTTCCAGGGAACCAACATTCGAGGATGCTATCAACTTTATCAATAATATTGGTTAGAACAAGTGGGCGGCCACTAATAACCAAAAGGACCACTTTCTTTCCTAGCTTGGATATTTCATTGATTAAGTTTAATTGATTCTCCGGTAAAGTTAGCTTTGTCTTTGCTCCTGCTTCACCTGCCTCAAGAGTGCTTTCTCCAAGTGCCAATACAACAACATCTGCCTTTTTAGCTAATTGAAGTGCTTTTTCATTATTTTCATGCTCGACTTCTTGATCAGAAATAACTTTAGAAATTTCTTCATCATTCGGAAAGCCCATTTCTTTTAGCATTTCTCGGCTTCGATTAATATCTGTTCCTTTAGTAGCCGTAACATTAGAAGTGTAACGCTCTATACCTTCAAGAATTGAAACACTATCTTTAGGTTCACCATGAACTGCCCACATCCCAAGCAAAGAATGATCTGTACTGTACGGTCCAATTAATGCAATTTTTTCATTTTTATTAAGTGGCAGTACATCGTTCTTGTTTTGCAACATTACAATAGCTTCGCTTGCTAGCTTTCTTGCTAGTTCTCGCTTATCTGATGACAAAACGCTCTTATTTTCACGTGCGACTGAAGTGCCACGATAAGGATCTTCAAACAACCCAAGTTCATTTTTAAGTGACAGCACTCGCCAAACAGACTCATCGATTTTTTCCTCGTTAAGTTTACCATCAGCCACCAACTTCTTTAGACTATTGGCATAACAAGGTGATTTCATGTCAATATCTACTGTAGCATTGATAGCTTTATGTGCAGCATCATATTCATCCGAGGCAAAGCCATGTTTTACTAGCTCATAAATTGAAGCATAATCAGAAATAATTATTCCATTGAATCCCCATGTTTTTCTAAGTAGCTCATTTAACAATTTTTCATCTGCAGTTGATGGGACTCCGTTCAATGAAGTTAGAGAGGTCATAGCCATTTTTGCCCCAGCCTTTACAGCACTCTTATAAGCTGGCAAATAGTTTTGATAAAGATTGCTGATTGACATGTCAATACTATTATATTCTCTACCAGATTCAACTGCACCATAGCCAGCAAAGTGCTTAAAGCAGGCAGCTACACCATTATTATTTTCAAAATTTTCCTGGAATCCCTCTACCATTGCCTTTGCGTATACTGAATTTAGATATGGATCTTCACCTGGAGATTCTAAAACTCTTCCCCACCTTGCATCATGAACAGTATCAAGCATCGGCGCATAGGCCACATGAATTCCTGCAGCTGAAGCCTCATCCGCTGCTGTGTTAAAGGCCTCCTTAACCAATTTAGGATCCCAAGATGCTCCCAAACCAATCGGAATAGGATAAACTGTTTTGTAGCCATAAATGACATCCGACATAAACATAACTGGGATATGATGAGGCTGCACCTTCATCTGATGGTTTTGGACTCTTCGAGTTTCTTCAGCACCAGCAACGTTTAAAACTGATCCTGCTAAGTCCACTACTTTTTGTGATATTCCCAGCTTGGTTATGGGTCCGTATGAAATATCATTTGCTTGAAAAAATTCTCCTGATAACTGGACCAATTGCCCAATTTTTTCATCCAAACTCATATCTTTAAGCAATTGTTTCAATTCGATTGTTTTCATTTATTTATACCTCTAACGAAAAAGAGGTTAATTAAAACCTCTTATTGACAGTTTATTTAGCAGCGTTTTGTTCCTCTGCTACAGCTTTTTTATCTGCTCTTCTAAACCATGGATACCATAGTAGAGGTGATATTACTAATTGAATGATTAAAACCAAAATAACTATTGAAATATGTCCTCCTAGTAGAGCATGAACACCAAGTGGTAATCCAAATACTGCCTGAGCTCCTGTACATCTAGCAACTATTCCTAGCTTAGTTAATAAACCAGCTATTATAACAACAATAGCATTGTTTGTTGCAAATGGTACAAAGAAATCAAAGTTTAATACCAATGGCGTACCAAAAATTACAGGTTCGGTAATACCAAATAAAGCTGGAATAATAGAAATTTTTCCTAATGTCTTAAATCTTTCACTTTTTGCAATAAACAGCATTAACAAAACTAGTCCTAATGCTGTTCCACCCCAAGTATAAAAATTAAAGAAAGCATAGCCATAAATATTGGGAACTGGACGTCCTGCTTTATACGCAGCTAAGTTTTGCATATCAAGAGCCATCCAAATAGGAACAACAATTGGTGTAATCACATTAGTCCCATGGATACCGAAAAACCACATTATCTGTTCAATCAAGCATACTAGAACCATTGCCCAGAATGATCCACCTATGTGCTGTAATGGTATTTGAATTATCGAAAAAATCAGTTGATGGAAACTACCAAATGAGGTTACACTAAAACCAAGTGCTACAACAGTGAAAAATACACCTAATAAGAGAGTTGGTATTAGGGCTGCAAAAGTATCTGATACCATTGGAGGAACACCAGCTGGCATTTTAATAGTCCATTTATGTTGCTTCATGTAAACATATGACCTACCAACTACAATTCCCACAATTATGGCTGAAAACAAGCCATCAGCACCAAGCCAAGTTGTTGGAATGGCAGTTACATCTTTAATATTTCCAAGTGGTGTAATTATTAAAAACGACATTAATGCGATAATGCCTGCACTTGTTCCATCATCATCCTTAAGGAACATCTTCGCGATATATTTTCCCATTAAAAAGGCAACATATAACGCAATTGCCCCAATTGTTGCTGAATTAACAAAACCCATAATTTTTGCCAATTGAGCAAACTTCCATCTCCCAGCATATACTGCAACTAACGTAGCAAATGAACCAATAATCATGGGCCCTAAAGTAGCCATCATTGCACCCATGACTGCTTGTAAGTATTTATTATTCCCTACTTTGTCGAACCATGGCTGCAACTTTTGAAATAGGTTAGTCATCTTTTCTTTCATAAAAACTCCTCCTTGCTGTTCTTTATCTTTCTAAAACAATAGTAAAGCGTTTCCAATTAAGTTAAAATACATTTTTTAAATAGGAAACATGTAAAATAATGACCCGTCAACATATTTAAAGAGGGGAAATGCCTATGTCATATATCCAACATGAAAAAATAAGTAATTCAAAAAAGTTGCCTTTTAAAGTGTTCAATTTTCATGCTCATAATCTAAATAGAGTTATTCCGATGCATTGGCACCAAAGCACAGAACTACTTTATTGCGCACATGGTAAACTTGAAGTTAAGTTGAAAAACCACAATTTTTTGTTATGCAAAAATGACTTTATAGCAATCAATCCATATCAAATACACTCGACTAAAAGTCTACAAAAAAATTCGGTACTATGTATCCAATTACCATTGCCATTTTTGAATGAACTTACTAATAATACGTTTTTGTATAAATATATTTTTGCCGCAAATTCATGTACAGAATCCAATGCAATTAATCAGGAACTTATCTCGACTTTTAAAGACATTATAAACTTACAAAATTCGGATAGTTCATTAGTTACGAACCTTAAAATCACTACTAACGTTATTAACGTTGTTCGAATATTAACTGAATTCTACGCCAAAGAGAGCAATATCGATCAACAAGAAAGTAACATTTACTTTGTTGAAGAACTCACTAGCTTTATTTCTCAAAATTTTGATAAAGATATTCAGATTCATGACGTTTCCCAGCACTTTGCATATTCTGAGGGATATACCTCAAGACTTATAAAGAAAAGTCTAGGGACCTCATTTTCTGAACTTTTAAGACTTGTTCGTATAAATAAAGCAATTGATTTAATGAACTCTTCTCCAAAATCTTGGGTAGAAATTGCTGAATTAACTGGTTTCAAAACCTATCGTAATTTATACAACGCATTTTATAGTGTCTATCAAATGTCACCTAATGAATTTAAAAATCAAAACCAATAAAAAAACAACTTCCATTTTTTGGAAGTTGTTTTTTTGAGAGAATATAGAATTAAAACTAACTTATGCTCATGCCTTATTTACAATTGCTTTGACTGCATTTCTACCTGAGAAAATACAATATCCGGCATGTGTTCCTGGAACGTTAACACCGTATGTATCGCCATAGAGAACTGCGGAACCATCACTACCAATTGCATATAGTCCTTCAATTGGTCTGCCTTTAGTATCTAGAACTTCATTATCTGTGTTAACTCTTAAACCGTCTCCAGTTGTGTAGGCTCCAACACCTAATTCAATTGCATAAAATGGACCATTGCCATCAACAGGTAATAGATACTTAGCCGGTTTATGGAAATCCGTATCTTCACCGTTTGCTGCCATTTCATTGTAATGTTTTACATATGAAACCAGATTTGGCGTATCGATTTCTTCAGCTAGTTCTTCAAGGGTATTAGCTTTGTGTAAGTACTCACGACCATCTTTTTCAGCCTGCTCTATATCATCACGCAAGGTTGGATAGCGATCTTCTGGTACAAATGGCTTCATTGACCTTGGATAGGACTTATCGGTAAAATCGTCCAGAATTTTTTGGCTGAAGACGCAGAAGACACGCTCTTGACGGTTCATTGCGTTACCTTCGTTAGCCCAGTTAACGACCGCAGCACTTTCATCAACAAAACGTTCACCTAATTCATTAACCCACATTTGTGGTTGATCACAAACTGAGCTCCAAATTGCTGTGCCCCATAACTTAAATGATGGAACTGTGCGATCTTTTAGCTGGCCACCAAACATCATTGACATCCCTGTAAAGAATTGTTTAGCACCAAGTTGCCAAGCCAATTTCAAGCCATCACCTGTGCTCTTACCTGAATTTACTGGAATAACATTATCAGGGTTTTGATGTGGTGTTTGTTCCATTAACTCTAAATTGTTCAAGTAGCCACCAGTTGCTAAAACAACATTTTTAGCTTTAACAACAGTATCGGTATTATCTTCAACATTAGTCAGAGTCACTTCAAAGGAACCACTCTTAGTTTTTTGAAGATCAGTAACTCTAGTTAATGTCTTGATTTCGACACCGTTTTCTTTGGCATATGGCTCTAAACCATTATGAATTGCATCATGACCTTTGCCCTCAAACAAATGCCATGTTTTAGCGCCATCACCAAGTCCGGCAACCATCGCAATTTTGGCACCATGGTCTTCAAGCCAAGAAACATTCTCACCGGCTTGATCAATGTACTTTTGCCACATTTTACCGTCGGCCTTGTAATGTGAATAGGTTAACTCTTCTTTTAAAAGTTCTTCTTTATCAAGTACAGAGTTGTCCTTTTGTTGCAAAGCAGAATCGGCAGCAAAAACACCTTCCACATAGTTACCAGTACCACCGGTTGTCTTGCCTTTTTCAACTAACAGCGTTTTTAAGCCTTGTTCACCCGCTTCAGCAGCTGCTGCAAAGCCTGCAAGTCCAGCACCAGCAATTACTACATCATATTTTTCTTCAGCCATTATTATTCTCCTTTTTGGCTAATAATCACTTACCAGCTTTTGCTGTCTCAGCAGCATCAATTCCTGCTAGCCGTCCAGAAATGTAAGCAAATCCTAAGGTGCCGCCTTCGAAATCAACGTATGCTTTGCCGTACATTCCGGATGCATCAGCACCAGCAACATACAAGTTCGGTACGGGCTCACCATCTGGAGCAAGTGCGTGCATTTTTTCGTCAATTGTTGCACCACCGAGTGTACCTAAGTTACGTGCAATAAATTTAACGGCATAAAATGGACCTTGTTCTACTGGAATCATGCGCTTAGTGTCAGAGAAGAACAGATCATCTTCGCCCTTCTTTTTAGCGTTATTATACTGATCTACTGCATTTTGCAAGTTTTCTTCGTTAACCCCCATTCTCTGGGCCAATTCTTTAATAGTCTTTCCAATAAATACCACATTGGTTGAAGACAATTTATCCAAAAGTGCCGTAAAATCAACTTTTTCATGCTCACGCTTGATTGCTTCGTCAGTGTCAGTAGGGAAATTGAATTCCATATAGAATTCGCGGTGATCTTTCCACTTGCCATAGTGATCTTCGATTGCTACTGTTCCGCCTTCTTTGATCTTATCAAGCATTGCTTGATCCAAAACAACGAATTCGGTTTGTTGTGGTTGCTCTGACAATTCAGCTCCGTGAACTGCAAAGTCGAGTGCATGAGTTTCACTGGCATAACGTTGACCACGATTGTTAACACGTAAGTTTGGAAAATCAGCTAGCGCATTGATTGGCATCCAATTAGGACCAACAATTTTAGCCATTTCACCAATATCTTCATCACTAAAAGTTTGCCAGAAGTAATGCGTAGAACCATTAATATGGTGGGCAGTTCCGGCATCCCACGCCATGTTTAAGCCATCACCAGTATTTTGTAAAACTTGGCCTTGTGTACTTACATCGCCCAAGTACTCCTTACGCATTTTTGGATTACCACCAAAACCGCCAGTAGCAATGATTACCTTCTTAGCATTAACATGTAAAACTTGATCATCGCCTTGTGCGACAACACCAGTAACATTGCCATTCTCGTCTTGCAATAGTCTCTGACCGGCAAAACCAAAGTACATTTGGCCGCCTAAAGACTTAAACTTTTCGATTAATTTAGTGACAGCTTTTGTACCGCCCTCTTGGTAACCATGCAATGTAGCAGGCATGCCGATATGGTCATAGCTACCGCCCGTCCCGGCATCTACTAACTTCATGATTGCGCCATTTTCGTTTAACCAATCAACTGTCTTACCAGATTCATCAATAATGCGACGAACTAAAATTGAGTTCATATAACCTTGAGAAGCGTCCATGTATTCGTCATAGAGCCACTTCTTAGATACAACCGCATCCTTTTCTTTTTGTTGTTGACTATCACCAGCAAACATACCACCGGCAAAAGTACTTGCACCAAGAGGTGAAATTGTCTTTTCAATTAAAGCTACGCTAGCACCATGTTGCCGTGCAGCAAGCGCTGCGGCAACACCAGCACCACCGGCTCCAACAACTGCTACATCAACATCAACTGTTTTTTTACCAGAAGTGGTAGACTGCGAGCTATTCTCTTTTAAAGCAGCAAAATCAACTTGAGCTTTGCCTAAAGCTTCTTTTACACCTTCGATAATTCCACGTGAAGTTTCAGAAGCGCCTGAAACAACGTCAACATCAACTGATTGATGGTCAACAATTTTTTGCGCCATTTTCTTAAAGGCATTATCAGCCAAGCTATCAGGTGCGTATTTATCTAATGGTTTTACATTAACTATTTTGTCAGAGCCGACTTCAACCTCAAGGTTAATTTCGCTCTCTTTGCCTTGACCAGAACCTGTATATTTACCAGGTATCTTTGTAATTTCCTTTGTCATAAGAATTATTCCTTTCTAAGTCATAACCTTTAATGTAATCTATTCGTGCTCACGAGCAGCATTTGGATCTGGTAAAATTGCTAACACAATTACTTGAATCATGAAAACAACACCTTGAATAATAAAAGTTAACGCATAATTTGCACCAGCAATTGCTGAAATAATAACCGGAACTCCATATGAAAGAAGTAATGAAACAGTACCTACTAAACCGCCGGCACTACCAGCATTTTTAGGTCCAATTTCAGGGAATGTGATAGGCATTGCTTGCATGATAGGTCCGGTCATAGCGCCAAAGACACCACCAAGTATCAAAGCAATTGTTAGTGGCATTCCTAAAGGAATGTACCAAGTAACTGCCATCAATATACCACCTAAGATTGTAATAAGAATCATTACTGGTTTTGCCTTTTTAGCTTTATTAATAATTGCAGGTCCAAACAATGAACCACATAAGCTACCAATTGTAGCTACAGCCGCAACTGCACCAGCTTGAGCAGGACTCATACCTCTAGCGGCAAAGGCCTGTGGCATAATGCTTGAAAAAGCCTCACTAGAGCCCATTCCGAAACCAACAGCCAAAGCAACATACCAAGTTTTCTTACTGTGAGCAGCAGCTTTAAAGAATTCGAGTGAAGATTCAGCTTTTCCTTCTTCCACTTGTGGTTGAGGAATTTCTTCTCCTTCTGGAGTATCTTTTACAAATATCATCCAACAAACTGCTAAAACTAATAAAACAGTAGATGAAAAAGTATATGCTATTTGAACACTTGGGAACATTGAACTGGTAGCTTGGGAAAGCATGATACCAACACTAGCTGAAGCAAAGAAAACACCCATAGCGGTATTAGTATCTTGCTTGAACCAAGTACCAAAAATCTTTAAAGTGTTCGCGTTTAACAGTGCCATGTAAACACCAAATAATAGCAGCATAATCATTAATGTAACGAAGTTGGTCGCAATTAAACGGCCATATGCACCTATTACAGAAATAACTAGCCCAATTGAAACAATCTTTTTTGCACCAAATTTATCTGCAAGTGATCCTGCAGGAATACTCAAGAAAACCGCAATTAACATTGGTGCCATTACTAAACTCTGCAGTTGTGCTGGTGAAATATGCAAAGCTGGCATAATTTGAACGGCTAAAGCAGAAATTTGAAATTGAATGTAACTGCTTGTTGCATCAAGCAAAGCAGCAATTGCCAAAATTACCCACCGGTAATTCGAAAGTTTAGGTAATTGTTTTTCTTCCATGATTCTTTAACTCCTTATTGATAAAAACTAATTTTCAGCTGCGTATTGCCCAGCTAATCTGCCGAAAGTCTGAGCATGGCTGCAAGTAAGACCAGGAACACGGTCAGGATAGCTACCCCAGAAGAAACCACCACTTGCATTACCAGCTGCATAAAGATGTGGAATTGGTTTGCCTTTTTTATCGATAACTTCCATCTTGGTATTGATGCGTAATCCATCAAGTGTTGCGAGAAGACGTCCGCCCATAATGACACCGTAGTATGGTGCCTTATCAACTGGAAACAATCTGAACTTTTCTTTACCAAAGTCTGTATCTTCACCTTGCTCGCACATTTCGTTATAGCGTTTAACAGTTGCAACCAAGTTGTCTTTTGGTAATTCCAGCTTTTCAGCTAATTCCTCAATTGTGTCGGCCTTTTGAATCATGCCGTCATCAATCCTGCGTTGTATTTCTTCCTTGTTTTCCTCAGTATTGTAAATGCCAGGCCAACCTAAACGTGAACAGCCCTGGGTATCAAATTGAGCCAAATGATCCATTGTGTCTTCTGACCAAATTTGTGCTTCCAAGTAACCAGGCTGCTTAGCCATTGCATTAACGTCAAATTGATAGGGAACACTTTCGTTACCAAAACGTTCACCATTAAGGTTTACTTTTAGTAATGGATAAGCACCCATCCAAAAGTATCCGGGACCCTTAAAGTCGATTTGATAGTGTTCTTCGGCATTAGTACCGACTGGTACAGCACCACGATCAAAAATAATTTCTGCTGGTTCTTCATCACGAGCAGCTCCCACTTTAAGTCCAGCAAGAATACCTGAACCATCATCACGAGGCCCATCTGAATAAACATTTTTCTTGTAGCCTAGTGGATCCCACTTTTTCATTAATTCGACGTTTCCACCATATCCACCTGTACAGATAATGACTCCTTTATTGGCATGGTATTCAGTTTTTTCACCACTAGAACGGTCACTTGTAGTGATGCCGGTAACAGCACCACTATCATCCGTTACTAATTCTTCAAGCTTAGTATTATATTTAAGAGTTACTCCGAGCTCTTTAATCTTATCAATCATCCAATCACCATAATGAGCCCAACCATTATCAGGTGTTGCGATTGCCAATTCGGTGTTAAATGCGGTGTTAACAATCGTTTCATAATGAGCGTCAGATTGCGGTCTTAAGATTCCACCATTAGGCTTTAAAATGTTATCTTCCAACCAATTAGCTGTTTCATCTGTGTGATTAGCCCAGGTCCATAACAAACGTTCATCAACATTATCTTGGAAAAACAACGTCAAAAAGTTCATCAGTTTAGCTTTATCAACTTTAATGCCAGCTCTTCTTTGTGCATTACTATCTAGTGCTGCAAAGAATGAGCGGTAGAGAAATTGGGAACTCCCTTGTTTATCAATTAACAGGACTTTAGCACCCTTTTCGGCGGCTGCACATGCTGCCATTCCACCAGCATTGCTTGCTCCTGCAATAATAACGTCATAAGTATTATCCATTTTTTATCCCTCACTTTTAAAGCAATTCTTCTAACCGCTTTCATCATACTGCTAATCAAGTGAATCTCTGCACCATCTTTAGAATTGAAGATTACTAAATGGAATGCTCAACTATTTTAGAATTTAGTTGTCATCAAAAAAGCACTTATATTCCAACGCTTCAGCGTTAAGTACAAGTGCTTTTCATTATTTTTATATTTGTGAGTTACTTATTTATATTTACTTGTGAATACTCTTTAACTGCGCTCTCTAATGTCTTTAATACTTCTTCCAAAACTGATTTATTCGAAAAAGACTCCATATACGCAATTCCATAAGGTGAAATATCGTGATAATCAATCGGAACATAGGTAATACCCTCAGATTGTGAATCAGCAATGAAGTTCGGCAAAATGCCGTAACCCCAGCCTCCACGCACATAGATATCCATCGCGAGAAAGTCTTGGACAAATTTAATATGCTCCATTCCCAAACTATTAATTAAGGTAGTTTGAAAGTTCATTTGAACATTCAATGAGCTGTTAGGATCCAGCAAAAAAATATTTTTGTCCTTCAAATCAGCCATTGTAACTAACTTTTTTTGGGCAAGTTCAGAATCTTGCGGACATGCAATAACCACTTTCCCCGTAATCAGTGGCTCAAACAAAACGTCATCAACAATATCAACGTCGTCACGTGCAATCGCACAGATATCAACGTGATGGTTTAATAATTCGCCAATCGAATTATTAAGAACAAAGACAAATTGGACATTAATATTACTTCCCGATTCACGAAGCTTGCGCAAAAAGATCGGTAAAATTTTTTGCTCTAAGGGCGTGTCGCAAACTCCGATTCGCAGCAACGTTTCTGGATCATTTTTCTTGTTTTGCAAATACGCTACCGTATAATCCATATCATCAACAACATTGCGTGCAACACGGTAAAAATACTTACCAGCGTTGGTCAATGAAATACGATGGTGTGCACGATTAATTAACGTCACACCAATTGTATCCTCAAGATCCTTGATATTTTTTGAGACCGCAGATTGAGAAAAATTGAGTCGCTCTGCAGCAATTGTAAAGCTTGAATTATCCACTGCCTTAATAAAGCAGCGCAATTGAGTAAAGTTCATTTTCCTGTCCATTCAATTAATATAAGTTATTGGATTGGTATTAAAGTAATTGTACAGAAAAAGGCCATCCTAACAAATGGCCTTTTCATTTTTGAATTATTTATCGATTTTACTTAATGCGTCATTAACCGCATCTTTTAGTCCGCGGCTTGTGCTTGAAGCACCAGAAACTGCATCAACATCAACTTTATTTTGCTTAACCATTTCTTCAGGCAATGTCTTAACAGCCTTTAAGCCATAGTCTTCGGATTCTGCTTGTTTCAGGACCTCAATCTTCTTCAAGTTCTTGTCCTTGTCTGCAGTAACACGAACGACGATTTCGCCGCCCATACCGCCATTTGTTCTACCAATGTATTGATCTTTGCCAGTTTCAAAAGTTTCATGGTTAAGGTCAGAAGTTAAGTGAACATCATGACTAGAAGCACCAGTTGCTGCATCAACAGTAACATCGTCCTTAGCCTTAGCAGCATTTTCACCAGCAATCTTACCCCAAATCAAACACTCAGCAATGTTGTTACCACCTTGATATTGATTTGCACAAATGCCACCAAATTCACCAGCTGAATATAGGTGTGGAATTGGTTGACCCTTAGTATCTAAAATTTCAGCTTGAGCATTTCTTCTTGCACCACCTTGGGTGTTAAGCATTGTCTGCTCCATTTGAATAGCATAAATTGGGCCATCAGCAAACACACGCATAGTCTTTGGATCACGACGGAACTCAGGATCATCACCAGTTTGAGCAGCTTTGTTGAAGCGTTCCAATGAATCTTTCAAAATAGCAGGATCTACCTTAATCTTATCTGCTAGTTCTTCTACAGAGTCGGCCTTAACTACATTTTCCTTGTATACTGGATAGCTACCAATAATTGGGTCTGCATCCAATTCTGCCTTTTTAGCTTCATCAAAAATTAGGTATGGGTGCTCTTGATTAATTGGCACTTTCCATTGACCATGGTTCTTAATGTGACCATGACGGTTTTCTTCAGCCTCATCGAAGTATCTTGTACCATCATCACCAATAACAAATGAACTACCATGAGCAACAGCAATATTTTGTGCACCAAGCATCAGACGACCACGTTCACCCTTTGGCACCGCAAAAGCCATTCCGTGAAGTAAGCCAAGTGATTCAAAGTTGTGCATGTGCCAGAAGTCTGCACCAACTTGTTCAGCCATCTTGATGCCGTCACCTTTGTTATAAAGAGTACCTAAAGGTGCTAATCTCTTGGCGCCAAGATAATCTTCAACCATGGTTTGGTTATTTTCAAAACCACCCGTTGTCATTACCACACCATTTTTAGCTTGAACCTTAAGCAACTTACCTTCGCGCTCAATCAAAACTCCTTCAATCTTACGTGTTTCAGGGTCTTGAATCAGTTCCTTGGCAGGTGTGCTGTACATAACATCAATATTGTCCTTACGTTCAACTACTTTTGCTCTTAAGATTTTCCATAAAGCTGCGTCAAACCAAGATTCGCGAACAGTTGTGAAATCATAGGATTCTGATCCTTCAAATTCTGGAAATTCTTCGTAAGCATGATGCAAACGTTCAGGTGCGTATTGTTTTGCACTACATGGTTTTACACCCAAATATTTTGTGACATAGTTTGGTGTGTTAACCATCCCTTTAACGTAAGTATCAATCATCTCTTCGTCAAGTGACATTGGTGCAGTCAAGTTCTTGTAGTACTTCTTTAACTCATCAAAATCATTACCAGTTCCGATTAATTGGGCCGAATAACGTGTGTTGCCTCCTTCATGACCTTCTGGTGCTGCATCAACAAGCAGTACTTTTGAGCCACTATCAGCTGCAAAACGAGCAGCAGTTGCACCAGCACCACCAAAGCCTAGTACAACAACATCGTAATTAGCATCCCATTTAGTATCTTTTTGATAAATCATGATTCTATCCTTCTTCTTTTTTGTAATCACTTTCATTAATAAGTTAATTTTATCACTAATATTACTTTTGGAATGATTAATTTTAAAAATTGTCCTAATTATTTAAACAAAAAGCACTTTTGTCATTTGTTCCGTAAATCACATAGACTCTTTTTAATGAGCTTAAATCAGAAATTTTGTCATAAATTGTATTTATATTTTTCAATTTATAACTATGCAAAAAAGAAGGAAGTTACCTTCCTTCTTTTTACCAAGATATTTTTATATTCATCTAAGCGAAACTCAATGTTAGTTATTGAGATATTTCTTTAATTCCTCACCCTTAAGTCCGGCGCTAAGACCAACTAGCAGTTTGATTCTAGCTTTTGGTCCGGTTAATCCACGACAGAAAATGATACCCATTTTAGCAAGGTTAACGCCGCCGCCCTCGTAGTCGTAAACTGGTTCAGCAATTCCGTTGAAGCAGCGGGATACTAAGACTAGCGGGATATTGTGGTCAATTAAAGATTGCAGCTCAGGCAAAGTCTCTGGTGGCATGTTTCCGGCACCCAAAGCTTCAATCACAATGCCGTTAGTTTCCGGCTTGTTTAATGCGTGGAGTAGTTCTGTATCCATTCCAGCGTAGGCTTTAACCAGATAAACATTTGAGACAACGTGATCAATTGGTTCGTGTGCTTGTGGCTTAATTGTTTGAACATAATTAACATGCCCTTCGGAAACAATTCCAATTGGACCAAAAGTTGGTGTACGGAAAGTTGCAACATTGGTGGTATGAGTTTTTGTCACATAGCGAGCTGAATGAATCTCATCGTTCATTACCACTACTACACCTTTACCCACTGATTCAGGTGAACTGGCAACTGTAATCGCAGTTCTAAAGTTATATAAACCGTCGCTACCCACTTCATTAGACGAGCGCATTGCACCAGTTACCACAACTGGCATTTTACTTGAAATAGTTAAATCTAAAAAGATTGCTGTTTCTTCAAGCGTATCGGTGCCATGGGTAACAACTGCGCCAAAAAAGCCTTCTGCTTCAGCACGACGAATTCGTAAAGAAAGTTCAAGCATTCTTTGGGGTGTCATATGCGGTGACGGTACATTAAAAATTTCTTCCGTCACTAATTCAACTTCGCCTTTATTCTCTACCTGAATGGCAGTAAGTGGATTTTGGTCATTCGGTTTAATATTACCATCTGCATCTTCAGACATTGAAATAGTCCCACCAGTATGCAAAATCAGAATTTTCTTTGTCATATTCGTCTCTCCTAGCTATAAGCGGTTAAGCCAATTCTAACATTTATGCGGACAGGATTGAAATGATTAAAACTGAATTTTTGCGCCTTAATTTAGAGACTTTTTATAATTATTCGCCGTAAACTTCTTTAGCTAAATCAAAGGCAGTCCACGCATTAGGCCAGCCACAATAAAAGGCTAAATGAGTAATTAGTTCTACCATTTCTTCTTTGGTGACGCCATTAGTTTTTGCAATACCCATATGCGATTTTAATTGTGGATATGCTCCTTTGGCCATCAAAGCAGCACAAGTAATCAAGCTGCGATCACGTGCTGGCAGCTGCTTTTCGCGAGACCAAACTTCACCAAATAAAACATCATCATTTAATTCTGCAAATTTAGGAGCAAATTCACCTAAATTATCACGTCCTGCTGTTTGTTTTTTCATAATTAGTTCTCCAATCCTTGATAATATTCATCTGTTACAGGTTCTAGCCACTCTGGCGTTCCTGCTGTAATTGCAAGATGCGCAAACCAACTATCTTTAGTAGCACCGTGCCAATGCTTGACCCCATCGTGAACTACCACTACATCCCCAGGATGTAATTTCTGTGCTGGCTTATTCTCTTCTTGATACCAGCCCTCACCAGCAGTTGCAATTAAAATCTGGAAACCATTGTTGTGCTTATGCCAATTGTTGCGGCATCCCGGCTCAAAGCTAACATTCGAAACACCAACATTTAATGCAGAATCTGCAACTAAATTCTCTAAGTAACTTTGACCAATGAAATATTTTTGATATGCTTCATTCTTTTCGCCTAAAGGAAACAAACCTTTTTTGACGCTTTCTTCATTATTTGTCATTCTTAGTCTCTCCAATCTGTTTTAGATAAACTGCAAAAGTTTCGTCGTCAGCAATGCTGTGATCCTGCTTTGCCTGGTACCAGTCGATTTTTTGTCCAAGCACTTTCATACTGCTCTTCAGCTCTAGCAATCTTTCCTCAGCACTAGTTTGAACTTCTTTTAACAAAGCTAGCCGCTGTGGAATAGTTGCATCCCCTTGGGCACGCAGCTGGATGTACTCTTTTAATTGCGGAATTGTCATTCCAGTACCTTTTAGATGTAAAACAAACTCAAGCCAGCTGAGATCATCATCTGTATAGTAACGTTGCCCAGTTTTATCTCTTTTAGGAACAAGTAATTCTTCTTGCTCGTAGTAGCGTAAAGTCGATGGTGTCAAATGCGTCAATTCACTGAATTGACCAATACGATAATGTTCTTTTGCAGTCATCATTACTCCTAGTTAACCTATTATTTTTAACAACTTTACGATATTCCTTCAAGTGCACTTTAAGTCAAGCGCTTTTTAATTTTTACGTTTTATTTTTTATTTTAAAACTTTTATCTTTTACGTTTTATTTTAAAACTTTTATCTTTTACGTTTTATTTTTAAATTTTTATTTTTTGACTTTTAATGGGTATTTTTGCTTGCCAAAATTTCGACCGACTTGTAAAATGACCGTTGGTCATTATTAAAAGGAGACATTTATGCACGTCTTAACTCCTGAAGAAAAACAAGCCAAAAAACAGCTGATTGCAACAGCTGCGAGCAAGCTTTTTCAAGAACACGATTTTAACGAAATCTCAATGGCACAAATTGCCAATGAATCTGGCGTAGCAAAAGGTACATTATTTAACTACTTTAAAACCAAAGAAAATATTTTTATGTACCTTCTTTTATCCGGCTACCAAAACTATTTAAAAGAGGTCTTATTCGACTGGCAAAATGGTCCCCAAATTACTACTTGGGACCACCTTACTGCTTTTTTATTAAAGCAAAATCACTATTTAATTCACGAAAAGGCTGATTTACTGCGGCTTAATGCACTGCGCGCACCCATCTTGGAAGCAGCTGCTGACCGTGAACAGACGCTTGCCGGAAGAGCTGCTCTCTACCAAATCAGTCAAGAACTTGGTCAGGCAATTGCAAATAGTATTACAGAATTATCGGCTAAAAAAGCTAGCCATATTTTTGTAATTCAAAGTGCAATTATTAGCGGCTTAATGAATATGATGAATCTTGATGAATTTCATCATGACCAACTGCCAGTGGATTTTAAAGAATTTCAAATTGATTTAGAAACAGAAGCAAACCAACTGCTCGAGTTTTATCTACAAGGATTGCAAAAAGAATTGGAGAGATAATTGAAAATGAAAACTGCAAATATCCGTAATTTTGCCATTATTGCTCACATTGATCACGGTAAATCTACTCTTGCCGATCGAATAATGGAACAAACCGAAACAGTGAGTGAGCGTGAACTTAGTGCCCAATTATTAGACAGCATGGAAGTTGAACAAGCACATGGTGTAACTGTCAAATCGCGTTCTGTGCGTAACTTTTATCATGGCGATGATGGTCAGGAATATGAATATAATTTGATTGATACACCTGGACACGTTGATTTTTCTTACGAAGTTTCAAAAAGTCTTGCCGCTAGTGACGGTGCGATTTTGCTTGTGGACGCCACTCAAGGTGTTCAAGCGCAAACAATTGCCAACCTGCGACTGGCAGTAAAACATCATTTAACCATTATTCCAGTTATCAACAAAATTGATAGTTTATCTGCAGACGTTGTAGCAACTGAAAAACAAATTCGCGCACTCCGTCCTGAATTTGAGGATTGCGATATTTTGAAAATTTCTGCTAAAACAGGTAAAAATGTGCATGACGTTCTGGAAGCAATTTATCAAAAGATTCCAGCTCCAACTGGCGACCCCAAGGCTCCGCTCAAGGCACTCGTTTTTGACTCCCAATACGACCCATATCAAGGAATCGTCGCTGAAGTAAGAATGATTGATGGTCAACTAACCACCCAGCAGAAATTGAAATTGATGAGTCAAGGCGAAACCTTTAATGCTCAAGCCGTTGGGATTTTTACACCTAACATGAAGCCTGTTGAAAAACTAGAAACTGGCGAAGTTGGATACTTAGTTACCGGTCTAAAGGACGTGGCTGCTGTTCAAGTAGGTGAAACCCTAACTGATGCAGCTAATCCAACAGCACAAGCTTTTCCTAACTTTAAGCCAGCACAGTCAATGGTTTACGCCGGACTTTACCCTAAAGGCGATACCAGCTATGAAGCACTGAAGCAGGCCATCAGCAAGCTCGCACTTAATGATTCGGCTTTTCACTACACACCTGAACAATCAGAGGCTCTTGATGCCGGTTTCCGGTGCGGCTTCTTGGGAATTTTCCACTTACAAATTATTCAGGAACGTTTGCGTGACGAGTACCACGTTGAGGTACTAACAACTGCACCAAACGCTACTTACCACGTCTATTTGAAGTCACCTGATCCAAAGCAAGAATACCTGACCATCACTAATCCAGCTAAATTCCCTGACTTCTCAGAAATTGATTACGTGACTGAGTCTTATGTTAAAGCGGTCATCACCACGCCAGAAAGCTATCTTGGTGCCGTAATGAAACTTTGCGACCAACATTTTGGTGAAATGGTTGATCTCGATAACCAACAGGATTTAGTCACATTAACCTATAAGTTGCCTGTTTCTGAAATTGCCTATAACTTTTTCAACAGCTTAAAATCAATTACTCATGGTTACGCAACACTAGATACTGAATTTCTTGATTATGAACTTGTTGATGTGGTCAAAATTCAAATTCAGATTAACTACGCAGCCGTCGATGCACTCGACATCATTGTGCCGCGCCAAAATGCAGACAAAATTGCACATAGACTGGTTGAAAAACTAAAATACACTGTGCCACGTCGTCTTTATCCAATGCCGGTTCAAGCAATGGTTGAAAACAAATCAATTGCTCGTGTGGATGTTCCCCCACTACGTAAAAATGCAGCTGTTAACGGTGAAAAGCGGAGCATTTCTAAAAAGCAACAACTATTGCGTCGGCAAAGTTTAAACAAGCGTCAAGCAGTCAAAAGCGATATTAAATTGCCTCAAAGTGTTTTCGATGCTGTCTTAAACCTTAATGAAGATGACTAAAAACTAACGAATAACCATTAAAAAGTAAAAGAGCCCCTAATATTTAGACCTATAGTCTATTTATTAGAGGTTCTTTTATAGCTGCACTTTTTAGTAGAACTGATAATTAGTTTAAAGGAACACTTGGGCTAACCTCGCAATATCTGCTTCGATATTTTCTTTGTCAGAAGCCAGACTGGCAACATCCCTAAATTGAAATTCATTTGCCAAATACTCTGTTTTTGCCTTTAAGTATTCGTCTGATTCCACAATAAGTAATTCATCTTCTCGCGAAGTCGATTTGGAAGAAATGTTTTCGGCTAAAGCCTGCATAGTAATCGTATAAAATTCCTCATCCCATTCCTTATCAAATGTGGCAAGACGATTTATATCATTTGTATAAACAAATTTAGCTATCTGTAAATTGGGCACATGAAACGCAATCCCGACATTAAGCCGCTCTTGCCTAATTTCACTTGGTACGTATTGTAGAACTGAATAGTAAATTTTTACTTTCTGCATTATTTTTCACCCTTACCTAAAGCTTAAAGTGTTCTTGTAAAACAGCAACAATTTCCTGACAGCGATTAAGCTGGAAGTAAATAAACTTTTTAGCTGCCTGTAAGTCTTCGTTAGTAATGCCCCAATCCGTTAAAGGAATCTCTCTAAAAATATCTGCTTTAGCATCATCGGAAAGGTCATCAATCCTTTGCTCTATTTTTGCAAAAGCCTGTTTTCCTTTAATCTGCTTTATCATTGCTTGATAAAGTGGACCATTCAGTTCCTCTAAAACAGTCAGCGGCATTTCCATATCCTGTGATAAGCTATATTGATCCCAAATCTGAGCAATTCTAAAAATGGCACCAAAGTCAATTAAGACAATTCTTTTCGTTTCTTTTTCAAAAAGCCAATTACCACGATTTGCTCCACGATCAATGTTTTCCAAAAGCTGGTCGATTAATAAAATGCCTGCAAAATCTTCCTTGTTAGTTGCATGTCTGAAAAAGTTAGGACATGCGCCTGATGTTGCATTAATCCATCTAGAAGCAAAACAAATACCAGCTTGAGCATTGATCTCTTGAAGCTGTTTATTTGCATCAATCATGTCTTGAGATAAATAAATTAGTTGCTGCTCAGGGACAGGTAGGGACAAAGCTCTTGCTAGGCGATAGCCAATTAGTTCATTAAATAGTGCCTTTCCAGTTTGATACTTGTTTTGACATTTCAATACCAACAATTCAAATTGATAATCACAGTTAACTAAAAACGGAACCGTCGTTCCCACTTTTAATTTAGCTTCTACTGAAGTTACTCTTTTCATAATACCAACTTCTACAAATACCTTAGTTTGTCAGATTTTTGCATGATAGCAAAAAACCACTTCGAAAATAATTTCGAAATGGCTTTTTAGTTCAAAGTTAAATTAGTCGTCTAACTTTTCTTTGTTAGTAACGTTTAATTTTTCATCGAATGTGTAAACTACTGGTTCACCAGTCTTCATTTCTAGGTTCATGATGTCTTCATCAGAAATGTTTTCAATGTACTTAGTTAAAGCACGAAGTGAGTTACCGTGAGCAGCGATGATAACGTTCTTACCAGCCAATAGGTCTGGTGCAATACGATCTTCCCAGAATGGCATTACTCGTTCAAGACAAACCTTTAAGTTTTCAGTCCGAGGAATGATGTGTGGGTCAAGATCTGCATAACGACGGTCATGTACTTGACTAAACTCTGAATCATCTTCAAGCTTTGGTGGCAAAACATCGTATGAACGACGCCAAATGTGAACTTGTTCGTCACCATATTTTTCAGCAGTTGCTTCTTTGTTTAAGCCTTGTAAACCACCATAGTGACGTTCGTTAAGTCTCCATGATTTAGTTTCAGGAACCCAAAGTTGACCACTTTCTTCTAAAGCGAAGTGCAAAGTCTTGATTGCACGAGTCAAAACTGAGGTATAAGCTTGGTCAAATTTGAGGCCGTGCTCCTTAATTAACTTACCCGCATTCTTTGCTTCTTCTACACCTTTTTCTGACAAGTTAACATCAACCCAACCAGTGAACTTGTTTTCAAGGTTCCATTCACTTTGGCCGTGACGAATTAAAACTAATTTCGACATGAAAAAATATCTCCTTTGCAAATTAAAAGCTTCACTTACTATTTTACACATTTAAATTTTGTTTTCATAGGGTTTAGAGCTAAAAATCGTTTTTTAAATTTTTGATTTACGATACAATAGAGATATTAATGAATATAAGGAAAGAGAATATCTAACCAAGATGAAATTCAAAAAAGTATTGTTAAGTATAGGCGTTGTCGTTGCACTAATTTCTAGTGGTTGCTCTAAACAAAAAAAGCAAGCCGATCCAATTTTAACTAAAACGCAAGTCATTCAAAAATCACAGAAGTCCTTCAAGAGTGGTGAAGCAAAGCAAATTGTTAATTTGAAAACCGACACTTCTAGTCAAATCGTTGCTTCTAACTATTCATTCGGTGGTGACCCAACCGTATTCCACGTTAACTACCAAACAGAAGCTAAGGGTAAAACTCATAACATGGATGAATGGATTAGCAACACTGGTAATCTTTACATCAATGGTCAAAGCACATGGTACAAAACTGAAATTGAAAAAATGTCTGGTCACTCATATGCCGACGTTTTAGATGCAGTTTTGAACAACGAAATGTTAATAAATCCACCTAAGGGTTTAACTGATGCTTATAAGATGAAGCGTTCTGGTAAAACCTACACGTTAACAGCAAAAATCACTGATAAAAAGATCATGAAAGCTGCAGTTGCACCAATCTTTACAACTAATACCCAAAGTCCGCAGCAGCAAAAAATCTATCAAAAGCTAGCTAAAGTTGGTAAATTTGAAGATATGACCGTGAAGCTAGTAGTAAAAGGCTCTAAGTTATCCACTTTCAGTTACACCGTTAACCTCAAAATTGGGAAGATGATGAAAATGAGTGCAGGGCAAAGTTATAGTAACTTTGGTCGCCACGACTTCCTGAAGGTTCCTAACAATGCGCTAGATGGTAAGCCACTACCAAAAGAAAATAAGAAAAAATAATTTAAATTTATAAAAAAGAGCACTATTTCTTGAAGAAATAGTGTTTTTTTCTCGAAAAGAATAGACTAGACCAATTAATTACTGTAAAATCAGAATTAAATTAAGATTAAACAAGGAGAAAAATTATGAAAACTAAAAAAGTTATTTCTAGTATATTATTAACCTTAGCCTTCCTAGCAGGTGGGCTAAGTCAAACACACAGCGTTTCGGCTGCTCTTGATAAAGAACAAGCAGTATCAATTGTTAAAAAAGGTTCACCAGAAACCCAAAGTGCAGGCTTAGATGCTACTTTTGATGTAAAAGTTAACAAGGAAAAGCCAATTATATTCAAGATAAATAGTGAATTAAAAATTAAGCCTGCCCTAGCTCATGTAACACTACAGACTAGCTACGGCAAAAAAACGAGTGAAACTGAGGAAATGTGGACTTCAGAAGAAACTAATCGTCTTTATAGCAAAAATAAGGGTAAATGGGAATACACGTCCTTACCAAAGCCTTCAAAAAAGAAGCCTAAAGGTGCAGAGGCTCAATTATTTAATCTCTTGAGCGATCCTAAGACATATACCAAAACCAGTGATTTATTTATTAAAGCTCTAGATGACAATAGTGAATTGTCTGGACCAGATCAAGATGGCGTGTACACCCTAACTGTTAATGTAAGTGCACCTAAAATGAAAAAGCTATTCCTAGAGTTTTACAAAAAAGCTAAATTTAGTAAGAAAGAAATTAAAGAGTTCAAGAAAAGTGTCAAGTTTACCAACATCCAATTTGCCTACACAATTAAAGATGAAAAACTTGTTGGCTATACTGGCAATGTTACCTTAAAATTGGCAAAATTAATGAAATTTAGTGAGACCATATCCACAAATCACTTTGATGGGTATAATGATCTTAAACTACCCGATGAGGTTATAAATGCCAAGAAGGCAAAATCAAAGTAGATTTAATGGAGGATATCGATGAAGCTAGGAATTATTGGTAGTGGAAAAATTGTTCATGATTTTTTGACAACTGCGGATAAAATAGCCGACTTAGAACTAGCAGCTATTTCAACCACTCCACGCAGCAAACAAATTGCACAGGATTTAGCTGAGCAATATCAGATTGCTGAAGTTTTTTCCGATAATGACGAGCTCTATCGTGACCCAAATGTCGATACTGTCTATGTTGCTGTCCCTAACTCTTTACATTACGATGTAGTTAAACAGGCTATCTTGAATGGCAAAAACGTGATTTGTGAAAAACCATACGTTGCAACGGTTGCTGAAGCAAGGGAATTGAAAAAATTAGCTGATGAACATCACGTCATTATCGTTGAAGCAATCACTAATATTCATTTAGAAAATTACTTAGCAATTAAACGTGCTCTTTCTAAAATTGCGCCTATCCATATTGCTAGCCTTAATTACACGCAGTATTCTAGTCGCTATGATGATTTCCTAGAAGGAAACATCGCACCAGTTTTTGATCCTGCAAAAGACGGCGGCACGTTAATGGATTTAAATATCTATAATATTCATTTAGCCGTTGGACTTTTTGGCAAGCCAAAAGCCGTGCAATACTATCCTGTGATGCAAAAAGGAATCGATACTTCAGGTATTCTAAATCTGACTTATCCTGAAATGCAGGCTAGTCTAATTGCCTCAAAAGATTGCTACACTACTCCACGTTCCTTTATTGAGGGAGAAAAAGGTTCAATTTTCTTTGATGGTTCAACTGGTGTAATTGATCGCTTCAGCATTGAGCTGAGAAATGGTGATACTGATATCTTTGAATTTAATCATTACAAGCACCGGATGGCTAGTGAGTTCAATGACTTTGTTAAGATCATTGACAACCACGATACTAAAGCCGCTGAGGAATTATATGATCATAGCATAACGGTCATGGATGTGTTGGCACAAGCGAAAAAGTCGGTAGCAAAGTAGTCACATTAAAATAAGACAAACTAAAACACAGCTATTCTATTAATTTAGAAAAGCTGTGTTTTTTTAATAAAAAAGGCCTAAGCCACCTAATTACTTAAATCATTTAGATTCAATAATTTGGGATAAACTTACAGCCTTTTTGTTTAACTACTAAACAATAAATTTGAGTAGCTAATAGTTATTTACTATTTTTGGGGTTCAGCTGAACCGTTTGGGGTCGCACCATTGCTGCCTGAGCCATTTGAGGTTGATCCGTTACTGCCTGAGCCGTTTGAAGTTGAACCATTGCTGCCTGAGCCATTTGAAGTTGATTCGTTGCTGCCTGAGCCGTTTGAAGTTGAACCATTGCTACCTGAGCCATTTGAGGTTGAACCATTGCTGCCTGAGCCGTTTGAGGTTGATCCGTTGCTGCCTGAGCCGTTTGAAGTTGAACTATTGCTGCCTGAGCCGTTTGAAGTTGAACCATTACTACCTGAGCCATTTGAGGCTGAACCATTGCTGCCTGAGCCATTTGAGGTTGATCCGTTGCTGCCTGAGCCGTTTGAAGTTGAACCATTGCTGCCTGAGCCATTTGAAGTTGAACCATTGCTACCTGAGCCGTTTGAGCCAGAATTATTACCGGTTGAATTTTGAGTATTATTGTTAGGTTGAACAGGCTTTTCTTTCTTAGCCAATGCACTAACTTTGATATAACCATATTTTGTTGAGTAATACTTTTTACCGTTAATAGTTACGACTGAGCCATAAACTTTAATGCCTTGGCCTTTGCGAACCTTACTATTTTTGATAACTTTACCACTTCTGGTATACAAAACTGTGTTTTTGGCTGCCTTAAGCTTTTTACCATCAACATTTGAAGCCTTTATATATTCATTTTTGCCTATCTTGTAATAAAGCTTACCATTGATTGTCTTCTGACCATAAACATGAATCTTTTTGCCAGCTTTAATAACTTTCTTTGTCTTTTTACCAGTCTTTTTATAAACGGCTGAGTTAGCACCAATTACCTTTGTTTTGGTAGCTGCACTAACTTCAGTAGGTACAGTACCTATTTCATTGCTTGGAACTTGACTTAAACCAACCGATAGCAAAGTTGCACCGGTAACGGAAATAATCATTTTTTTGTAAAAATTGTTTTTACTCATTTTCAAAAACCTCACACTAGATTTACATTACATATATTGCCCCTAATATAACTGGTATCAAGAACGATATAATTAATAGTAGCCCTATAAGCCCAGGATTTCAACACGATATATTTGAATAATCAAAAATTTATATAGTTTAAAAGAAGTAATCAAATATCCACAATATAAATTAAAAAGCACTCAAACGTGTAGTGTATTAATAATATTGCTTTATATACTATTGCTAAGTTTATAGAATAGCACTTAATAACCAGCTATTGCTTATTAATAAATTTACACGCATTTACTTTTTTAAACACAAAAAGGCCTAAGCATCCTAATTGGTTAAATCATTTAGATTTAACCAATTGCAGATGAGCTATGGCCTTTTTACTTATTTTTTGACTACTGAAGAATAAATTTAAGTATCTGATTAACGTGTACTTTCTGAGTCAGTAGGTACTTGTGCACATGCTGCTTGCACTGTATTTACTGCTGTAACTAAATCTGATGCTTTTGTAGCACTTTGTACATCGCTCAATGAAGATTCAACAATAGCATCAATTGCAGCATTAGCTTCTTCTTTTTCATCTTCTGATAAAAGTGGATCATTATTATATCTGTCTTTACCAGCTTTTGCTGCTTCATTAATTGCATTAACTGCTGCTGTTTGTTGTTTTTCAAAAGGAACTACTTCATTTAGGGCGCTTTGTAAGTCAGTTTCAGCCTTATCTAAATCAGCTTGAGTCTTTGCATTAGCAATTGTTTCCTTTGCCTTGTTTACTGCAGCTGTTACTTTAGCTGAATCTCCACCAGCCTTAGTAACGAATTCGCCTGCTTTTGTTGCTAAATCTAAGCTTTCGATTCTACTTGGCTCAAGTTGACAAGCTTCAATAGCGGCTGTTTGAGCGTCAGTTATCTCTTGTTCAGATTTTGCATTCTCAATGCTGTCTTTTGCATCTTGAGCAATTTGATCAATTTTTGAAATTGCAGCACTCTTATCATCATTTGATAAAGGACTACTATTAATTGCATTAGTTGCATCTGTTACAGCATCATCAATAGCGGTGCTAGCTGCTGCTTTCTTATCCTTTAATACGTCTTCATTAGTTGATTCTTTATCACATACTGCTTTTACCGCATTTAGTGTTGAAACTAAATCTCCAGTTGTTTTAGCATCTTCTATAGCGCTAGGAGTTTTATCATCATATTTTTCTAAAGCAGAGGCAACTACGGCATCAATTGAAGCAGTTGCCTCTGCTTTATCATCATCTGATAGACTTGTATCACTATTAATTTTATCTTTTGCTGCTTGGGCAGTTGTTTTAATTGCACTAACTGTTGCTTCTTTTTGCTCTGCAAAAGGAACTACATCATTAAGGTCATTTTGTAAATCTGCTTCTGCCTTATCTAAATCAGCTTTTGTTGCAGCCTTAGCAATTGCTTTCTTAGCCTTATCAACTGCAGCTTTTACCTTGGTTGCATCACCGCCTGCTGTATTAGTAACAAATTCACCTGCTTTTGAAGCTAAGTCGGTGCTTTCAATTTTGCTTGGTTCAAGTTGAGAAGCTGCAATAGCACTATCTTTAGCCGCATTTATATCTGCTTCAGATTGCGCGTTATTAATAGTATCAGCTGCTGCTTGGGCAATCTTATTAACACGGTCGATTGCAGCCTTCTGATCATCATCTGATAGAGGGCTAGTCTTGATTGCATTAATTGCATCTTCTGCAGCCTTCTTAACTTCAGTATTAGCTGCTGCTTTCTTATCTTTTAATGCATCAACTGCTGGAGTGCTAGGCGTAGTGGATCCTGTAGAAGTATTTGTGGTAT
Source organism: Lactobacillus sp. M0403 (assembly GCF_016101265.1). NCBI lineage: Bacteria > Bacillati > Bacillota > Bacilli > Lactobacillales > Lactobacillaceae > Lactobacillus > Lactobacillus sp. M0403. Next base: position 306,652 of record NZ_JACFQV010000001.1, read on the forward strand.
TTGAAGTAGAACCAGTACCTGCTGTAGAATCTTGTGTATTATCATTTGCACCCTTGTCAGGTTCAACAGGCTGTGTCTTACCAACAAGTGCACTTACTTTAATATAACCATATTTTGTTGAGTAATATTTTTTACCCTTTATGGTTACTTGTCCACCATAAATTTTAACGCCCTGACCCTTACGAACTTTACTATTCTTAATTACTTTACCGCTTCTAGTGTACAAAACTGTATTTTTAGCTGCATGACGCTTTTTACCATCAACATTTGAAGCTTTGATATATTGGTTTTTGCCAATCTTATAATAGAGCTTACCATTGATTGTCTTTTGACCATACACGCGAACCTTTTTGCCGACACTAATAATCTTCTTGGTTTTAATAACTTTTTTGCCTGTTTGTTTATAAACAGCAGAATTAGCCCCAATTACCTTAGTCTTTTGAGCAGCACTGACCTCAGTAGGTGCACTACTCATAATATTATTTGGAACTTGACTTAAACCAACCGATAACAATGTAGCACCGGTAACAGAAACGATTACTTTTTTGTAAAAACTATTTTTACTCATCTCTTAAAAACCTCACACTAGTTTTACTTTTATTTATTCTATTGCTCCCAATATAGCTGTTATTAAGAACGATATAATTAATAATAGCGCTACGTTTTCGACGTTTGAACACTATATACAAAAAAAAAAAAAATGAATATAGTTTTATAGTGTAAGTAGAATTTGTTTAAATAAAATAATTGCCCTTATCATTTAGTATTTTAGTATTATTAATTAATTACAGCATTTATAGCATTATCATATATTTATAAAATAATATATTATAAATTACCATTTATAAATATGTGAAAAGCAAAACTAAGCAAACTTTTAGCTTTTTAGCAAAAAAGCAATTACAAAATTTTAGTCTTTTTTGTATCTAACAAGCAATAAAATGTGAGTCCACATAAAAAGAGCTAATCAATTTGATTAGCTCTTCAAACTATTTTTTACCAACAATTCGACGTACCCGATCTGCTGCTTCATATTTAGCAGAAAAGATTAATTCATCACCAGCTTCAATCACAGTATGGCCGTGTGGAACCAGCCACTTTTGCCCACGACGAATACGGCTAACAGTAATATCTTTGGCTAAGTCCCAGTCCATTAATTCACGTCCTGAATACTTCATATTGCGAACAACAACTGAATAGACAGCATTCTTGGTATCTGTTAGTACACTATATACCCCTGGTGATTCAATCAGTGCACGTAATAATGATGAAGTCACGTTACTTAAATCATAAACTTCCATTCCGTTCTGACGTAGTTCATTTACTTTAGCAATATCTGCCCGTTTTTGGCAAATAATGATTCGCTTAAACTTGCCTTTAGCTTTTGCCTGCTCGCCTAAACGTAGATTAGTTTCATCCGAGCGTAAAGCAGCAACAAAAATATTGCCACTGAATGCACCAGCTTGATTAAGATCGGTTTCTTCCAGATGTGGTAACAAAGTTAAGTTGGGCACACGACTCTTATAGATATCGTAGTGTTCACTGCTTGTCGTATACATTTTCACGGAATACCAATTGTCGTGCAAGTCATGCATAATCGGTACAGTTAGCGCATTAGTCCCCATAATGACAACTTCTTCTTTTATGCGGTCTTCAGGTTGCAGTTTAAAAAGAGCATTGAATAAAATCGGACAAAGAATGCAGACAATAACAGCTGCCAAGATAAAGACATCCGATTGAAGTCGAGAAATGACATTTAGCTTACGTGCAACTTCTAGCGCTGGCAGAACTATTGTAATTGTGGTTGCCGTCAAAAAGCCACCAGCAAGACCATTGCGTGAGCCAAACTTTTTCATAAAAATTAGAGCTACCGGTAGTTTAGCCAAGAGCAAAAATACAACAAGAACTGGTAGTAAAATCAATGAATTAGGATGAGCAAACAGTGACCTTAAATTAAGCTTTACACCTGTCATGATAAAGAAAATCGGGATGAAAAAGCCATAACCAATCGACGTCAATTTGTCTGCCGTTTCATGACTAGGTTCAAGCAGCTTCATCACAATTCCCGCCAAAAAGGCTCCCAGAATATTTTCCACGCCAACTTTTTCAGCAACTGTAACTAAGGCAAAAATCAAGAAAAAGGCAAGGCGCACATCTAATTGCGTTGTCGACTTAGTTACCTTGGCAAACCACAAATATGGTTGCTTAAAGCGCCACAATAACAAAATTGCCGCACCAAACAATAAAATAATTAGCCATAATTGCCTGGTATTACCACCATTAATTGCGGCGTAAACCGTTAAAAGAATCAGTGGAATAACTTCACCCAAAACAGCTGTTAACAAAATAGTCTGCCCAACTGGTCGTCCCAAGATATCCTTTTCTTTCAGTGTTGCAATTACGACTCCCAAAGCTACGGTCATAAAGATGATGGTTGCGAGCATTACATCACTGAATAACCCTAACATCTTTAAGACAAGCGCCAGGCACACCGAGAAAACAGTAGCGCCAATAAAGGCACTGCTTGCCGTTTTCAAAGGATCGACTTGCTTGTCTGACTTTTTCTTGCTAGGCTTCAATAGTTCAAAATCAATTTCCATCCCTGACAGGAATAGTAACAAAATCACACCCAAACTGGATAAAAAGTTTAAGTCATGCGTTGGCTGAACAAAGTTAAAGCCACTAGCACCCAAAATGATGCCAATAATGATTTCTGCCACCGCAGTTGGGATTGCCGTTACTTTAAGTCGCGCCATCATAATTGGTACGATTAAGGCAAACAAAACAACCAAGAATAAAGATAGCTGTGCCATGAAAAGCCTCCTTAAATACTGTGAAAATTATACACGAAAATAGTAACAAGCAAAACGGACAACAACTCAGTTTTAGCAATAGTTTGCAATCTATTTAATTACTTAAAAAATTGAAGACAAAGCTTAATCAACCAGCATATGTGCTAAAATAATCGTAACAATAAGCTTCGTTAGGAGGTAGTTTTAATGATTAGGAATGCACAAGTAACTGACAGTTCAGCAATTCAGGAAATTAATCGGACACAATTAGGTTACGATTGCTCACTTGAGCAAACAACTAAAAACTTGCAACGTATTTTAAAGGATGCAAACCATCATTATCTATTAGTTTATGAAGATGACGTAAGCCGTCAAGTAGAAGGCTATCTTCATGCTGAAATTTTTGAAGAAACCTACTTCGAGCCGTTATTGGACGTTTTAGCATTAGCTGTTGCTGGTTCAACGCAAGGAAAAGGTATTGGTACTAAGCTAATGAGCAGATTAGAAGAGCTTGCACAAGAACTCGATATCAATGAAATAAGATTGAGTTCAGGAGAGGAACGAGTAGCTGCACACAAATTTTATGAAAAACTGGGTTATCAATGTCTGAAAAAACAAAAAAGGTTTGTCAAAAAATTAAGTACAAAGTAAAAAAGAGCTAATCGCAATAGAAATTTGCGATTAGCTCTTTTGGTAGTCTTTAAAAATCAACTAACTAGCGTATTAGAAATTTGCTGCTTTAACGAAGCGATTTTCACTAATTGCGTAGTAGATTTGACCATCAATATTAATTCTACCACCGTAAGTATGAACACTAGTGCCACGCAATAGTTTAGTATTGTCAGCACGTAGGCCAGTAGTATCGTAAATATATGCGTTATGTGTTAGAACTCTTGAGGTACCAATGATGTTACTTGCAACAACATATTCATTTTCACCAATTTGCAAGTACTTCTTACCATTGATCATTTTTGTAGCAGTTACGTTTACTTCGATACCAGCAGTCTTTAGTGGTGCGTTAGTACGTTGTCCATTTGCGTCATAAACGTAAGCATCATGCATCAACTTCTTCTTACCTGTTGGCGCTTGTGAGACAGGATCTGGATCAGTAGCAGTACTGTTACTGTCAGATACGCCGTCTTGACCGGTAGAGGCGTCTGTTTCACCAGCTTGAAGATTGTAGTAAGACTTAAGCAAGGAGAAGAACTCATCCATTGAGTAGCCCCATTTAGCAAAGTAGCCATCTGGATCTGTGTGATTGGTTCCGCCTAGAAAACGAGAAACTGCGTGGTGTGACCAAATTGTTCCTTGACCAGTGTTTGAAGCATTAGTTGGTACGATGCCATAACGGTGCAACAATTTAGCTGCATAGATTGCATCATTGTTAACACTCTTTGCAAACTTATCTCTAGTGTTTTCCTGGCAAAGTTCAATTTGGATGTAGCGGCTGTTGGCAATTGCACCAGCACCCCAGACACCATAATTTGGTGTCATCATTTGAATTACCTGTTTACTGTCAACAAAGGCATGAACGTAGGAATACATATTCATCCATTCACGGTTAAAGTAGATAGCCTCATTATAAGCAGAAGCATTTGGTGTTGCCGTTTCGTGAATTACAATTCCTTCTGGCTTACCTTTTCTGTACTTGATAATGTTGCCATTGGCATAAAACTTATTGTACTTGATGTTGGCTGTTTGTAACATTTTATACAAGTAAGTTTCCCCAACATAGCTATTTTGCTTAGCAACCGCATTAATCGATGCCGCCTCAACTGTTTGAGTCTGACTGACTTTAAAAACAGGTGCAACTAAACCTACTCCGATAGCAACAGTAGTTATTAGTTTCTTTATCTTCATTCTAAACGTTAGTTCCTCATTTCTTTTTTGTTAATTGGTTTTTACTTTAAAAATTGGCCTTCTTTACATACTGATGAACACCAATCCGGTAGTATTTGTGTCCATAAATTGTTATTGCAGCGCCATAAGTAGCAATTGATTGCCCCTTCTTCAAAACCTTCATATTATCGCGATTGCCATAATCGTTATAAACATAAGAGTTCTTCTTTAATGTTCTAAAAGTACCGTCAATGTTACCACAGGCAATGTATTGATCTTCACCGATTCGGTAATACTTCTTGCCATTAATCTTTTTAGTGCCATAAGTTGCGATGACCTTGCCTTCATCGCCAGCCTTAATTGCTTTCATGCCCTTAACACGTTTGCCTTCTGCATCATAAACGTAAGAAGTGTGCATCAAGGTCTTATTAACCTTCTCATCACCTTTAGGTGCTTGAGAAGCAGGAGGCAGTGCACTACCAGCATCTAACAATGTATCATTAACCCAGCCTTTACCTGAGATGTACATCCGTTTTTTGCCGTTATAAAAAGTGATTGTCTTGGTTACAGTTACCGCATCGCCCTTATTAACTGAACTTGTTTTAGCAGAAACTGAGTGGTCAGTTGGCCAAGCATAGGTAGCACCAGCTTTTTTCACCACATAGGACTTAGACGCGTTGGAAATTGTCGGATCGTATTGCGTAAGATTGTAAGCAGTAATACGACTATTCAAAATCGTGTTGTAGTTATTGGCTGTTGCATACGTTCCAGTCAAAGCCTTGGTAGCATCTGTGTATGAGGACGCATTTTCGAGCCAAGCGCCTTGGTAACGGTCAGGTTGCCAAGAAACACCTAGACGCAACTTCTTACCGTTATCATCGAAGGATTCTTGGTAAGTATTGTATTTTCTAAATTTAGCAGTGACATAGTAGCTCTTGCCGTTCTTATCTTCTTCACGCGTTTTAGCGGAATAAGTAGCACCTGGCCAACTATCATCGGCTTTCATACCGAATAAGTTGTTAGCATTAACTGCAAGCCCAGATTGACCCCAATTCGACTCAACAATTGCTTGTGCAATCATTACTGAAGGATATAGACCATATTTCTTAGCGACCTTCTGTGCTTGTCTAGTAGCAGTGTTTAAAAAAGTTGTTTCTGTTGCTGTAGCAGCTGAGACTTGATCAGCTCGAGCTGGCGAAGCGGCAATTAAGTTGTTGGTAACTGGAATTACAGCAGACGCAGCGAGTAACGCAGCTGAAAAACCAGTGATTAGTTTCTTTTTCATAAGTGTGTGTTTGCCTCCTTAATCGACATCTTTATTGTATCGAGCAATTTCACAAGAAACAATAGATAGCATTTAATTGTAGTCAAAAAGTAATATAGCTCGACTTTTATTACAAGAAAAAGTTATCTTTCTAAAACTTCCTGTAATCGATTTAGTAATTGACTCTTAATACGTTGTAGTTGTCCTCTACTGACACCTATTTGCCTACTAAGCTGTTGAACCGGCTCACGCCCAATCAAATGCTCTAAAAATAGCTTCTGTTCTATGTCAGACAAGTATGGTAGCTCTGCTTCTAATGCTAAGTAATTATCCCAATTATGCTTATCTTCAACTATTTGCAAGTTTGTCAGTTCACTCTCACGTTCACACAGATGTTGCTCCTTGCGTAACAAATCAGTTGTGCGCCAGATTATCTTGCGAAAACTGCTTCGATCGACTTCTTCACGCGGAAGGGTTTGATTCTGCGTGAGCATATGCGCATAAGTAATAATCCCTTCCTGCAAAAAGTCCTCATAATTAGTATAGTCCTGTCTCACATGTGCGTACTTCAATGCACCTCTGACTAGTTTTTGGTTCTCCCATGCTTGTAAAAAAGCTTGTCGACTTATTTCCATTTGTGACATCTTCCTTTTCGTCTTTAGTGTCACAAGCGCTTGTGCATATAGTAGCTTAGCAAGTTATTAATACTGCGTAAAAACAAGTATCGTAAGCGGTAACAATTAAGTTAAGCGCATTCTTAATTCAAGGGTAAAACATAACCCTGCGCTACTTGAGGATTAATAAACTCAATAAACCGTGCCAAAAAAGTGTAAACAAAAAGCGAATTAACCCAAAGTTAATTCGCTTCTTTATCAAAATAGGGTATCACGGCGTTGAGTAGCCTTCCTAACTGCCCGATGAAATTCAGTTAACAACGGCAATTCCAAATAGTCAGCTAGACAGCGACCATATCGTTGCTGTCTTTTATCCTGTAATTCAAGCAGTAATGGCTTAATTGCCAGGTCATTGTATGGATCATGAGGATGAAAGTACTCCGGCTGATCTATTAAGGATTCACCCTTGGGTCGCTGCACTTGCCAGCCTAGTGACTGCTCGAAATGAGCAATTAGTAGTTCGCAAAGGATGTGATTATAAACCAGACTATTGGAAATCTGGTCAACCACATAACGGCTACAATCATAATAAGCAAAAATGTAGCTTATTTCTCCATAGGGCACTGTTTTAAATACAACAGAAGAAATATTAATGGCTCGAAAACCAATCATCTGATGTAATGATACCCAATCAATACTACCTGAGTTATAACTGCGTAATGAAAAATATGCCAGTCTCCCTGTAGCAATAATGTTACGACTAGTCAGGTTTAATTTACTAGCAAAATCACGTTGAAATTCCAAGCCAGCTAAAAGACATTTTTGTCCAAAAGCTGTAAATAATGAGCGAGTACTATTTTGACATAAGACTATCCCTTTCTGACAATCAAAAATTACACTCTTATATTTACCCAATAGTGGTTCCTTCTGGAATTCATATATCGCAATCGTATCCCGATTAATTTGATAATTTGCATCTTTTGTAAGATACATATCAATTGTCTGATCTACTCCAACTTTTTGTCGCAAAATATCCTTGGACCACACACGGTGTTCCTTTTCTCGCGGTAGATTTAAGGTCTGCTGCTTCTTTGCTAACATTCATTCAGTCCTCTCTATTTGATTTTACCTATACAATTATACACAAATTGTTATCGGTTTCATAGAAGAGGAAACAAAAAACGGAAGCGACTAGTGTCGTTTCCGTTTCTGTAATTAATTTAACTAATTAATTAAAAGTTAGCAACTTTAACGTATTGCTTAGCTGGGCCACCGATACGGTAGTAAGCCTTACCATTCTTGAATGTGTAAGGAGCACCGTAAGTAGTAACCTTAGCACCCTTGCGTAATACACGACGGTCAGCACGTTTAGTACTTGTCTTGTATACGTAAGCGTTGTGAGTTAAAGTACGAACAGTACCATCGATGTTGTCAGCCATTACGTATTGGTTGTCACCGATTTGGTAAACCAAGCTACCGTCAGCAAGCTTAGTAGCTGCACCGTAAACATCAACGTTTGAGTAAGCAGCTAAAGTCTTAGTACCAACACGCTTGTGATCCTTGTCGTAGATGAATGCGTTGTGCATAACCTTCTTAGCAACCTTGTCAGCTGGCTTGAAAGTACCATCAACATATTTACTTTCGATGTACTTGTTAGAATCAGCGCTGTTAATACGTGCGTAAGTCTTGTCACCAATCTTGATTGATTCACCAAAGACAGCAATTTGATCGCCCTTCTTAACAACAGTCTTAGTATCAGTTACGTTGTTACCAACGATTTCGTAAACTGGTACATCACCATCTGATTGAACAGTCTTGTAAGAAGCACCTTTAGCACCAACAGTTAACATGAAGGTAACCTTAGTAGTCTTGCCATCAGCATTAGTTGCACTAACAACTACTGGGTATTTACCAGCAACCTTAGTGTTAACAGCTGAAACGTCAACACTTGGAGTTAACTTAGTTAAGTCAGTAGCACTAACAGTAGTAGCAAATGCAGCTACAATAGCATCCTTGTCTACAACACCATCAACTGGTACATAGTTAAACTTAGCAGTATCTGGAAGTGAGTCAATGGTCTTAGTACCCTTGTACTTAACACCAGCAAAAGTAATTTCTGGGTATGTAGCATCACCTTCATCTGAAGATGGGTTTACAGTTATAACAATTGTACCAGTTTTACCGTTTGTTGCGTAGTAGTTAAGAGTTACTGGGAATGAAGCAGCTGGTTTGTCAAAGCTTTCTTTTGCATCGCTCTTAGTAGTGATACCAGCAGTCTTCAATGCAGCACGAACATCTGCTTTAACGTTAGTCCAGTGACCAGTTGCAGGAGTAGTACCAGCTTGTGTAGTAACACCTACACCAAACTTGTTTACGATTGCTTGAGCAACAGCTTCAACACTGTACTTTGTAGAATCAAGATCAACTGAACCAGATTGTACAGCTTTACCAGTAGTGATGTCCTTAACGTAAGGTGCACCAGTTAATGTAGAATCAGCAAGTCTGAATGAAGAACTGATTACAGGAACATTTGAAATAACACCTGACTTGTCAGAAGTCATCTTGAATGCACCATCGTTAAATGAGTATTCAGTTTCAGCCTTCAAACCAGTAATAGTTACGTATACAAAGGCAACGTAATCTGTGTTAATTGCAAGATTACCAACATTTTTAGCTTCTTCACCTGTAGCAAAACTTGGGGTACCATTAGCAGCAATTCCAGTTAATTGTGTTGGTGTGTATACCTTAGCTGATGAGGTTGAAATTGAAGCTCCAGCAGGTAAAGTTGGGTTAGCAAGTGTAACAGTCAACTTAGATGCAGGATCACCATTTGCTAAAGATAATGCATTAGTAACATTAAGCTTAAATGATGCAGCCTTGGTACCATCATTAGTAGTACCGCCTACAACAGTAACATTAGTATCAGCTAAAACAGTTGATACAGTAGAAGCAGCAACTGGTGCAACAGCTAATAAAGCAGCTGCAGCAGCACTAGCAATTCTTAAATTTTTCTTCATGTGGTCTTTCCTCCTTGTGTATATACAAAATAGTAATAGGCTATAGGTTCAGTCGTTTAGAGCCTACATTGTTACAACATCCTTCAAGCCGAATCCATAAGTTTATAACTCTTATGAGGTAGCTTTCAGGCTGAAGAACGCGCATGCGTACAGACTTACGTGCCTGAAGCATAGCTATTACTTACCACATTTCATATTGTACCTACCTTTAGCTAAAATTGCAAGGTGAGCGGATATTTTACACACTTTTGTAATAAACGCTTACAGATTATTGCAAAAATAATTTTTTAAATTAATTCGTAAAAGCTTATGTAGCAATTATTTTTACACTTTTAAAAATCAGCCAGTGTTCTTAAATTATTTTATGCAACATTAATTTTACAAAACATTAACAAATTAACAGGAAATAAAGTAAAAAGTCATGCCTAATTAAACAAGGTATGACTTTTTAATAAATAATTATCTTCGATTAGTAAAATTTTTGAGTTTCCTAATCAAACTAGTTGTGAGCCTGAACAATTGCAGCCCTTTTTGAGCTACCTGCAGAATCATCGAACAAATTTGTAACCACACGTTCAACATATGAAGCAGATTGTGGAATCTTATAGACATCAACTCCATCTTTTGCAAATGCATCTGCATCTGCAATTGTCTTCATTGCCGTTTTAACTTCTACTGAAGTCAAGTGATCAGCGGCATCCGGTAAGGCCAATGTGACCTTTTTATCATCACCATTTAAAAATACTAATTGTAAAGTTTTTGATTTAGTTACCAAATTAATCTCGCTCCTTTTCTTTCCTATATTTAATTAGCTAGCAAAAATCTTTTTTAGTTAACGGTGTCAATTAGCGGAATTGCCTGCTTTTGAATTAAGGTTGCGGCAGTCAAGTCAGCTCCTTGCAGACTTGCAAGTGCATCCCCCACCTTAGCCAAACCAGCCGCAGACGCACCCTTTTTCACATTTTTAAAGACACGCGACTTAATATTATCTTTGCCATCTTGTTGATTGTAGAAAGTGTACTGGATTGTTTGCTCTAATAAATCTAAACTCATATTTTTTACCATCCTTTTGATTGAATTATTGAAACTAACAATGTAAGAAGTAGCGCGCTAGATGTCTTACACTATTACTAACGAAATGAGACGGCAAAGTGTAACAAATTTCTTGAGAATTTTTTATATTATTGGCAAAAAACGTGTATCTGTAGTCAAACCAACATTAACCCTCTATAATTAATGTAAGAATTAGTAAGGAGGATAAATTCCTATTATGAAAAAATCCACGATTTGGACGATCGCAGCCGTTGTCATTATTGCCCTCGGTGGTGGCGTCTTTTACGCAACACAAAAATCAAATAGCAACCAAGTAGATGCTTCTTATAACAGTGCCATTCAATCTGGTAAAGAAGCCGTTAAAGACAAAAATTACACTAGAGCAAGTGACGCATTTGACAAGGCCCTTTCGATTAAGAAAACCGATCAAGCACAAGCTTATAAAGAACAAGCTGACAACATGACGGCTGCAATTAAAGCAACTAAAGATGGTGAATACGATGACGCCCTTGCCAAGACTAATGATGTCATTAAGCAGAGCAACGGTTATTCCGTTTTAGTTAGTCACGGTAAAAAGCTGACTAAAACCATCAAGGATGTTCAAGATAATTATGAACACGAAATTAAGCCGATTTTTGCAGCTGCTAAGCAAAACGAAGATGACAAGCAGTACGATCAAGCTGCTGACCAATACCAAAAAGTGCTAGACCTACCTTATATTGATGGCAAGTACTACGCTAAATATAAGAAACAAGCTAGCGCTGGCCTTGATAAGAACAAGCAGGCTGCTAAAGATAATAAGAATGAAGCTGAATCTTCTTCTAATAGTAGTTCTAACAGTGCAAATTCTAATGGCGGTGACACTGGTAATGCAGGTAAAACTGGTGAAGGCTCAATGGGCGACCACAAAGTTCACGGTCAAACCGTTACAAATGACCAAATTGCTCAACTGCGTAAACGTGTAACTAAACTTGGTTACGAAGGTATGGCATGGAGTCCTCAAGATTTAATCGATCTTTACCGTAAATCTGGACGTGCAAATCCTGATCAAATTACTAAGAATGATGTACAAAGCTATCTAAAACCATAATTGATACTTTATAATGAAGAAAAGTTTTAAAAGCGTCTAAGTATTTTAGCTAAGACGCTTTTAACTTGGACATTTTTAGCCATTTAATCATGTGCAACAATAATGCTATAATTTGACTAACTGAAGAAATGGGCTACTAGGTTTTTCTCAAGTAGCTACTGTATAGTTGCTTTTACCGCTTAAACTCTGTAAAATGACTATTGTCTTTCACGTTTCCTATTTTTACTAAAGGGGTGTCTGCTTTGACTGAAAAAGAAACAAATATCAAAGAGCAAGATAATGAACAAGAACAAGAAAATGAAGAATTAAAGGTTGTCATGCCTGAGGCTGAATGGACAACAATGCCTGAAGAAGAGTTTGCTGAACAACCTGATTATTTAAGAGTTTTCACTGACTTCTACATTGCTAAATTCAACCAGCGCGACTTGGAAATCATGAACACTTATGATCCTGATTCAAACATGGTTGATATTAACCACTATGTAATGGACAACATCAAATTTTCACGTAATGAATTGGTTAAGCACGCTTTGCAATACCACGCTAACAACTTCCAAAATATAGTAGACGAAATTGTTAAGCAAGATAGTATTAAGCCTGAAGAAATGACTTCATACAGCGATTGGGACAACTGGTACGAAGACCGTCGTAATAATATTTCTACTTCTTTATCATAATTTACTTGTACTATTACGAAAAAAAGAACAAAATAGGTACTTAAATGGGAATGTCGGTTGACATTCTTTTTTACTTAATTAAATAAAATCTTGAAATAGTCTAATGGGAGTATCAGATTACTATGGATCACAAGAAGAAGCGGATTTCCGCGGCCGGTTTGTTAATCACAATTGGGATTGTGTACGGTGATATCGGAACTAGTCCGCTCTATGTTATGAAGTCGATTGTTAATGGTAACGGCGGCATCGCCAACGTTAACCGCGAATTGATTTTAGGTTCAATCTCACTGATTTTTTGGACAGTTACATTATTAACGACTGTTAAATACGTTATAATTGCGCTTAATGCGACCAACCGTGGTGAAGGTGGTATTTTTGCCTTATATGCACTCGTTCGTAAGCGAGCCAAATGGTTGGTTATGCCTGCCTTAATTGGTGGGGCTGCACTGCTTGCAGACGGAACGCTGACACCTGCAGTTACCGTTACGACTTCAATTGAAGGTCTGAAAAATATGCATTTTGGCAGTAGTGTTCCTGTTCCTAATCAGAACTCCGTCATTGTGATTACCATTATCATTTTGCTGATACTGTTTTCAATTCAAATGTTGGGAACAAGTAGTATCGGTAAAGCGTTTGGACCAATAATGTTGGTCTGGTTCACTTTTTTAGGTGTAATCGGTATTAGCAATATGGCTCATGACTGGTCAATTATCGAAGCACTTAATCCCGTATGGGCAATCAAAATTTTATTCAGCCCTGCAAACAAAGCCGGTATCTTCATTCTAGGATCAATCTTCCTAGCAACTACCGGTGCCGAAGCACTATATTCAGATGTTGGTCACGTTGGCCGTGGCAATATCCTAGGCTCTTGGCCTTACGTATTTGTTTGCCTAGCTTTAAACTATCTTGGTCAAGGTGTTTGGATTTTACAAAACCCTAATTACCAAACTAACGGTGGCGAATTAAACCCATTCTTCGAAGCTGTACCAGCTAACTTACGTTTATTTGCCATCATTTTGGCAACCATTGCCGCAATTATCGCTTCACAAGCCTTGATTACTGGTTCATTTACACTTGTATCTGAAGCCAGTGGTTTGAAGTTTTTACCACGGATGAAAATTAACTACCCAACAACCGAGCACGGTCAGATTTATATTCCATCTGTTAACAAGATGATCTGTGTCGCAACCATTGCCGTTGTTCTATTCTTCCGTACTTCGGAACACATGGAAGCAGCCTACGGTCTGTCAATTACGGTTACCATGTTAATGACCACCCTACTCTTATTCGAGTACTTGGCTTCTAAGCATCACCCACTTATTTTGCGTCTTTGCTTCTTGCTTGTCTTTGGTTTTATCGAAGGCATGTTCTTGATTTCAAGTTTAACCAAGTTTATGCACGGTGGCTACGTAACTGTCTTAATTGCCGGTTTCATCGGTGTAATTATGTTCATTTGGTACTTCGGTAACAAGGTACGTGATAAACACGAAGGGGCAAAAACTTATGTCCGCTTGGACGAATACACTGATATGTTGACTGACTTAAGTCATGATGATGATTATCCAGTATATGCAACTAACTTAGTTTATATGGCTAAAGTGAAGTATAACAAGTTTATTAAACGCGAAATCATGTACTCTATTTTGGATAAACGACCAAAAAGAGCTGCTGCTTACTGGTTCGTATCAGTTAACATTACTAATGAGCCGTACACAGCGCGCTATGCGGTTAATACTTACGGCACCAAAAATGTCATCAATGTTCAGCTTTTCTTAGGTTTTAAAAAGCAAACCAGCGTGAATGTTTACTTACGGCAAATCGTTCAGGACTTAATCAAGGATGGAACAATTGAGGCACAACCGCAGGATTACACTACTACTCCTGGCCGCCAAGTTGGAGACTTCTCATTCGTTATCGTTAATGAAGTCTTCAGTCCACTTACCAAACTTAAGGGCTTTGAAAAACTAATGCTAAAAGCTCGTATCTGGTTACAAAACTTGTCTTCCAATCCAGCATCTTGGTTTGGCTTAGAATACACCGATACGGTGGTTGAGCAAGTCCCATTAATTCTGGGCCGTCCTGAGACAAAATTGCACATTAAGCGTGTTGCACCAAAGGACTACTCTAATTTAAAAGATCAGGAAACTGAATAAGAAACAAAGAAGCATCTGAAGAAAATCTTCAGATGCTTTTTTATGTCGATGAAATTGTGTCCAACGTGTTGTCACTAATACAAACTAAGCCGGTTAAGTGGCCAGTATCGAACTTTGACTACACCTTCAATTTTACTTCTAGGAATTGCTCCAATGTAACGACTATCCTTTGATACACTCCGGTGATCGCCCAATACAAAGTATGAATCTTTCGGAACCTTATTAGTTTTTCTCATCAAGTTCAACTGCGCTGCCGTATAAATTTTCTTATAGTCTTTTTTAGTTGCTAACGAGCGAATTGAAAAGTTTCCAGTGTCAGAGTAATGTGTACCATTGAAGCCATCCTCATGGTCTATCAGTTTAAAGCCCGGTTCTAAATAACTCTGGTCAATCTTTTTGCCATTAACATAAATCTTATTGTTCTTTGCAGTAACTGTATCACCTGGTAAGCCAATGATTCGTTTGATATAAAACGCTTTTGGTTCATCAGGTGCTTTTAGAATGATGACTTCGTTACGCTTTAGTTCACTATGGCGATAAGCAATGACGCGCTCTTGATTTTCAAAAGTTGGTTGCATTGAAATGCCTGATACAGAGCATTTAACTATTACAAACTTGGTTAACAAAAAATTGATTACGACAAAGGCGATGAATAAAACGACTGTATACTTAAAAATATCGTAGAAATCTTTTTTACTTTGCTGGTTATCTTTCATGAACTTAACTTTCTTTTCTATTACTGAGAACAAGTTTATACAATAAGTACATTATAAACTTTAGAATGAAAAAGTTAAAAATCAAAAGCAAACGCATATCTATTATTGAACTGTCATTTTCTAGCTTTTTAAAATATAATAACTGTAATGTTAGTTTTATATATGGAGAAATAATTTATGGAAAGCAAACTAATAATCGATGAACAACGAGCTACTACACTATTTGATGCTTATTGTTCATCTGAAACAAATCAAGGTCATTACTATGTTGATTTTGTTCCTATCACTTTTATGAATGAGGATTTTGCTGAACTAGCTGATTATTTGGCAATTAATTACAAACCAGATTTTGCCAAAAAGATTATTTTTATTGCTTTTACCATTCTTTGTTATTATGATTCAGCAGTCTTCTTACCTGGCAATGACTATTTAGAAAAATATACTAATAAAGACTTGCGCCATACTGATTTGGAGAGCATTGCTAAAGAAATTAGAGACAAAGTAATTAAAAACCGCATGGGTTTGTATATTTTCTTTCAAACCGAAGACAAAGACCACATTTCTTTAATGAGTATCGAAGATGAATACAGTACACATTTTTTTGGTCTTTCTGGGGAAGCACAAAAGATGATTGAACAGCTAGTAACTCACCAAGGCTTATTTTTCAAAAAAGTTAAAAATATTGATTAAATCAAGGAGAACTTACCGATGTCAGTTGAAAAAGACTACGAAATAATTAATAAGATACTCAGCGAAAACAAAGATAGTTATTACATTGACTTTGTTCCCATTACTTTTCAGAATGCGGACTTCGCGGAATTAGCTGATTATTTAGAAAAGCACTATAAAAAAGATTTTGCTAAAGGTATTATTTTTACTGCTTTCACTATTCTTTATTACTATGAGTCAGTTGTCTATTTGGATAATGACTGTGAAGATCCAGTTTATCCTGACCTGATTGATGACGACCTGAAAGAGTTGGAACTAGATAGTTTAGCAGAACTCATCCAAGAAGTGATTATGGAAAACTGGTCAGGACTAACCATTCTTTTTAAAAATGATGGTAAGTATTCCTTAATGCAAATTAAGGATGGCTGCGATGTCTATTTTGGAAATCTCTCTGGTGAAGCACTAAAAATAGTTGATCAATTGATTACTCAGCAAGGCCTTTACCTCAAGAAATTTGAACGCGAATATCGCACTGATTCTTTCGAAGAAGAAGGTGGCTGGAAAATCGAGCCGGATAATAGTCCCCTAAGCTTCCACAGTGAAAGTTTTTGGAAGCTCAAGGACAAAAATGATAAGCGTGTAAGCTTATTGGATAAAGAAGGTAAAGTATTAGGCGAATAACAATGTAGTTGAAGTTCCAAGCTTTCATTACAGCAAAAAAGAGCCCAAAAGTTAACTAATCCTTGGGGCTCTTTTTATACATTTTATTTAACTTTTAATTCTAAGCATCTAGACCTATTTGTTCTAAAAATTTCGCCGTTATTCTCCTCTTTAGTGGTTTTGCTTTAACTGTTTCAATTAAACCTTCATTTTGTAGTTCATCGAGCCCTTCTTTAAATTTCCTTCGTGATATATGATCTTGCTTAAAGAGCTCAAATAATTCCCGATCTTCTATACTACCTTCAAAATCATTAAATAAATATGCCTGCGAATAAATATATAGTTCATTAAATTTAACGATTGAATATTTACGCTTTTCAAGCTCTTTTTTGACATAGTCTAAGCGATACCGTGCCTTTTGCAATTGGTCAATGACTTCGTCTTGACCATCACTTAGATAATTTAACATGTCCTTTACGAAGAAAGTTATTTCTCCATGATTCTTTTTATCTTCAACTTCAGCAAAACCGTCATAATATGGAACCTTCTTTAAATTTATCTGATGTGAAAGGCTCACTGCAGTATACGGATCAAGTTTTTTACCGATATAGCTGCAAAAAATATACCTGCCCAGTCTGCCATTGCCATCATAAAACGGATGAACATATTCAAAATAATAATGAGCTACGCACGCCTTAATAACAGATATATACTCATCATCATTGATAAAGCCTATCCACCTTTCAAGTTGCTCATTAATTTCACTTTCATGCTGCTTGGGAAAATGTACTGTTTTGACACTGTTACCAATTCGTACAAAACCATCTCTAAATAGCTTGCCATCTGGTAACTTATTTTGAGGAATCTCGCCCTCAAGGAAGAAGTCATAAAGTTTTCTAATATCTGATAAACTTTCGATTTTATTTACTTTACCTTCTCTGATTGAAGTATACATATTAACAAAAGAAGTTAGGCGAATATTTTTCTTTTGCTTTGTCTGATTATTTATTGCATTGTTTATTTCTTCAGTAGTGGAAGAAACATTTTCAATATCATTTGTTCCCTTAATTTCCTTAACCAGCATTTGATTAAAAAACTGTTCATACGCAACGCCTGGTAACTTGGAGATTAGCTCTTTTATTTTTTGTGACTTTTCCACTACATTTCTTATCAAATCAACGATATCTTTAACAGGCACCATAAAAAGGTTATACCGCTCAGGAAGTCTGAAGCCCTCTCTCTTATTAATTGGATTAACGACTAAAGGAAACTTAACTGTTCCATAACCATTAATTCTTCTATCCAACTCGATATCAGTAGATTCTTCGGGGTGATTATAAGAATATATCCTTAATGGCTGGTATTTACTCATTATTAAATCACTCCTTTCATAGAAATCAAACAAATAGCTTTTGTTACATGCGTTATAAATCGTCAAAAATTGTGCTTTTCGCATTTATTATTCAATATTCTACACCTTAAATTGCCAAAATGGCAATTTTTGAAGTTTATAACTCAAAATAGCATAAGATAAATCGCAAAAATCGCAGTTTTGGTCATTTAGAATCCCAAAAAGTTATCACAAATTGCAATATCCGCTTTTTGACGTTTATCAAGTGATGTTAAATTAGTAAACAATAAAAAAAGCTGGCAAGGTCTAGTACTTACCAACTTTTTTATAAAACTAATCGATATTTTTATTACCAAATATAAACGCGTTTATCTGGATCTAACCACATACCGTCTTCTGGCTTAACATCGAAGGCCTTGTAGAAGTCATCTTGACATTGAGTCTGAACGTTAGCACGCAATGGACCAGGAGCGTGAACATCAACTGCAGTTTGACTCTTAATTGATTCAGTCAATTGCTTGTTAGCCCAAATGCGAGCGAAGTTTTCGAACAATTTCTTCAAGTCTTCGTTCTCATTCTTAGCAGCTTCGACTGCTGCAGTTAAACCACCTTGGTCTGCAATGTTTTCTGAAACAATTTGCTTACCGTTAAGGGTAACTGGGCCATATTCAATACCATCAAACAGGTCAATTTCAGCTTGTGTACGCTTCTTAAATTCAGCGTAGTCTTCGTCAGTCCACCAGTTCTTCATGTTACCAATTTCATCGAATTGCGCACCATTATTATCAAAGGCGTGTGAAACTTCGTGGGCAATAACAGTACCAATACCACCGTAATTAGTAGCACGGTCTTGTTTTAAGTCATAAAATGGTGCCTGAAGAATAGCAGCAGGGAATGTTAAGTCGTTTCTTTGTGGGTCGTAACATGCGTTAACGAGGTTACCAGGCATTGCCCAAACTGTCCGATCAACTTCTTTGTGCAATTGTTCAAGATTGTACTTTTGCTCCACAATGCCAAATGCACGTTCATTTGAGTAAAGGCTACCACCCTCATTAGCTGGAACCACCTTTAAGCGATTGTAAACTTCTTCAATCTTGTCAGGGTAACCAATCTTTAGCTCTAAAGCGTTAACTTTAACAATGGCCTTTTCTTTAGTTGCTTCTGACAACCAGCTATTGTTTTGCAAGCGATCCTTATAAACATCAAGCATGTGATGAATCATTTCTTCAACATCTTTTTTGGCATCTTCACCAAAATATGTCTTGCCGTAGTAAACACCAACAACTTCGCTGAAGTCTGAGTTAGCAAATTGATATGCTTGCTTTTCGCCACTTGTTAATTTTGGTTGACCGTTTAATGCTTGGCTGAATGGGAATGCTGCTTCACGAAATTCTTGTGATAAAGCAGGAGCTGCAGCATTAATAAAGTTAACAATCATCCAGCCTTTGATTTCATCAAAGTTTTCTTCATTGATAATTTCGTTAATGTGATCCAAGTAGCGTGGTTCTTCAACAATAATTCGTTCTGGTTCTTCGCCAATTGCTTCTTTCAAGTAGTAAGCAATCTTGAATTGATAAAACTTAGCTTCAAAGTCTGCAATCTTCATTGGATTGTAAGTAGCAGGATAATCTGCCCATTCTTCTGTAGACTTAACGATCTTAGATAGCTTAGCATCAAACTTAATAGCATCTTCTGCATATTTTTCTGCCTTGGCTTGATCAATACCAGCCATAGTCAAAAGCTTAACTGATTGCTTTTGTAAAATGTCTAATAGCTTTGGTGCATCAGGAGTTTGATAAGTTGTAGTGTCAGGTAAATATGTTCCTGGACCTGCAAAATACAAAGCATTAACTTTAGTATTCTTCATGTCAGGTGAAACGTCAAAGCCAAATGGGATTGAAGCAAAAGTTGATAAGGCAGGCGCATTTAAGTTGTAGTCAGAAAAGTCCTTAATGCCGTCAAGAATAGCTAAATCGTCCTTAATTGGATCAGCACCTTCTCTATTACGCTTGTCAAAATCGCATGCTAACTTATAGAGCTTAACTGCTTCATCCAAGTTAGGAACATCAGGAATTTCCTTTTTACCTGATGCAAAATCAGCTAAATCCTGCATTAAATGCTTTTCAACGCTAACGTCAATGCCATCAAATGATGCCATACGTGAACGATCTTCTGGAATCTTAGTTTTTTCAATCCACTCAGAGTTAACAGCTAGGTATAAGTTATCCTGAGGTCTTGTGCCAACTTTTGGTTCAATGACGTTGCCGCTACCGCCACGAATTGCCGAAATATTTTTCATTGAGAGAGTCCTCCCCTTTTTCTAAAATTAAAAATACACTAAATTAATATTATCATTTTAATCAATTGATAAGTGTTAAAAAGCCTTTACAAATTACTTGAAAACTTTAATGTGTTTACGCAATTTTGCATGAAGAGGAATTAGCAATAAAACCATCATGAAAATGCAAATTGCAGCCGTAATGAAGAACGGAATGTAACCTGCATGATCAATCATCATACCCCCAAATAGTGGTCCAAAGGCTTGACCGATTCCACGCGCAACACTAATTGCACCCTGATACTTACCTTTACTGGTCATTGGTGACAAGTCATTGATGTATGCTGGAACAGCTGGAAACGCTGTGGCTTCTCCTAGCGTTAACACTACCATCGACAAAGCAAAGTGTGCAAAGTCGTGGGCAAAAATAAGTGTCGCAAATGAAAGAGCGAACATTGTTGTCCCAAATATTATTTGCTGAAACAGGTTTTTAAATAGGCGCGGAAAACGAGCCAAAATAACCTGGACAGTCACAATAATTGCACCGTTAAGCGTCCACAGTAAACTGTATAAATGAAACGGAATTCCGAGTGAAACCATGTAAACCGATAGGTTTGATTCCCAGTTCATGTACATTAGCCAAGTTACTGCTAGTGAAATTAGAAAGCCGACCATCAACATGACATTGTACTTAGGCATTGGTTCAGTTTTAACTTTACCGCTTGCTCCCTTACTTTTAGCTTTGCGTTCTTTATGAAAATTAATAATTGGTCGGTAGTGAATTGCCGCATTAACGCAGGCAATTGCAAATAATGAAGAAGCTAGTAAGAACAGGAACTCAATTGAGAAGTCATAGAGATAACCAACTAGCAAGGTTCCAGTAACCGTACCGACGTTCTGGGCAAAGTAAATCAAGTTGAACACATAGCGCCCAGGATATTTCTTAATACTGGTGGAAATGGAATTGATCATTGTTCCGTTCCAACCACTAACAAATCCAGTGATAATCAGCCAAATCCAATAGGCTGGCCAGCCATGAAAGAAAGCCATAAAAAACAGGACCACAGCATCAGTGCCTAGTCCAGCAACAATTAACGGATATGGATTGAAGCGGTCATACAAGCGCCCTGCGGTGAATGACCCCAAAACATTACTTGCACAGTTGCAGAAAAGTACAAGCCCGATAACTGAAAGGCTAATGTGTAATTGCTTATTTAAGTAAACTGAAGTAAGTGGCCAAACAAAACTTGAACCAATCCAGGTTGCTAGTTCCCCTAGCAATAACCAACGTAATTTAACTTCGGTTCCAGTATTTGATCCGTGTGTGAGTTTCATTTATTCAGTCCTTTCTTGTTTTAATTTCCATTTAACAGTGTAGCAAGAAGTACGCTAAATTAACACCCTCACCTAACAGTTCAAAGTCCTAAAAACGTGGTGGTGAATAGAATTTAGGTACACATAAAAAAGAATGATTATCAGTTCAAACTGTAATCATCCTTAATTTAGTTTTCAAAAAATTGGCCTTTGTTTTCTTGGTAATATTTCTTATACCGGCCATTATAATTATGGAACATATATTTCATTAGTAGCCAACGCTTGAAGTTACGGTCCTTATCATAAAAGACAGTTGTTCCATAGCGCCCTTCGTGAATTAATTCTTCGGCAAGTTGTTTAGACTCATTGTCATGTGCATATTGCTTAAAGACTTTGACAGGTAGACCAAGCCATAGAACATGTTTGGACTTAAGCTTATTGCCGTAGACTGTTTCCTTGTCTTGCAAGCTGTCATAAACATAATCATCAACATACCACTTAGCTAAATTATAGCCGTTTAAGGTTACGTAAAAGCTTGAGCGACCCTGACGCAAGTTAATTTCAAAGAACTTGTACTTGCCATCACGCGCATCATACTTGATGTCGAAGTTGGCCATCCCCGTGTAGTTAAGTTTTTCCAAGAAGGCCTCAACCTGTTCATACAACTTTTCATTATATTCAGGCAAAATTGCCATGTAGTTACCAATAGCTTGTGGAGTTGGGTCTTCTAAAAGTGGATGACCTAAGCACATCATCTTGACATGGTGATGACGGTCAACATACGCGTTAAGAACACGCATGTTGGAATCATCACCAGGGATAAAGTCTTGTGCAATTAAATCGGCCTGATAGCCATTGCCATAAATCTTGCCAACGATGTCACGCAATTCTGTTTCGTTATGAATTGTGAAGGCCTTTTTACGTCCTTCAAAGTGAACGTCAAGCCAAGAAACAGGATCTTCTGGTTTTAGTTCAATTGGATAGTCAAACGGCAACTCAAGGTAGTTTTCTGCCTTAAAGTCAGTCATGGTAATAATCTTAGTCTTAGGGTAAGGCAAACCGCATTCTTCAGCGATTTGGTAGAAGCCCTCTTTAGAAATTAATTTTTCTAACAGATCATATTCAATGTAAGGTACAACAAAGACATCAGCTAATTCGTCTTTGTGCTTGGAAAGAAGTTCGGCATAGCCGTCACCACAGGCAATTAGAATAACAGGTTCCTGATGATCCTGGTAGAGCTTTTTTTGCTCACGCATTACTTCAATAAAAGTTGGATCTTCACTAAATCCTGGATGAAGTTCAACACTGACAATTTTAGAATAACGGGTTGGAGCTAGCTGAGTATCCGCTAACGCTTTAACGCTAATTCCATAGGCTTCATTAAAGGATCTTGCCATCCCATATACGTTAATATCACTACCGAGTAATATAGGTGTAAAATCTTGACTCATTTAAAATTGCTCCTATTAAACTAGCTTTCCTTGTTCAATCAAGCTAGCCACTTCTGGTTGCACACGTTGATACTTAGAAACTGTTTCATCGTAATCAACAAAGAATAATTTGTACCAAACAAGGAACGTGTAAATTGTCCAGATTTGGCGACGATGTGAGCCATCGCCTTTGTAATTTTCATCAAGTAATTGCAAAATTTTGTCTTGCTCAAAAATGTCATTAACAAAATCTTCGCTGAACAAGTCACGCACTTGTTGATAAAAGCGTGGCTCTTGCAACCATTCTTTGATTGGGGTTGGGAAGCCTAACTTAGGACGCTTAGCCCATTCGTCTGGCAACACTTTTTCTGATGCCTTACGCAAAGCGTATTTAGTATCATGCTTGTTAACCAAGTAATCGGTTGGAATTGAGTTAGCACGTTCAGCAACCTTGCGGTCAAGGTATGGCACACGCAATTCTAGCGAATGAGCCATTGAAATCTTGTCGGCCTTTTGCTCAATATCATTTAGCATGAAGTGGTGCAAATCAATGTATTGCATTTGACGAACGTTATCAAGATCTTTAACCTTTTCAAAGTCCTTTTGATAAATACCATTAACGGTTAATTTGTTGCGGTATGATGGCTTCAACACGCCATTAGCGTCTTCTGAAGTGAAGATAGTTGGGTAATCCATGTCATAAATGACTGATTGACCAACGTAAAATTCGCTTGGTTCAGCCAAGTTGGTGTACATGTGAACCTTGCCAGGGAAGTTTGGCATCTTTTTAATCTTATGTGCCAATTTAACCCTTGTCTTCTTCGGCAACTTTTTACATTGAGAAGTAAAGACCTTAATAACGTTGTTATGCGTGTGCATCCCGTAGTTAACGTAGCCGGCAAATAATTCGTCCGCACCTTCACCAGATAAGGCAACCGTAACGTGCTTACGCGCCATCTTGCACAAGTACCAAAGAGGAATGATTGACGGGTTAGCGTCGGGTTCATCCATGTGGTACTGCATTTCTGGGAAGTCATGCATTGCCTCGTCAGCTTTAACCTTGTCTGAATAGAAATTCCAACCATTCATATCGGCTAGAGCCTTAGCCTTAGATGCCTCATCATAAGTTGCATCGTCAAAGGAAATTGAGAAGACATCATCAGGATTTAAGATGCTGGTAATGTAACTGGAATCGACCCCTTCTGATAAGAAGGCGCCAACAGGAACATCTGCAATATGGTGCAACTTAACTGATTCATGTAAATCTTCGTCAATTTTATTAACCGTTTCTTCAAAACTAAGCGTGTTAGCCTTATATTCAGCGTCCCAGTATTGATGGGTCTTCATTTGACCGTCTTTATATTCAAACCAGTGGCCTGCTGGGAACCGCTTGATGCCCTTAAAGAAAGTCTCATCAAGGTCATTATATTGGTTCATCAAGTATGGTTTAACTGCTTCTGTATTAAGGCGACGCTTAAAACCAGGGAACTGCAAGAAACTCTTGATTTCTGAACCAATAATCAAGTGACCATTCTCATCGCTGTAGTAAAGTGGCTTGATACCAAAGAAATCACGGGCGCCATACAGCGTTTGAGTGTTATCATCCCAAATGGCAAACGCAAACATGCCCCGGATACGCTTAAGTAAGCCATCCATACCCCACTCTTCAAAACCGTGCAACAGAACTTCTGTATCCGATTTAGTGGTAAATGTATGACCTGCTTCAATCAATTCGTCTCTTAATGGTTGGAAGTTGTAAATTTCACCATTAAAGATAATTGCCTTTGTTTTGTCTTCATTGTAAATTGGTTGGCTACCGCCACGTAAATCAATGATTGATAATCTTCTAAAACCTAAAGCAACTTTATCGTTGGTGTAAAAACCATCTGAGTCAGGACCACGGTGCATGATCGCTGCCATCATTTTGCCAATAGCTGCTTGCTTATCATTTATTTCTGGATTATAAAATGCGACAATTCCGCACATAGATTTATCTTCCTTAATTAATCTTAGTTAGTAACCTGTTAGTTTTTAAGTTTAACTTTCACATTATAAGATAATGGCGGCCAAATTCCAAATTGTCCACCCATTTTACCTAAATGTAAAAGATTCTTCGCCTGCTGGCAGCCCCATAACCAAAGGCCTGGATTACGTGCCGATGCAAATCAATGTTTACAACGTAGCCAGCAAATTCAGTTTGATGATCGATTTGACGATTCCAATTCTTATTATATTTAGTCGTCAAAACATGGTTCGGTCCCATTAAAGCTGAGCAGTTAAACAAAATATACTGGATACCATTTATTCTGAACTGGTCTTCAACGTGGCGGTGACCACAGAAGTAAGCAATAATCCGGGCATTTTTCACATTAGTAAAATCAAAGTCATTTGCTAAGCGAAATTCTGGTGGGATACCGCTGCTTGAATGCATTTGCCCTTTTTCACCCTGGTTAAAAGCCACTAGTAGTTCGTGAAGGGACCGGCCGTTGTACTTAAGCGCATTCGAGCCCTTGCGGTTAATCGGATTGCCATGGCTCATAAAGACAATGCTCTTATTGGATGATTGTTCTAAGATTTCAATGATTTCTTCCATCTGATCTTCTCTGACAGCCAAAGTGATTTTGGCATCGTAACGCTTTTGACCCTGAGCATTTAAAATGTAGGGCAAGTCAGTGGTGTTGACTGAAATGAAGCGGATATCATCGACATCATAGTAACAAACGCCGTGTTGGCGTGAAATATAGTGCACACCTTGTTGTGCATACATTGCCGGCCACATGATCTTTTCAAATTCATTCTCGGGGAATGATGCTTTTAAGTCATGATGCTCATCATACTTGTCGTTTTCGTCATGATTGCCTTTAATCATCAAGTATGGCACTTTGGTTGATTTAAACGAATCACGTAACTTAATTAGTTCGCTTTCGCCTAAGAAGCCCGTGTCAGAGCCATCAATCCAGTCACCCAAATGCACCTTGAGATCAAGTAGCCCAGAGTCATCAAGATAGGAAAATTCGTTAACATGAGTTAAACCATTCCAGCCGTAAAAATCCGTACTATTACTATCCTTATAGTGGGTATCAGTAATCACACTAACATTGACAGAATTTTTACCCTCATGCGTCCGCTCCTTGACACGTTTAATGAATTCATCAAGGTATTCTTCCACAATATAACGACGCCCAGTTTTGCGATTAACAAACGCACGGTATCGTTCTAATTCAGGACTAAATTCACGCACATATTCTGGCGCTAAATTATCAGCACTTTCTAAACTGAGTGCCTGATGCAAAACATCATTTTCATCTTTATAAACGGTCAGATTATATGGCAAACCTTGGGGTGTATGTTGCGCTGTATCAACATGATATTCACCGACCGTCACATATTCCTGCATTGGATCGAGTGAATTTTTCCTTTTATTAAAAAGACGGCGCATTTTAGCCCCATTTTTCCGATCAAATAATCCCATTGAATACTTAAAAACATTCATTATTGTGCCTCAACCCAAAGAAAAAAGCCGGGCGGTCAGCCACAGCTTCAGAAACTACGCGTTATCTGCCAATGCGTGGGCTGCTAAGCCGATTGACAAAACTGCATCTTTAGACAATACTTCTTGTAACACTTTAGGTGCAATTACTTGAACAGCACCGATTACCTTTAAGCTGTAAGTAACCACGTGTAAATCAACTGACTCATTATAAAAATCGTCTTCATAGGGATTTTCATGATTATAAGTCAGATTAATTTTATTCTGATCAGCATAACCGTCAACATGGTTAGTTAAGATGCGGTCATGTAAATCAGTTAATTGCTCTGACAAGTTAATCAAAGTAAGCTTGTGGTCACTTTCAGTTTCATAGTATTGCTCTTGAGTCATGCCAAAATAGTCTTTAACTGGCTTGTGCAATACATGCAAATTATCAATCACACGATAAACGGCCTCAGCATCAAAGTCTGTTTCTTTATTTAAAATACTTTCTTGATTATCGGCCAAATTATCGGCCAGAGTCATTGTATCTAACTTTTCCATGATATCCTCCTAAAGTTCATTTTATATTATACCAAAAAAACTATTATTGCACTTTTTGTGAGCAAAAATTTTACCTTTCGTTAATGGGTTTTTAAACCAGATTTTACTCACGCTAAATAAGAGCTAATAATATTTATTTAAAAAAGAAAAAACAACTTTTTACGTATCTAATATTGATAGCAAAAAAATATTATTAAAGGAGACTCACGATGTCTGAACTTATCCGCTGCCCTTGGGGCACAAAAGACGACTCATTAATGCAGCAGTACCACGACCATGAATGGGGCAAGCTCAATCTTGATGAGCAATATTTATTTGAAATGTTAACTTTAGAGCTTTTCCAATCTGGTCTAAATTGGTCAATGATTCTGCATAAGCGGGAAAACTTCCGAAGGGCTTTTAAAAACTTTGCACCAGCAGAAGTGGCAAAAATGACTGATGATGACATTGCACTTTTAATGCAGGACAGCTCAATTGTCCGTAACAAGATGAAAATCACGGCTACACTCAAAAATGCAAAGGCGATTCTAGCAGTTGATGCCAAAGAAGGCAGTTTTGCTCATTACTTGCAGCAATTTGTCAAAACGCCAATTGTTCACCATGCGCAAACTGCCGAAGAAGTACCAAGCACCAGTAAAATCACCGTGCAAATGGCCAAACAAATGAAGAAGGACGGCTTTTCTTTTGTTGGTCCGATTACACTGTATTCATTTTTACAGTCAGTTGGCTTAATTAACGATCACCTTGAAACTTGTTCATTTAAATATCAAGGTTAAACAAAAAGCTGGACTACTTCTTGAGTAGCCCAACTTTTTTAATTGATTCAATCGTTTTATTTTTAAACTAACTTCTTCCGAATCCAACCGGAAATCCAGTCAATGACAATTACCATGATGATAATACCAAGCAGGATAATTCCTACCCGATTCCATTGCCGGTATTGTAAGGCAATAATTAGCGGATAGCCGATACCACCGGCACCAACCAGTCCAAGAACCGATGCCGAACGAATCGAAACATCAAATCGGTATAAAGTATTGGAAATCAAGGCTGGCAAGAGGTTTGGTAAAATCGAAAACATGACCACATTGGTTTTTGAACCACCAGCGGCAGTAACTGCTTCGTTAGGACCATCTTCCAAGTTTTCAATTGCTTCTGAAAATAGTTTAGCAAGCATCCCGACCGAGTGGAAACCTAAGGCCAAAACACCGGCTGCTGAACCCGGGCCAACAGCTTTAATGAACATCAAGGCCAAAACAATTTCTGGAAATGACCGAATAATCGCCAAGACAATTTTACCAACCCGTGAGACATACCACTTTTTGTGTCTTGTATGTGCTGCCCAGAAGGCAAACGGTAAGGAGATAATTGCCGAAATAAAAGTTCCTAAAAAGGCAATGCAGACGGTATCCCACAATTGTGAAACCAAATCTTCACCCGTGCCGTTATAGACATACGACCAATCGGGGTGGAAAATACCAGAGAAAATGGCACCTGCAATTTGACCTGCAGTTTGCTTAATTCCACCAAAATCAATGCCAGTGCATGACCAAACAATCAGTAGAATGGTTACGATCGCCAGTGCCCAATGCGCTATGCGCTTTTTCTGATCGACTGGCTTAGGAGGCAGTTTTTTCATTGAAGTATCCATTATTTCATCAACGCCTCCCTTGATTTAGAAGAAACATAGTCGATAAGAACTACGACTAAAATAATTGCAATGATAATCGTACCGGTCTTAGGATAATCAAAGACCTGCAATGTTTCTTGCAAATAAAGTCCAATACCACCAGCACCGATATAACCCAAGACAGTCGATGCACGAACGTTTATTTCAAATGCGTATAAACAGTATGAAATAAAGTAAGTCATAACCTGTGGCAAAACGGCAAACACAATGATTTGCAACTTATTAGCACCAACCGCAGTTAAGGCCTCAATTGGACCAGAATCAATTGTTTCGATTGCTTCATAGAACAACTTAACAACAATCCCAAACGTACAAATTGCCAAAGCTAAGATACCTGCAACAGGGCCAATACCAACAATTGCTACAAATATTGCTCCTAAAAGCAAATCAGGAACCGTTCTAATAATGTTCATAATGACTCTTAAAATGCCGGTCACTGCCTTATTTTTAACAATGTTGCGAGCAATCAATAACGAGTAAACAAAGGCAAGAATTGATCCGATTACTGTACCCAAGATTGCCATCTTGATGGTTTCAAGGATTAACGGAATAACGGCACCTAAGTATGACCAATTTGGATGCAACATTTGCAAAAAGATATCTGCAAATTGCCCAAAGTTAGCAAAAAGTGCGCCTAAGCTGGTTTTGGTTACTTTAGTTGAAACAACTAAACCAACAACAAAGAGAATAATCCATAATAAGTTCAAAATTTTGAACTTTTTCTTTGGCAGTGTCATTAGAGTTTCTTCTTCAGTACTACTCATCTTGGTCACCACCGGAATAGATTTGATCAAATGTTTCTTTAGGTGTTTCACTCATTTTGCCATCGTAAATGATTTCACCGGCACGGACACCGATAACCCGTTTACCAAATTCTTGTGCTAATTCAACACTGTGTAAATTGATTACCACGGTCATGCCATGCTTTTCATTAAGCATCTTTAAGTCTTGCATCACACGACGCGAAGTCTGTGGGTCAAGTGAAGCAGTTGGCTCATCAGCCAGAATAATATCAGGATCTTGCGTTAACACCCGTGCGATTGCTACACGTTGTTGCTGTCCACCGGACAACTCATCAGCGCGTGTGTAAACCTTGTCTGCAAGGTCAACTTGTTGCAATGCATCATAAGCGCGTTGCTTGTCTTCTTTAGTAAAGAGGTTGAGGGTACTCTTCCAGGTTGGGTAATAACCAACGCGACCCGTCAAAACATTGCGCAAAACACTTGAACGTTTAACCAAGTTGAAGCTTTGAAAAATCATACCGATATTTCTACGCAACATCCGTAGTTCTTTTCCCTTAGCTTTGGTAATTGACTCGCCATTAATTAGAATATCGCCTTCAGTAATATCAATTAACCGATTTATTGAGCGCAAAAGTGTTGATTTACCAGCACCAGACAAGCCGACAATAACGACAAATTCACCCTTATTGATCGTTAAATTGATGTCCTTTAAACCAACAACATCTTTGCCATAGACCTTTTTAACGTTTTTTAATTCAATTACTGGCTTAACTGCAGAATCTGCCATTATAAACTTCCTTTATCTCTTATTTTTTAGTTGATGCGACAATTTTGTCATACTTACGAACAGTATCGAAGTCGCTGTCCTTACTTGGAACGTATCCTTCATGAGTATAAATGCTTTCGATAATCTTCTTACCCTTCTTGGATTTACCGATATCAATAAATGCATTTGCTAACTTCTTACGGAATGATTTAGACATGCTTGGAACAACGGAAATTGTGTCATTTGGAATTGGCTTAGTAAAGTAGATTGGCACAACTTGATCCATAATCTTAGGGTTGTCTTTCTTCACAATTGTACGTGCATCTTCAAAGACAAATGCTGCATCAGTATCACCGTTTAAAACGTTCAAAACTGATTGGTCCTGTCCTGTAACAGTAACTAATTTACAGCTCTTCTTAACATCAAGACCTTTTTCCTTCAATTCAGCGATTGGATAAACGTAACCAGCTGAAGAAGTTGGACTTTGGATGGAGATTGATTTACCCTTTAAGTCCTTCCATGACTTAATTCCTGAACCCTTTTTAACTAAAATTTCAGCACGATAGAAATTAACTAAGTCCTTAGTTGGACGGCCGCCAGGTTGCTTAACGCCGTATCTTTGTGCTTGTAATAAGACATCAGCAGCGCCTTGCTTGTGTGCTAACACATAACCACTTGGTGGCAAGAAACCAACATCAACTTTCTTGGATTTCATAGCTTCGACAACTGTGTTGTAGTCAGTTGACATTGAAACGTGAACTGGAATGCCTAAGCGATCAGATAACATCTTTTCCAAAGGCTTTGCGCGTGATTCAAGTTCAGTAGCAGCTTGACTAGGAACAAACTGAACGTTCAATGACTTTGGTGTGCCATTACTACTGTTATCGCTCTTGCTTTTACCAGAACATGCAGTAGCCATTAATGCAACTAACATAACGGCTGCACCAGCTAAAACTTTTTTAAATTTCTTCATCGTGCCCTCCCAGACATAAAAAAAGACCTAATCTAATTAACACGTAACGTGAATTATACTAAGTCTTTTGGTAATAACATTATTAATTAAGAAACGAACATTACCCTCTTTTTTAAGGGAACGAAAAGAGCTGCCAACAATGTCTTTGATGAATGCTGTACGCAATCCATACTTTTGCATGCCTCTAACTCCCCTTTCGACAGTCCGTAAATTATTCTTACAAATAATAGCAGAAATGTTTCCTTTAGAAAAGTAATTTAATCGGAAAACTTCGTCTGAGACCAAATTTGAGGTAAATGCGTTCCAAAATAATAACTTAGTCTGGTTTATTTTTTAGTTGAGGCAATGATCTTGTTATATTCACGAATGATATCGTAATCACTGTCTTTAGCGTAGGTATATCCTTCTTGATTGTAGACACTTTCGATAATTTTCTTACCCTCTTTAGAATGAGCAATCGAAATGAATGCCTTAGCTAACTTCTTTTGGAAAGCTTTTGGCAAACTTGGAATAACCGAAATTGTGTCGTTTGGAATTCTTTGTGAGAAATAGATTGGCACAACTTGGTCCATAATCTTAGGTTCGTCGGCCTTAACGTTGTTACGGGCATCCTCAAAGACAAAGGCTGCATCAGTGTCACCATTAAGTACGTTTAGTACGCCTTGGTCTGCACCCTTAACTGAAACAATCTTGCAGCTCTTAGTTACATCGAGTCCCTTTTTCTTCAGTTCTGCTACTGGGAAAACATAACCGGAATCGGAAGTAACATCTTGAACAGAAATTGACTTACCCTTTAAGTCCTTCCAACTCTTAATTGATGAACCTTTCTTGACTAAAATTTCACTTCTGTATGAGCTAACCAGTTTCTTAGTTGCTACACCGCCCGGCTGTTTAATGCCGTAACGAACTGATTGCAAAAGTAAGTCAGCCGCACCTTGTTTATGAGCCAAAATGTATGCATCAGATGGTAGGAAACCAACTTCAACTTTCTTTGACTTCATTGCTTCTACTAAGCCGTTATAGTCAGTTGACATTGAAACATGAACTGGAATGCCTAGACGTTTTGATAATAATTTTTCCATTGGCTTTGCACGAGCTTCGAGCTTGTTGGCACCAACACTAGGAACAAATTGGACATTCAGTGACTTTGGCGTACCATCACTTTTTGAAGTTGATTTACCACTTGAGCAGGCAGTTAAGCCGGCGGTTAAAAACAATAAGAAAAATGCTAACAGAAATTTCTTAACTTTTGACAATTTCATTTTTTACTCCTTAAAACTAACGATATTTCGACAATCTGTTTGTTAACAATTTTTTAGATGATTACTGCTTATTATTACTTCATCTTCTTTCACAAGTGGTAAAAATCCCAACAAAAAAGAGCACGACGTTTCCAATTACATCAAGCTCTGTTTGATATTGTTATTAGCAAAATGAACAAATAAGTCTGCCATTGAAAAAAGTTGTAGTTGCCCAAAAAATTTATTTGTTACATTTTTTGTTCTCATTTTTCGGCGCCTTTCTCAAAAAGCAGCATTACGTTCGTTACAATAAAATAATATCATAAATATTCGCAATTTTATACAAAATTAGCGATAATATTTAAATTATCGTTTTAAAAATATAACAATCACGAACAAAGGTGCAACAACTTTTTTGCGATACAAAAAGGCATACACCAAGGTGTATGCCTTAAATTTTTAAATTCAAGATTATTTAAGTGGCTTATTATCAACGTCCGTACGTACAATAAGTACATCAGCCAATGCATGCTGGTTAACATATTCGGTTACTGAACCCATTAACATTCTCTCAACCGCGTTAAGACCAGTAGCTCCCATAATAATCAAATTATTATGATGATCTTTAATGAAGTCATAGGAAATAATAGCTTTTGGACTGCCGTAGCGGATGTGGTAATCAAGATCATCAAAACCTAGGTTGTCATGAGCCCAAGTCTTCAGACTCTTAAGGTACTTTTCTGCATCTTGTGTCATCTGATAAACGGTATCACCGGTAATTAGTGTGTCCTGCATTTCCCCTAAAAATTGTCTAGTATCAATGACGTTTAGAACATCAACGTGGGCATTTTCAGTCATTGCGATTTTAACTGCTTTATCAAAGGATCTTTCAGCTGATTCTGAACCGTCAACTGGAACTAAAATTTTGTCTTGTTTCATACTTGTGTCCTCACCCTTTAGAAATTCTTTCTAAGCTTATTTTAACATAGTTTCGGTAGCAGTTACTTTTTTTATAATTGTTTGGACATAGCTTTATTGTTAAAATGAATTTTATGTCAGAAAGTAAGGGTGGAGAATGCAATGACGATAAAATTAGAAAATCAATTACTTAACATCAAAAATGGTCGTAACTTTCGTGAGTTAGGCGGCTATCAAACTAAAGACGGCAAAACGATTAAGAAGCATAAATTAATCAGAACTGCTAACTTAGCATCACTTGACGAAAACGACCTCAAGTATTTACAAGATTACGGCGTAAAATACGTCGTTGACTTCAGAAGTGAAGACGAAGTTGAACGTGAACCTGATCGTGTCCCAGAAGGTGCAACTTATGATTTTGACCCTGTTTTTAGCGAGGACTTGACCGATTCTTCAAAAGGAATTGATGAGGTCTTAAGCCAAGATAACAAAGACCCTAAAGCTGGCTATCATCATATGTTTATCGCCTATGATGATATGATTAAAAGTGAATCAGCACAACGTGCTTATCGAAAATTCTTCGATGTCCTACTTACAAACGATGAAGAAAACCGCAGCGTGATTTTTCACTGTACAGCCGGCAAAGATAGAACTGGTTTTGCGGCACTTCTGGCACTATCTGCACTAGGCGTTCCGCTAGACACAATTAAGCAAGATTATCTGTTCACTAATGCCGCAACGACAGACTTTGTTAATGGTTTTCTTCAAAAAGCAAAAGATGAAGGCGCAAGCGATGCAAACCTAAGCAACATAAAAGATTTGCAAACTGTGCATCCAAAATATATTGATCATGTTATTGAAACATTACAACAAAATTATGGTGGCGTTGAAAACTATTTACATGATATGATGAAATTAACTGATGAAGAGATCAGTAAGTTGCGTAAAATTTATCTGAATTAACATTAAAAAGGAGACACAAATGAACAAAGCAAAGACTGTTTACTTTGGTGCAGGCTGGTTCAACGAAAAGCAAAATAAAGCTTATCAAGATGCGATGAAAGCTTTAGAAGCTAACCCAACCATTGACCTTGAAAATAGCTATATCCCACTTGACAACCAATACAAGGGAATCGATGTTGGTAAGCACCCAGAATACTTACATGACCGTGAATGGGCAACTGCAACCTACCGTGGTGATTTAACAGGTATTAAAGCAAGTGACATCATGATTGGTGTTTACTTACCTGAAGAAGAAGATGTTGGTCTTGGGATGGAACTTGGTTATGCAATGAGCCAAGGTAAATACATTGTCTTAGTTATCCCTGACGAAGATTACGGTAAGCCAATCAACTTAATGAGTTGGGGCGTTTGTGATAACGCAATTAAAATTAGCGAACTTAAGGACTTTGACTTCGACAAAGCACGTTTCAACTTCTACGATGGTGCTGTATATTAATATAAAAGTTTTATTAAAGTGCTTCATGATGGACAGATAGACATTCTGACTATTACGGAGCATTTTTTGTTATCCGCTTTTAGCGGACTTTTTGGAATTTCACCGCTTTTAGCGGACTTTTTGAGCACATCGTGGTAAAATAACTATGAATAATTAATTTGATGATCCATCTGGATCCACACAAAAACGCTCTATCGGTCAAATAGAGCGTTTTTGCATGCTAATTACCAAGAAGGAAGGCAACTTTACTTCTTGCTTTTCTTGCCATTTAGCCAATGCTTTTCAACTATGAAAACTAGCAGTTCCCTAGTTAGGCCAAGAAAAAATTGAGTAATTAATTTGATAATATCCATTGGATTCACCCCCTATCTATGTAAGATAGGCTGTTGCCTCCGTCTGTATTATAGCAAATACTAATTTATGATTGAGATGACAATTTAACTAATTTGTTATCGTCATAAAAAGCTTATCGGCTTTAGTTTCCCTATAGAAGCTAGTATCGACTGGCATAGACTATCCAATAATACTAGCAACACAAAAACAGAAAGCAAATTTAAACCTTATTTTTGTAATAGTTATTAATTAGCCTTGAGCAAGATAATCTAAAATACTAAACATTGCTTCTCGATTAGTATCAGGTATTACTTTACTGATAATTTGCTCTGCTGTTTGATTTAAGACAGATCCTTCAATGTACTGTGCATCATTTACTACAATTTCATTGATATTGTTTTGTTCAGGTTCCAAGTGAAACTGCAGTCCGACAGCTTTGTGACCTAAAACGAATCCTTGATTAGTCAAGTTTTCGTTAGAAAAAAGCACATCAGCTTCTTCAGGTATCTCAAACATTTCTTCATGCCAATGTAAAACAGTTAGTTCTTGTGGCAAATCACTAATCTTGTCTGACTTTAATTCAACTGGTGCCCAGCCTACTTCTTTTACCGGCGCCTTTATAATCTGGCAACCTAGTGTTTTGGCAATTTGCTGTGCACCGTAGCAAACACCCAAGATAGGAACATCTTTATCTAGCAGTTCCTTAATGAGTTGCCGTTCCTGCGCAATCCATGGTAAATCATCATTTGGACTCATTGGCCCGCCCAAAATAACTAAAAAGTCAGTTTGCTGTGCTGTTGGTAAGATACCGAATTGGTATGGATGATAGACATAAAAATCATGATGATGTTGTTTTGCCCAAGCTTCAATTGAGCCTGGTCCTTCATTTGGGGTATGTTGTAAAACATTGATAATCATTTTTTCTCCTACTAACATTAACTCTACTTTTTAATTATTAATAATATCAATCTATTAATATTATTTAAAACTATTTGTGTAATTTTAGTACCGTTAACTTTAATGAAAAGTGAGTACTAATCATGAATAAAAGAAAAAGCAGATTCGGGAAAGCAAATATTTTCCTAACAAATAAAGCACCATGATTTTAAAACCATGGTGCTTTTATTTTTGAGCTTAAGCCTTGTAACGTGATTTACCGTTCAAATAAGTTTCGCTTAAAGTCATATCTGGGGTCAAAACAATGAAGTCCGCAGCCTTATCAGGTGCAATCGAACCACATTTATCCAAGACATTAGCGCTTTTAGCTGGAACATAAGATGCCATCATTATAGCTTCTTCAGGAGTTGCTGCATTCCAGTCAACAACATTTTTCACTGCTGTATTTAATTGTAAAATACTGCCGGCAAGATTATCGCCATCTTTTAAGCGAGCCATACCATCTTTAACGTATACAGGTAATTCGCCAAGCATGTAGTCGCCATCAGGCATCATTCCTGCTTCCATACAGTCAGTAATTAAACAAATGTGCTCTGGGCCCTTAACCTTAATTAACGAGCGTACCATTTCCTTTTTAACGTGGTGACCGTCACATATTAATTCATCAGTCACATTATGTAAGTCCATTGCTGCATTGGAAATTGAAGAATCATGATGTGACGGATCAGGCATTCCGTTAAAAGTATGGGTAAACATAGTTGCACCCGCTTCAACACATCTTTTAGCTTGATTATAAGTAGCACTTGAGTGACCTAATGATACAACAACGCCTTCTTTTGTCACTGTGCGAACAAATTCTTTAGCGCCTGCCCGTTCTGGAGCAAGTGAGATTTTATTTAGTAAACCTTCAGATTGGTCACGCCAGTCATTAAATTGCTTAACACTAGGGTCTAGTAAGTACTTAGGATTTTCTGCCCCAGCATGTTCAGCAGTAAAGTATGGTCCTTCGAAATGTAAACCTTGGATTTTTGCACCAGTCTCTTCACCTTTATGTGCACCAAACATCTGACAAATTCTAGTCAAAGTGGCTTCATCAGCAGTATAGGTCGTTGGCAGCCAACTGGTAACACCGGAACGTAAAAAGCCTTCAGAAAGACGGTTGATTCCATCCCACTCACTTACCATTACATCTTCTTTTAGTGAGCCGTGAACATGTGTATCAACTAGTCCGGGAGCAATCCATTTACCAGTATATTCGACAATTTTACCTTCTGGTTTCTCATCTTCCGAGTAATAAAAGCCAAACTTGCCGTCATCTTGGATTTCTAGATAGCCGCCATCTTCCGTTACATTTTCAAGGAAAAATTTATCTGCGTGAATATAATAGGTCATAATTTTTGCCTTTCTTTTAAAACTTGTAAATTCGCTTTCAAAATCAATTTTAGACTAATAAACTGGTCATTACCAGATGAATTATAAATATAACGGAAAGTTTTCGATTTTTAGTTATAATAGGTATAAGAAGACTAAACAGGAAGCAAAAATTATGATACAAGAACCGCAAACAGATAAACATCAAATTGGAGCTTTAACAGGTGCAAGCAAGCGCGATAACTATTACGAATTGCACTTTGAAACAGGGGAAATTGCCCGCTTTTATATCTTGGCTGATGGTATTTTCCGCCTTTTACTTGATCCAAAGCAACAATTTAATGAAGAAAATTCCGCTTTTATTCAGTTTGAACATTTTAATAACAATGCCTTTGAGAAATCACGTGTCCGTGCAACAAATGATTCCTTAATTATTCATTCCGGTAATTATCAAATCATTTTTTGGCAAAAACCGGCTATCATGAGTATTTTCGATGAAACATTGCATGGCACCCGTATGGCCCAATCCAGTCCAATTGAAGTTGGCGCGCAACAGACAACTGAATTTTTAGATCAAGATAAAAATGAATTCTATTTTGGTGGCGGCTTGCAGAACGGCTATTTCAGTCATAAAGGTAGAAAAATCAAAATCAAACGTGACCATATTACTGGAAAAGGTGGCGTCATTAGTGAAGTTCCGTTTCTCTGGTCAAACAGAGGTTACGGTGAATTACGTAATACCAGACAAGCTGGAACTTATGATTTTGGTAAAACTGACTCTAAAATTACTACGATTAGTCACCAGGATCAGCTATTTGACAACTTCTATTTATTAGGTTCTACACCACAAGAAATACTCAGCAAATTTTATCGATTAACTGGTAAGCCTGCAATGTTACCAAAATATGCACTAGGTTTAGGGCATATTGGCAACTTCTGTACAACAATGTGGCAGCCAAGTAAGGCTGCCGTTCGCAACGCAACCAAAATTGACGGTAATTTTTACACACGGACCAAAAACGAAGAACTTGCATCCCATAAGGCTTCCCTCAACGGAGAAGAAAACTATCATTTCTCTGCGCGTGCAATGATTGACCGCTATCAAAAAGCCCACTTTAAGTTAAGTTGGTTTGTGCCTAATTATAATGTCACAGCCGCAAATGATGCTTTAGCCTTTTTCAATGATTATGCAGTTAATCAAGAAGTTGCTCCTGGTTTTTGGCATCAAGATGATCTTGCACTACCTGAAAAAACTGTTTTCGCCTTTACATCAGATGTTGATTTAATTGATTCGGATAAGACTAAATTACAAAATCAGTTGCAAGGCAAGCGCACTATTGTTTTCAGTGATAGTGGTTCAGTTGGCACACAAAAAGATGCCGCACTCATATATGGCGATGTTGGTGGCAATTGGGAAAATATTGCCACTCAAGTTGCCGGCCTTGTTGGTTCTAATTTATCAGGTCAGCCACTTGCTGGTGCAGCCATAGACGGCACAGTTGGTGGTGGTAACGCCCAAATTACTGTACGTGATTTTGAGTGGAAGGCATTTACGCCCCTACTATTCAATCTTGATGATCAAGGACAATACAGCAAAACACCGTTTGCTTATAATCGTAAAATTACGGATATTAATCACGCATACTTACAATTGCACCAACGCCTGCAAAGTTACCTTTATACTCTCAACGCCCAAGCAAGACTGGGCCAGCCAATTGTGCGTCCCTTATTTATCGATTTCCCTGAAGAGCGCACCAATTATACTGAGATGTTTAGTAGCGAGTTCATGCTCGGCGATAACCTGTTAATTGCACCAATTACCAGCGGGCGCGAAAATGAGCAAGGTGATTCACTTAAGGACAATCTTTACTTACCGGGCAAGCAAACAATGTGGATTGACCTATTCACTGGCCAAAAGTACGCCGGTGGTCGGGTTTACAATAATCTTTTATATCCAACCTGGCACCTACCTGTTTTTGTCCGTGGTGGCAGTATCTTCAACTTTGGCAAGCGAGATTATGTCATTTATCCACAAGGTACTAGTCATGGTGTGACCTATGATGATAATGGCGCAGTTGATTTTGAAAGCAATCACAGCCAGACAAGAATCACTAGTTCGTTTGACGAAGAAAAATTGGTTGTCACAGTTGAGCCTACTGAAGGCCAATATCCTGGGCTAGAAAGTGACCAACCAACAGCTCTAATTTTGATGTGCGACGCTTATCCTGAAAATGTTGAAGTTAGGGTTAATGATCAAATCGTACCCCTTCAGGTATACGGCACACTCGATGCGTTTGATCACGCAAGTGAAGGAATTTTTTACAATACTAACTATAGTTTGTCTGAATTCTCGCAGTATCATCTGCCAAAACAAACTGCGCTTCAAATCAAGTTAGCAAATTATCCGGTCGCTACTACAAAAATTGAAGTCACTATCCGCGATTTTTCATACAGTAGTGAGGTTTTGGGACACGAAATTACAAGTGGTGTTTTACCTTCGCCTAAGCTACCGTCAGTTGCTTCAAGCAAAATTTCAGCTCATTCATTCGAATTAGCGTGGACTCATCCTGCCAAAGTACAAGTTGAAATTAACAATCTTCTCTACGAAGGCATCGAAGGCACTAGCTTTACGTTCCACGAATTGCTTCCTAACACGCGCTACATCATACGGATGCGTTACGTAATTGGCAATAAAGTTTCAGAATGGTCAGATCTTTTTGGTGTAATTACTAAACATGCCGCAGAAGACTATGCCATCCAAGAAATTTCTGTTACAAGCAATTTTACCAGCAAAGCTAATCATCCACTTGATTACCTAACAGACCTAAAGCTGGCTAGCGAGTGGCAAACAAGTGAACCGGTAAGCCCTGAACATCCCTTAGAATTGACTTTCAAATTCAGTGACGTTGAAAAATTAAGTCGCATGGCCTTTGTTCCACGCAACATTGATCATGAAGGTGACCCAACCGAAATTAGTCTGGCAGTTTCAACTGATAACGAAAACTACCATGTGTATGCAGACCATGTCACTTGGAAAGCAGACAGTAAGAATAAGGTAATTGGTTTGCGTGATGTGCGCGCCAAATCAGTTCGCTTAACTGTTTATCGCTCTTCCGGTCCGATGGTTGCAGCACGCGAAATAATTTTCTATCGTGCTAAAAGATAATTAATAAAGTATAGTACTTAAAAAAGCAACAAACTAGCAAATCTGTTAGTTTGTTGCTTTTTTACGTTATTCAAAATGATCCCTTTTAATTGCCCGATAGATTGAAATCACTAAGACTAAAACCGCACAAAGCATTGCGACATATGCCATCGGCCCAATGCTAATCGCTGCTTTTGCTTGCTCATTAGCCATCCGGTTTTCCATTGCATATTCTACAATCCACTTACTGAGTAAATGTGGTGTTAAAACAAAGCTGACCGTTGCAACGATTGAAGCAACTAGCGCAGTGTTACGGGAATATGGCTCTCTAAAAAACTGTGCTAAAACACAAAAAGCAGGTGCAATCATCAATAATAAAACCCACATAATGATCAACCGACCAGCACCACTATTCATCATTTGTGCGCTATTGGTTGCATAGCGGTATTTACCCCAAAGCTGACCCCCGGTGAAAGTATTGAGCAAACTTAACAAGTACGAACCTTGTTGACCATAAACTCCACCACGGTTAGACAAAATGCCTTGAATCACTTGTAAGCCATCGGTTGAACCAGCGGCCGGAAAGTTAACCGTCACCACTTTTTTCATATAAGTAGCCAGAAACATCAAGACCGATCCACCAAATTGAAGTGCTCGTAACATGTTCAATTTACGTGAAGCCTTCATTTTAAACTCAAGGCTGAGGACACGGTCGGGATGATGACTGTGACCGATAATAAAAATTCCCACACCAACAATAATTGCTAGAATTGCCAGTAGCCACCATAACTTAGCCATTACAAAGAAAATAGCCAAAACAACTATTGCTACGGCAACATAAGGCCGGTCTGAAAAGATTTCCCAGAAATTTAGTTTTAAATGACGATATTCAGTACGTGTTGTCGAAGCAGTATCCTGTTCAGACAACTTGTTTTCAGCGGACCGATTAGGCACTTCTTGCTGTTCACCCGCATATCTTTTACGGTACTCACGTCTTGTCATGTGTGAATCCTGACTCATACAACACCTCTTCCTTTCAGAAACAATATCCTAGCACGTTTTTAATTCGAGGTTGCACTTTTTTATAAATTTTTAGCAATTTTATTGTGCTAGAATAAAAAAAGATGTTGTTTTTTTGAAAAGTTTAAAAAGAAAGATGAGGATATTTTGAAAAGTTCAGATCAATTACCCGACGGATGGCATAAAGCTTTTTATACCCTATGGTTAGGTTGTTTTATTACTGGTATGGGATATTCCATGACAATGCCCTTTATTTCGCTTTTTATCGCTGACTTGGGTCACTACAGTAAGTTCCAAATCAGTATGTACTCTGGTCTTGCATTTGCAATGACCTTTATTGCCCAGGCAATAGTATCACCTTATTGGGGAAATCTAGCTGACCGTAAAGGGCGTAAACTCATGTGTATGCGGGCTTCTGGCGTTATGGCTTTAACTATCACGGCAACCGGATTCGCACCAAACGCAATTTACATCATTGTAATGAGATTCATTCAAGGAGCTTTTTCCGGTTATATTAACAACGCTACAGCACTTATTGCCGGTGAAACACCGCATAGAAAAAGTGGTTGGGTAATGAGTCAGATGATGACAGCGGGGACTGCTGGTAACCTCGTTGGGCCACTACTTGGCGGTGTTCTATCAAACTTTTTCGGTAACTGGCTTGGCGGTGCTTGGGGTTACCGTATTCCTTTCTTCATTACGGGTTTTTTAATGGTACTAGTTTTTCTTGGCTCAACCTTCCTAGTACAAGAGAAATTTACACCAATTTCACGTGAAGAAATGAAACCAATGAAGGAAATTATTCATACCCTGCCTAACGTTAAATTGATTTTTGCAATGTTCATCACTACCCTATTAGTGCAAGCTGCCAACATGTCGATTGACCCGATTGTTTCGCTATACGTTAAATCGATGATGCCAAACAGTAAGAATATTGCCTTCGTTGCCGGAATAGTTGCTGCTACTCCAGGCCTTGGTACTTTACTTGCGGCCTCAAAAATCGGTCATAAAATGGATGAAATTGGCCCGCTAAAAATTTTACGTCTTGGCTTAATCGTTGGTGCAATTCTATTTGTACCAATGGCTTTAACTAATTCTCCTTGGGCTCTTGCAGGTTTACGTTTTCTACTTGGCATAGCCAGTGCCGCAATGCTTCCTGCAGCTCAAACTGTATTGACACTTAATACGCCAGCAGAAAGTTTTGGTCGAATATTCAGTTACAACCAATCGTTCCAAGCAGTCGGTTCCGTTTTTGGTTCATTAATGGGATCAACTATTTCAGGTTTGTTTAATTATGCAACCGTCTTTTGGACAACTGGTTTCACCCTATTAATCAACTTTATGCTTATAATCTTTTTCAGTTTAAAGAAAAACACTAGCAAGTAAAAAGCTAACCAGAAATTCCTGGTTAGCTTTTTTATTATTCATTTTATTTTGCAGCTGGTTTTGCTTTTGTTTTATTCATTACAATGATAGTAACTACAAAAGTTAAAAGACTCAGTATTAATAAACCTAACACAGCATAGTTAACATGGGTAGCAGCCGATAAAGTTGTAAAGGCAGTTGTCATTAACGGGCTAACAACCAGTAAAACCGTGTTTATTAGGCCAACCGATGATGCCAGAATTTTACGGTCAACTGTAGTAACTAGCCATTGCGTTAATTTGGGACCAGCAATTCCTGCAAAGAAACCCATTAAACAATAAGTAATCAGGCAACAAATTAATTGTTTACCCATAATTGAAATACAGACAAAGGTAGCTGCAACGTTTGCAAGTAGAACAACTAAATAAAGGGAAATATTTTTGAATAATCTAGTTCCAGCAATGCTGCCTAAAGCTGCTCCGACGCCTGCCATTGCGCCAACTAGAGCAATTGTAAAACTATATGTACCGATTAGCATTGTTTGACGATTACCAGCTATCACGATTGACAATAGAGGCTCAATCGTACTTAAAACACCATTCAGTAATGCAATAACTAACACAGTGGTCAAAAGTCCACCGGCCTTTTTCACTTGTTTTAAAGCCAAGGCCATTGTTGCCCAGTAGCTTCTGTCGTCTACTTCTTGGACTTTATCTTGTGCTGTATCCTTGTGCTGCTTCCGCGAAATGCTAAGATAAATCAAACCTGCTACGATAAATGTTAGTCCATTAATAACAGCTAGCACAGAATAGGACATAAATAGTAGCAACCCTGAACCAATAAATTGACTAATCAGTGTAATTACTTGCGACACTCCGGTAGTA
The DNA here is from genome assembly GCF_016101265.1 of Lactobacillus sp. M0403. Taxonomy (NCBI): domain Bacteria; kingdom Bacillati; phylum Bacillota; class Bacilli; order Lactobacillales; family Lactobacillaceae; genus Lactobacillus; species Lactobacillus sp. M0403. The sequence continues at coordinate 350,407 of NZ_JACFQV010000001.1, forward strand.
AAACCCTCAGCTTCTCCAACTTCATCTTCTTTAACTAAATCAACAATTAAAGGAGTGCTTAGTCCACTTGAATATGTTCCAAGGGTATCTGAAATAAAGTTAATCACAATTACAGTCATTACCAAGTTCCAGCCAGCAATATTTTGACTAAATAGGAAGCCAACCAATAAATAGAGCGCTCCTCTAATCATTGCCAGCCAAACAATCTTAGAAAATTTATTGTTTGTGCGGTCTGCAAAATAACCGCCAAAACTAGATAAAAGGCGTGGAATAGACTCAGAAATTGCAATTAACGACAATGCAAGTGAGTAATTTTTTAACCGACTGGCATAGGTCATTAAAGCTAAATAAAATAGAATGTCTCCCGCACTTGATAAGATGCTGGCAATCGAAAACTTGCGGTATTCTTTATTTCTTAAAAAAACAATCATCTTTTCACTCCTAAATATACTTCTTTACAATTATTATATTTGAGTTAGAATTTTAAATTAAAAAGTGTCATATATGAAACAATATTTTTAAGGATATACTAAAAATGACTATCGGCAATTTACTTAAAGAGTATCGGATTAAGGCTGGTAAAACACAACGTTCATGGATTGGTGAGATTATCAGTCCGTCCTTTTATTCAAAAGTTGAAAAGGGCTTAAGCCGTATTTCAGCGGAAGATTTAATTGAATTATTAAGACGAAATCATGTCAATCTTGCGTCTTTTTTTGATGAAATTGATTACCAAACCAAATCAAATGATGCACTAGAAAAAGAAATAATTAATCAAATCACTGATGCTTATTATGATTGCGACCTTAAACACCTAAAAGAAATTAAACGAACAATTATTAATAGTACTTTTGCAGATAAAGATGAGCTTTTGCTGCGTGTTGATTCAGTGTTAGCAATAATAGAACAAACAACTGAAAAGCTAAGTGCAAAAGAAAAGAACGAATTAAAAAGCAAATTCTTTAATGCCGAAAATTTCGATAGAGATACAATAACCATTTTTTTGAACTTTATGTACTTTTATGATTTTGATAGCGATTTAGTGATTACTAAGAAAATTTTTCGCCAATTTAAAAATAGTAATGCCGAGGACACTCAATTCATTGTTTTAGGCATTTTAATTAATATGATTGAAATGTGCATAAGCGAGAACAAGTATACTGATGCTTGGGAACTAATTGAGATGTCCAAGCAAGTTCCAACTAAACCAATTACTTGTTTCAGCAAAATGCTCTTATTGATTTTAGAAAATCTGCTTAAGTATCACGATGAACCAAAGCAAGTCTACATCGATAATTGCCAAAAAGAAGTTGAACAACTTTCTCTAATTGGTATGACCGAGCTTAGCAAAAGCTGTCAAAGAATGATTGATGAAAACACCAAGATGACAAATTAGTGTATGTGCTTTTATTTTTACAAATAATTTGCTGTATAATCATACTTGTTAATAAGCATTTATTTACAGAATATTTGAGGTCAATTATGAAAAAAGCAAAAATAATAAAACTTATTTCCCTTGCGGCAATTTTTCTAGGAATTGGAAGCATTGGTTTAGCAGCCAGTGCTAGAGATGTTAATGCAAGCAGTGAAGATGAAACCGTGCTTACACCTCCAGAAGTTGCAGTAGAAACTGGTAATGAATATGGCGTCCTTAAAAAGGATGTTTTTCCTAAGAGCTGGAAAGGTTACTGGGGCGGTAAAAGTGATTACCGTTACATTATCCGTGAAGGTTTTGGTGACGTTTTTGGCAACTGTGCTATTGCGGAATACGGTTACGTAAAAGGGACACATAACTATCCATGGCAAATGCCTGAAGAATGGAAGAAAAAATGTGAAGCAAATAGACTGTATCTCCATTCTACACGTAGAACATGGGTAAGTAATGCAGGCATCACATGGGCGATCTTGGGCTATCCATTGTCTGAACCAATTCAAAAAGATGACATTGCTATTACTTGCCGTACCGAAACAATCAAAGGTAAGAAGTACCGCGTCATGTTCGAAGCTAATCCGAAAAACTTCGGGGTAACCAGTCAGTACTTTAGAACCAAGAAGTTAACCAAAAAATATGCTCATCATCAATTTAAAAACATGGAATATTCAGCCAAGTTTTAATTTAGGTATTCACAGTAATTGCAAATAAAAAGGCGGCAAAAGCCGCCTTTTGTTTTTGCTCATTACGCAAATTATCTTCTTCATTAATTCAGCTAGCTATCCAATTGGACAAGTGCTTTATTTAGGTTTTTAGTCTTATCTTCTGACTACATAATAAAAACCCCGAAGTTAAGATTACTTAATTTCGAGGCTTTTAACGAAGTCATACTTCTTTTTATTTAGCTTTCATACCATTGTTATAGTATTCCAAACTACCAATTTCTCCAGACAACTTAAATTTGCCATTTTGATAAACTAGTTTAGTTACAGAATCATTAGCTAATCCTTTACCTTCAAAAGAAGGGAAATTTTGTGTTGATAAAAATAAGTTAATCGACATACCTGAACTTACTACTAGAACATTACCGCCTTTACGCTGGTGTTTCTTTGCAATTTCAGTCAGTACATCGGTCATCCGCTTTTCAACAACTTGTGAACTTTCTGCACGATACTGTTCAGGAAGATTGGTGTTTAACTTATTCTGCTGATCTAAAGCGTAGTAACCATCTTGCATTTTATTTTGGAACAGTTTGCCTTCTTTTTTCACAAAGTCGTCAATGCTGTCATAACCAAAATATGCTGCAATTTCAGGAACATTTTTTGCTACATCTGGTCGTCCTTCATAACTACCATAGTTACATTCGCGAAGACGCTCGTCAGTCTTAACTTTTATCTTCTTATTACCAGAGTAATCCAAAGCTCCACGAGCAGTTTTTTCTTGTCTACTCAAATCACCAGAATATGCTGCTTTAAACTTTGTTCCTTTAAGACCTTTTCCAAGATACTCTGCCCCTTTGATACCATTATCGGTCAAAGTATAGTCACTCCAGCCTTGTGCAAGATGCATAACATTAGCTGTAGTTTCACCATGACGAGTTAAGTAAATCACTACAGGTTTATTACTACTCTGACTCTTTGCTTGAATTTGAGTGGAGTTAGTGGAAAATAGGCCTAAAACTCCCACAAGTACTGTTAAAAAAGTAATTATTTTACGTTTCATTGCTTTTACCTAAATTAAATATCATAACTATGCTAAATCTGCACCGTTAGTGTCGATAACCTTCTTGTACCAGTCAAATGATCTCTTCTTGTAACGATCAAATGTTCCGTTACCCTCATCGTCTTCATCAACATAAATAAAGCCATAACGCTTAGACATTTCACCTGTTGAAGCACTAATCAAATCAATACAGCCCCAAGGAGTATAGCCCATTACGTTAGCACCATCGTCAATTGCTTCAGAAATTGCTTCGATGTGTTCACGAAGATAGTCAATCCGATAGTCATCATCAACATAATGATTTTCATCAGGCTTATCAATCGCGCCCAAACCATTTTCAACAATGAATAATGGTTTTTCGTAACGATCTGACAATTCGTTAAGTGCAATTCTCAAACCAGTTGGGTCGATTTGCCAACCCCAGTCACTAGCCTTCAAAAATGGGTTCTTAACACCACCCAACAAGTTACCAGCGGCAGTTTCTTGATTTTCATGAGTTACATCAACTACTAGTGACATGTAATAGCTGAAGCCAATATAGTCAACAGGATTCTCAGCAAGCAAGTCAAGTTCTTTATCATTGTAATCAATATCACTTAACTTAACACCATCACGAGCTAGTAAGCTCTTAGTATAAGCTGGGTAATGACCACGAACTTGTACATCAGTACAGAAGAAATTATTAACTTGGTTATCTTGCAAAGTAGCTAATTGATTCTTGGGATCAGAATCATAGCTATAGGTAGTTCCATATGCAATCATACAACCAATCTGCATATCAGGATTAATCTCGTGACCAATCTTAACAGCTTTAGCGCCAGCAACAAATTGATTATGCCATGCTTGGTAGATATTCTTCTTATCACCAGCACCATTGCTCAATACCAAACCTTGACTCATGATTGGAAAATGAGTTGCACTGTTAATTTCGTTAAAGGTCATCCAGTATTTAACCTTGTCCTTATAACGAGTTAAAACTGTGCGTGCAAAGTTCTCATAAAAGTCAATTAGCTTTTTATTCTTCCAACTACCGTATTCAGTAACCAAGTGGAGTGGCATTTCATAGTGTGAAATGGTAATAACTGGCTCGATGTCATACTTTAAACATTCATCAATTAATGCATCGTAGAACTTGAGTCCTTCTTCATTTGGTTGCTCTTCGTCACCGTTAGGGAAAACTCTTGACCAAGCAATTGAGAAACGATAGCATTTGAAGCCCATTTCAGCAAAAAGCTTGATGTCTTCTTTAAAGTGATGATAGTGATCAATACCAACATGGTTTGGGTAAGTGTATTTAGGATCGAGCTTAAAATCAAAGTCAGGTGAAGCGATAATGTCCATTCGCTCTTTTCCACCAGGCAAAACATCTGCAATCGATAAACCTTTGCCGCCTTCTTGGTAAGCACCTTCTAATTGGTTAGCAGCGGTTGCACCGCCCCATAAAAAGCCTTTTGGAAAGTTGTTAGTCTTCATCATAGAATTTTTCCTTTTCGTCAAACTCATTGATAGTTTTCTGAGCTATTACGCAAAGTGAACTATTATGCTAAATCTGCACCGTTAGTATCGATAACTTTCTTGTACCAGTCAAATGATCTCTTCTTGTAACGATCAAATGTTCCGTTACCTTCATCGTCTTCATCAACATAAATGAAGCCGTAACGCTTAGACATTTCACCAGTTGAAGCACTAACTAGGTCGATACAGCCCCAAGGAGTGTAGCCCATTACGTCAGCACCATCTGAAATTGCTTCAGAAATTGCTTCGATGTGTTCACGAAGGTAGTCAATTCTGTAATCATCATCAACATAGTGATTTTCATCTGGTTTATCAATCGCACCTAACCCATTTTCAACAATAAATAATGGCTTTTCGTAACGATCTGATAATTCGTTAAGCGCAATTCTCAAACCAGTTGGGTCGATTTGCCAACCCCAGTCACTGGCCTTCAAGAATGGGTTCTTAACACCACCCATCAAGTTACCATTAGTGGTTTCTTGATTTTCGTGCGTTACATCAACTACTGATGACATGTAGTAGCTAAAGCCAATGTAGTCAACTGGGTTCTTAGCAAGTAAATCAAGTTCTTCATCATTGTAGTCAATGTCGCTTAGTTCAACACCATCACGAGCTAGTAAGCTCTTAGTGTATGCTGGGTAATGACCACGAACTTGTACATCAGTACAGAAGAAATTGTTAGCTTGATTATTTTGCAAAGTAGCTAATTGGTTCTTAGGATCAGAATCATAGCTGTAAGTAGTTGCATATAAAATCATGCAACCAATTTGCATGTCAGGGTTGATTTCATGACCGATTTTAACAGCTTTAGCGCCAGCAACAAATTGATTATGCCATGATTGGTAAATATTCTTCTTGTCGCCTGCGCCATTGCTCAGTGTCAAGCCCTGACTCATGATTGGGAAGTGAGCTGCACTGTTAATTTCGTTAAAGGTCATCCAGTATTTAACCTTGTCCTTGTAACGAGTCAAAACTGTGCGTGCAAAGTTTTCGTAGAAACCAATTAACTTCTTGTTTGTCCAACTACCATATTCAGTAATTAGGTGAAGTGGCATTTCGTAATGTGAAATGGTGATAACTGGTTCGATATCATACTTCAAGCATTCATCAATGACTGCATCGTAGAACTTAAGTCCTTCTTCATTTGGTTGTTCTTCATCACCATTAGGGAAAACTCTTGACCAAGCAATTGAGAAACGGTAGCATTTGAAGCCCATTTCTGCAAAAAGTTTGATGTCTTCCTTAAAGTGGTGGTAGTGATCAATACCAACATGGTTTGGGTAAGTATATTTAGGATCAATCTTAAAATCAAAGTCAGGTGAAGCGATAATCTTCATTCGCTCTTTTCCACCAGGCAAAACATCTGGAAGTGATAGTCCTTTGCCGCCTTCTTGGTAAGCACCTTCTAATTGGTTAGCAGCGGTTGCGCCACCCCATAAAAAGCCTTTTGGGAAATTATTAGTCTTCATAAAAGATATTCCTTTCTTTAAATACTTATTATTCTAAGTCTAGTAACTTGTCACCAACTGTTACATCACCGCTAGCAACCACATTAACTTTATGATAGTTATTAGTGTTAGTAACAATGATTGGCGTTGTAACTTCGTAGCCAGCCTTCTTAATTTTATCAATATCAAATTCGATGAGTGGTTCGCCTGCTTTAACAGTTTTACCCTTCTCAGTTAATAGTTTAAACCCTTCACCGTCTAATTCAACAGTGTCCATGCCGATATGAATCATAACTTCGGCACCCTTAGGTGATCTTAAACCAATTGCATGACCAGTTGGGAAAGTCATTGCAATTTCACAATCAAATGGTGCACACACTTGGCCATCTTTTGGTTCGATTGCAACACCTTGACCCATTGAGCCGCTTGCAAATACTTCGTCTTTTACATCACTAAGAGGTACGATTGTACCATTTAATGGGGCAACTAATTTTTCAGCTTCATTGTATGAAGCTTGAGCTGCTGGCTTTGCAGCAGTTTCTGTTTCTTCTTCTGATTTAATGTTTCCTGCTTCTGCAGCAGTGCCAGCAGTAGCAAGTGCAACTTGTTCATCTAAAGTTTCATCAACGCTGTTCTTACCAAAGATCATTTGTAGAACAAAACCAAGAACAGTTGCAACAACCATTGCAATAATTAAACCATATACAGTACTGTCAAAACCATTCTTGCCCATTGCACCTGGAATTGAGAAAATACCCATTCCGGCCATAATGTAGAGCTTAGTACCAAAGAATCCAATTAAACCACCACCGATTGCGGAAGCAATACAACTGATGATAAATGGCTTCTTACGTGGCAAAGTAAGGCCGTAAATAGCTGGTTCAGTAACACCGAAGATGCCTGAAACAAAGGCTGGAATAGCAATACTACGAGTCTTTTCATTCTTAGTTTGGAAGATCATTGCTAAAACAACACCAGTTTGAGCAAATGATGCAGCTAATGATAAACCAACGATTGGGTCATAGCCCATTGCAGCAACGTTGGTCATCATAACCGCAACGAAGCCCCAGTGAACGCCAAAGATAACAAATACTTGCCAGAAAGCACCCATTAATACACCGGCCAAAATTGGGCTAAAGTTGTAAATAGCACTTACGATTGCAGCAATACCATTACCTGCCCAAGTTGCAACTGGTCCGATAACAAGGAAAGTAACTGGAACAGTAATCAGTAAAACAACAAATGGTACTAAGAAAGTCTTAACAACGTCAGGAATAATCTTACGAGCAACTTTTTGTACCTTAGAAGCAAACCAAACAGCAATAATGATTGGAATAACTGATGAAGTATAATTCATTGAAATTACTGGGATGCCCAAGAAAGTCATATGAATTGGAGCTTGTAAGAAAGTACCTTTAAAGATAGTAAACAATGCAGTCTTACTACCAGTCATTGCAACAATTGATGGATAACAGAGTGCAGCACCGATAGTTGCACCTAAATAAGTATTTATGCCAAACTTGTTAGCTGATGAAATACCTAAAATAACTGGTAAGAAGTAGAATAAACTATCACCAATTGCGTTTAAGATAATGTAGGTACCTGAGGTTGCTGATAACCAACCCAAAGCTAAGAACATTGCGTTAAAGCCCTTGATCATACCAGCAGCACACATTGCACCTAAAAGTGGATTGAAGATACCAGAGATTAAGTCGATAAACTTATCAGTTAAACTCATGTTACTGTTATCAACATAGTCATCAGGAACTGATCCACCATCGCCAAAGCCACCAATTTTAATTAAAGTATTGTAGACGTCAGCAACGTTATTTCCAATAACAACTTGATATTGTCCACCAGATTTAACTAGTGATAAAACACCATCAGTTGCTTTCATCTTTTCGTCATTTGCCTTTGAAGTATCCTTCAATTTAAAGCGTAGACGAGTTGTACAATGCACCACGCTGGCAACATTTTCTTTACCACCAACGTTGGCGATAATTTCACGACTTAGTTCTTCGTAAGCCATTTTTCCCTCCAAAAATCTAAAACCCGAGAATATAAAGAATCTGCTCTGTAAATTACGTTACGCAAAATACATAGCTCATCTTTAAGTTCTCGGGTTAATGCCTGTAAACAGTAACACACCGTTTAAACTAGTAATTAATTTTTAATTGAAGATTGCTCTGAATCATCAGTATGATCACTCTTCTGGCGATGAGTAACTCGCCATACATGAAGCGTTAAATATACTTCATCATCAGGTTGCAATTTCCAACCAGCTTGTTTAGATAAATAAGTGCCGATTTTTAAAACCGTCTCGTATGCTTTTTGATACTTTACTTTCATTAGTTCAAGTAAAGAAATATCAAGCTCACTCCCATCACCTTCGTCATCTATTGGGTAGAGATGGCGTACCATAAATGATCTAAGATGCGTCATAAATCTACTAAAATTAAATGATTCAGTGTCAAGTTGCATGCCGTATTGATATTCAATAATTTCAACTACACCGCGTATCAGCTTGGTAATCTTGATTGTGTCTTGAATTTTAGCTTGATTTGAACCGGCGTTGATAAAGTGGTAAGTAAGAAAAACTTCTTCTGTCTTTGGAAAAGCTAATCCTGTTTCCCCTTCAATCAACCTCAGTGCGTCTTTTGCAGCCGCATACTCTTTTGGAAATAATTTATTTAATTCCCAGCCGAGTGTATCCTGCCCAAGTTCAAAACCTTCATCGTTTCGCTTTAGCATAAAATCGATGTGATCAGCTAAAACCAGATACTGATAATCAGAAAACTTTACGTCCAATCGCTTGTTAACTAGATTAATAACATCGGTTGTTAAGGACAATGTTCGATCGTCAAGATCACTAACACTGTCAATCATTTCAATGTTCTTCTCAACTGCAACAAAGCGACGGGTAATTTTATCTTCATCAATCGGATCGCCTGGCTTTTTACCAAAGCCAATGCCGTTCCCGATTACTACCCAATCAACACCAGATTCATCCGACACCAAGGCAGCGTTGTTGTTAAAATTTTTGATAAATTTCACTCAGCAAACTCCTCTTTCAATAAAAAAACCTATGAACAACACTATGGGCTTATATCCTTGTTGTTCATAGGTTAATGCCTGATCGAATCAGTAACACACTTATTTACGTATATGATTATAGAACAGTGTTAAAGCGATTTCAACAATTATTTGAAGATTTTTTATCAGTACTTGTATTTATTTCAAATAAATGTGCAAATAGCGCTTTTTTCTCTAAAATAAAGTATAGTGATTATTAAAAATAGCGGAAGGTAAACTAAATTGGCTAAAAAAAAGCAAAACTCTTCATTATTAAAGCAAAAAATATGGTCCTCTATTCAAATCATCCTGATTGGTGCCCTTTTTTACTTGGGCGTTACCCTAATCTTTTTTGGTTCAGGCTTTGGGAGCTCCTATCTTTTCCAACAAAACGCTGAAAAAGCAACTTCAGAATTAACTGCTAAACAGGCTACTAAAAACAAAAAACGCAAGACTAACTATGATGCAAGCAAAACAGAATCGATTAGCGCGAGCAGAATACTTAAGTCGAAGCAGGTTAAGGCTTATGCAATTGGACGTATTTCAATTCCAGCCGTTAACATTCATAATCCACTATTTGCCGGATATGGTGATCAAAACCAAAATTTAGAATACGGTGTAGTTACCTGCCTCCCCGACAGAACAATGGGCGGCAAAAACAACTACGTTTTAGCCGGCCATTATATGGGATCATATGGACCAGCAGTTTTAGATAATCTGCATTTAGCCAAAATAGGTGACCTGATTTACGTAACTGATCTTCATCATATTTATGCCTATGAAACAAAAAGTATTTCATTTGCAGTCAAGCCTACTCAGGTTGAAGTCGAAAATAATGTTAATGACAAAAGCATGATTACACTGATAACCTGTTCCGATTTCAACACTTCAAAATATGGCTATGGTGAACATCGAACTGTGGTCCAGGGCGACTTAATCAGTAAAGTTAAGGCAACTAAAGCAAATCTTGCCGCTGCAGAACTAACTGCTAATTCTGAATCAAAAGAAAATAAGAAAGAAATTTCTTTACCTGTTAAAAATAAGAAGAAAGTGGTCAAAAAACGCGTTCAGGTTCACTCACGTATCCACCCACAATTTTTCCAAAAAATGAGTGTAATCAATGCTTGTGTGCTTGGCTTTAATATTATCTTTTTCATCATTATCTGCTGGTGCTTAGTGCGAACTTGGCGTAGATAATTTGGCTGAAACACGCGTATTAATAAAGAAATCTAAATTTTCTGCTATTCATATACGTGTATTAGTAAAATGCTAGATAAATCAAATTAATAAGGCAAAAAGCCTGTTACTTTGGGAATTCCAACAAAGTAACAGGCTTTTTTCGTCAGTCATAAATTTTATTTAGACAAATTATTAATTCTGATATTAGAAATTTGGTCAATTATAATTTGATTTAAATTATATTATGAAATTTAATGGTTAGTTTTATCCTGTCCTAATATACTGTAAATGTACTTAACTTTATTCTATAGGAGGATATCATGGATAATCACAATAATATTCAACAAAAGAAAGAAAAGTTATTATTTTGCGGTATGGCATTAGCAGCACTGGGTTTGGTAGCTGCTAGCCCAGACACTGCCAGCGCCAAAACTACTGCACCTGCTCAAACTACTGAGCAAACCACTGCAGATAAAGGTAATGCTGACACAAACAAAGATAAGCCAATCGTAAGAGACTGGAATGGATTGAAAGTCACATATGATCAAAAGACACATGAGCTGACCATCCCTGAAGGAACAATAGCAGCTCCTGATGGTGCTGATCCTACACCAATTAGTGCTATAGATATCAATTCTAAAGATACCAATTCTAAAGATACCAATTCTAAAGATACCGATTTTAATGAAATCCATAGCATTAACTTTAAAGGTAAATTAACTATCAAAGGTTCAGCTTCTGGTCTTTTTAGCAATCTTCCTAAGCTAGAAAAGATTGATCTTACTAACGTTGATACCTCAAATGTAACAAACATGGATAATCTATTTGCTTTCTGTTCAGGGTTAAAAGAGATTAACGGCCTTACAGATACTGCAAACGTTACTAGCATGGGAGCAATGTTCTATAGCTGCTCAAGCTTGACTAACTTAGACTTATCCCACTTCAATACTAGCAAAGTTACTTGCATGATTAGTATGTTTAATGGCTGCTCAAGTCTAACAAAATTGGATTTAAACAGTTTTGATACATCAGCAGTTGATATGCTGGATTACATGTTTACTGGCGACAAGAACCTGACTTCATTAGATATTGGTAAATTTGAGTTGGGTAATTCTTCTGGAGTAAGCAAAGCCATCACTATGAGCAACATGCTTGAAGGCTTGGATAGTCTAACCAACTTTACGTTCAATGTAAATGATGATCTCAATAAAACTGGTTTTGATACAAAAGCCATCTGGCAAGAAGTAGGTGCTGGTACTCCTGAAAAGCCTGCGGGCAAAGACAAACTCTCTACTTCCCAATTACTTGCTAAATACCCTGTTGAAAATGAAAAAGATGCTGATAAGACAGTAACTTATGTCAAAGTTGCCGAAGATCACTCAAGTGTAACCCCATCTACTCCTTCAACACCTACTGTTACCGCACCTGTTACTAACAACAATCCTAAAACCAAACCAACTACTCCATCTACTCCTAAACCAATTGAGAGACCGGTTTACCGCACAGTAATGCATAACACTTACGTTTATGATCAAGATGGTGCTCTTAAAAACGGTGAATACTTTGCTGGCCAATCCATTGCAACATATGGCACTAAAATAATTGATGGTAAGAAATACTACGCTTTAGGAGACAATAGCTTCGTTAAGGCTAATAATATTTCTGGTATTAAACGTAAATTAACCCACAATGCATATTTATATAACGCAAAGGGTAAAAGAGCTAACAGAAAAGTTCTTAAAAAGCATAAATCTGTTGTAACTTATGGTGGCTCTGTAAAAATCCACGGCAAACGTTTCTATATTGTCGGCAAAAACAGATATGTTAAGAAAGCTAACTTCTAATAAAACAAATAAATAACAGCTCTTAAGCACTTATCGCTTAAGGGCTGTTTTTATATGGCTATATATAATTATGAAATGCAAATCGCTAACACTTTATTCTCATCGATGATATAATAATGCCCAAATTAAACATGTTATAAGTTAAAGTAAAGGGAATATTAAAATGAGCAAAAAAATCAAGGTTCAACAAGCAGAGAAAATACTGTTTGGCGCTATTGCATCTTCTGCATTAGTAGGTATTTCTACTAATATTAAGCATGTAAAAGCTGACAGTTTGCCAACTAGTCAATCAGCACCCGCCAATCAAGCAAACAAAGCAGACTCTGACTCAACTATTGCAGAAAAAACAGAAAATACGCAAAGTCCAACAACTGCAACAACTGAGAATAACCAGGAAGTACAAACAGAAACTGATACTCCTGTTTCTTCACCAACTCAATCAGTTCAAACTGTAAATTGGAATGGAATAGATGATGTAACCTATGATGACGTCAGTAAAACACTAACGATTCCTGGAAGTTCTAAAACGATAACAAACCCTGGACGCATTCGTGGTAATTTAGGGACTATTGATGCGACGAAAATTCAAACAATTAATATTACTGGTCCTATCAAGTTAAGTGGTTCAATCAAAGGACTTTTTAGTGAGTTAGATAATTTAACCGCAATTAATGGATTAGAAAAGCTTGATACTTCTGATGTAAGCGACATGTCATTTTTGTTTGATCATGATGTTAATTTAACTAGTTTAAATCTAGGCCAGCTTAATACTGCTAACGTTACTAACATGGACCATATGTTTAGTATGTGCCAAAAACTAACTTCACTTGATGTTAGTCAACTGAACACAACTAACGTCACAATTATGAACTCAATGTTTTATGATTGTGAAGCTCTAACAAACTTAACTTTAACAGCTGCTAATGGCTCCACAAAATTTGATACCAGTAATGTTACTGATATGACTTCAATGTTTGAAAAATGCATCAGTTTGCCTAGCATTGACCTGAGTAACTTCGATACTTCAAGTGTTAAAAGCATGCAGCATCTTTTCTATCTATGTGCAAAGCTGCCAAGCCTAGACTTGAGTAAGTTCAACACTACTAATGTTACTAATATGGCTGGTCTTTTTAGCAAATGCTATAGCTTAACTAAACTAGATTTAAGCAGTTTTGACACTAGGAATGTCACTGATATGTCCCACTTAGTCAGTGTTTGTGATAACTTAACTGACATAACTTTTGGCAATAACTTTAAAACCACGAATGTTACCAACATGAATTCAATGTTCTATCATCTACAAAATATGAAAGAACTGGATCTAAGCAGTTTTGATACTTCAAAAGTTACTGACATGGCATACATGTTCCAAAGCACTAAACTAACCAAAATTAATCTTAGTAGCTTTGATACTTCAAAAGTCACTAATATGAAATGGATGTTTTATCAAAGCAATGCTTTAAAAGAATTAGATATTCACAACTTTGATATGTCTGCTGTAACCAATTCTGACGAAATGTTGGAAGACCTAGATTCATTAGATATTTTAGTATTGGGCAATAAGAACAACATTAAGGATGCAAAACTTAATACGCCTGGAAAATGGGTTAACGTCGGTCACGGTACACATAATAATGACAATAATCCGGAATCATCAAAGAACTGGTCTTCAGACGAATTAACAACAAACTACAATCCAGCTACAGATGCTGATCGCTACATTCACTTCACTAAAAAGCCTGAAGCACCAGTTGCTCCAAGCACCCCGAGTGTTCCTGAACCAAGTAAGGCAGCAAATGTTACTGTTCACTATCAGGATAAAGACGGTAAAGCACTTAGTCCTGATGAAATTTTAAGCGGCAACATCGGCGATGGTTATATTTCAAATACAAAAGAAATTCCTGGTTATGTATTACTAGAACGTCCTAATAATGCAACTGGCTTTTTCGGCAGTAACCCTCAGGATGTTACTTATGTTTATCAAAAAGCGGGCCAAATCGGCACTGGTAATGCGAACGAAAACGTTGTTCCTGCAAAAAGTAACAGTAAGACTGGCACCACTAATAAAGCTAGCCAAAAGAAGTCAGCAATTTCAAGCCACTATGCACAAAAAACTGATCCCCAGAAAGATCAAGCTTCTTCAGTTTCTACCGTCTCTTCGAAAGAAAGCACGTTACCTCAAACTGGTAATAATAAAACAGAGAAAACTTCTCTCTTTGGTCTCGGCTTGCTTGCAATTTTAGGTAGCTTAACTAGCAGTTGGTTTACACGCAAACGCAAAGAAGATTAATAACGATTATACTTAAATATCATATTTTAAAATGCGATTCCTTGAATGAAATCGCATTTTTTGTTTTTATTTTCAATATTTATAGCCAAAAAATAAAATAACTGTATAATCAGTTTCGGTAATCAAGCCTATTATCCATTAGAAATAATAGGCAATTCCCATCAACTTTAACTTATATATTAACAGATGCCTGCGATTAATAAATATATGTAAGAACGTATATAAAATAACAAATTACCTCTAATTTATTGTTCAATAATTAAAAACGCTTTCACAGCTTTTATATCAATGTTTTTCAATTGTGATTTTTGAAATTTCGGGTTTGATAAAATTAAGTTATAATGTAACCATTTCATTGAAAAAGGCTCGGTCTATACCAAACCGGTCTATACCCCTGTTACAGAGCCATTTGTTAAACTTTTAGTACTATAAGTTACTAGTATTAAACTATTAATTATAAATATCTATTAATTTATACTATGATTTTTTGCAAGGACGTGTTATACTTTAGTAGTCATAAAAATAATTTATATTATTCTAGTTTTGTTTATTTTTGAGAGAACAGAAAAGCAAGTGCATAGAAAATGAATAGACAAACAAACAGACATTTAAAATTTAAGAAATTATTATTGAACTCTTTAGCAATCGTAGCTTTTGGCGCAACTTCAATTGGTACCAATCCTGTTGCTGCTGCAACTACCGGTTCAAAGACTTTTTCTTTAAGAGCTTCTGACGGAAAATCAGCTACTTCTGGTGCAGGAAGCATTGCCGCTCCTAAGAAGGAGAAACTACGAAAAACACCAAAAAAGGGTGAAAAAATTGGTTCACGTACTTTTGTCCTAGGTGCTTCTGACGGTACAATGGCAGACACTGAGGATGCAGATGCTGCCCCAACTCCTAGTGACAAAGGATATGTTACCGTTCATTATCTTGATCGAACAGGTAAGACTCTCGCACCAGATAAGATTTTGCAAGGAAAAATCGGTGACAACTATTCTACTTCCGCACAGAAGATAACAGGCTATTCATTATTTGAAGCTCCTGCTAACGCAACTGGAACTTTTAGTTCTAATCATCAATCAATTAATTATGTTTATGAACTTACCGATGCCGTTGTTGACGGTGATGCAGTCGGAATTGGAATTGCAGAATCCAGTGCAGGTGTTGAAGCAGACAATGCTGCAAGTACAGCTAATAAAAAGAGTAACCCAGCTGCTAGTTCAAAGGTAACTCCCCTAGTAGCTCATAAATCACAAGCAAAGAACGTAACTTTAAACACTGCAAGCCATGCTAACGTTACAAGCCGCAGTTTACCACAAACCGGTGTAAACAAAGGTTCACAATTGGCTCTTCTAGGATTAGGATTCTTATCAATATTTGGAGGTTTGATAGGAGCATGGTTCAGTCGTAAGGGAAAGAAATTGAGTTAGTTATCAAACGATATTTAAAAACCGAATCGAATATGATTCGGTTTTTTTATGCCCTAAATTTTAAAGATATTACACTTTTTAAGATAACGCTCTGAATAATCCTTTCAGTTCAAGTATTAGGTTAACATTAAAAAATAGCCCAAAATTACTGTTTTTGAAAAATATTTTTAAAAATAACAATTTTCATTTTTGTTGTTTTTTTTCACCCAACGCCTCTTTCAAGTCAGTTTATTTAAAATTGTATAGTTCTTGCTAAAGATGATTTTTCCAGTCCACGGGGCATCGTTATTTGTTATTTTTTCCGTGATACTAAGTCTTTTTATTGTAATTCGTTATTAAATTACCGAGGTTTTTCCTTTTATTGTTATCTTGATTTTTGCATACATAAATATATAATTTTGAAATACGCATACATATATAATAAAAGAAGTGTATATAAATGGTGAGGTGCCTTTAATAATGAAGAAAACAAACAACATAACAGGAAAAGTTCTACTTAGTAGCTCAGCTGCCGTTTTACTTGGGTTAATTTCCATTAACCCTCAGTTAGTCAAAGCAGACACCTTCTCTACTAGTCAAACAGCTTCTAAGGAAGAAACTACTACCAGTGAAGTCCCAACCCCATCAGAAGATATCATTAGTGGACCTACAAACACTGATGACCCATCCGTGAGTCAAGCTTCACCAACCGTTCAAAATTCTGATGATAACGTAAGTAAAAAACGTATTAACGGAACGGCCGCTGGACTGCAAGTTTCCTATGATCTTGACACTGATGAACTCACCATTTTAGGTGGAACATACGAACAAATCGGTTTTTGGGACGATCGTTTTTCTGACTATTCCCTTTCTGACAGTGAAGGAAATTCTATAAAACTTGCACGTGCTAAGCAGATTGTTATTACTGGTAAAATAAGTCTTAACTCTTCAAATAGTGCCTCCTATTTATTCAATGGCTTTCGGAGTGTATCTAAAATTGTAGGGTTAGAACACCTGGACCTTTCTCAAGCAACTAGTACTGTTTCCATGTTTCGTGGCTGTGAAGATTTGACTTCACTCGATCTTTCTAGCTTTAATACTGCTAATGTAGAAAACATGTCATTTATGTTTGATGAATGTTCATCTCTGACTTCACTCAATCTTTCTAGTTTCAATACTGCTAACGTGACTAGCATGTCATATATGTTTAGTGATTGTTCATCTTTGACTTCACTCAATCTTTCTAGCTTTGATACCGCTAATGTAACAGCCATGTCATGTATGTTTATGGCGTGCACAGCTTTACCCGCACTCGACCTTTCTAGTTTCAATATCTCAAAAGTAACTGACATGTCATGTATGTTTGCAGATGATGAAAATCTTGTCGACTTAAATATATCAAGTTTCAAGACCACTTTACCTGTAGATCTAGGTGCAACTTTTAAAAACTGTGCCAGTTTAGTTGAGCTAAATTTAGAAAACTTCTGTATACCAGATACAAATTTGGGAGAGGTAGAATTAGAAGATACATTCTATGGCTGTACAAGCTTGCGGAAGCTCAACATTAAAAATATTGCTATAGGTGATAATGAGTACGAAAATATGCTAGCCAAATTACCTAGCTTAAATACACTTGTTCTTGGTAAGTACACTGGTCTCTCAACTGTTTTTCCAAGCGGCGCTCCAGCAGAAGATGTAGGACTAGATACGGAGGGAATTTGGCTCAATGTTGGTAATGGTACAGCAATTAGACCCGAAGGAACGGAGCAATATACCTCTGAGCAATTGATGGCGGCACGTGCCACAATCCGTGGTAGTAATCAACGTAACTTCACAAAGGCTGAAACATATGTCCGCATGGGCTTGCCTATTACTGTCCACCACGTCGATGAGTCAGGAAAACAAATTGCAGAAGATACTATTTTCCCTGGTAATTTGGGTGATCCTTATTCTATTATCGGCGACTCCGTTGCAGGTTATGCTTTAAAAGCTGATCAATCTCCTGTTACTGGTATTTATGATAATGATGAAGATAAAGAAAGAGAATTTACCTTTATTTACATTAAAATTCCCGAATCGTCCGCCCCTATCAAAGGAGAAGGTGTCCTTGTTCATTATCAAGATGAGCAAGGCAGGACTATTGCACCTGATGAAGTTTTAAACGGAAATATAGGCGATGGTTATGTTTCAGCTGCTAAAGAAATTGCTGGCTATACTTTAAAGACTCGGCCAAAAAACGCTACAGGATTCTTTAGTGATATTACGCAGAATGTTACTTATGTCTATAGTAAGACTGACTCTAATGCCGAAGGTCAAACTGATGACAAAGATAACGGAAATAAGAGTAATGAAAAAAAAGGTAACAAAGCAAATAGTGCTACTCCTTCCCGCTCCAATCGTTATGATGCCCACAAAAATGCACTAGGTAACAATGCTGATAGCATGTATTCAGCTAACTCCTCTACCAACAATCAACTGCCAAAGGCAGGCTCTGAAAGAAAGTCCCAACTAGCAGCTATTGCACTTGGCTTAATCACTTTAACCAGCGCTGTAGCACTTCTTTGGACAAAAATTAAAAAGTTTAGTAAATAACTAAGCGTTAACTCTAAAAAGCACCAACTATAATTTGACAGTTATGTTGATGCTTTTAATTTTCTCAATTCATTACTTAATAAAAATATTTTTTAAAAATAAAACCTGTTTTTCAGATTCTAAGCACCATTTTATCGACGTTGAGTACAGTTATTTTTCACAATCAACTCTCTTATCATCACTAAGAATATAGTAGATTCCTTTAAAATAAATCGTTATTTAATTCTTGCTTATACAGTAATGACTGTCGTCTTTATCGTTTTAAGTGCACCAGTTCTTGACTTGCTTTTTACATATATATAAATATACTAGTACATATATAATAATTAGGTTATGTATACAAATAACTGATGAGGTGCCTTTACTAATGAAAAAGACAAATAACTTAAGAGGAAAAACTCTATTTAGTAGCTCAGCCGCTATTTTACTGGGTTTGATTTCCATTAATCCCCGATTAGTCAAAGCAGATAGTGACCCTACAAGTCAAACAACACCAGAGGAAAGAGACACTACAGATGAAATTCCGGCCCCATCAGAAGATGCTATCAATGATGATTCAAATGTAAGTGAGCCAGCTTTGGCTCAAGATTCAGTAGCCAGTCAAGCTACTGAAACTGATATAGGTAAAAAGCGGATTGATGGAACTGCTGCTGGACTACAAGTTTCATACGATCTTGACACTGATGAACTCACCATTCTAGGTGGAACATATACAAATATTACTAACTATAACGATCGTATTTCTAACTATACCCTTTCTAATAGCGAAGGAAAATCTATAAAACTTAAACGCGCTAAGCAAATTATCATTACTGGCAAAATAAGCCTTGATGATTCAAATAACGCCAACTTTTTGTTCGACGGTTTTTCATATGCATCAAAAATTGTAGGTCTAGAATATCTCGACCTTTCTCAAGCAACCAGTACAGCTTTCATGTTTCGTAACTGTCAAAATTTGCTCTCACTTGATATTTCCAGTTTCAATACTGCCAATGTCACAAACATGGGAGCTATGTTTGTCAACTGTAGTAATTTAGACTACCTGGATGTTTCAGCTCTTAATACTGCAAAAGTTACAAATATGGACCGCATGTTTGATAGTTGTAGTAGCTTAATTTCACTTGACCTCTCTAATTTTGATACTACTAACGTTACGAGCATGTATGAGATTTTTTCAGACTGCAGTTCCCTGACCTCGCTCAACCTTTCCAGCTTTAACACTGCTAACGTAACTACCATGGAGTTTATGTTTAGTGGTTGCTCTGCTTTGCCCACTCTCAATCTGTCTAGTTTTAATACTGCTAACGTGACTACCATGGAGTATATGTTTAATGGCTGTACAGCTTTAACTGCACTTGATCTCTCTAATTTCAATACTGCAAAAGTGACAAGTATGGGCGGTATGTTTTCAGGAAATGAAAGCCTCGTTGACTTGAATATATCAAGTTTCGACACTTCCTCACTTTACGTCCTATATGAAATGTTTATGAATTGTAAAAGTTTAACCGAGCTAAATTTAGAGCACTTCCATATACCTGATATCGATGAGTCTGATTTCTCCCTTACTTTCTATGGCTGTACAAATTTACGTAAGCTTAATATTAAAAATATTGCTACAGGTGCACCGGAGTATATTCTTATGCTAGCCGGATTGCCTAACTTAAATACGCTTGTTCTAGGGAAAGACACTGACCTTACAACAGTATATGGAGGCGACATCGATGATATAGATAGTATACCTCCAGGATACTTGGATGATGTAGGGCTAGATACTGAAGGCATTTGGCTTAATGTCGGTAAGGGAACAACAATTCATCCCGAAGGAACAGAACAATTCACTTCTGAACAATTAATGAGGTCGCGTGCCATAACCATAGATGGTTCAAAGCGTAATTTCGAAAAGGGTGAGACATATGTCCGCATGGGCTTACCTATTACTATTCATCATGTCGATGAGTCAGGTGAAAAAATTGGAGAAAATACTATTTTCCCTGGTAATCTTGGCGATCCCTATTCAATTATTGGCGATTACGTCGCAGGTTATACTTTAAAGGCTGGTCAATCCCCTATTACCGGTATTTATGATACCGATGAAGATAAAGAAAGAGAATTTACCTTTATTTACATTAAAAATCCTGAGTCCCCCACCCCTACCAAAGGAGAAGACGTCACTGTTCATTATCAAGATGAAAACGGCAAAGCGATTGCGCCTAGTGAAGTTTTAAACGGCAATCTAAATGATGGCTATGTTTCAGCCGCTAAAGTAATTGCTGGTTATACTTTAAAGAGTCGGCCTAAAAATGCTACAGGGTTCTTTAGTAATACTAAACAGAGCATTATTTATATTTATAGTAAAAACGCTTCTCTAACTGAAGGCGAAACTACTGCTAACCCAGCAAAGCCTACCAGCACGGACAAAGAAATAGGCAATATCCATCAAGGCAATAGTCAAATAGCTAACGGAGCAAATAATAATCAAGCAGCTGCTTTTACTTCCGATCCAAGTAACAATGCTGATAACCTAAATTCAGCTAACTCCTCCACCGACGACCAGCTGCCCAAAACAGGCTCTGAGAAAAAGTCACAATTAACAGCTATTACACTCGGTTCAATCACATTGACTAGTGCTTTAGTACTTGCTTGGGCTAAACGTAAGAAAAGTTAATATAGCTTAATAGCATTGATAAATTAGAAAAACCACTTACCTTTCATATGATTAAGTGGTTTTTAATTTACACAGAAATGTCTGAATCGGTTCAATTAAAGCGACAAAGCTTGCTTTTGTTGCGGTCAAAAACTACCTATAGTCAGATATCTCTTACGGCATTGTAGTCGTAATGTATGCATTTAATAAAAAGGTACTTGGGTTATATCAATTACAGCTGAAAATTAATCACAAATAAAATAACATATAATATTAAATATCTTCAAAAAATTTTAATAACACACGAAATTTTAAAATCGCTGGTTAACACTATGCTCAAATGTTATACTTCAAAAGTATGCATAGAACATAGCAAATCATAAGTACACATTAGAATTATATTTTTTATTTTGTAGTTATTGTTTTTATAACATTATTAGCAAAATTTAGTATATTTAAAAAAATATTTTCAACTTTAGTTAAGGATGATTGTTTTGGCTATATGTTCAACACAGTTATTTAAGCTGCGCGTACAAAAATTACTGACAAATTAACAGTACAGAAAGGGATAATTATGAAAAAAAACAGTGATTTCAAAAGTAAAACTTTGCTGAGCTGCTCAGCATCTATTCTACTCGGATTAATTGTTGCTAATCCAAAGTTAGTTAAAGCAGATAGTCTACCCGCTGATCAAGTGACTACTTCTGAAACAGACACCAATCAAAGTGACCAGCTGGTTTCTTCTACCAATTCTAGCAATAGCCAAGAAATAAGCTCTGTTGATACTACAAATTCACAAGCTAAATCATCAGAATCTAATACTACACGAGCAGTAGATTCTGATAAACCTGAGACAATTACAGGTAACATTGGCAGTCTTCGAGTTTCATACAACTCTGAAGCTAGTGAACTAACCATTTTGGGTGGTACATATGATGGAGCAAATAGTAGAACACAACCATTAAGCTCGTGCAAAATTTCTGCTGATGATGGACAAATTTATAATGCACCAAACCCTAAAAAAATCAAGATAACAGGTAAAGTCTCTATTTTAGAGAATATGGACTACATGTTCAGTGGATTTAGTAATCTAACAGAAATTGAAGGCCTTGGTAATCTTGATACAGCAAATGTAACAGACATGTCCAAGCTGTTTTATGGTTGTTCTAGTTTGACTAAAGTTAAAGATCTTGGTGATCTTAATACAGCAACTGTAATAAACATGTGTGGACTGTTTTATGACTGTTCCAGTTTAACTAGTGTTGAGGGTCTTATAAATCTGGATACATCAAATGTGGATGATATATCCGAAATGTTTTATGGTTGCCGTAGTTTAACTAATATTGACTTAGGTTCATCTAGTAATTCTAAAACTTCAAAATTTAATACTTCTAAAGTTTTAACTATGAGTAGCATGTTTGCGAAATGTGAGAACCTAATACAGGCGGACTTGTCGTGCTTCGACGTTTCCCAAGTAGAAGACATGTCCTGTATGTTTGAGGGTGCACGGAGCCTAGTTGACCTGAACCTATCAAGTTTTAAAACTAACAACAAGATTTTCATGACTTTTGAGCAAATGTTTGCGGACTGTAGTAGCTTATTAGAGCTGGATTTGAGTGGTTTTACTACCCATAAA
This sequence comes from Lactobacillus sp. M0403, assembly GCF_016101265.1. Classification (NCBI taxonomy): domain Bacteria; kingdom Bacillati; phylum Bacillota; class Bacilli; order Lactobacillales; family Lactobacillaceae; genus Lactobacillus; species Lactobacillus sp. M0403. The sequence continues at coordinate 373,190 of NZ_JACFQV010000001.1, forward strand.
TCAGCTGAAGTTTCTGAGATGTTTAAAAACTGCACAAGCTTAAGATCTCTGAATATTAAAAACTTTGACCTAGGTTGCCTCACTTTTGAGGAGATGCTAGAAGGTGTCACTAACCTAGATCTCATTGTTCTTGGACCCAGAACAGCTTTAGCTAATATAGAAGATCTAGCTTGGGATCCTGAAGACCCTCATAGCTACATATATGGAACAGTTGGATTAAACGCTCCTGGTATTTGGGTTAATGTTGGTAATGGGACAATTGACAATCCTGAAGCATCTACTCGCTGGACTTCCTATGAACTTATGAAGAAACGTGCATGGCACGAAGAAGAAGACATAGATGGGATAGATGACTGGGATAACGATTGGAATAATGGCTTGGGCGATGACTTGTTTAAAAACCCAGACTTAATTGCTGAAACCTATGTACGAATGGGACAGACTGTAACTATTCAGTATCAAGACGAAAGTGGCATCTCACTTATGGACAGCGAAGTTCACCTTGGCCGTATCGGCGCCAACTACTCCTTCTCAGCAGCTAAAATTTCTGGCTATAAGCTAAAAGCTGACTGTCCAGAAACGGTTACCGGACTATACGATGCAAATAATGAACAAATAATAACATTTATCTATACTCCACTAGAAAGTCCCGACACTTCTGATGGTTCGGACGGTTCTAATGGCTCGGATGGTTCGGACGGTTCTAACGGCTCGGATGGTTCGGATGGTTCGGATGGTTCTAATGGCTCGGATGGTTCGGACGGTTCTAACGGCTCGGATGGTTCGGACGGTTCTAACGGCTCGGATGGTTCGGACGGTTCTAACGGCTCGGATGGTTCGGATGGTTCGGATGGTTCTAATGGCTCGGATGGTTCGGACGGTTCTGATGGCTCAAATGGCTCGGATAGCTCTAACGGCTCAAATGGATCTAACACTTCTGACGGCTCGAATGGCTCAGACAGCTCTAACGGCTCAAATGGTTCAAACACCTCTGATAGCTCGGACAGTTCTAACGGCTCGAATGGTTCTAACACCTCTGATGGCTCAAATGGTTCTGACAGTTCTAACGGCTCAAATGGATCTAACACTTCTGATAGCTCAGACAGTTCTAACGGCTCAAATGGATCTAACACTTCTGATAGCTCAGACAGTTCTAACGGCTCGAATGGTTCTAACACTTCTGATGGTTCGAATGGCTCGGATAGCTCTAATGGCTCAAATGGATCTAACACTTCTGATGGCTCGAACGGATCTAACGACTCGAATGGTTCAACAGGTTCGATTCCAGACGTTCCAGAACTTGCGGCACCTGATAAGAGCAATTACCAGCATCATAAGACTAGACAGCCTAAAATTACAGAAACTAGTTATCATAAGACTAATAAGTTTGAACATGATATGCCAAAAAGTAAGGCAGCTGACCCAGAATTACCAAAAACTGGAAAAAATAGTGTTTCGCAGCTTCTTACTACTGCTTTAGGTTTAATTAGTGCCACTAGTGCAAGCGCTCTGGCTTGGATTAAGCGTAAAAAGAACTAATATACCCTAAATAGCAATTAGCAAATTAAAAACCACTTAGCGTTATAAAGCTAAGTGGTTTTTATTTACAACAAAATGTCTGAATTACTGTAATATTTAACGAAAGAAAAAACTGCTAGTTAATTTATCATGATGACTAAAAGCTTTTTCTGCAATCAAAACTGAATACAGCTAAATAACTTTTGTGATACTAGATTTGCAGTGTGTACATTTAATAAAACACACGCGAATACCACAATCACAGTAAAAATAAAAACATATATAATAACGAACAAAATAGTAAATACATAAGTGGTGATTTTAATAACATGTGTAGTTTAAAGAATTAACAACTGGTATTTATATTTTGATGTTATACTTTAACTGTATGCACAGCCTTTATTTTACAATAATTAAACATAACATCCCTAATATACATATCATATTTGATATTTTATTAGTGAGCAATTAAAAATGTTTTTTGTTCGGGATAGATTGTGTTTAGCTAATTGTTCACATAGTTGTTTAAACTGAGCGTACAAAAGTTACTGACAAATCAATAGCATAGGTAAAGGTATAATTATGAAAAAAACTAGTGATTTCAAAAGTAAAATTTTGCTGAGTAGTTCAGCATCCATTCTACTCGGATTAGTTCTCTCTAACACTCAGTTAGTTAAAGCAGAAAATCTCTCTTCTGATCAAATATCTACTTCCAAAAAAGACACTGATCAAAATAACCAGTCCAATTCCTCGGAGGCTCCTACTACAAGCACAGTAAGTCCTGAAGAAAGCAATTCAGTTAACACCACTGACCCACAAGTTGGTTCTATAATAACCAATAATACTGACTCACCAACTGGTACTAATACTACCCGTGCATCCGCTCAACCTGATGTGATTACAGGTCAGATTACAGGAACCACTCTTCAAGTCTCATACGATTTAAATACTGAAGAGCTAAGTATTTTGGGTGGTACATATCGTAAAAGCAAAAAAGGCGGTCTTTACAGCAAATATTTATACTCTACTACTGATCGCAAAAATTATACCGAATTTCGAGATGCTAAAAAAATAAAGATAGTAGGCAAAGTCGATACTGATGGCGATCTTTCTAAGATGTTCGCTGATTTTTCGGAACTAACGGAAATTGAAGGCCTTAATAATCTCGATACATCGAATGCAACTAAAATGTCCGAGATGTTTGCTGAATGTTACAGCCTGACCAGTCTCGACGTAAGCTCTTTTAATACCTCTAAAGTTACAGATATGTCAGGAATGTTTAGTAGCTGTAGTGAACTGAAGGAAATTAATCTCAGTAACCTTGACACATCCAGTGTAACCAATATGTCCCAGGTGTTTGCTGAATGTACTAGTTTAACTACTATAGACCTAAGTTCATTGGATACTTCTAAAGTTACTACCATGTGGGGAATGTTTGAAAGTTGTACAGCTCTAACTAGTGTCAACCTAAGCAACTTAAACACTTCAAGTGTTACAAACATGGAAGGCATGTTTGAAGATTGTTCCAGCCTGTCTCGTTTAGACTTGTCAAGCTTTGATACACGAAAAGTAAAAGAATTAAGCGACATGTTTAAGGGCGCGAAGAGTTTAGTTGATGTGAACTTATCAAGTTTTACTTTTGAGATACCAAATGATCATGTAAATATAGTTTCTATGGAAGGGATGTTCAGAGACTGTAGTAGCCTAGTTAATTTGGACTTAAGTAGTTTTAAAACCCATAGGTCAGTTGAAGTTGACGGGATGTTTAGAAACTGTTCAAGTTTAAAGTATCTGAATATTCAGAATTTTGACCTAGGATGTCTCAATTTTAATAATAAGACGTTTGAAGGCGTCACTAACCTAGAGACACTTGTTCTTGGTAAAAGAACAGCTCTAGCTAATGTTGATGAATTAGACTACGATCCTGACTACCCTGAAAGCTACAAATATGGAACTGTAGGATTAAATGTTCCTGGTCTATGGGTTAATGTTGGTAGCGGTACAATTGATAATCCTGAAGCATCTACTAGATGGACTTCCTACGAACTTATGAAAAACCGTGCCTGGTTTCATGAAGATATTGAAACTGGCCTTAGTGGTCCCGACGAAGATGAAGAAATCAACCCTGACTTAATCGCTGAAACCTATGTCAGGAAAGCGTGTCCTGTAACTATTCACTATCAAGACGAAAAAGGCAATGCTATCAAAAAAGATGACGTTCATTTTGGTCGTATAGGTGAAAACTATTCCTTCTCCGCTGCCAAAATTTCTGGCTATGAACTAAAAGCAGATAGTCAGAGTACTCTTACCGGACAGTACGATGCTGTTAATGAACGGGCAATAACTTTTGTCTATTCAAAGGTAAAAGACTCTGCTGGCTCAGACTCAACTAGTACAAAGCCTGATGTTGACGATAAAATTGATATCGTTGTACATTATCAAGACGAGAACGGTAATACACTTGCCGCTGATGATATTTTAAGTGGCAAAATTGGCAATGGTTATGTTTCTACCGCTAAGAAAATTAATGGTTACGAACTAAAATTCAGACCAAATAATGCCGTTGGCTTTTTCAATAGAGATTCAAAGAGCATCATATATGTCTACAGTAAGGTGAACACTGACTCTCAGGAAAATCTTCCTGAAATCGCAACAAACGATAAGAGTAATCATCAACGCCAAAAGACTAGACACCCTAAGATTACGGAAACTAGTTATCATAAGGTTAATAAATTTGAAAATAATACGCCAAAAAATAATGCGGCTACTGCACAGCAATTACCAAAAACTGGTAAAAGCAAGATTGCACAGCTTCTTACAACTGCTTTAGGTTTAATTAGCGTCGCTAGTGCAAGCGCTCTAGTTTGGACTAAACGAAAAAAGGACTAATTACCCTATATAACAATTAGCAAATTAAAAACCACTTAGCGTTATAAAGCTAAGTGGTTTTTATCTTGCACAAAAGCGCTTGACCAGTTTTAATAAAAGAAGACAATTTTTAATTAAAAGGAGCAAAAATGGGACTTAACAAACCACTTTTATTTGCGCTTAGTGATACTAAGCCCGGACCAAAAAATCTAATTACAGATGTTGCTGGCATTACAGTCGGCCATAAAACCATTATTACTGACCGTCTTAGAACAGGCGTAACAGTAGTTAAACCTTGTCAGGACAATATCTTTCGGGAAAAAATGCCAGCAGCCGCTCATGTCATTAACGGCTTCGGTAAAAGCACTGGCCTCGTACAAGTAGAAGAATTAGGAACAATTGAAACACCACTCGTTTTAACTAACACGTTAAGCGTTGGGACTGCTTCAATGGCTCTTGTTAAAAGGATGCTTGCCGAGAATCCTGAAATTGGTCTTTCGACTGGTAGCGTTAATCCAATTATTATGGAATGCAATGACAGCTCAATTAACCATATCCGCGATTTAGGTGTTACCGAAGATGATGTCACCGCTGCATTTGATGCTGCAACTACTGACTTTGCAGAAGGCGGCGTTGGTGGTGGTACAGGCATGCGTTGCTATGAACTCAAAGGCGGTATTGGCTCTGCTTCAAGACAGGTAGAAATCGACGGTAAAACTTTTACTATGGGCGCACTTGTCATGTCTAACTTTGGCCTCAACACTGACTTAAACATTTATGGTCATGCAATTGGTAAAAAGTTTGTTGAAAATAAAGATAGCAAAGAGAAAGGTAGTATCATTACTATAATTGCTACTGACATTCCGTTTAATTCACGTCAATTAAAACGAATTGCAAAACGCTCTAGTATCGGAATTACACGTAGTGGCTCATTCAGCGGTAACGGCAGCGGTGAAATCACCCTTGCTTTTTCGACCGCGAATCGCGTCAGCCATTTCCCTGAGCATGAATTAAGTACCATTCAGGCAATCACTGATGATAAGATTGACCGTTACTTCAGAATTACTGTTGATATTGTCAACGAAGCAATCCTCAGCTCCCTGGCCCATGGTCAAACAACTCCAGATCGTGATGGCAAACCAATTCTAGGTTTAAAGGATGCTTTGTCTCAACTAGGCAATGACGAAGAAGCATTACAATTACGAAAAGATTTAGGAATCTAGCAAAAACTGAAATCTAATATTTGAAATAACCCCCAAATTTAGGGGTTATTTTTATGGCAAAAATTATCATCTAAGCAAGATAAAATTGAAATATAACAGCTTTGGTATAGTTATGGCGTTGGTTCGACTGAACTCTGTCGGCGCTACGGGATTAGCAGGGCTAACATTAATTACCTGTTGGCGCTAATTGACCGTTCATGGTCTGGCTATTTTAAATCAGCCCTACACTAACTTATACAAGTGATTTTAAGGAGCTGGCTTTTAAATGAATCATAGTTGAACATGAATCTCTTTATCATGTAGCACTAGATTTAGGTGGTCTAAAAAGCTGTGGCATGTTGCACAATTAGCTAAAGTTAGCGCGACTTTTAACTTTTAAAAAATACTTTTAGCTAAGATTAAGGGCAATTTGTGAGATTAAGGTGTCCATAAAGTACATACCAAAGAAAACAAAAATTGCTACAATTAAAATCTTCCAGGATATTTTAGTCAGTTCTTTCAAACGGTGGGTAACTGATATTCCAGCAAATGCTAGAACAGAGGTTGTTAGTGAAAGAAAGTCTACAGCATTGATAACACGAACACAGTAGGGACTAATCAAACAAAAAATTAGAGAAACGATTGAAACCCAGCCTAGAATAGGGAAACCCTGAATGATTTTCCAAGGTACTTTTTTCATCAGCATACTGATAACTATGCCTAATAGTGAAAAAAGCCATAACATCCCCAAACCAATGAATGTGTCAGTGGTAATTGGTGTGCTTTTGGGATTTCTAATTAATTTAACCCACTGAACAAATAATACTAAGCTGATGCTGAGTAAAAGGATGATAGCATCTTTAAATAATTCATATAAGTTGTTTTCTTTAGTCATGATCTGGATAAACTTCTTTCTTTCTGTCTAGCAGGCTGGTAATGTGTGTATACATGAATCTTTGGAGAGGTACTGCTAGAAAGTACATGATATAAGTGCCAATAAAACTAGTTAGCAACTGACTGGCCGCGGCAAAAGACAAAATAGTGTCACTATGTTTTGGTACCAAAGCTGCTAACGACGTTGAAGCTGCAGTCATCATTGAACTAGAACCAACACCAGCACTCATTGCGACAGCTTTATAGTTAAAGCCCATCCCTAGAAGAAGTGGAGCAAGGATTGAAAAGATAATTGAACCAAAAATGGTACCAATTAAATAAATTCCGAGTACGCCTCGACCTTCAGGCGAATTTAGCGTGTATTTTTCACTGATATATGCTAGTTCACCTTCACGACCTAAGCCTAAGGTTGAACCTATAGCTTCTTCCCTTAAGCCAAGTAATAGTGCCACAGGTAAGCCGAAGATAATCGTGCCTAAATTTCCTAGTTCGTGGACTAGAAAAACCCAACCAACAGAAATAATTTCATTGATTTTAGGAGCCACATTCGCCCCATAACGTGCCATTAAAGGTAACATGATAAGAATCATGTATTTACCAGCAAATTTCACCCGTTTATCATTGTAGAGTTTTTTAATAGGTTTTGCTGGAATTAAATAAACTAAAATAGCAATAATTACCGCAAATACTAGAGGTAAGATAGAAATTTCAATTTTGCCGATTTTAAATACTTGAGTACTAATCATTTCAGAAACTGTATCTATTAACAACACTAAAATGATTAGCGGACCATATGCTTTTAAATATTTCATTTTATTTTGCCATCTTTTCTAATTCAGTTAGATATTCTTCTTTTGTTTTTTTATAAGTTTTTACCTGATCTAAGTTATTTGAAATCTTAAGAATACTGTTAAAGACAAATTCAGGAAAAATTGCTAGAACAAATTCAGGATCAACTAGGGTAAAATCATCACCATGAATTGTTCCGTTCCAACCACCATAACCAATTTGGATGGTTGGTATTAAGAAACTAACATCTCCAATATCACCTGCAGCCATTGTGTAGCCCCGATTTTCGATTAAACCAGGAATTTTTTCATCTGTAGAGAAAACCTCTTTCACAATAGCGCTCATACTTTTACTGGAGATCAAAGGTAGGTAGCCAACTTGCCTTTCGGACTCAACCGAGCCACCAAGTGCTGCTGCACAGCCATCTGCTGCCTGCTTAAACCGATTCATTAGTTTTTGAGCATTGTCTATGTCGAAAAATCTTAAATCTGTCCCCATCTTAATGTGATCAGGAATTACGTTAATTGATTCATGATTTTCACCAACAATTACGGGATTAAATCTTATACGATTGGGATCCTTAATTTGCTGGCGCTGCAAGGCTAAAGCAGTATTAAATAATGTTGCTATGCTTTGAGCATTAATACCTGCATCTGGGGCGAAAGCCGCATGACTGGCCTTGCCATAAAAATCGAAATATTCAAAATTAAAGCCTGCAAGATCACAGTTAATTTCGATAGTTCGTTCATCGAAATCTTCACCTATCGCATGAACTGAGACACAATAGTCGATATCGTCAAAAATGCCAAGTTTAATAGCTTCTTGTTTGCCACCAAAGTAATCTATTTTTCCTGCTTCTTTTTGCTGTTTTCTCCAAGCAAGATCAACAAATTCTTCGGATGGAGTGAAGATAAATGCTAAATTAGTGCCAAAATCTTTAAGTCGGTGATTGGTAATTATTTCATTCATAATTGCCAGTGCAGTAGTGACCTGTGTGTAATGGCCACAAGCTTGAGCGGCACCGGTATTCGCATCCGCTAATTTGTGATTAGGCTGATAGAGTGAATCTATTTCAGCGATAATTCCCATTGTTTTCTGGCTACCATTAGTTAACGTTACTTTTAAACCCGTATCGAGATAATGTTCGGCTTTTAATTCAGGACTAATTTTGTTAATTTCATCTTCAATCTTTCTAGATGTTTTAAATTCTTTATAACCAAGTTCTGGATTATGAAGTAAAAAATCAGCAATTTCAGTTAATTTTGCGTAGTATTTTTGAAAACTTGACATTAGATCCTCACTTTTTGCTTTCTTATTATCGTATGTGATAATAATAAGAATAGAATAAAACTAGGAATTATGCAAGAACAATAAGATTGATTTTTATTTATAAAGTTCGTGTTTTGTGGATTTTTTATAAGATATGTTACTAGAAGGCAGGTAGCGTTATTTAAACGAAAAGATGAACCACTTTGTTTGTCCATTTCCCACTCCCTCAAAAAAGCAGAAAAAGACCCCCTCGTGTCAGATAAAATCTGTCCTAAACGGTAACGAGGGGGCTGTCCTTTGTATAGCTAGTATACTCAAGCATTAACTAAAATGTTAATGCAGGAATATATATTATATTATTTCAAATTAGTCTACTTAATCAATTCATTATGATATAGTTCAAGTGTTTTCTTATCAAATGCACACATTATAATTTCAATATCATAAGAGCTATTTGACTCTAACCATTTTTTAACCGTAGCAAAAGCAATCTTTGCTGCTTTCTCCATTGGAAAGCCATATGCTCCCGTTGATATTGCAGGAAAGGCGATACTATGCAACCCATTCTTTTTAGCTAATTCAAGTGAGTTAATGTAACAATCACTTAATAGATTATTATCATTGATTGCTCCCGAGTATATTGGTCCTACAGTGTGAATAACAAATTTAGCAGGCAAATTATATCCTTTAGTAAGTTTGGCTTGGCCCGTTTCACAGCCATGAAGCTGACGACATTCTTCTAGTAGCTGAGGACCTGCTGCTTGGTGAATTGCCCCATCAACTCCTAGCCCGCCTAGCAACGTCTTGTTAGCAGCATTTACGACGGCATCTACTTTTAAGGTTGTAATATCTGCTTGGATAACTTTTAAGTTGGACATTATAGATTCTTCTTTCGTATCAGTATTTTAAGCTAAAAAACTGTTAGCCTTTTTTATAGTAAATTGGCTAGCAGCTTTTTGATTAATATTCTTTATTCTAAATACATTTGCTTTAACTGACTTAAATCAGCATCTGTAAAGCCAAGCTCTTTTTTAAAGAATGTTGCGAAATCGCCCCAGCCACCACGGATGGTTTCCGTGATGCCCCTAATGGCTGTCCCTTCTCCTTTGGTGACATTCATTTTTGCAACCATTTGCCCTATTTCATCGTTACTTGGTAGCTGACGTGAAACCGCAAAGTCATATAACTTATTGGTCAGTAAATAGTCCCGTGCAATTGTATCATCATCAACATCAAGTGCCATCAAGATTAAAGCTGATACCATTCCCGTACGGTCTTTCCCAGCACTGCAATGGTAGACAAGCGCATCCCCTTCTGGCAATTCCAATAATTCAGTAAAAATACGCGCAAACATTTTCCGACTGTGCTCGCTTAATAAAGTTTGCTGATAAATCCGACCAATGAAATTATTGCTCAAATCTGGGATATGGTGAAGTAAGCGAAACATCTTGTGTCCGTTGGGCCGGTCTTCTGGATTTTCAGAATAGACCGGCAAGTCAACATAGTGAACATTTGGCCAAGCTTTGTCAGGAGAAGACTGCTTTTCGTATTGCGAACGCAAATCACAGTCGATTGTCACATGTAAATCTGCAAGGCGCTCTTTATCCTCATTTGATAGAGAACTAAGGGAATCTGAACGATAGATTTTGTTCCACTTAACAGCTTGTCCTGCCTTATTTTGATAGCCACCAACGTCCCTAAAGTTTAATGGTCCGTCTAATTTTACAATTCGATCATGTGCCAATTTGCTCAACTCCTTTTTACTTAATTATCGCACTTATTCACCGTGAGCAAAAACTTGAGTTGCCTTAACAGCCCTCTTCCAGCCTTGGTATAACTTCTTACGTTTTGACTCTTCCATTTTACTTTCAAACGTCTTACCGACAACAAAAATGTCTTTTAGTTCATCAACATCTTTCCAATAACCAACTGCTAAACCTGCTAAAAATGCAGCTCCCATCGAAGTTGTCTCTAAAGTCTGAGAACGTTCAATCTTTATTCCTAAAATATCTGCTTGGAATTGTAGTAGATAGTCATTATTTGAAGCGCCACCGTCAACACGTAAAGTTGGGATTTCGATTCCTGAATCAATTTGCATTGTGTCAACAACGTCGCGGGTCTGATATGCCAAGGATTGCAGCGTTGCTTTAATAAAGTCATTTTTATTGGTTCCACGTGTAACACCAAACACTGCTCCTCGAGCTTCTGAATCCCAGTACGGTGCCCCAAGACCCGTAAAGGCTGGAACAACATAAACTTCATCCTCTGACTTGGATGCTAAAGCGGCTTTTTCAGACTCTTCAGCCGTTTTAACCATCTTCATCGAGTCGCGCAACCACTGAATAGCACTACCAGAAACAAAAATCGAGCCTTCAAGTGCATAGTTAATTTTACCATCCAAACCATACGCAATCGTAGTTAATAAATTATTATCAGACTCGGTTGGTTCTTCACCAGTGTTCATAACGATAAAAGAGCCGGTACCGTAAGTGTTTTTGACCATGCCTTTCTTAAATGCCAATTGGCCAACTAGTGCTGCTTGTTGATCACCTGCAATACCACAAATTGGTACTTCGCCACCAAAAAAGCGGTAAGACTTAGTATAGCCGTAAATTTCAGAGTTTGATCTAACTTCTGGCAACATTTTCTTAGGAATGTTGAGTAACTCAAGAATGTCATCATCCCACTTTAAGTCGTGGATATTAAAAAGCATTGTCCTTGATGCATTGGTGTAATCCGTAATGTGGGCTTCACCATCAGTTAACTTCCATAATAACCAGCTATCAATGGTGCCAAATAGAAGATCACCTTTTTCGGCTTTTTCCTGTGCACCCTCAACGTGATCCAAAATCCAACGAATCTTAGTTGCACTGAAATACGGGTCAATGATTAAACCAGTTTTCTTATGAATCATTTCACCATAACCATCAGCCTTGAGCTTCTCCGCCAATTCTGTGGTCTGTCTTGACTGCCAAACAATTGCATTATAAATTGGTTTACCAGTTTTTCGATCCCAAATAACAGTCGTTTCACGCTGATTTGTAATCCCAATTCCCTTAATTTGTTCTGGGCGAATTCCCGAATTTATAATGGTATTAGCAATGGTAGTTTGAACAGCGTGCCAGATTTCTTCGGCCTTATGTTCAACCCAACCGGGTTGCGGAAAATACTGTGAAAATTCCTTTTGTGAAGCAGAAACCTTGTGGCCCTCATGATCAAAGATCATTGCTCTAGTTGATGTTGTACCTTCATCAATTGCCATAATGTATTCTTTTAACATATTGTGTTGTGTTTCCTTCCTAGAAGAAAGCGATTTACTACAATTCTACTATTTGCCGCTTTTTTTACAAGAAATAATTATAACATTACACCTGTTTTACGTTATACTTGGGACATAAAGTTTTGATTAAAAAGAGGATACATAATAATGAAAAAAGAAATTATTGCTCTAACCATCGCGGGAAACGATAGCGATGGTAGTGCAGGCATGACTGCCGATCTCCACTCGTTTTACGCACGTGGAGTGTACGGAATGGGATTACTAACTGCAGCAGTTGCTGGAAATACTACTGGTATTTTTGCACAAGAGGTTATGCCCATTCCATTTATCCAAAAGCAATTTGAAGTCTTAAATGACGACTTCAAAATTGATGCATTAAAGACTGGTATGCTGGCCAACAAAGAAGTTATTGGCTGTGTTGCCGAAAATTTGCGCAAATATGACATGGGTAAAATTGTTCTTGATCCCGTTATTATGACCAAACATGGTGATACCCTCTTAGATGATGATGCTTATCAGGCCTTTTTAGACGACTTAATGCCACTAGCTGATATCATTACACCTAACTTTTATGAACAGAAAAAGTTAACTGGACTTGAATTAGCTACATCAGATGAAGTACGTCAAGGTGCTAAGAAACTGCAATCAATGGGTGCTAAAAATGTTTTAATGAAGGGCCGCCATGACGATACTAGCCAGTCTGAGGTAATTGACGTGTTACTAGCTGAAGATGGTAAGTTCTACGAATTCACCAAGCCTTTCATCAATACTGAAAGAATTAACGGTACAGGCGATACCTTATCCGCCGTTATTGCCGCTGAATTGGCTAAAGGCAATTCTATTCTTGATAGCGTCAAGATTGCCAAGGAATTTACTTATGAAGCAATTGCTCATCCAATTGAAGTTGGCTCAAAATATGGTCCAATTAATCATTTCGCAGCACAAGAAGATACGAAGTAATTATCTTTTGCCCCTCCTGCTCCTTTAAGATATACTTTAACGAGATAGTAATAGTTGGAGTGGTTTTTATGGCAAACAAAACAATTAAAATTGCATATTTATACGAAGATTTGATGAATACCTACGGTGATTCTGGGGATGTCAAAATCATTCGCTACTTGTTAAAAAAGCAGGGCTATTCAACTCAAATTGATAATGTCTCTTTAGGTGATGAATTTAATGCCTTTGACTACGACTTCGTCTTTTTTGGCGGTGGTCAGGACTTTGAGCAAACTGTCATTGCTAAGGACTTGCCAAGACACAAGGAAACTTTAACTAAATACATCAATGACGGTAAGCCGATGCTAGGAGTTTGTGGTGGCTATCAGCTTGTTGGCACTTATTACAAAACTAACTCCGGTGTCACAATTAAGGGCCTAGACATTCTACCGTTTCATACCGTTTTTAAAGCAGATAAGCGAATGATTGGCGATACTCGCTATATGAGTGAATGGGGCGAAGTTAGAGCCTTTGAAAATCACTCCGGTCAGACTTATTTTGACGATTCAGACAAGTTACATCCCCTGGGCGAAATGATTGAAGGTTATGGTAATAATCCTCAAGATCACGTTGAAGGACTACGCTACCGCAATTTCATCGGAACCTATTCACACGGTCCTCTCTTAAAAAATCTCAATGTTGCTAATGCCATTGTCAAAATGATTTTATCTTGGCACGATGAACGAGTTAGTGCATAAATATAATGAAAAAGTAATCGTTAATTTTTTCTGTTTTCAAGCGGGAATATTTAACGATTTCTTTTTAATCAAAACAATAATTAGATTAATTTTTAGCAAAAAGGTGATAGTTGTGGCAACAGCACAAGACGTTGCAACACTTGCCGGTGTCTCTATCGGCTCTGTTTCAAATTACCTAAACGGTAAACAGCAAAGAAAAAGCACAGCAGAAAAAATCAAAAAAGCAATGGAACAACTGGATTACCATCAAAATATTATTGCCAGTGGTTTAAAGAAAAACAAGACTATGTCAATTGGGATTGTAATTAATCAACTAACTGACTTTTTTTCTATGTCCATCGTTTCAGCAATTGAAGCTTACGTTGAACAATTTGGCTACAGCATCATTGTTTGCGATTACCATGATGATAAAAAACGTTTTGAACAAAAGTTGGACTTTTTATTGGATCACTCAGTTGATGCCATTATTGTCTTCCACCAAGATTTTGCTACCAAAATGCTGAAAAAAGTGGCTGCAGAACATATTCCAATTGTTGCAATCGATGCGCCAATCAGGGACCTCAAATCAGATGTTGTTGTAGTTAATAACTATGAATCATCAAAAATTGGTATTAACTACCTAATTAATAAAGGGCATCACCAAATTGGCATCATCACCGGATCGGCTAAAAACTACATTTCGCGGGAAAGACAAAGCGGCTATGAAGATGCTTTAAAAGAACATCAAATTCGAAGTGATCAAACAACAATTTGGACCGGTGACTATTCCATTCAATCAGGCTATGATGGTTTTAACGAGCTAATTGCTAAAAATCCAGATCTCGATGCTCTGTTTATTATCAATTATTATATGTCTCTAGGGGCAATCAAGGCCTATCGTGAAAGTGACTTACATCCTAAAATTGAATTTCTTGTATACGATCACTTTTTTGTTAATGACCTCTTCTTCCCTGAAATAAGTTCAATTGAACAGCCTGTGGATCAAATAGGCACAACAGCAGGAAAACTATTAATTAATCGCTTATCCAAACCAAATAGCAGTGATTTTCAGACCGTCTATTGCAATAATATTCTTCACTTAAAATAGAAAGCGCTTGCTTTTAACTATTAATGAGCTTATAATTAACCTATAATTTGAAATGATTCATTTTTAAAGTATCTGTATTGTTTTAAAAATGATGAGATTTAAATTTTTTATTTTGTTAAAACTTGAATCGATTCAAGTTAAGGAGGAAAAAATGAATATCTTATTAGCATGTGGCGGTGGCATGAGTTCATCAATTTTGGCAACAGCTTTAGCAAAAGAAGCTGCTGGCCATCAACAAGACTGGCATGTCCACGAAACTAGTATTGACAAAGTTGAAGACGATTTGAATGAAAACGACTATCAAGTAATCTTATTGGCACCTCAAGTGTCTTTTAAAAAGAAAGATTTCGAAGAAGTAGCAGCAGAAAAGAATGCCAAATTCGTTTTGATTCCAATGACAATGTATACTCCCGCTAAAGTGGACAAATTGTATGAGTTAATCGTAAAGGAGACCGAATAATGAATTTCGATACGATTTCTGCAAAAATGGGACAAGTTGCTAACAATCGATACTTGACTGCTATCAGAGACGGTATGTCAGTAATTATCCCTGTATCAATTATTGGCTCGTTTTTTACTATTTTATTGAACTTACCAATTGATGCTTGGAAAAACTTTATTCAACCATATGCATCAATGCTATCAGTGCCAATGTACTATTCCATCAACTTGATGGCGATTTACTGTGTTTTTTCAATTACATCACATTTATCCAAGTACTATAAAATTGACCCAATCTCAACCAGTGTTTTGGCCGAAATGTCTTTCTTTATCCTAGCAATTAATCCAATTGTCCTTGATAAAGCCAAGGCAGGTATTGCACCCGGAACTTACATGTCAATTGGTAATATGGGGGCTCAAGGGCTCTTTACTGCCATTCTTTGTGCAATCTTTTCGACTGAAGTTGTTCGACTTTTTACTCAACACAATTGGGTAATCAAAATGCCTGATGGTGTACCAGCTGCTGTTGGTAAATCATTCAGTGCCCTACTTCCTGGTATTTTAATTATTGTTGTTTCTTTTGTTTTGAAAGAAATTTTCAAACTTGATATTAATGCCATTTTAACCTGGGTATTCTCACCAATTGGCTACTTTGGCCGTGATAACTTCTTATCAGCAATCATTCCTGTGTTCTTAATCACTATCATCTGGTTGTTTGGCGTACACGGAATGGTTATTGCTACACCAATTCTTTACCCATACTGGTATGCTAACCTTAACGCCAACGTTGCTGCAGTTGCTCATGGTCAAGCTCCAGTTCACTTCATGACAGAGCAGTTTTTCCAATGGTTTGTTTGGATTGGTGGCGCTGGTGCTACCCTTTCACTCGCAATCCTCCTAGCTTTTGCTGGAAAATCTAAGTTTAGTAAAACAATGGGTGCTGTAACTTTGGTACCAGCAATTTTCAACATTAACGAGCCTCTGATTTTCGGTATTCCAATCATTATGAACCCATACTTTGCTATTCCGTTTGTTTTAGCACCTACTGCAATGGCAGCTATGACTTATGTAGCAATGAAATTACATCTTGTAGCTTATACAACCGCAGTTGCACCTTGGACTTTGCCTGGACCAATTGGCGCTTGGATGGCAACAGGATTTGATTGGCGCGCCATCGTTTTATGTATTGTTAACATTTTGATTTCTCTAGTTATTTACTACCCATTCTTCAAGATGTTCGATAATAATCAACTGAAATTAGAGCAAGGAGCAAAAGAATAATGTACGGAATTTCGGTTTATCCAAATAAAAGTAGCGTGAAAGAATGTATCAACTATATCGATCGTGCTGCGGAACTAGGATATAGTCGACTTTTCACCAGTTTACTAGAGCTTAATGACGATCAAGAAGCTATTCTAAATAAGTTTAAAGAAGTTTTGCTTCATGCTCACGAAAAAGGTATGTGGGTTAGCTTAGACGTTAACCCAGGCTTATTTGACAGCTTAAATGTTAGTTACAACGACTTATCCTTTTTTAAAGAGCTTGGAGCCGATATTGTACGTCTAGATTCAAATTTTGATGGTATGCCTGAGTCAATCATGACTTATAACCCTGAAGATTTATCAATTGAAGTTAACATTAGTAATGACACAGGAAATTTGGCTAATATCTTTAGCTATAGTCCAAACAAAGAAAAAATTATCGGCTGCCACAATTTTTATCCTCAACGATACACTGGCCTAGACACTAACTACTTTTTGGAAACCACTCGCAAATACCATGATATGGGTATAAGAACTGCTGCCTTTGTATCTTCTAACGCTGGAGAAATCGGACCACATCCATATAATGCAGGCTTGCCTACGCTAGAAATTCACCGCAATTTACCTATTGAAAAGCAAGCACAGTACTTAATCAACACACAGCTAATTGATGATGTGATTATTGGTAACGCCTTCGCTAGTGATGATGAACTAGCAAAAATTGCTAAACTTGATTCACAAGTTCCACAATTTTTCGTCGAATTTACTCCAACTGCAACTGCTCTTGAAAAAGAAATTGTTTTAGAAAACTTACACTTTAACCGTGGAGATATTAACAGCTATGCCGTTCGTTCTACATTTGTAAAACTTAAATATAATAAGCAGGATTTACCTGTTAATAATCCAGTAGATCAGTTAAAGCCCGGAATGATCACAATTGGTAACAATGATTTCGATCAGTATAAAGGCGAACTAAATATCGTTAAGCAAGAAATGGATAACAGCGACCATCTAAAAAATGTTGTTGCACAAATTGTTCCTAGCGATTTGCAATTCATTGATTTTATTAAGCCATGGGATAAATTTAAATTTATTGACCTCAACAATTACTAAAGGAGTAACTATGGAAGGTTTAGAAGAAATTAGTTTTGAAATTATCAGTCATTCTGGTCAAGCAAAAGCTGAAATTATGGAAGCAGTGTCGCGCTCTCGCTCAGGTAATGAAGACCCACAACCATTACTTGATTCAGCAAAAGAAGAGCTTAAGCAGGCTCAAAACAGCCACTTAAAAGCACTATCAGATTTTGCCAAAACAGGTGATAGCAAAATTGATCCCCTGTATATGCATGCTGAGGATCAGATGATTACCGCTGAAAGTTTTTTAGACTTTGCAACAGAATTGATCAAAACTAACTTAGAATTAGCAAAGTTAAAGCAAGAATTACAGAATCAGAGCAACTAATACTTTATCCCACAAAACTATTAGTTGATTCAACAATTCACAAATAGTTGAAAGTAGAAATAATGAAAATAGAAAATAAAATCGCAAACTTTGAAAAAATGGGTATTGGCTTATTTGTTCATTGGGGACTTTATTCCAAGTTCTCTAAGGGTGAATGGTCACAAAACATTTTAAATATCCCAGAATATCAAGCAGCTTTTAATGAATTTAATCCTGCAGAAGAAAATATTCGTAATTTAGTTAGACTAGCAAAAAAGAGTGGCTTTAAGTACATTGTCCTAACAGCTAAACATCATGATGGCTTTTATCTCTTTGATACTAAAGGAATTAACTCTTTTGATAGCATTCACACTCCCTTTAGCAAAGATGTAATTAAAATCTTTACTGATGAATGCCATCGACAAAACATTTCTCCTTTTATTTATTATGCTACCTATGACTGGAATAACGATAAATATAATAATGATTTTACTGGTTATTTATCAGAGCTACGCGAGTTAATTAAACTTTTGTGTACTAACTATGGTGAAATTGGTGGTTTTTGGTTTGACGGAAATTGGGACAAACCCAATGCTGATTGGCAAGAACAGCAACTTTATGATGAAATAAGGGAACTACAGCCTAATGCAATAATTACTAACAATACGGGCTTAGAGAAGCAAGGAACAAGTGAAGGAAGAGATGTTGATGTTTTAACCTTTGAACGTGGTGATCCTAAGTCCATTACACATATTCAAAATGACCGCTATTTAGCCGCTGAAACATCGCTAACTCTCAACAAACACTGGGGTAACGCTCAAAATGACCTTAACTACCTTTCCGCTCACGATTTAATCGAACAAATTTGCCGTACTAGAAAAGTTGGGGCAAATTTATTGATTAATGTTGGACCTGAATTCGATGGTTCTCTAAATATTCACTGTCAGTCAATGATTGAACTAGTCGGAGCCTGGATGGCCATCAACCACGAAGCAATCTATCATACCAATAATTTTGAACATCCAACATATAAAACATGTTCAAATGATGATGACTTTATCAAAGGTGATTACTTGTTTGTTGATAATTTAGGCAATATCGGTAACAGTAATGTTGTACTTGGCGGTGAGGAAAATCGCAAACTTATTTTTAATGATTACCCTTCGCGCCCAATAACCCGTATAAGTTGGCTCGATAACCAGCAAGAAGTCCAATTTAAGCAAAATTCTAAAACTAACACATTAGAAATTGAAGCAAATGGATTTGAGTACGGAACCAACTTGGTTGAGCGTGTAGCTAAAATTTATTATTGATTTTAATTTCAAACTTATTAACTAAAGCATTCATAAACAAATAGCTCCGAATTATTTTCGGAGCTATTTTTGCTTATTAAAAATCATACAACTGATAAGTATCAATTACTTCCATTCTTCCTGATTATAAGCCATTTGCCAAAATCTTAGTTCATAGTAGCTGCTTCTTAAAAATGCATCCTTCATTTTAGCAAGTTCTTTTTTAGGGACATTGGTTGCGAGCTGGTTAATCAATGCTAACAGTTTTTTTACATTAACTGCATACCAGTCACTGTCGTATGTATCAATCCATTCTTGATAATACTTCACTGGGGATCCTACTTTAGCCATTTTATGACCAATTTCTTGATAAAGCCAATAACATGGTGCAATTGCACACAAAGCTGCTTCTAAGCCATCTCTTTGTAATGTTAGATAGAGATGATTAACGTACGCATATGCTGTTGGCGCAACTATTGTAGTATCAACTTCATCATCTGTAATGTTAAGTTCTTTGAAAAACTGCTTGCGCACCTCTACTTCGGATTCTTGAAGATCCTCTGCGCTTGCCAGCACAAAGTTTTTAATATTTAAATCTGTAGTTTGTTCTGCAATTAACTGATGAATTTTGGCAAACTCAGATAAATAGTATCGATCCTGGAGCAAATAAAAGCGAAATTTAGCAAGTGGTAATTCTCCACTTTGCAATTCGATGATGAATGGCTGCTTTTCACTTTTAATCCACAAGTCACTAACTAATTGATGCAGTTGATCCGTAAACTCAACCATCTTTGTTCTCCCTAATACCTAATAAATAATAATATAGTGTTTAAATTTCTCTTAGTTTACCCTAGTATTTTTTTATCAGCAAATTCAGATAAATACTTATTGTCTTGGTTTTTAAAAGCATGTATAATTGAAAGCGATAACACGAGGGGTGCCTTTGGCTGAGATAAAATTTATATTTTGAACCCTTTGAACCTGTAAGCTAATCCTTGCGTAGGAACGTGTCAAATAGGCTTTTTAATTGCTTTGACACTCCTAAAATCGTGTCAAAGCTTTTTTCATAGCTTTAAAACGAGGCAAGCATTTTTAGGAGACATAAATGAAACTTGACCTTTTAACTAAATTACGTGAAACCAACCCAGTTGTCCTTAACGCTGCAAATTTTGTCACCGTTCAGGATGTGGCTAATGGATTAAATGCGCTTGGTGCATCACCAATTATGAGTAAAGAAATCGCTGAAGCTGAAGAGATGGTCCAAATGGCCTCAAGTCTGGCTATTAATTTAGGAACCTTGACTAAATTGCAGATTGAACAAATAAACAGATTAATGCAGCTAGCTGTTCGTTACCAAAAACCCATCATTTTGGACCCAGTTGCTGTAGGGGCAGTCGAATATCGCTTAGATACAGCTAATAATCTATTAGCTAATTTTCCTGTCAGTATTATTCGTGGAAATGTTGGTGAAATTGCCGCTTTAGGCGGCTTTGATTGGAATGCCAAAGGAATTGATGCAGGTACTGGAGATGAAAACGTCGATCAAATCACCCAAGAAACTGCTAAAAAATTTCACTGTGTAGTTATTGCAAGTGGTGCAACAGACACCATTAGTGATGGGCAAAAAACAGCTCACATCTATAATGGCACTCCACTATTTCAGGCACATGTAGGATCGGGTGATATGCTGTCCAGTATCGTTGCCGCTTTTGCAGCAATTTGTCCCGATTCATTTGAAGCTGCTCAAACAGCAACTCTTGTTTTTTCAGCAACAGGTGAATTATTAGCACAAGAACATACTGAAGTTGGTCCTGGTACCTTTAGTATGTATCTCATGGATTATCTAGCTAAAATAAGCATTTCTCAAATTGAAAATGTCGCTAAGTTTGATTAGGAGGCTTCTTAATGACAGAAGAAATTAATTCTTTCCCACAAGTTTTAACTATTGCAGGTACCGATTCAGGTGGTGGTGCTGGAATCATGGCCGATCTTAAAACATTTCAAATGCAAAATGTATTTGGTACTGCTGTAGTTGTGGCAGTGACTGCTCAAAACACACTTGGTGTACAAGACTCATTTTTAATGCCACTAGATATGATTGATGCACAATTCAGCTCTTTAGCTTCTGATTTTAAAATTAGAGCTTGTAAAACTGGTATGCTCGGTGATGCTGCACATGTTCATCAAGTAGCACTTAACCTACAAAAATATGACTTTGGACCTATTACGGTCGATCCTGTAATGGTCGCTAAAGGTGGGGCACCCCTTCTAAGTGAAGATGCAGTTGAAACTGTTAAGAGTGAGCTTCTGCCGCTAGCTAATTTAATTACTCCCAATTTACCAGAAGCAGAAGTTCTAACCGGAATTCATGCTAAGAATGAGGAAGACTATCCTAAACTGGCACAAGTTTTACGTGATTTAGGGGTTAAAAATGTTTTAATTAAAGGTGGCCATTCCAATAGCAAAATAGTTCATGACTATCTTCTGCTTGAAGATAATAGTGATTGTTGGCTCAGTGGTGAACGTACTTACACCAAGCGTACACATGGCACTGGGGATACTCTCGCTGCCGCTATTACTGCTCAGCTAGCGCTAGGGCACTCGCTACTTGAAGCTGTGCAACTTGCTAAAGAATATGTTACTAAAACAATTGAGCAGACTATTCAAGTTGGTCATGGTCATGGTCCTCTTAACCACTGGGCAAAATAAGTGAGGTAAAAATGGAAAAATTTGATTCTAAATTTCTACAGGCATATTTTATTTGTGGTACTCAAGATTTACAACAAAATCAAACATTGCCAGGTCTTCTCGAGCAAGCTCTAGAAGCTGGAATTACTGCATATCAATTCCGCGAAAAAGGCATAAATTCAATTTCAGACAAATCAGCGCAACTAACTATGGCACAAGAATTACACCATCTTTGTCAAAAATATAATGTCCCATTTATCATCGATGATGATGTTCAACTTGCTAAAAGTGTCCATGCCGAAGGAATTCACGTAGGTCAAGACGATGAAAATATTTCCCAGGTAATAAAAGAAGCTAAAAATACGATGTTTGTCGGCTATTCATGCTCAACATTAGCCGAAATTGAAACTGCTAATCAAATTGAAGGAATTGATTACTATGGTAGTGGCCCAGTTTTTGCAACTCAGTCAAAAGATGACGCCGACCCAGTAATTGGTCTTGCAGGGCTAAGCAAACTAGTAAAACACTCTTCAAGACCTATTGTTGCAATTGGTGGAATCGAAGAAAAAGATTTACCTGCAATTGCACAGACCAATGCATCTGGTGCTTCAGTTATTTCTATGATTACGCAAAGTAATGATATAAAGCAAACAGTCACTGAGATGCTGCAAGCACCATGGCATAAATAAAATATATAAGCTCTTAACACATATTCTATGTTCAACGCTAATAGCTTGATTGATATAATTTAATTACCAAAAAACTCCTAAACTGTTGGTCTCAGTTTAGGAGTTTACTTTTATTTAGAATATGATTTTAAAATTAGTTTAGTTTGTTTTTGCGACTTTCTCCAAGGTACGAATCATCTGTGCTACAAAACCTGATTCGTTATCATACCAAGCATAACCTTTAACTATTTGACCACCGTCTTTACCTGAAACAACCTGAGTCAAAGTTGGGTCAAAGACAGAACCATATTCTGTCCCAATAATATCAGAAGAAACAATCTGGTCTTCATTACAGCCAAAAGTTACACTGTTCTCAGTATGCTTTTTAACTCTTCTATTGAATTCTTCAACTGTTACTTTTTCTTCCACAACTGCTACTAACTCAGTTAATGAACCAGTAATTACCGGAACACGTTCAGCAATACCTGTTAATCTGCCCTCTAGTTCAGGAATAACTAAGCCAATTGCCTTAGCAGCTCCAGTTGAATGTGGAATAATATTAGCAGCGGCAGCACGAGCATTACGTACATTGCCTCCGCGATCTGGACCATCTTGTAGCAGTTGTGTAGCGGTATAAGCATGAAGCGTGGTCATGATTCCTTCTTTAATGCCAAATTCATCATTCATAGCTTTAGCAAGTGGTGCTAAGCAGTTAGTTGTACATGAACCTGCTGAAAGAATTTGATCTTCTGGCTTTATCTGGTCATCATTAACATTATAGACAATTGTCTTCATGTTACCTGCTGGAGCAGAAATTAAAACTTTCTTTACTCCTGCAGCTAAATGAGCTTGAGCCTTTTCAGTAGAAGTATAGAAACCTGTACATTCAAGTACAATTTCGATTCCGTTATTTTTAACCCAAGGTATTTTAGCTGCATCTTTTTCAGCATAGACTGGAATACTCTTTCCATCAATCACGATACTATTATCTGTTGCAGAAACATCGTGCTTAAAATTTCCATGTGCTGTATCATATTTTAGCAAGTGTGCTAACATAGCTGGTGAGGTTAAATCGTTAATTGCAACGATTTCCAAATCTTTACTATCGATGTCATATATACGACGTAAAGCTAATCGGCCAATGCGGCCAAAACCATTAATACCAATTTTTGTAGTCATATTAAGTTCCCCCTTTGATTACAAAATTAGTATATTAGACAAAAATCGCTCTGCATAATCCGAGATTATAATAGGGTTATCACTTTTAATGATATGGTGTAACATGAACTTTAACGATTTATCTATTTTTAAAACAATTTATGAGCTAAAATCAATCAACAAAGCTGCATTAAAGCTTGGCTATACCCAATCAAATATTACCGCACGACTTAAAGCCCTTGAAAAAGAAGTTAATGCTCCACTTTTTGTTCGTTCTAATTTAGGTGTTAGACCAACTAGCAGTGGGGAAAAAATGTATAAATTTGCAACTACAACCTTACAAAATTATCAGGACTTAAAAGCAAGCTTAACAACCAGCAAACCACAAATCTTGATTGCTGAACTTCTTTTTGGCTATCTGATTACTAAGAAGACCAAGTTCTTAATTGATCGCTACGAAGTGATTATTAAAAATACTGATGCGATTCAGGAAATGCTGACTAAAAAGACCTATGATATTGTAATGACTTTCGTTCCAATCAGCTCCTCCAACTACCTATTAACAGAGAAAAGTAGTTTGCAGTCCTGCTTTTTAACTGGAAAAGGCACTGAAAACAAGAAAATACCTGTCGCAATCAACGCTGATTTCAATTGTCCGTTTCGAGATTTAACTTTACAGCTAGCATCAAATAAAAGCGAAATCATCGAAATTGATTCACTCGAGATGATCTTGCAACTAGTGAAGCAAGGCAAAGCAACAGCACTTCTGCCAAAATACTTAATCAGTGATGATTTGGTCCCAGCAAATAAGCAAACTTGGGAAATTCCTTATTATTCATATCGCTATCAGTTTTAATAGAAAAAAGGCGCTCATTACTAAAGTAATAGCGCCTTTTTCTATAGCCGTTTTAAATATGTCTCATAAACTGGACAAAGTTCAAATGCATATTGCTGATATGTTTTCATTGAAAGCTGATCGGTCGAATCAAACTCTCCAGATAAAACTTGAAAGTTCTTGTTTGCCCACAGTAACAATATTTGTTGTAACTCCATTAATCTACTCAAGTCACCTGCTCCCATCCAACCTAATGTTAGTTCTTTTGGATTATCTTCAAAAGAAAAGCAATACGCCTCAATTTGATTCATAGAAACCAATGCTAATGGTGCATCTTCTAACTGATCTGCAAAAACCATGTTATCCCATTCAGCTAGAGGTATTTCAGCTACTGGATTGGCTAAGTGATTTCTCTGATAATCCCTAAAAGAAATTTGCGCTATTTTTTCACGCATCTCAGAATCAAGTTGTACTTGGCGTAAAGTAATAGCTCTTAAGTTGCTCTTCTTTATTGGTGTTAAGCCCTCCATAGCACTTTGCAATGACATTTTGGGTTCAACCGTTTTCCGAATCAAGTTGAAGCCAGCATCTTGCGCTAAAAAATTGAAAAGTAACTGTGGCGCGTAGTCATAAGTAATCAAAGCCTGGCAGTTCTCCTGCTGCGCCTTCTTAGTTAAGTCTGCAACAATTTGAAGATAAACTCGTTCTAACTCTGCTGCGGAAAAGTTAGGGCTGAGATAAGCCGTAAAATTTAAAGAATAAGGATGAAATCCATTTTTCCAGTAAGTACTTATACCCACTATTTTATTTCCCAGGCAATAAGTTCTCACGTTTTGAGGATATTGCTTTATTGCAGTTTTAATTTCCCTATCCTCAATAACGTCAGCTAATAATTCATCATACATAGTAAATTTCTAACTCTCCTAACCTGCTCTGACCAGTTAGAACTAAAGTAGGTCCTTCACCAGTTGATTCCCCGTTAATCTCTAGTTCGCCCAAAGTCACATCTAGTCTCCTGCTATCAATTTTCCATGATTTAGGAATATAAATCTCTACTTCTCCTAACGAAGCATTAATATCCATAGTGATAAATGCGCCTGCAGGTTTAGCTTGATCAAGGTATATCTCGGCTTCGCCTAAAGATGAGTTAACCGTAACTCTACGTAAATTTTGTGAATGAACATAACGCGAAACGGATGATAAATGCTGATTAATTACTATGTCTTCGCCCTCAATCGTACTGGTGCTAGATTCAGTAAAATCGCCTTGATCAGAATCATCTTTTTTATAGCCAAAATAAAATTTAGGCCAGAAACTTTTTTTGAAGATCATTGTGAAACCGATGTAAAGTAATAGTGCTGCGATTAAAATCGTCCATGGAACGAGCTTCACGATATGTAGTGGCTTTGCATAAACAATTAATAGAAAAGCAATTGAGAAAATTGCTCCAAATAAGCTCTTATTTATGGCACTTTCAATTAAGCAAACACCAAAGACTATTGTCCAGATAATTGTGCCTATTCCCAAATGAAATGTTAATAAATGTAATTGGTTAAGAACTAAGAAAACAGCTGCAGCAACGAATGCCAACCCCCAAAATAGTTCTCTAATTTTATGCTTTCTCATTATTAAGACCTTCTTTCATTGAGTCGATCATTTAGATTACGATAATAGTGCCGCGAAACATAGACAGTTTTATAAGAATCACGAAAATTAATTTTGCAGTTCGAAATTGAACGTGTTAATGAATAAATTTGATTTAAATTTAGGATGGTTGATTTTGAAACACGCATAAACTGATTACTTAATAACTTCTCCAGTTCATACAGTTTATAATCAACAATAAATGCATCCCTGCACGTGTGTGCAATTACCTGCTTATCTTCAGTTTCAAAAAATAAAATCTCGTTCAAGCTCAGATAATAAGAAACATTCTCTTTTTTGCCTTCAATTTGATCAGGATGACTATTAATCCCCTGTAATTGCTGATATATCTGTTCAACTTCTGGAGTAACAGCTTTAGCATTAATAGTTACACATGTATCTTCATCATCTAAATCAGGATTTAGTTCTATTTTTATTTTCACAATTCTCACCTGCCCTTCATTACTTAATGATTTAATTAAACTATTATTTTTACTTTAAATCTAGCATTTTTATCCAAGTGGCAATTATCTCGAACTAAGTGGACAATTATAGACAAACAAAAAGCAGTTCATATTATAATGAACTGCTTTAAACTAGATTAATTTACTTTATTTTTTCACCATATCCATATGATCCTTCACGCATAATAGTTCTTTCGGCAGCTTCAGCCGATAATGTCAAACTATCAATAATTTCTTGCTTTGGAATCAACAAATTTTTTTGTCTATGTTTTGCTAATAAAACTGCAAGGTTTGCAAAGAAAGTATCTCCAGCTCCCATAGTGTCAACGGGTTTAGGATTATAATTTACAACCCCGGTATAGCAATTACCTTTAAAATCATAAAGTAATGGTACTTTCCCACCTCGTGTAAATAGTACGTAACTTATCCCAAATTTAAGACAGATTTCTAATAGCCTTGATTGATCATCCTCATTAGCTTGTTCAAGTGAAAACTGTGCTATATCAACATTAGGAGCCATTTTATTAAGATATTCATTCGTATGATATTTTTCCATTTCAGAAAAATCATAAGCAGTAGTTCCGCCTAAATCATGGACTTTTTTTAGCGCTTCTTCAGTTTTAGAATGACATCCACTATAAACAACTAAGGCATTTTTACATAGCTCCATTAGTTTATTATCCAGTGGCGGTAGCATTCGCTTTCCTCTTGTAAAACTAACAAATTGTCTATCACCATCAACAATATTAACGCATGTCTTTTCAGTTTGTCCCTCAATTCGATTACAAAATGATGTATTTACACCTTCTGAATTTAAACTTTTAATTATCATATTTCCGTCAGCATCATCAGCTACAGAACCGACATAGTATGAATCAACAAGATTTTTAGGAGCAAAAACAGTAAAATTTACAGAATTACCACCTGGAAACTTAACATTCTTATTTTGGTAATAGTCTACAACATTATCTCCTATACCAACTACGTAATCTTTTGTCATCAGAGTCACCAGTTAATATTCTACAACGCGGTAGTATCTTCTTTTATCTAGCGAATGATGTCTGATATCTTCTAAATGAATACTTATGCGTCTCAATGCTGCCCACATAACTGGTGCCTCAACTAAAGGTCTAAATTTAGCTGAAATATGTGGTAATTTAAAGCTCTTCATATCAAATTCTTCGTATTCATCTGTATATTTTTCTGCAAATTTTGACACACGATCATCCATAGCGCGTGTCTTACCTTCAGATTTTAGTAGAACAACTGGAACCCCTTTTTCTACTAGTTCAAATGTTCCATGGAAAAATTCAGGTGAACTAACAGACTTGGTTCTCAACCATTGAGACTCTTCGAGAACGCACATAGAATAGCAATAAGTTGTGCCCCACAAATCGCCTGAGCCTACCCAGATTTGATATGGTGCATCTTGATATTTTTCTGCAAATTTTTTAGCTTTTTCATCTACTTGATAGGATACTTCATTCATATCAGCAGGTAAAAACTCTAGTTCTTTAACAAATTCATTGTAGTCTTCAAATTCACCATTTCTCTGCAAGATTTTTCCAATAAAGAAATAAAATCCCATTTCTTGTGGATGATAACCGAAGGTATTGATTGCAAACGTAGAGCACTTTTCCAAAATTGTATCTGCTTTATTCACAAAAGAAACCGTTCTAATATTTTTTTCTTTCATTTTTTCAGCTATTTCAACTGTTTCTGGAGTATTACCAGATTTAGAAAGCAGGATTACTAAGCTTTTTTCATTTAACTGTTGATTTCCGCTTGCTAAAAAATCAGCTGCCGTAATAAGATACGTAGGAATTTTTGAGGTCGTTTCAATAAAATAATGGAATGGTTGCATTACAGCATTTGAGCCGCCAGACGAAGTGAAAAATATGTTCGAAATGCCATCATCATATACTTTATCGGCTACTTGCTCAATCTTATCTCTTAAAGCATAAACTTTTTTTCCTTCATCAATAAATTCTTGTTTATCAAACTTTAACATTACTATTTCTCCTTATTACACCTTTAAAATTCCAAAATATGACATTACAATACTTAAAACAAATATGCCAATTAAAATGACAACTGTGGATACTTTCTTTTTAAGTAACCAATAAATCAGCATAACGCATCCAAGTGGTAGCATATTAGGCAAAATACCGTTGACAATTGAATTCCACGTCTGAGCTTCATTTCCCTGACCAATCGATCCAGCCAAGTTGACCGTAACCATACTGGAAGTCATTCCGCCAATAACCATCAGTCCTAGAATTGATGCTCCATATGAAAACTTAGCTATAAATCCTGTTGACTCTGCGTTTTTCAGCATATCTACTCCAAGATCGTATCCTTTAAAAAGGCCAAACCAACGAATAGCAAACGCAGGAACGTTATACACAAGTAAAAATAGAATTGGTCCTAAAATGTTGCCTTGCAAAGCAAATGAAGTTCCTAATCCAGTAGCTAATATTCTTAGTGTGCCCCAAAAAAAGGAATCACCAATTCCCGATAGGGGTCCCATCAATGCCGCTTTAACGTTATTAATAGAATCTGGATCAAAATTATCTGGATCTTCGGCATTCTTCTCTTCCATTGCAGTATTTATCCCCATAATAAAGGTTGCAAGTGGTGGTGAACAGTTAAAGAAAACCATGTGTCGCTGTAACGCTCTTTTTCGTTCTTCGCCTGCAGGGTACAATTTTGCAAGAACTTTATTCATCGCATAACTATATGCCAAATTTTGTTGCCGCTCATAGTTCCATGAAGCCTCTAGAGTTAATGAACGCAAAAAAACTCCTTTTAGATCCTTTTTAGTTAGTAAATTAGAACTCATTGTCATCACTCCTATCTATGCTTGATTGATTTTGATTCCCTACTTTATCAATTTTGTTTTCTAAGTGAAGAATGATGTACACTAAACAAATCGCAAAAATTGAAATACCTAATATTGGCACTTTAAGGTAACTGTACAGAGCAAAACCTAGTACGAAATAAATTGCTACATCTTTCTTCAAAATCATTTCCAGTAACAATGCAAATCCTAGAGCAGGCATGATTCCAGCAGCAATATTGATTCCATTTTGAACATAATTTGGAATCAGATTGAGCAAGTGTGTCATCACCGGACCACCAAGGTAAAATGCTATACCTACGAAAAATGCTCTTGGTAAACTCTTAACAGTAATAAAGCCATAAAGATTCATTCTGTTCAGCTTTTTAACGTTTCCCTCTTCTGCATATTTGTCTCCCATTCTTAGGAAAATCGGTAAGATTAACATTGTTAACAAATTGTCAATAATTAGATATAACGCTGCAACTGGAAATGCTAGTGTGATTGCAAATCCTGTTCCTTTTCCAGTCACAATTGCAAAAGCAGTACCTAAAACTCCGCCTGCAATAACATCAGGTGGCTTAG
Source organism: Lactobacillus sp. M0403 (assembly GCF_016101265.1). Classification (NCBI taxonomy): domain Bacteria; kingdom Bacillati; phylum Bacillota; class Bacilli; order Lactobacillales; family Lactobacillaceae; genus Lactobacillus; species Lactobacillus sp. M0403. Next base: position 403,111 of record NZ_JACFQV010000001.1, read on the forward strand.
AAGCACCGATTGTAATTGCACCCATAAATGCAAGTTCAATCGTTGCACCAACAATAATTCCTGTTTTAAGGTCGCCCAATACTAACCCAGCTAGTGCTCCTGCCACAATTGGACGAGAAATATTTCCTGATCCAGTTAGCCAATCAGCGGGTAGTATTGCTGTTAAAACACCTAAGGCGATTGATTGCCAAAGTAAACTCATTTTTCTTCACTCCTTTCAAACCTTGTTTAATAAATCGATTTTTTTGTCATTAGGAACCATTTGAGCAAAAACTTCTACTCCATCTTGACCTAGTTCCTTTATTTCTTTCTTATCCTCATCATTTAAGAAAACTACTGAAGTGACTTGCTGTGTTGAAGCATCTTCAATTGTTCCGCCAATATTAAGACTCTTTATTTCTTTGCAGCCCTTAATTAACTTATAAGCATCATCAACACTCTTGAGAATGATAAATAATTTGTATTTATCGGTTACACCGGAATTAATTTGCTTAATTGAGTCTTCGACTCCTTTGACTACAACCTTTACACCTTGAGGTGCTGCTAATTTTAATGTCGTCATTTGCATTGTGTCATTTGCTGCAGCATCATTGGCTACCAAAATACAGTTAGCATTAATTGCTGATGTCCATGAAAATGCAACTTGTCCATGTATTAAGCGGTGATCTACTCTTGTCGCTATAATCATTGATATTCCTTCTTTCTATTAAAATTCGTCCGTTCCAGAATTTAAGTCTATTTCATTGCAGAATTTAAAGCCTTGCTTGGTTAAAGCAAGAGCATCTTTAATGGTCTTTTTAACGTCAGCGTTGTTTTGACTATCAATACTTAAAACAAGTTGAATAATCAGCTGCAAAGACATCCCTGATACCAAGTATAGATTTTTCACACTATTTAGCCTTTTAAGCCAACTGTTATTCACACTTCCGCCAAAAATATCGGTAACTACAATAATTGTTTCTCCTTTATTTTTCCTAAGATATTCATCAATCAACTTATCTACATCGTTATTTTCATCAACATATGCATTAATATGTTCTAAGTAATCAACGTCTCCAACAATTAGCTTAGCTGATTGAACAACTCCCCCTGCCATTTCACCATGGCTCATACATAATATTTTCAAATTTCCTCACCACCTTTCTTTGCAAAAAATTGCAAAAGAAAAGCCTGAGAGTACAAAAAATATCCTTTACGTAAGTAAAAGAATCTCTTTTGTATCCTCAGGCTAATGCTTCTATAATCACACGCCGTCCAATACTGAACGATTCATTGATTTACTAATCAATTTTTATTTAGTTTTATTATCTACTAAATTCATTAATAAATTTAGTATTCTTAAATGTTTGCCCTAGTCTAACTCTTTCTGAATTTGCATCGACGAATCTATATGTTAGATAGGAAACCTCACCAATTGGAACTGGAAATTTACTATTTTCACTAATTAGTTTGGTAACTTGCTTTGCAACAGCAAATTCATGTGGAAACAGCTTGCTGAGTCCCCAGCAAACAACTCCTTCTCTATACTGAATTTGCCCATCTAAGCCTTTAAGAATCAAGTCTATGTGACTTGCTAACACGATAAACTGATAATCAGAAAATTCAATCTGCAACTGGTCAGTAACCAAATTGATTACCTTAGTGGTCAGTGATAAGGTTCTTCTGTCCATGTCACTAACACTATCAACCATCTTGAGATTTTTCTCTACGGCAACAAAGCGTCTATTAATCCTATCTTCATCAACAGTATCGCCAGCTTTTTTACCAAAGCCAACTCCGCTGCCAACCACAACCCATTCAACGCCTGTTTGGTCTCGTACTAAAGCAGCATTATTATTGAAATTTTTAATAAAAATCATTTTTCACTACCCTTTTGCACACAAAACTAAAATAGTCAAAGAACCAATTGTAAATTCATGCCTGCATAACCAGTAACACATTTATTGCACTTAAGTATAAAACATTTTGTATTCGCTTTCAATGCTTTTTAAAAGAAATTATCACTTCCTAGCAATAACACAAGCAGTTATCTCTACTCTTCATGTGATCTAATTCACTCGTAATTATTTTTCGTCATGTATCGGTATAATACAATATCCCCAAAAAAGCAGTTCATTGTGATATGAACTGCTTTTTTATTTATTCTAATCCAACTTTTTTGAAAATCTCATCAACATGACGTAAATGATAATGATAATCAAATGCATCCGCTACATCAGCTTCTGACAAATAATCCATTATTTTACTTTCTTCAACTAGTTTTCTAAATGAAATTCCTTCATTCCATGACTTAGTTGTAAGCTTTTGAACCATATCATAAGCATCTTCACGAGAAAGACCTGCTTCATCAATTAGTTTCAGCAGTAAGCGTTGCGAATAGATTAGGCCATATGTCTTGTCCATGTTTTTGAGCATTGTTTCTGGGAAGACATCAAGGTTAGTCAAAATTCGATTAAATCGATCTAGCATATAATCAATTGCAATAGTGCTGTCAGGTAAAATGATACGCTCGGCACTTGAATGAGAAATATCCCGCTCATGCCATAGCGTTACATCTTCATATGCCGTTACGATATGTCCACGCAGTACTCGTGCCATTCCACAAAGATTCTCTGAACCAATTGGATTACGCTTATGCGGCATCGCAGATGAACCTTTTTGCCCAGCACGGAAATGCTCTTCAACTTCATGGATCTCTGAACGTTGCAGTCCACGAATTTCAGTTGCCCAATTTTCAATACTAGTAGCAATCAATGCTAAAGTAGCAATATACTCAGCATGCAAATCACGTGGCAGAACTTGACTCGTGATTGGTTGTTGCGTTAATCCCAACTGCTTTAAAACACTCGTTTCAATCTCTGGCGGAACATTAGCAAAAGTACCAACTGCACCCGAAATTTTACCAGATTCAACGCCTTTGGCTGCATGCTCGAAACGCTCGATATCACGATTAATTTCCGCATACCAACGTGCAAGTTTCAAGCCGAAAGTTGTTGGCTCGGCTTGGACACCATGTGTCCGACCCATTTCTACAGTATTTTTATATTTACGCGCCTTTTCAGCAATCGTCTTTTTCAATTCATGCAGATCTTGACGAATGATTTCATCTGCCTGCTTTAAAACATATCCTTGTGCAGTATCAACAACATCAGTTGAGGTCAAACCAAAATGAACCCACTTTTTCTCGGGTCCAAGGCTTTCAGATACCGTTCTTGTAAAAGCAACAACGTCATGATGCGTCACCTGCTCCAACTCTGCTACTCTTTCAGCAGTAAAGCTAGCATTCTTAGCTATCTTTTCCGCATCTTCTTTTGGAACTTCTCCTGCTTCACACCAAGCGTTAGTAGCCGCAATTTCAACTTTTAACCAAGCAGCATACTTGTTTTCATCTGACCAAATTTTGCCCATCTCTGGGCGTGTGTAACGTTCTAGCATAGATTATATTTCCCATGGATTTCGTAAAACAATCGTTTGTTCACGTTCAGGACCAACCGAAACTGTTACTAGTGGAATATCAACTAATTCAGAAATGCGGTTTAAAAACTTTTGAGCATTTTCTGGTAAATCATCCCAAGATTTTGCACCAGTTATATCTTCTTGCCAAGCAGGAAGTTCTTCATAAACTGGCTTGCAACGGTCTAGTTCCTTTAAGCTTGCTGGGTAGTAATCGATTTCTTGGCCATCAAGTTCATATGCTGTAGCAATTTTTACTGTATCAAAACCACTAAAAATATCTAGCAAGTTAAGGCTAAGTCCATTAATTCCAGAAACACGTTTAGCGTGACGCAAAGCAACTGAATCGAACCAACCCACACGACGTGGACGTCCTGTAACTGTTCCATATTCATGTGCAGTTTCACGAATTAAATCCCCAGTTTCGTCATTAAGTTCAGTTGGGAATGGTCCAGCACCCACACGAGTTGTGTAAGCCTTGCAGACACCGATTACTGTGTTTAAGCGATTAGCACCTACACCCATTCCACTGGCAATTCCACCTGAAATTGAGTTTGATGATGTAACAAATGGATATGTTCCTTCATCAATATCAAGCATAATTCCTTGCGCACCTTCAAACAAAACTTTTTCGTTGTTATCAAGTGCATCGTTAACCAAAACAGAGGTATCGGTAACGTATTTCTTCATTTTTTGACCATATTCATAGTATTGGTCAAAAATGTCGTCAAATTTAAGTGCATCTTTACCATAGACTTTGGTAAAGAGTTCATTTTTCTCTTTTAAATTAGCCCGTAGTTTTTCTTCAAAGGTGTCTTTTTCAAGCAAGTCACAAACTCTGATGCCAACTCTAGATGCCTTATCCATATATGCCGGGCCAATTCCGTTTTTGGTAGTACCAATCTTGTTTGCACCCTTGGCCTCTTCTTGGTACTCATCTTGCAAAATATGGTACGGCATAATAATATGCGCACGGTTTGAAATCTTTAGTTTACTGGTGTCAATTCCACTTTCTTCTAGGCTTTTTACTTCACCTAGTAATACTTCTGGATTAATTACTACACCATTACCAATGACCGCACCCTTAGCTGATGCAAAAATTCCGGATGGAATCAAACGCATCTTAAAAGTTTGGTCATCAATTTCAATTGTGTGTCCAGCGTTATTACCACCATTCGAGCGAACTGCATAAGCAGCTTCCTTACTAAGGAAATCGGTAATTTTACCCTTTCCTTCATCGCCCCATTGGCTTCCAACAACTGCAACTGCTGTCATTTTCATTCACCTCATCAAAATCTACAAATATCACGTAAATAGTCTAGCAATTTATAGCTATGTAGTCAAATTTAAATGCGAATTATAACCACAAGGTTATTTTAAATAGTTCGATTTTTATATTGACAAAAAAAGGCTTTTTGATTATAGTAATTTGGTTCAAAACCAAGATTTATATAGGAGCTAATTTACTCATGAGTAATTATTTTAGTGTGGAAGCTTTTGACTATGATGACATTCAGCTTGTTCCCAATAAGGGAATCATCAAAAGTAGACACGATGCAGACACAAGTGTTAAGTTTGGAAACCGAACATTTAAAATTCCAGTTGTGCCAGCTAACATGGAAAGTGTCATTAATGATGAACTTGCTGTTTGGTTGGCCAAAAATGGTTATTACTATGTAATGCATCGCTTTCAGCCTGAAAAGCGCCTTGACTTCATTAAAATGATGCACGAAAAAGGACTATTTGCATCAATTTCAGTAGGAATTAAACAAGGCGAGTACGACTTTATCGATCAATTAAGCGAAGAAAACATTGTTCCAGAATACATCACGATTGACGTTGCACATGGTCATTCTGTTTATGTCATCGACATGATTAAGTACATCAAGGAAAAATTGCCTAACACTTTTTTAACCGCTGGAAACATAGCAACACCAGAAGCAGTTCGCGAGTTAGAAAACGCAGGAGCAGATGCCACCAAAGTCGGTGTTGGTCCTGGCCGTGCCTGCATTACCAAGCTAAAAACTGGCTTTGGTACAGGTGGCTGGCAATTAGCCGCTTTAAGAATGTGTAGTAAAGTTGCAAGTAAACCTGTAATTGCTGACGGTGGTATTCGTTATAACGGCGATATTGCTAAATCTGTCCGTTTTGGTGCGACAATGGTAATGATTGGCTCAATGCTTGCTGGTCATGAAGAATCTCCTGGTAATGTCATCAAAATCAATGGTAAAACATATAAACAATACTGGGGATCTGCTTCAGAAGTCCAAAAGGGCGCTTATCGTAACGTTGAAGGTAAGCAAATGCTAGTGCCATACCGTGGTTCAATTGCTGATACTTTGACAGAAATGGAAGAAGATTTACAGTCCTCCATTTCCTATGCAGGTGGAAAAGACCTCAGTTCTATTAAATTAGTTGATTACGTTATTGTTAAAAACACTATTATGAGTGGTGACAAATAATTATAATAATTTTTTATTGTTATTATTAATTTGCAGTGGCATTAAATAAGTATTTCCGTTAAAATGGTATTTATCTCAGTATTGTTAGGTAGTCAGTACTGGGATTTTTTTGTGCACATTTTTCCAATAAAAAAGCACTGACATTATCTTGCGATAATACCAGTGCCTTAATAAATACATCTTATCTAGGTAACCGTTCTTCTCTTGATAAAAATTTTCGGAAAGGACTGTGCGGCTCGCTCTGATACCAATATGCGACAGTTGAAACGTCATCAGAACGTTCATACAAAGTAATGTCGTTATTACCGATATCCTGGAAAGTAACTTTTAAGCTTTCAGAAAAAGCAATTGGATCAGGCAAATGCCATCTATACAAACCGTGCTGTGGTAGTCCATCATTTCCGCAAGCGTGAACTGAGTTAGGATCAGGCTTACCCGCACTGAATATATCTCTGGTATGGTCTTGAGTTTCATGGAATGGATAACCTTGATATGGTGTTGAATAAGTATAAGTCTCCGGTAGATGACCATACTCTTGCTTTTGAAAGGCCCACGCACCTCCAAAGTAGTCTTCAGCACCAGTTGAAGTTACCGTTGGATATTGCTCATCGTTATCAATATAGAATTTAAATTCGCCTTCACCCCACCAATACCTTTGCAGTGCACAAAGTGCCATGTAGGTTCCAACATAGTAGCCTTTACCTTTAACACCATCAATCAAAGTGTAATCTTGGCCTTTTTTAACTGGATCCTCACGATTCCAATAAGCATGGAAATACAATAAATCATCCTCTGGTTCAGGTTTCTCTACATAATTAATAGTGTAGAAAAAATGCTTTATAAATGCTGGATGCTCATTAGTAATAGTAATTTTAGCGTGCTTGTTGAAAGGCATTTTAAAGTAGGAGTTCATGCCGCCAATTGGATTAACAACAATTGGCACAGAATTCACAATACAGCGTGTTCCAAAACCATTACAAAAGAAATCGCCTAGTGGAACTTCAACGGAAGGAGTTTCCTCATCATCCCAGTACATTCTTAAGACTAAATCCCTCAGTACAAAGCTACCCATAGTTGTTTTATCTGTAACGGTAAACCACATATGACGAATCTCACCTGGACCATCAATATCAGCTAAAGTGACCGTTTCGCCTTCTTCTAGCGAAATATCAGCACTACCCTTTCTTTGTGGCCCTAACTTACCAGTTGCCATTGCAGCTTGACCAGGTGCACCCGTTTTATTCTCAGCAGAAATCGTTCTGCTTTTTTCATTTTTAAAGTGTAATACGTCATCTAAAGTGCTCATCATCTCACCTATTCATCATCGTCATCGCCAGTTGAATCAATCATTGATACCTGAAATAATTGTTGTCTTGCTTCATCAACCATATTAGCAATATTGATTGGTTGGTTATTTTTTACTGCTAAAGCGAGCTCAAGCGTGAAGGGCAAATTAACGCCCGTAATCACGTGAACATTGTCAGACATGAATTGACTAACAACTTGATTAACGCTACCAAAACCTAAATCTGTCAGCAAATAAAACTCATCATCTGGATTAAGCAATTTGCTAATTCTATCCTTCAATTCATCTGTTCCTTCATTATCCATGTACGCACAAATCGAAGAGACAATTTTTTGATCGCTTGTTAAACCAGTTAACGTTTCTTGATAGCCTTTTGCCAGCGTGTAATGAGTAATAACAATTATTTTCTTCATAGTTATTCCTTACTTTAAAAATCCAAAGGCTGCTCCAAACATTGCGATTACAATAAATAACAAAATAACCCAAGTCATACTTAGTTTCTTTGACTTCAATAGCTTATAAGCTAACAAAACAAGTAATGCCGGAATCATTTGTGGCAATATTTTGTCTAACATTGGTTGAATCTGCATTGAAACTTTACCAAACTGAAATTTTAATGGTGAAGTAACTGAGATAACTGAGCCAATTAATGAACCAACAACTGTAATTCCCAAAACAGAAGCAGCTTCTGTTAAATAATTAATTTTATCACCGTATTCGGTAATAATTTTTGACCCTTGACGATAACCAAACTCGAAACAATGCATACGAAGGAAAAAGATAATTGCAATTAGAACTCCCCAAAGCAAAATTCCAAATGGATTATTTTGTAAAGCCATATAGGCAGCAATTGAACCCATAATCGTTGGAATCATTGTCATTAATAATGAGTCTCCGATTCCAGCTAATGGTCCCATTGTACCAACTTTAAAATCGTTAATTGCGGTCTTAGCAGCTAAACCTTGCTTTTCTTCCATTGCCACACAAGCACCCAAAACAATAGCAGCAAGCCAAGGTTGAGTATTGTAGTATTGGAAATGATTGTCCAAAGCTTCTACATAATCATCATCATTCTTATATATTTTACGCAAAATTGGAGACAATGCATAGGCTACAGAAGCACCTTGTTGAGTTTCGTAATTGTATGTCTCAACACTCATCAGCCAGCGGTAATTAGCCTTGTGTAAGTCTTTCTTAGTTACAATTGGACCATAAACATCTTTTTGATTTTTCTTATTCATTCTATTCATCCTCTCCAATACCAGAAGTTACATTTGCAGCATCAGCTGCTGCTCTAGCCTGACCTTCTTTTTCAGCTTGTTTGTAAGTTGAAAATGCAGCGGCAAAACCAATAATTGCAGCACCGATAATTGGAACTTTTAAGAAGGCTGCCAAGAAGAACCCAATTAATAAGTAATTAACTAATTTACCGGTAGGCATATAGTTAAGTAACATTGCAATTCCGACAGCAGGTAACATTTCACCAGCAATTGTTAAACCACTCATGAACCATTTCGGCATAACTTGTAGTATAAAGTTAACAGCTGATTGGCCTAAAGTAACTGAAATGAAAACTGGGATAGCTGCAGACAAACCAAAGAAGATTGGTCCTAACCATGTTACAGCGTTCATCTTTTTAAATTCACGTGCATCAGCATAGCTCTTAGCTTTTTTAGCAACGAAACCGTTCAAAATCTTAACGATAACATCTAATTGGACTCCTAACATCCCAACGGGTAATCCGATTGCTAAACCAGCACTCTTCCCCATCGAAACACCAAAGGCAGTTGCGATAATTGCAGTCGTTCCGTAGTCTGGTACTGATGAACCACCAAAGCCAGCTACACCCAATGACATTAGTTGAACTGTACCACCAACTAATAAACCTGTTTGAACATCGCCCATGATGATACCTGTAAATAAACCCCAAAATACAGGATAATTGACAAATAGCATCGGTATACCGTAGTAATCAATATGCTTAATAAAAGCTAAAAGCGTTAAAAGAATTATTTGTAAAACTGTAAAGTGCATATTATTTATTCTTCCTATCTTCTAAAAACTCTTTGGTCACAACAACTTCTTTATCAGCAGGAACATACTGTGAAATTAGTTCAACACCCTTTTCTAGTAATTTTTCATAATCTGCAATTTCAGCATCATCTGCAAATGCCCTTTTTGAAATTTCAATGCCGTTTTCACGTGCAGTTGTTCCACCAATAATTAATTTGTCAATTTTGACCCCACTATTAACTAAATCGAGAAAAGTTTTAGGCTCCTTAGCCAAAATAAGTAATTTCTCTGGATCATATTTTCCACTCTTAAAATTAGTTAGTGCTTTTTCTTCTGTAATGATTGAAATTGCATTACCAGCTGGGCGAGCCATTTTCATAGTTGCCTTGCTAACCGCATTGTTTGCCGTATCATCATCAATTACCATTACACGATTGGATCCTGACTGTGGCGCCCATTGCGTTACAATGATTCCATGTAACAACCGATTATCTATTCTCGCTAATACAACACTCATGCTTATTCCTCCTTAAGAATAATGTTTATTGCTTTCACCATTTTATTAGCAATTACCGTGCCAAGTTAGTGTCTAAAAAACCAGCAGTACTATATACTGCTGGTTTCTCTTTTTTTGTTTACTAGCTTGACACTATCTCGATAAACAAAACTATAGTGTCAAAAGTTATTTCTATTGATTTCCAGAATTAAATACTAATTCATAGATATATTGAATCTCGGTTAAAGGTATTTTTATATTATAAATCTCTTCAAGCGGCTTTAATGCCATGCGAATATCAGCCATCCCCTTTTTGTTATTTTGGTCTTCCTGAAAATCACGTGGACCATTTTCTAATGACTGATTGCGGATAATTCGCTCAATCATGCAACTAATATGAACATATAGAGACATTACAGTTTGATTAGATAATCTCTTATCCAAGCACTTGTTTAGTCGTTCAATGCATGTTCCAATATTTTTAATTACTGCCTTGGTGTCTAAAATTGTTAATGAGTTAATAACTCGTTCAATACTAAAGTTCCTAAGTATAGAATCGTTAAACTCATATAAATCTTGATTGCTTAAGTCACCCTTTAGTACATCTTTTAGTGCGTTTAGTTTAGAACCATTCACTAGCTGATCAATCGATATAAATGGAATGTTTTGATATTCAGGGTTAGCTGTTCCAATAACTGTCAAGATGTTGTATTTGCGCTTAATTGCATTTTCTTGATCTTCAATTTTTAATGAATCATAGGAATAAGCTTTAACTACAACTTTTGTTTTGCTTGGCAAACTTTCTTTTATCATATCTTTGATTTTGATTGCTGTACCCACACCAGTTGTGCAACAAACAATAATTACATCCTGCTTAATCATTTTAGGATAAATAATTCGATAGTCATTATGAATACTATCGTTCATATTTTTAATCATTGCTTCAATTGGCTTTTTCTTTTTGATATAGTCAGCAGCAAATAATGCTAACTGTGTTGAAACATTATTAAATATTACAATTGGAAAATTTATTTCTGTTTTTAACAATTCAGGAATTTTTTCTAATGAACCCATATCAGCCATTAAAATTATGCCATCTTTTACATGACGAACATGAATGTAATCTGACACTTTTTGTGCAATGTCTTCAGGTTTAATATCAATAGGCATATCAAATGAATCAAGTAGCGGCTCACCAATTATTTTATTAACCGTGTCCGCAATACTACTTGCCGTTGAATATCCATGTGCTAGTAATATACAGTGAATTAGATCTGAATTCTTTTCGCGTTGGACGCTTTCAAGGTATATGGTCAAAAATAATTGATCAATTTCATCAGTGTATAAATTCAAGGTGTTACCAATCGTGTCTATAATCAGCTGCACAACTGGTTTAATATAATTCGCCTCATTCATTTTACCGATTATTTCATCAACTAACTTACTATCCTCAATAGTAACCTGCCAATGGTTTTCCTGACGGAAATAAAAATAATAAGAAATAGCAACTATAATATTCCCATTGAAATCATTATTAAGGTTATCTTGAAGATACCCCACCTTGCGGTTAAGCATGTTCTTGATTAATTCAAGCGGCAACTCACCTATATTCAAATCATCTTTTTTAAAAATCAAATAATCACATAATGAATTGATTGCCTCAAAGGACTTAGTTTTAAAATTTGCAAAATCTTCCTGCTTATATAGCAGAAAGATTTTTTCAATTGTCTTTTTGATATAGCTATCACGCTGCTGATTTTCTAAAAAGTCTGCAACATTGCTTTTGGGTCTGATAATCAGGTCAGCTTTGTTAGGCGTTAGCACTTCTTCTTCATTAGCACTTGTAAGCAAAATAGATTGCGGTAAGTCGGCAAGCTTGATACTTACAGTATCTGCTTGAGGATTCTTCTCAAGAGCACTGGCTACTGACAAAAGCACATCATTTTTCAATTGGCCAATATTATTTGTGAAACTTGTATTGGTTAACGTAGAAAAGACTTGATTATTAATTTTGATTGCTTTATTTATTTTTTTTGCATGTTCTATATAAAAATAAATAATTAAAGCACTAATTTCATTTATTGTCCGTTCATTTAACGGTGGCATAGTAATTTGTACTGGTATTCGCCGGATAAAAGTCGCTAAAAAATTACTTTCAACATTTTCCGTTGTAGCACATATTAGTCTAACGTTAACCTTTTTATTTTTACCAGCATCACCTAACGGCGAAATCATTCCCGTATCAAGATAAGAAAACAATTTTTCTTGTCCTTTAGGATCAAGTCGGTGCACTTCATCTAAAAACAGCATACCTCCATCAGCATCATCGAAAAGACCAGGATGATCATTATCGGCACCAGTAAAGGCTCCCTTGACATAGCCAAAAAGCGTGCTAGTTAGTAATTCAGGATTATCAGCATATTCTGCACAGTTAAAGCTAACAAATTTACCATCCGCAGGAATATATCCCTCTGCTACACAATAATCAAAGTACTTTCTAGCAATATAGCTTTTACCCGTTCCTGTTTGACCATTTATTAGTACAGGCAAGCTTCCCGGATATGAGGCCGCTGCCTTCAATTTTTTTATTTGACTATAAAGAGATTTATCATTCCCAATTACACTAGCAAAAACATCTTGATGCTGATATTCGCTATGTAAGCTTTGAATACTAACGTATTCACTTTTTAATTCGCTCTTTGCTTTTTTCTCAGCAGTCTCCTTATCAATAAAGATAGCTGGACGAGTATTTATTTTAATTAATTTATTTTCTTTAACTAATTGATTCAAATAATGGCTGACAGTATTACGCTTAATATCAATTTTTTCAGCTAATTGATTCGTTGTTAGATAATGATCTTCATCTTGCTGTTCGTTCTTAATTATTGCTAGCAGTTGCTCTTTTACATTCATGCCAATTTCCCCATTACATAATCTTATCACTATGTTAGCGGTTTTATAGAAACTGTTCAAGTTAGAATATCAAAGTCACCAATACCTAAACAGCTTTATTTAGGCAGTATATTAGTGGGTACTATTTCTTTTAGTATGGCTATGATTCTTTGAAACAACGTATCATTCTCTTTATGCATCGGATATGCCACTCCATAGGAAAAAGGATCACTATAGTTTAAATAAGAGTATTTAAATCCCTTTTTATTAAGGTCAACTACAAAATTAGGCATAATTGCAACTTGATTTACTGAAGCTGAAATATAATCGTACATCAAAAAATAATTATCAACTGTTTTAATATTTTCTGCATTAAGTTTTTGGCATAGCACTTGATTAAGGTGGTAAATACTTGGATATGAGCGATCAGTAAAGGGAACTAATACACAAGTGTTTTTCAGTTCAGTAATACTCACCTTTTTGCCAAAATCAAAGTTAGCATTTGCGTTATACATTAAGACAAACTCACCAGAAATTAGAGAAACAAAATTCAGTCCTGAAGCACTCTTAATAATATCATCGGAAAGAATAGCAATATCAACCTTGCCATCTGTTAGTTGAGAAACATAATCACCTAAGTAATTAACTGTAAAGTCAAAACTGGTTGGTTTACATTGCCTTATCAAAGTAGGTAGAAAGGCCCGCTCAAAAGGCGAATAATCCAGACCTATATTCACGTTGCCAAACAATTCCTTTTGATGCGATTTAGTGATATTTAAAATTGCATTATCCTTTTCTTTAAGAATATTAACTGCAACTTGATAAAAATACTCACCATCTAAAGTTAAAGCAATCTTATGAGGGTTTCTGACAAGTAAACGGGTCTTAAGTTCTTTTTCCAAATCGTTAAGGTTTTTGGAAATTGCTGATTGTGAGAAATTAAGTTTGCGTGCTGCTGTCGTAAAACTTAGGTTATCAGCAACGTAAATAAAACAGCGAAGTTGTGTGAAATTCATTTTATTATTCCTTTTAGTAATAGCATATTCTAATTTTTAAAAACCAACTTATTTCCCAGGGAATACTATTAATGTGTAATAGTAGAAAGGAAAAAAGCAAAATGACAGATAATTATGATGTTGTAGTTATTGGTGGAGGTTTGTCCGGCTTTGCAGCAGCAACAGAGGCAGCAGATAAAAACCTTAAAACATTACTTGTCGAAAAAGGTAGAACTACCGGTGGAACTGGCAATTATGTTGAAGGTGTTTTTGCAGTTCAATCCAAAATGCAAAAGCAGGCAGGGATCGATATCACACCAGAAAGTATTCTCCAAGCTGAATTAGATTATTCACATTATGAAGCCAACGGCTTAATTTGGAAAAAGTACATTGAACATTCAGCAGAAAATATCGAGTGGCTGGAAAAGCATGGAGTAAAATTTAAAGACGTCGTTAATATGGGGACCGGTTTTGCGACTTGGCATCTTTTTGAAGGATATGGTGATAAAGCTATCCATGATGGTTTGGAACCTTATATTAAATCTAAAGGAGTGGAAATTAAGACGCTCACACGTGCAGAAGGACTAACTACTACTTCTTCTGGAAGCTTTCAGCTTAATCTAATTAATGTTACCGACAATTCGACTCAGACGATTAGTGCTAAAGACGTCATTTTGGCAACAGGAGGTTATCTAAACAATCCTGAGTTAATGGCCAATGCGCATAAGTATAATCCTCAAAAAATTGTGGCCGTAAATTCTGGAAAAAGCACTGGCGATGGCTTACAAATGGCCTGGTCAGTGGGTGCACGAAAGTTCTTTACCGGAATGACAATGAATTTTGGTGGCCAAATTTATGATAAAACTAATCAGGTACCAGCCTACGAACTCTCTGACTGGAATCTTGGTAGCGCAGTGTGTGATGAGCCAGTTTTATGGATTAATGAAAACGGTGATCGTTTTGTTAATGAATATGACTGCGTGACCAATTGGGCCAATGAAGGGAACTCAATGCTACGTCAAGATCGGGTTTTTGCTATTTTTGATCAAAAAACGATTGATGACTTCACCGAAAAGAGTTTTCCGTTAGATTTACATCCCTTTTATGAATTACCTAATTACCCTAATTTGAAAAAAGAAATTAAGGTTGCCTTGGACAAGAAGCTTAGTTTCATTACTGTAAGTGATTCTCTAGCAGACCTTGCTGAAAAGATTTCAGCTCCTAATCTTGTTGAAAGCATTAATAAGTACAATAAGATGGCAGCTACTGAATTAGATACTGATTTTGGTAAACCTGCAAAATACTTATTACCAATTACTCAGGGGCCATTCTATGCATTAGAAATGGAAGTTGGTGCTTTTACGACGGGTGATGGGCTGAAAGTTAACGTCAACAATGAAGTTATTGACAACGATGGACATGAAATAAAGCATCTATATGCAATTGGAAGTGACGGCTCTGGAGTCATCTATGGCGACACATATGGTGTTGAAGTTAGTGGAACTCATGCAGGCTACTGTATTTACTCAGCTAGAAATGCTGTTGATAATATAGTAAATGCGTAGCAGGAGCTTTAAATTTACCATTAACAAAAAGGGGTGCTCAGTAATTAGCTGGGCAGCCCCTTTTCTTCTATTTATTTTTAACTTTGCAATAACCATATGCTAGCATTATTAGCATTAATACTAATAAGCCTATTCCTAACATAAAGACAAAATTCCAATTCAATGATAATTCATAAACTAGACTAACTGCCGGCACTGCAAATGCACCCACCAAATAAGTAATCGAATTAATATACGAATAGCCCTTAGCAAAATTTGTTCCTAGAATGTCCTTAGCAAAAATCTGTTCACCGGGTCCATAAATATCTGTTAGAATATCCGCACCGATTGCACTAATAAGTGCAAAGGCTTCTATATGCTTATTTGTTGCCAAGATTAAAAGAGGAAAAGTGCATAACCCCAAAAAAGTCCATACTGGGAGAGCTTTCTTACCACCAAATTTTTCAGTAGTTATTGCAAACAAGGGTGTAATTAAAATATCAACACCTGTCATAATTGTTTCCATTAATCCGCCTACTGTAGCTCCAAAACCGACTTTAACTGCATAGGTTGGAAAAAGTTGACTCATATTAGAAGCAAAAGTAATTGCTATGAAAAAGATTAGTGTAATTATAAACGGTCGCGAAAAAATTATCTTTTTTGGATCTACTTTTTTGGCCAGATACCCCTTATCTGTTTTCCCTGTTTCATCATCACTTAGCCCATAAGGCTTCAATCCAATCATTTGTGGACTTGCTTTCATTAACAGTGCACATGGCACTCCTAATATTAGCGTCATCCAGGCAAGAATTAGCATTGTTTGTCTCCAACCACAAATATTGATGAGATAAGTTATCAGTGGTGTCATAATCAACAAATAAATAGTCGAAACAAATGACCCCATTGTAAAAGCAAAATTTTTTCTTTTAGCAAACCAATTATTAAGAACTATACCTTGGACTACAGTTCCACAAGTAGCACTACAAATTCCTACAACAATCGCAAGTAAGTATAACTCCCAAATTCGATTAATTTTTGAAAAGAGCCATATGCTTATAGTGCCAACTATAACGGCAGTAAGGGTGATTTTGCTCAAACTAATTCGGTCAATTACTCGATTAATTATTGGTAGCATTGCTGAAATTGAAAAGCTAATTAATGTGTAATACAGCGCTACTATTGACATTCTGCTATTCAAAGATTCTACTAATGGATTTAAAAACAAACTAAATAGTAAAGTGTAAGTATACTCAAGTAAGCTCATCAGCAGTCCAGATCCCAAGACAATTAACCACGGATAAATCCTAGCTAATTTGGACTCCCTAATGTTTTTTCCAATAAACATTGTTTAAAATTAAACAACTAATTATAAAGCGGCTTGTTGTCCAGCTAGTCTGCCAAAAGTTTGAGCATGACTAGCAGTTAAGCCTGGAACATGATCTGGATATGACCCCCAGAAAAATCCACCGCTAGCATTACCTGCAGCGTACAAATGTGGAATTGCGTTTCCTTGTGTATTAAGTACTTGCATTTTTGTGTTTACTCTAAGACCATCCAATGTCGCTAATAAGCGTCCACCATACACAGCACCATAATATGAACCTTCTGTAAGTGGCAGAAGTCTAAAGCTCTCTTTACCAAACTCTGTATCCTTCCCCTGAGCACACATCTTATTATAGTTATCTACACTGTTTTTTAGATTTTCAACTGGTAAGTTTAGCTTCTTAGCCAGTTCTTCAACTGTATCTGCTTTTTGAACAAAGCCTTCTTTTATTCTAGTGTTTATTTCTTCTTTGTTTTCATCGGTATTATAAAAACCTGGCCAATTCAATCGTGCACAGCCTAAAGTATGGAACTGTTCTAAATTATCCATTGTTGCATCATTCCAAATCGCTACTTGCAAATAGCCTGGTTGCTTAGTTGCTCTATTCATATCAAATTCATAAGGAGCACTTTCGTTACCTACGCGGTCACCATTTAAGTTCAATTTCAAAAGTGGGTAGCTTCCCATCCAGAAATAACCAATATCTTCCCAAGACTTAACGTAATATTCGTTTGTATTGGTTCCTACTGGCACAGACCCGCGATCAAAAATGATTTCAGCTGGTTCTTCATCACGCCAAGCACCGACTTCAACAGCCGCTAATTGACCAGAACCATCATCACGTGGACTATCGGAGTAAACATTTTTCTTCAAGCCAAGTGGATTCCATTTTTGCATTAAGGCCTCGTTTGAGCCATATCCTCCAGAACAAATAATGACACCCTTCTTAGCTTTGAACTCTTTTAATTCTGATGTCTTAGTGTTTTTTGTTAATACACCAGTTACAGTACCGTCTTCTGTGATTAGATGCTCTAATTTAGTTTGCCACAAAAATTCTGCACCAAGCTCTTTAGCTTTTTCTACGACCCAGTCTCCATAAAAGACATCCTCATGCTTATCATTGGTAACATCGTGTTCTGTAGGAAAAGCTGTATTAATTAAGGTCTGATAATGTGCGTCTGTTTCAGGATATAAGTGAGCACCATGAGGCTTTAAAACATTGTCTTCAAGCCAATCAACTGTAGAAGCACTATTATTAACCCATGTCCAAAGTAACTTTTGGTCAACGTTATCTTGGGCAAAAGCAGATAAGTAATTGATTAATTGATACTTATCAATTTCAATTCCTGCTTTTTTCTGTGCTTTTGTCCCGACCGCAGCAAGTGATAAGCGATATAAAAAGTTAGTACTTTTCATTTTATCAATTACTAAAACCTTAGCACCTTTTTCAGCAGCTGCACATGCTGCCATGCCACCAGCATTGCTGGCACCAACCACAATTACATCATATTCGTTTGTGTTCATTTTATTTCTCCTAATCTGCTAATCTTTTTGCTCTATTTTCGCCATAAATTACTGCTAACAAAACGACTAACTCGCAAAACGCAACAATTCCAACTACAATGTTCCAATTGTGTGTTGCATCTGCAATATTACTTAAAACTGGTGTAGCAAACGCACTAACAACATAAGTAATAGAACTAGCGTATGAATAGCCTGCATCAAAGTCCTTACCTAAGATATCTTTGGCAAAAACTTGTTCACCTGAGCCCATTACAACTGAAATTGCATCTGCTGGAATGGCTGCGGCTAAAGCCAAAGGAATCATTCTGGTTTGGTTAGCAATAATCATCAAAATTGGTGCCAAAATAGTTAGAAGTAGCCACCATGGAAGTGCCTTTCTTCCGCCAAAGTGGTCAGTTGTTACACCAAATAATGGGGTCATAGCTAAATCAGCTACAGTAATGATGGTTGCAATTAAGCCACCAACATTTGCACCAAAGCCGATTCCTTCAGCAAATGATGGCCAAAGTGATGTCATGTTACCCGCAAATTCATTGAAGCAGAAGAAAATTAGAACTAAGACGAATGATAAAGAGAAGAGCACCTTACTTGTATTCGAGCTATTTCCAGCTTCTGCATCAGCATCATCGTTAATTTGGGCCAACTCAGCCTGGGAGGAGACACCATAAGGCAACAGACCTAATTTAGCTGGCTCAACTTTAGTAAACAAAGAACATGGTATTCCGATAACTAGCATTATGATTGCCAAAATGATGAAAGCTCTCCGCCAACCGTTACTTTGAATTATTTGTGAAGCAACTGGAGTAATAACTGCTAAAAAAATTGTGTTAAAGAAAGCACCTGCTGTAAAAGCAAAGTTTTTTCTTTTAACAAACCAATTATTTATTACTACACCTTGGACAACATAACCACTGAAACCACAGCAAATACCAACAATCGCAGCTAAAATATAAAATGCAATAACACTATTAGCCATTGAAAATAGCCATGTTGAAACTGCTGCAACTACAATGGATCCTAAAAGAATCATTGAAACATTAACTTTGTGAATAAACTTACCAACTAGCGTTGTACCAACGGCTGTTGCCAAAATTAATACGGTATAATAGTAAGAAACTGAGCCCAATTTTCCACCGCCAATTGAGTTAGCTAGTGGTGTTAAAAATAGGCCCATAACTTGTGTAAAGACACCCGCCACGATACCACAAAGTAGTCCTGTAGTGACTATCATTAGCCATGGATATATTTTCTGTTTATTACTCATTTATCCTTTCTCCTTTGTTAATTACTTTTATCACATTTATGTTAGCATTGGGTTAAGCACTTTCATCAGACATTACAGAAAGCAGCTTTTCCATTTTGGAAAAGCTGCTAATTATCTTCAGGTAAATTATGAATACTAATCAAATCAAATACTTTTTATCATTAGTCCGAACTCGAAATATTACACAAACTGCTAATCAACTATTTGTTTCTCCATCAACAGTTTCTAAAAATATACATAAGTTAGAAACCTTTTTGGGTACAAAATTAATCAAGCCTGGTCGACGTGGAATAGAGCTAACAACTAGTGGAGAATTTTTTTACGTTAAAGCCAAAAGAATATATAAAGACATTGATGATACTGTTACGGATATTAAAAATAGCAATTTAAAAGCACTTGAACCTATTACTATAGCCTTTACTGGATCACTGTTTGAAATAGAATTTCTTTCAAAATTTATTCAAGATCTAGATAATAGTTTGCAACCACGAATTAATCTTGAAATTTTTGATCCTAATGATGGTAACGGCATATCAACCTCATTAATTCAGGGTAAATATGATTTTGTCCTATATCAAAACGACTTTTTTATTGATAAAAAAGAAATTACTTTTAAACCTGTTTTTTCGTCTGGCCTTTCTGTTATTGCCTCAAAGAAAAATCCTTTAAGTAAGAAAAAAAACATAGGTATCAAAGACTTATTTAAGCAAGATGTTTACATCTGGAATTCAGTTCCACCTTTGCCTCTCATTAATCATTTTAAATTTGAACTATCATTAAAATATCCGGAATTCAATTTCAAGAGTATTAGTGATGAAGTGGTACTCGAAATTTTTTGTGCCAGTAATCGTTGCTTAGGGATTGTTCCAAGTATTCTTTACGATAAAGTTAATGAAAAACTTGATTTTATTTTGTTAAATTATAAGTTATCGTTTGAAAATGGCATTGCTTATCGAAAGGGCTACGAGCAAAAGCCCTATTTTCAAAAAATTTTTACAGCTTTGAAAAATGCGGAACTAGAAGAAAAGAAAAAGTGGATTGATTAATACCTTTGGCTTAGTTCTTTAAGCTACTATTGCTATAGCTAGAATTTATAATCATTAAAAAAGTGCTTCATAATAATTAGCTTGTGTGTCTAACTATCATGGAGCACTTTAACTTTTGTAAATTATAATCACTCAAATTAGAATTCTAAGTAACTACGCTTATTTAATTTCTTCAAGTAAAGGACACTTTTGCTGACTTTTGACATCAAATAAACCCTTATCTGAAATTTTGAAGCTTGGTGAAACAAGCAGAGACAGCGTTGAGAAGGACATAATCTCGTTAGTATTTTTATATCCTAGTTCTTGCATTGTCTTGCGGATTTTACCTATTTCACTACCGAGCACTTGCATTGGTTGGTCACTAGCAACTCCACCAATTGGTAGCTCAGCATTAGCAACTATTTCTTCACCTTTAGCAGCAATATAACCACCCTGCTGCTCAATTAATTGATGTTGAATTTTAAGCATTGCCTTTGTGTTGGTTCCCATTACCATCAAGTTATGATGATCATGTGCCCAGGTGGCGCCTACTGCACCGTCCTTGAGGATGCCGCGATCAACCAGGCCAACACTATAGCGACCTTTTTCACCGTTATAACGGTCTTGTACAAGAATCATAGCTAGGCCTGCTTTTTGCCATTGAACAATATTATTTTCTACTTCTAACTTAACTTGAATATGATTTGTGAAAGTACCAACTGGGTTAATTTGAATGACATTAGCCAATACGTCGCCATTACTTACCAAGTCTGTTTTGAGCACAAAGTCTTCACTGGTTAATTTAGGAGCATTGATTGAATGACGTAACGCCGGTAAAAACTGGTAATCAGTTTTTGTTTCAATATCTTCAGCATTTATCCCGTTTTTGTAAACTGCTTCAATTGACAAAGTACTTGGATCATCCAAAATAACAAAGTCGGCTACTCTACCAGGGGCAATTGCACCGCGATCCCATAATCCCATATGACGAGCTGGTGTGTATGTTGAAATATAAATTGCTTCTTCTGGTGTCATCCCCATTTCGATTGCTTTTTTAACCAAATGGTTCAAATGACTGTGCAGTAAAGTGTCTGGCATTGAGTCATCTGTCACTAGGGCCACGTGCTCAAAATACTTATGCTCAATAATTGTGTCAATTACTTCTTGGTGCATTGACTTCAGCTGTACTTCAACAAACATCCCGTTACGAATTTTTTCATTAACTAAATCTGCCGTTTGTTGAGTGTGATCAGTAGTGATACCTGCATACAAAACTTTAGCCAAATCTTCACCAGCATATGCTGGAACATGTCCTTCTAATGGTAATGTAGGCTTTTCTTGACGGCAAGTTTTGATAATATCTTTGATTAATGTTTCACGTGGTGATGTCATCCCTTTAAAGTTCATCACCTCACCCAAACAAATAAATCGGGGATCTTTAAGTAGTTCCTGAACTTCTTTGACACCTATCTGGCCACCAGTTGTTTCCATATCTGGATTAGTCGAAGGCACAGACGAAGGAATACCAAAGAAAATATCAATTGGTGCTGGCTCATCAATAAAGTTCTTGAGTCCCTTAATACCAGCAACATTGGTTATTTCATGGTCATCCGCCACAATGGTCGTTGTACCGTATTTTAAAATCGTTTGACCCATAATTGCTGGCGTAGTCATTGAAGAGTCAATGTGCATGTGAGCATCAACAAATCCCGGAATTAAGTACTTACCTTTTAAATCAAGTGTTTTCTTTGCTTCAATTCCTGGCAAATCTGTATTAATCCAATAGAATTTTCCGTCTTTGACTGTTACTTGTGTGTCAACAAATTTACGCAGAAACACATTAAAAATATGGCCGTTTTTAATCAACAGATCAACTTGTGTCATTTTGCCTCCCATAAATAAAGAGCTGGTTTTAGCCAACTCTTTTATTTTTCCTTATTACTGATTCATTATCTTGTTCCACTGACTTATCCACGAAGACATGTGACTATTCACATAGAAGAAATCAATTGTCTTTGCTCTTTTAGCAATGTCACCGTAAGTCTTGTTTGCTGCCTCTGCAGGTGACAATTCAACTTGTGAGTTAACTGGTGCATTGTTAAGTGACTTAGCACCAGCAACTTTTTTCTGGTTTTCTTTACTTAGTCTAAAATCAATGTACTTGTAAGCAGCGTCTGCATTTTTGCTATTCTTTAAAATCGCAATATTGTCATAGTTTGCATAAGTACCTGAAGCTGGCACCATGTACTTCAAACTTGGATTTGTCGCTTTCAACATTCCAACGGCGTAGTCACCAACAACTGCAACAGTGATTTCCCCTGTCTTAAACATATTACTCAAATCTGAACTTTGTGCATAAGTTTTTACAACATTTGGCTTCAACTGTTTCATTGCCTGAAACGCTGCCTTACCATCATCCTTAGTCACATCAACATTAGCATGGTCACCTGCAACATAGAGCATTGCAGGACCAAAAGTTGTTGCAAAATCTGGTACGGCAATCTTACCCTTTAGTTTCTTTGACCATAAGTCATTCCAATCTTTGATTTGAACTTTCTTTGGATTGTAAATGATCCCTAAACTATTAACAGTGTATGGCACAGTATTAGTCTGTTTAGCTAGCTTTTGTTGATCGCTCGATAAATACTTAAAGTTTTTAATTTTTGAAAAATCTAACTTTTTAAACAGTTTCTTTTTAGAACCTGTAATCGCATTATTTTGTGCTAACTCAATCACGTCAACTGTTGAATTAGGGTTGTGTTCTATCTGCGTTAAACGAGTTGAACTATCACCAAATTGCGTAGAAACTTTCACATTATTTTTCTTAGCATAAGGATCAAGAACATCCGAACGCATTTGCTTCGTTGATAAACCAAAGGTTGATACAACCAATTTACCACTATTTGTACTAGATGAACAAGCCGTGGTTACAATAGCAGTTCCGGCAACGATAAAGCTGGCAGCTGCCAAGCAAGCTTTTTTGAATTTCATAATAATAAAAAACCTTCCTGAATATCTACTCTGACAATGGATGAAGATGCTTAGCTGGGAGTGTGAGTTTGACCTCATCCCCTGAACTGCGCATCTTCTGTCTTGCTTCCTCAACTTGGAAGTCACCCAATTCTGAATGAATAGTGTATTTAAAACTTTGTCCCAAATATTCACGACCAGTAATCGTACCAGTCAAAGTGTTTTCGGTACTATCTGCGTTCAATTGAATGTTTTCGGGGCGAATGGTAAGAACTTTTGCATTCTCATTATTTTCTTCAGTTGTTAATCTCATGCCCTTGACTGCAATATGATAACTATCCTCACGGTTGTCTGCATTAACTGGAATAAAGTTGTCGTAACCAATAAACCGAGCCACATACTCAGTACGCGGATGATGAAAAATATTTTCGGGACGGTCAAATTGTTCGATTCGTCCTTGATTCATAATTAAAACTTTGTCAGAAATTGCAAAACATTCTTGTTGATCATGTGTGACAAAAAGAACTGTCATCTTCATTTCTTGCTGTAATTTACGAATCTCTTCACGCATTTTTAAACGCAATTTAGCATCAAGGTTACTTAATGGCTCATCCATCAATAGCATCTCTGGATTGGTAACTAGCGCCCTTGCCAAGGAAACTCGTTGTTGCTGTCCTCCAGAAAGTTGTGCCGGAAATTGACTTGCTAGGTCGCTTAAACCCGTCATTTCAAGTATTCCGGTCACTTTTTCGTTAATTTCCTGCTTTGGTAATTTGTGCATTTTTAAGCCAAACGCCACATTATCGAAAACACTTAAATGTGGAAATAAGGCATAACTTTGGAACACCATCCCAAAGTTGCGTTTATACACAGGTGTTTTGGTAATGTCTTTACCATTAACTAAAATTTGTCCTGCAGTTTCTTGAATTAGACCCGCAATTATTCTTAAAGTTGTAGTTTTTCCACAACCAGACGGCCCCAAAATTGAAACCAATTCACCATTTTCAATTGTAAAAGATATATCCTGCAAAACTTTAGTTTTACCATCATATGATTTTGCTAAATTTTTTACTTCTAAATTTGCCACACTCAAAACCCCTATTTAGTAATATTGCTAATGCCAATTACTTTTTCAACTAAGAACATCATTAGCGCTGTAAAGACCATTAAAACAACTGAAATTGCAGAAACAGTTGGATCATAATTGTTTTGCAAATAGTTTAGAATTGCTGGTGGCAGCATCGTAAGCGATGGCCCATTCATGAATAATGAAATTGGAATATTATTGAACGAATTGATGAAGCACATCATAAAGGCCGCAATGATACTAGACTTAATATTAGGTAAAACAATCAAAAAGAATGCTTTTTTAGGTGAACAGCCGCAGACCCAACTTGCTTCCTCAATATGACTGTCCATCATCAACATACTGGCTGTGATTAGCCGGATGACATACGGTAAGCACAGGAGAAAGTGACCAATAATTAAGCTGATAAAAACTGGCAATTTAAAGGTAATAACAGCCGTTTGATACAGCGCAAAGCCAATTACAATTTCAGGAATTAAAGTCGGACTTAGAAAAAATGATTGGAACCAAGCCGCATGTTGCAGATTATAGCGTGTTAAAGCATATACAGCAGGAATGCCAATAATCAAGGCTAAAAAGCTGGCGATTAGTGCCACCAATAGGCTTGACTCAAAGCCAGTAATAAAATCAGGTTGCTGAAAAATATTGCTATACCACGAAAGGGTAAAACCTGTGATTGGTAAGGAAATCGAGCTTTGATTATTAAATGAAGTTATAACCACTAGAATCAGTGGCAACATAATCAACGCCAGAATAATAAGTGAAATAATGGTTAACGTTTTATTTTTACGATTAAGCATTAGTCATCCTCCGGTCTAGGCGATAGCTTAACCGCTTCATGAGCCACATCGAAAGAGCTGAGATAACGATTAAGATCAAGGCAATTACACTGGCATTTTGCCAATTTCCTAATGTCATGGCCTGTTGATAAATTAAAGTAGCCATCACCAAATGACGATTACCACCAAGGATTTGTGGTGTAGTATATGCTGTCATTGTGCCGGCAAAAACCAGAATACATCCCGTTAAAATGCTTGTAGCAAGTTGAGGAATAATAACCTTGAATAAAGTGTGCCATGGGCTGGAGCCCAAAACAGCAGCAGCCTCTTCAATTTCGACATTTAATTCTGCAACACTACCAATCAAAGTATTAATCATGATTGGCAAAAACAGATAAACCGAGCCAATAATAATCGACGTATTGGTATATAGAATGTTTAGCGGTGCTTTTATTAAATGGAGTGAAAGCAATAATTTGTTAATTATGCCATCACGACCCAAGATAATAATCCAAGCAAAGTTTCTAACAACAGCGTTAGTTAACATTGGAAAGAGAATTAGTAAGTTTAGTACCTGTCTAACTGTCTTTTTCTGTCTTCCAATCCATAACGAGATGGGTAATCCAAGAATCAAAACAATAATCACTGTTAAAACTGCAATCAAAAATGTTCTTCCGATTACTGTCCAGTTATAAGAGCTTTTAAGAAACTGTGTATAAAGCGCAAAAAAACCTGCTCGACTCTGGAATGTTGGAATTGCGATTTCAATTAATGGAAAAAAGGTAAAAACCAAGACGCCAAAGAATGCAGGTATTAGTAACCAAACTGCGGTTTTCCGATTCATATATTACCTCCGATTGATTCTAGATTATCTATTTTTCAGCATTCTGTCAAGATAAAATACGAATATATTTATTTATATAGCTTTTAAAAGTTTGTATTTTGTTTCAGCTTGGTTTTATATAAAATAAAAATATATATGTATAACCATTAAAAACGAACAATAAAAAGCCACAAGGTTTTCCTGTGGCTTTTTGATAAATGTTTAATTTGTTTGATGTACTAGGTTATCGCGTACAAGACACTCTGCAATTTCGACTGTGTTGCTAGCTGCACCACGCAATAGGTTGTCCGCAACAACCCACATCTGAAAGGCACCATCAT
This sequence comes from Lactobacillus sp. M0403, assembly GCF_016101265.1. Classification (NCBI taxonomy): domain Bacteria; kingdom Bacillati; phylum Bacillota; class Bacilli; order Lactobacillales; family Lactobacillaceae; genus Lactobacillus; species Lactobacillus sp. M0403. The sequence goes on from NZ_JACFQV010000001.1 coordinate 429,409, forward strand.
TTTCTTGATCTTGGCGAATACGCCCAACAAAGGTTTCTCGTTTACCAGCTGCTAAAAGTGGCTGCGGGTAAACTTGTTTGCTAGGATCATCTTGCAAAACTAAACCGGATGTTTTAGCAATCTCTTCTTGTATTTCAGCAGTAGTTGCCGACGAATCCTTTACAACAAAATAAACTGTTTCACCGTGACCAATTTCAATTGGAACTCTCACACAAGTTGCGGTTACTTTAATTTCACCCGCATTTTGATCATTAAGCAAAATCTTTTTAGTTTCATGAATCATTTTCCACTCTTCATGCGTGTAACCATCATCTTCAAACACATCAATCTGCGGCAGCAAATTAAATGCCATTGGATAATGGCGCTTATCCGCTGCAGTCGGCAAAATTTCAGCTTTCAAGTCTTGGTGATTCAGTCTTGCCTGAGCTTGGTTCAGCATTTCATCCCACGCCGCTTTTCCAGCACCTGAAACTGCTTGATAGGTTGAAACAATAATCTGCTTAATTCCCCACCGCTGATAAATCGGATAAAGAGCTGCAACCATCTGAATGGTTGAACAGTTCGGATTGGCAATAATACCATGATGATTAGCTAGTTCCTTATCATTAACTCCGGGAACAACTAGTGGCACGTCATCTTCCATTCTATAAGCACTCGTGTTATCAACGCAAACTGCACCACGTTTAACGGCCTCTGGTAGCAGCTTTTTTGAAACTGCGCCACCAGCAGATGATAAAACAAGATCTACACCATTAAATGAATCCGGTTGGGCTTCTTCAACTGTAATTTCTTGATTTTTGAATTTTAACTTTTTACCTGCTGAACGTTTTGACGCTAATAGTTTTAGTTTTTTAACCGGTATACTGGATTGTTCAAGCTCACTAATCAGCCGCTGACCAACTGCACCGGTTGCACCCAGTATTGCAACAACATATTCTCTCATTGATGATCATCCTTTTCTGCCAAAAATCGTTTTATTCGTGCCATTGCTTCATGCAAGTCCTCATCACTAGCAGCATATGAAAAGCGAATATAGCCCTGTCCACCATCTCCAAAAGCACTTCCTGGTGTACCACCAACTTTCGCCTCATGCGCTAAATCTAATGCAAAGGCTTCATCATCTGTTCCATATTCTTCAGGAATTTTGGCAAAAACGTAAAATGCCCCTTCACTAACCATCGTCTTTAATCCCATCTCGTTAAGTGCATCAACGATATAGTCACGCCTTTTATGATAAATTTGACGTGATTCAATTGGGTCTTCATCACCGTTTTCTAATGCTTCACAGGCAGCTGCCTGAGCCGGATTAGATGGTGCAGTAACCAAAAAGGCATGCATTTTGGCAATCAAGCTAATATATTCTGTTGGTCCTACAATGTATCCAATTCGGTAGCCAGTCATTGCGTGTGACTTTGACAAACCATTGATTACTAGGGTCCGTTCAGGAATATAGCGCGCAATTGAGATGTGTTCAAAGTCATAAGTCAATTCGCCGTATATTTCATCAGAAATTACGTATAAGTGATGTTTTTCAATGATTTGTGCTAACTGCTTTAACACTTCTTCTGAACATTCACGACCAGTTGGATTAGTCGGATAATTGAGAATAATTGCCTTCGCCTGCGGATGGCTTTGTAAAGTCTGCTCTAAGGCCTCAGGCGTCAGGACAAAGTCCGTATCCGCTGTATTAATTGCAACTAAATCTGCTTTTACATATTGAAGCAGTGGGAAGTACAAGGCATATGAAGGCGTAGGAACAATAATTTGGTCTCCTGGCTGAATTAACGACAGCATTGCTGCAGCAATTGCTTCAGTCGCCCCTACCGTTACAACGATCTCATTTTCCGGATCATATGAAATATTTTGCTTCCGCTTTAGAAAGTCACTAATCGCTTGGCGAAGTCTCAAAGTTCCTTTTTGTGCTGAATAATGGGAGTCATTGTCTAAAATGCTCTGAGCTGCCGCTTTTTTGACGTGCTCTGGCGTATTTAAATCTGGCTCTCCTAATGTCAACTTAATTAAATCTGGTATATCATCAACCTTTTGCGCAAATGCACGGATACCTGAAGCTGGAATTTGAGTCAGCGGAACACTTGTAGTTGGGGTTAAATCTGAAGCTAAATGTGGCATTTTTTCCTCCTTATATTGATAGAATTTTTTCCAAACCAACAACCAGTTTGGATAAGCTCATCACTTGATCGAGTGCAACTTTTACACCTTGCATAAAAGATGATCGATCAAATGAATCTTGTCTAATGGTCAAGGCCTCACCAGGTCCGCCAAAAAGAACCTGTTCGTGGGCAACATAACCTGGCAAGCGGACAGCATGGATGGGAACACCATCATAAAGATCTCCGCGAGCTCTTACATCATTGTTAGTATCTATTGAACCTGATCCGCTTCGACCTTCGGCAATCATCTTTGCGGTGTTAATCGCCGTTCCTGAAGGTGCATCAAGCTTATCGGCATGGTGCATTTCGATAATTTCTGCATCTGGAAAGTAACGTGCAGCCTCTTGGGCAAATTTCATTAGTAAGACAGCAGACAGCCCGAAGTTTGGCGCAATAACCCCGCCTAGCTGTTGGTCTTCTGCAATTTTTTGCAGGTCTTCTGTTTGCTCAGTTGTCAGCCCACTTGTACCGACAATTGGTCTCATTTGGTGGTTTAAAGCAAACTTGACGTTTTCAAAAACAGCCTGAGGAGTAGTAAAGTCAATCCAAATATCTGCATTAATTTCAATCTCATCAAGTTGGTCAAAGCACTGGACAGTATTAACAAAATCCCCATCTTTCTTAGCATGCGGTGCTAATACACCAACCAGTTCACAATCTGCTTGTTTTTCAACTAGCTGCACAACTTGCTTTCCCATTGATCCAGTCGCGCCAGCAATAAAAACTCGTTTCATTAATCTACTCCTAGTTCTACTGGTAACTCATGCAGTAATGCCGTTTCCTTTAAGCCCAAATGTAGTGCCAATTGCTTTTTCTCTTCTTCATTTAAAGTAATCATTGGCAAGCGGCATCCCCCTGCTGGTAAGTTTTGTGCATTTAAAACCGCCTTAACTGGAGATGGTGACGGGTACATAAATAATGCAGCCATTTTTGGTGTCAGTTTTCGTTGTAGTGCTCCAGCTGCTTCCACATTACCAGCTTCCAAATCATCATACATTTGGCGCATTGCTTTGCCATAAATATGTGAAGCAACAGAAATTACGCCTCTTGCTCCTAAAGTTTTAGCGCTGAGTGCCTGCGCATCCTCACCGGTATAAACTAAAAAGTCACTTGGCGCATGCTCAACGATATATTCCAAGTCTTCTATTTCTGTACATTGCTTCACGCCAGCAATATTAGGATTAGCTGCCAATTCAACAACAGTTTCCTTAGTGATTTTTACACCCGTACGACCAGGAATATTATAAATCATTAGTGGAACCTTTGATTTTTTGGCAACAGCTTCAAAATGCGCTTTGATTCCACGTTGATTGGGCTTGTTGTAGTATGGCGTAACAACTAAGGCCATATCAATGCCTGAAATTTGACTAACTTCCTCTGTGAAATCGACCGTTTGAGCAGTGTTATTGCTACCTGTACCTGCAATCACTGGTACTCGACCTGCAACTATTTCTGCAAATCGGGTATAAAGCTCGATTTTTTCATCATGGTTCATCGTAGCTGTTTCACCAGTCGTACCACCAATTACAAAACCGCGACTTCCTGTAGCAAGCAAAAGTTCTGTTAATTCTTTTAAACCGGGATAATCAACTTCGCCTTGTTCATTAAATGGTGTGATCAACGCAGTTAGTAAATCAGCGTTAGTAAAATCTGTCATAGTTTTTCCTTTCATTATTAGTCATTTACATGTGCTCTTCGAAAAAGCCGACTATTGCTTTAATCCCTGCCTCAATTGCACTTTCTTGTGGACTGAAAGTAGCGGAATGAAGCTGAGAGTTATCTTCCACGCCAAGCCAGCACATTGTTCCAGGAATTTGGGCAAGTAAATAACCAAAGTCTTCACCTGTCATTGCCGGCTCAGTTTCTTGATACTTAACTGCTGGGTTATTTTTCATGTAGTCAATAAATTCAGCGGTAATCTTAGGATCATTTTCGACCGGCCAATAGCCACCTTGGTTAATTTCAATTTCTGCCCTAGCTGCAAAACTTTGACCGATACCGGCTGTTACTTCACGCAAACGCTTCTCAATTTGTTCAATCATCGTTTGAGTCAAGCCGCGAAGCGTACCTTCCAGGTGTGCATGACCAGCAATTGCATTTCTAATTGTGCCCGCACGAACCTTGCCAATTGTTATCACGCCGCTTTCAATTGGATCGATGCTGCGCGCCACAATTGTCTGAATCTGACTAATTAATGCAGCTGCTGCTACAACCATATCATTTGCACGCTGTGGATATGCAGCGTGACCATCTTGACCATACAGATCAATGTTAATTTCTGCAGCGCCAGCAAATAGTGTTCCGTTGCGGCACCCAATTGTTCCTGCTGGTAAGTCAGGCGTAACATGTAATGCAAAAAATTCATCAGGTCGCCACTCACCAGTAAAAACGTCCTGTTCATATGCTAGTTTGCCACCGTTTTTGCTTTCTTCAGCAGGTTGGAAGAAGAAAAGCAAATTATCTTGTGGTTGATGCTCACTAAAGTAATTCAAAATTCCTAATGCCACTGTCATATGAATATCATGACCACACGCATGCATTTTTCCCTCATTTTTTGAAGAAAATGCTAACCCAGTTTTTTCTTTTACTGGTAGTCCATCAATATCAGCTCGGTAACCAATCGTTTTTTTAGGTTGCTTTCCTTGCACTCTTACCAGTAAGGCAGTTGGCAACTCAGGAACAGTTTTAATCTGTAAAAATTGCTGATCAAATTGTTGAATAACCTTTAATAAATACTGCTTGGTGTCATGCTCTTGCAATGCCACTTCGGGAATTTGATGTAAGTCACGACGAATTTGAATCAGTTGACTAGTAGTTAACATTAACTCACAGCTTTCTTAAATCTTGCTCAATCTTAGTTTTGTCAGTAGTTTGTTCGTCTCTTTTTTTAACAACTTTGGCTGGGACGCCTGCAACAACAGTGTTAGCCGGAACATCTTTTGTCACGACCGCACCTGCGGCAACCACAGCATTATCACCAACTTGAACCCCTTCTAAAATCACGGCGTTAGCACCAACTAGAACATTTTGTCCAATCCTGACTGGTTCGGCGGAAGCAGGCTCGACTATACCCGCTACAACGGCACCAGCACCAATATGGCTGTTAGCTCCAACAATTGCACGTCCGCCCAAAACGGCGTTCATATCAATCATTGCCCCATCACCAATTTCAGCACCGATATTAATTACCGCTCCCATCATAATGACCGCATTTTTACCGATACTTACTTGTTCACGGATCAAGGCACCAGGTTCAATTCTTGCTTGAATATTTTTTAAATCTAAAAGGGGTACTGCGGAGTTGCGGCTGCAGTTTTCAACCTGATAGTCATTAATCTTTGCCGCATTTGTTCGTAAAAAAGGTACCAGATCATCCCAGTCACCAAAAACAACACCGCAATTACCCTCGATAAATGTTCTTACTTCTACAGGCCACTTCAAGCCCTCCAAGTCGCCCTTAACATAGATCTTAACGGGAGTTTTCTTAGGCGCATTGGCAATAAAATCAATAATTTCTGTCGCTGACATATTTTTCATTTGATATCCTCACTTTTCTTGATAAAAACGGTCATTCTTAATTAAATCGTCATAGGTTTCACGTGTAACAACTTCTTGTGCTTGTCCATTTTCTACAAAAACAACTGCTGGTCTTGGAACACGGTTATAGTTAGAAGCCATGCTGTAACCATATGCTCCAGTTGCAAGAACAGCAATTACATCCCCTGGCTTAGTTTTTGGTAAACATGCCTGATCAATCAAAATGTCACCAGATTCACAATAGCGTCCTGCTAAATGGACCTTTTCAACTGGTTCAGCCGCTGGTCGCTTGGCAACCAGTGCTTCATATTCTGCTTGATAAAGCGCAGGTCGAATGTTATCACCCATGCCGCCATCAACGGTCACATAAGGAGTTAAACCTGGCACATCCTTTCTGGAGCCAACGGTATAAAGACTATATCCTGCTTCACCAACAATTGAGCGCCCGGGTTCTACCCAGATTGCTGGTACGTTTAACTGATACTGTTCAGCTAATGTACGGACACTGGCAATGATTTGTTCAACAAATGTACCTAGCCCAATCACACGATCTTTAGCAGTATATCTTATGCCAAAACCGCCGCCTAAATTTAGAACCTGTGGCTGATAATCATACTTTTGCTTCCATTCGTGAACTAGCTGCATCAATTTTTCCACTTCAAGATTAAAACCTTCAGTTTCAAGGATTTGTGAACCAATGTGAGCGTGAAGTCCAATCAACTCCATTTGCTCTTCCGCTTCAACTTGTAAAAAGGCTTTTTCTGCTTGACCCGAACGAACATCAAACCCAAATTTACTGTCTTCTTGACCGGTTTGATCATATTCGTGCGTATGTGCACTCACACCAGGAGTGATGCGGAGCATTACTTGCACTTTTTTGTTTGTTTCATGCAGTACTTGCTTCAGGAGTTCAATTTCCTGAAAGTTATCTAGAATGATTACCCCAACATTATTTTCAACGGCCATTAACAGTTCATCTTTTGTTTTATTATTACCATGAAAACTGATTTTTTCCGTTGGGAAGCCGGCTTTCAACGCTGTATACAGTTCTCCACCTGAAACAACATCAATGTGGCCACCCAATTCGTTGATTACTTGATAGATTGCAATCGAGGTAAAAGCTTTACTAGCATAGCTGATGGCATAATCAACCTGTCCAGCAACAAAAGCTTGTTTAAGTGCATTGAACTGTTTTCTAATTTGGGCAACATCATAAACCACCAATGGCGTGCCAAAGTTTTCGGCTAGCTTAAGTGCATCTACACCTCCAATCATTAAATGACCTTGATCATTCGTCTGGTAATAATCATTCGTTGACATCTAATAACCCCCGTTTTTTGGTAAAGAAAAAGACCCTTTAATACGCGCATAGCGTACAAAAGAGTCTTTCAGATTAAACCTTGATCTGATTCAGTTTTGGCGATAGCGCTCCGCAAATTTAAATTTGCGACAGTCCGTAATTTATTAGATTACGTCCCAGCCGATTAACTACCGCAATAATTAACGCTTCGGCAACCGCCCCTTTCGCTAGCTTCACCGTTTTTGCAGAAACTCCACTAGGTACTTTTGTTAGTTGCGACCTCTTCGTTTGATTTATAAAAATATTATTATTATTAATATTACTTGTCAACGACTTTTTCATAATTAATTAACTTTATTTTTGAAAACATGACTGCAGTTATGTTTTAGTTGCAGATAAAAATTAAAATGTTAAAATGCGTTACTATCGAATTTAAATTATTTTAATTAAGTAGGTGTTGCAAAAATGAAAGTTGTTAAATTTGGTGGTAGTTCACTTGCAAGCGGTGAACAATTTCAAAAAGTGCTAAATATTATTAATGCTGACCCAACCAGAAAAGTAATTGTCACTTCCGCACCAGGAAAAAGATTTGCGGAAGATGTAAAAGTTACAGATCTGTTAATTGAATATGCCCAAAAAACACTGAAGCAACAAGACACTACTGAAATTATTCAACAAATTTGGACGAGGTATCAAGAAATTGCCGTTTTTTTTGCACTTGAGCCCCAAAAATTTGCGTTCTTGCACCAAGAGTTGGTTGACTTACCAATAGTTTTTAATGACGAGCCAGAATACCTAATGGCAGCTTTCAAAGCACACGGCGAAAAACTCTGCGCACAGTTACTAGCATTAATTTTACAAGAGCAAGGTTTGCCAACGCGCTTTCTAGACCCACAGGACGCTGGTTTTTTGGTAAGCAGTGTTGCCAGCGACGCTCAAGTCCTACCTGAAACTTATCAAAATTTACTTAAATGGCGTGAAGTGCCAGAAATACTAGTAGTTCCGGGATTTTATGGTGTTACAACTCAGGGCAAAATTGCCACTTTCTCACGTGGTGGATCGGATATCACCGGTTCAATCTGGGCAAAAGGAATCAAAGCCGACTTGTACGAAAACTTTACTGACGTAAATGCAATTTATGCCGCGGATCCTAGAATTGTTGCTAACCCTCATCCAATTAAAATTATGACTTACCGGGAATTACGGGAACTATCTTATGCCGGTTTTTCAGTTTTCCACGACGAAGCGTTAATTCCGGCAATTCAAGGCCAGGTCTTCATCAATGTTAAAAATACTAATCACCCTGAATTACCAGGAACGATGATTGTACCTGAAAAAGATTTTCATCCTAAAAGTACGATTACAGGTGTTGCCAGCTCAAATCACTTTTCCGCTTTATATTTACACAAATATCTGCTTAATAAAGAAACTGGTTTTACCCTTAAATTACTAGAAATATTTTACAAGTTCAATATTTCGTACGAACACATGCCCTCAGGTATAGATGATCTAACGGTTATCTTTGATAAACGGCAGTTTACTGAAAAACTGCGCGCGCAAATGTGCAGTGAAATTCAAAAAGTGATTCATCCCGACCAATTAGAATGGATTGATGATTATGCTATCATTATGGTAGTTGGCGAAGGGATGCGGAATAAAATTGGCGCAATGAAGAATATCACTACCCCTTTAGCCAAAGAGCATATTGCCATTCACATGATCAATCAGGGTGCATCGCGTATTTCTATTATGTTAGGCACCAAGAAAGAAGACGCAGCAAATGCTGTTAGCCAAATTTATCAACAATTTTTTAAAGGAGTAGCAAAATCATGATTCAAATGCAAAAAGTGCATGGTTCACAAAATCAATTTTTCTTATTAGATCAGACTCAATTAGAAAAGCCACTTACCGACCCCGAATTAGTTAACTTAGCACGTCAATTAACGGATAGACGAACTAACTTTTTGGACGGAGCAGATGGTTTACTAGTCATTAGCGAGTCCAGCCATCCCGACGCTCTAGGGAGGATGCAAGTAATTAATGCAGACGGTTCGTTTGCATCAATGTGTGGCAATGGTTTGCGCACTGTTGGTCGTTATTTAGCGGAAAAATACCACAAAACATCTTTTAAAGTGGAAACAGATCAAGCCGATCTTGCTGTAACATGTCAACCAGATTGGGCAGAAAATGTTAAGGCAGTCGGGGTAGAAATTAGTCCTATCAGCTTTAAAGCAAAAGACTTACCATTTAACAATTTAGGTACTGATGAATTAATCGACCAAAATGTTCCTGCCTTTGATGATGATTTGACCTTTACAGCAGTCGCTGTGCCTAATCCTCACCTTATCAGCTTAGTTTCAGCTGATGTGTTACACAGTGATTTTCTAAAAACTTTGGGTGCAGCGTTAAACCGACCTAACCCCTACTTCCCTGACGGTGTTAATGTTAGTCTGGCACAAGTAATTGATTCTGATCATCTTTTTGTCCGTACTTATGAGCGCGGCGTCGGTTTTACTAATGCCTGTGGCACTGGGATGTCTGCCGCAAGTCTCGTATTTGCCCTAACTCAACCGCAAGAACACGCTTTTGAGCGCTTACTTACTGTTACTAATCCTGGTGGATTTGTTCAAACTAAGGTTCATCAAACAGATGACAGCTATTGGGTTGAATTAATTGGTAATGCGACTGTAATGGCAGAAATTGAAGTAGATGAAGGTGAATTACATCAACCTTTCCTTAGTTTTTCTGATTTTTCAGTTACTCCAACTAAAGAAGATGAAGCTTATCAAGCTTTTATTGCAAAAAAAGCTAACTAACCTTCCAAGTTATTTTGTATTTACTGTTTATATATAAACTTTTTAATAAAAAATTACGTTCTACCTAAATTTATGTTTGAAAGCACTTCAGCAAAAAGCCTTGTTTGCCAGTTTGAGGTGCTTTTTTGGTCTTTCTTTTTCCTTTCAATGAAGTACAATGTTTTTAATAAAGCGATTTCACAAAAAAGGAGTCATTAAAATGGCAGAAGTAAATTATCAAAAATTAGTCGATGAGATGCGCAAAGCTTTTAAAGATGGTGATGATAAGCGTGATGAGGGCTTACCTACCAGCATCCCTGAAGTAGAGCGCTTTGATGACATTGCTTACGGTAAAGATCCTAAATATCAATTACTTGATGTCTATTTACCAAGCAAGCGCACAGACGCTAAACTACCAGTAATTGTTAACATTCACGGTGGTGGCTGGGTATACGGTACAAAAGAAACCTATCAATTTTACTGCATGGCACTTGCTAAAGAGGGTTTTGCAGTGGTGAATGCAAATTATCGTCTAGCACCAGATGTTGTTTACCCAGGTGAATTGGATGACGTTAACCGCGTCTTCCATTGGGTAGCAGATCCAGCTAACGCAGCCAAATATCAATTAGACTTAGACAATGTCTTTATCGTTGGTGATAGTGCTGGTGGTCAAATGGGTGAGCAAATTTTAGCTGCTTATACTAACGCTGACTATCGTAAATACTTTGGCTACTCTGTTCCTGACCTAACAATTAAGGCTGCAGCTTTAAATTGCGGTGCATATTTTTTAACTGAAATTAATTCAATTGCGGGTGCACCAGAAGCATATTTCCGTCCAGAAATTCGTTTAACAGAACATGATCAATTGAACGCTGAACAATTTTTAACTACAGATTTGCCACCACTTTTCTTAATGACTTGTACAGATGATTTCTTACGTGACAATGCATACATGCTTTCTGGTTACTTACACGCAAAAGGCATTTACCACGAAATTCATTTTTATGGTGATCCAGATAATCGTCGTGGACACGTCTTTAATGTTAATCAAAAAGATGATTTAGCTAAGCAATGTAATTTGGATGAACTTAACTTTTTCCGTAAATACATCAATTAGTGCTTAGTTCATTGTAAAATAAAGGTTGAACTATTTAGTTCAACCTTTTTTTCTAGGAGGAACTTATGGCAGGCGACAAACACGAGTTAATTCAACTAGATGAATTACCGTTACACATCAAAATCCACCACGATCGCAATGATTCCGAGGTGCCGTCTCATTGGCATCAAAGCATTGAATTGAGTTTTACCATTCGGGGACAAATTGACCATTTTATAATTGGCGGTGTCGATCATCAAACACATCCTGGAGAAATCTTAATTGTTAATACTCAAATTGTGCATAGTGTACGTAGTCGTATCCATACTAAAGATGATTTAATGTTGACGCTCCTCTTCCCCTATCCTCTGGTCTTGCAAGTGTTTCCTAAAATTGACCAATATTTTTTTGAGCTTGGTCCATTAAGCAAGTTATCACTTCAGCAAGTAGCTCAATATCACCATTTACAAGATCTTCTTACGCAAATTACTGATATTAAGCTGGGTAAAGAGAGTAATTTTAAAAATATCGAGTTAACTATCCTTAGCTATCAAGTTCTTGAAACACTACTTAAGTATTTTTTGAAACCTCGTAAAAATAACAGCCAACTGTCACACAATTTAGTCATCACTGGACATTTGCGTAACGCGCTTGACTATATCCAAGGGCACTATCAAGAACCCTTTTCTCTTCAAGAGATCGCGGATTCTTGTCATTTGGCACGTCAATATCTCCAACGAATTTTTCGCGAAAATATGGGGTGTACTCTAGGCGAATACATCAAAAATTATCGTGCACAAAAAGCCTACCAAGAGCTTATTACGACCACAAATACCTTTACTGCAATTGCCATGAATAATGGTTTCAGTGGTGTTAGATCGCTTAACCGGGCAATGGTTAACAATTACGGTCAAACCAGCAGACAAATACGCGAAGGTTCCTCAGCGCCAGATTAAGGTGACTGAAAGCGCTATTTAGCAATCGAAAAGCAAGTATAATATTAGCGAATACAATAAAAGTTAGAGAATAGAGGAACTTAACATGAAAAAAGTTAATCCAAAATCTGGGTTGTTCAAAGTCGCCTTATTATCAATATCCTTATTATTGATGATTGCGCCGCAAATTTCCTCAGTATTGCCCCTAATGTACTCGTCATTTCCTGGCGTTTCACGGGCTGCTGTTGAAACATTAAGTACAATTCCAAACATCGGAATAGTCATTGGACTAATCATAAGTCCATTTTTAATTAAACTAATCGGTACTAAAAACACTGTTATCACTGGGTTAGTAATTGCTCTATTAGCTGGAACATACCCAATGTACGCAACGGGATACACAACAATTTTAATCTCTCGTTTCTTATTGGGAGCTGGTATTGGTTTATTCAACTCATTAGCCGTTAGTTTATTATCGAAGTTTTACCAAGGCGATGAACTATCATCAATGCTTGGTTTCCAAAACTCAATGGGTAGTGTCGGTGCAGCAATCTTTTCATTCTGTGTTGGCTTATTAGCTGTTAATGGTTGGCACGCTACTTTTGCAATTTACTTTGCTGCTTTGCCAATTCTATTGCTATTTGGCTTCGTAGTTAAATTGCCTAGTCAATCACAAAGCATCGATACAGAAGCACAACCTGCTACTAAAGAAGAAAACAAGATTAATGGTGCTGTAATTGAAATAGCAATTATCATGTTCTTTATGTATGTCTTCTTTATGCCAATGTCATTCAAGTTACCACAACTTGCTACAAGCCAAAAACTTGCTAGTGTTAGTCAAATTGCCTTTGTTTCAAGTGTAGTTACTTTAATTGGTATTCCTGTTGGAATGTGCTACGGTCTTTTAAAGAAGAAATTAAAGGATTTAATTTTACCAATTGGTTTATTCTTACAAGTTGCTGGTTTATTGGCAATTGCTTACGCAGTTAACTTACCAATGTTAGTTGTAGCCGTTATTGTTTTAGGTGCTGGCTTCGGTTTGTCCGTACCTTATATCTTTAACTGGCTTGATGAAGCAGCTCCAAAGAACTCCGTTAACTTCGCAACAACCATTACCTTAATCCTAGTTAATATTGGTTGTGCCGCTTCACCAACAATTGTTAACTGGTTAGGTACAACTTTTGGCGGTGGAACTCCTCGTTCTGACATGACAATGGCTGGAATTGGTATGGCAGTTCTGTTCTGCTACAGCATTGTTCATTACTTCCAATTAAAGAAAAAGCATAATTAATTAAATAAGCAAAAGTGTACTGAGCCTCAAAAGTTGAATAACTTTTGGGGCTTTTTTATGACTAAATTATCTAAACAAAAAGAATTAAATTTTAAGTTGAACCTCCTACTTGATTTAATAGCTGCAAACTAATCTTCTTTCATATCAAAAATAGCAATCATCCCTAATTGAGTTAGAGAAGACTGCTATAGAATTAGTAATTATAATTTAATCTAGCTTATTTGGCGATCTTTAAAAATATAGAACGCGCCAACCAGCATGAACACTAATAATATTGTGGTAAATGGCGGGAATAAGTTGCTAAATCCCTGCACCATTCCAAATCCGAAAAGGATTAGTAACGAGCAGGAAAGCAGGAGAGTACCCCGATTTTGTTTCATAAATTTAAAGAAGGGTTTATCTTTATAAATTTGCGAAAAGCAAAACATTGCGATTATAAAAGCTATGTATCCTATTGATTCAAACATAAGCTCAACACACTTTCTGTTAATTATGATTAAAGAGCTGCTATGGTATAAGTTCCTGTAAGGTTGACATCCATATAAAGATAATTGTGTGGATGTGTATTATTCATATAGTCCAAATCATTTCTGACTTTCATAAAACAGGCTGAGCCAATGGCACCAGTTGTTCCTGTCTATTCGGTTATGCCTTAGTATATATTAAAATATTAAAAAAACAAAACATTTAAAATAAAAATGTGTTTTAGATTTAAACTATAACAAAAACTTAATATAGTGTAGATTAAATGAAATTTCTACAAAGCTCACAGCTATAATGCCACAACCTTACAGCAAAAAGGAAGACTGGTTTAACAGTCTTTTCTTTTTCATTATCAGGTAATTTCACAATTAGCCCAATTGCTTCATTTCAGCTTATTTAAAAATTTTAATCTTCAATTTAAGCTGTTCCATGTGTTTTGCAAATTAATAAGAGAGTCACTTTGATAGCAGCATTAAATTAAAAATTACCGATTAAAAGAGTAGGAATATTAGCATAAACTTTGTTATCAATCCATTGCTTCAATTGAGTAATTGATTCTTGAGCCAGTTTTTCAGCAGTGACTAGCCTCTTTGTTATTTTCTCTTTTTCTTTGTGAATAAAAACATCAAAAGTGGCAAGATAATAAAGCCAAAGACCATCATCAAAATCGCATACCAGTTAACACCAACAACTTGGCCATTTTTAATAATGCCAAATTGTGCTTGCCAATTATATTTAACTAGTAAGAAAATAACGACAATAATTGATAATATTGGGATTACGATATCAGTCCAAACATTTTTTGGTGCTGGTAAAACCTGCTCTTTATTTTTGCCAAAATAGAAGCAAATGACTGCTAGTGGCACAATAATAAAGCCTAAGAACCTAACCATTGCACTTAATGTAATTAGGTTAACCATATTATATTGGAATGCCAGTGGTACCAAAATCGCTAGCGCTTCAGAAATAAAGAATGTCCTAATTGGAAAATTGTTTTTCGTTCTCTTAGTTAATGATGACGGCAGCTGCTTTTCACGTGCCATTGCCTCTAAAATTCGTGGCGCATTGAAGCTGGAAGCAACATTGATGCCAAGCATCGATACCAAGGCACCAACTAAAATCACGTCCCGTAAGATCTCATTGTCAAAAATTGCACTAATTGCCACAACCTGCTTAGTTGTCATCAAAGCTTTCGGATTGAGAACAAGTCCAACTGCAACAACCCCTATATAAATTGCAGCAATAACAAAAATTGCTAATGGTATTGCTCTTGGTAGATTTTTTTCGGGCTCTTGCATATCATCTGAACCTGAAGGTACAGATTCAAAGCCTGTAAAAGCGTAAAAAGCTGACACGATGGCCATTACAAAACCTGTAGTTGTCAATGTAGGAACAATCTTATGGCCATTCTGCGTAATTTGATCAACCATCGCCAAATTATGTAAATTATGTGAAGCTCCTGTCGTAAGTAATAGAACAACTCCAGCAACAATGATTAAAACCAAAGCGAATAACTTACCTGCAGTAGCAATATTCATTACAAACTTAACAAATTTTTGTCCAAACAAGTTAATAATTGTTATTAGCAGCATCAAAACTAGAAACCCGATTGTAACGTTCATAACGCTATCAGGATTCCCGCCAAAAATCGAAATGGTTGACTTAATTACACCGACAGCCATTACGCCCCACGCCACGCTGGCAGAAAAGTAACGCAAGATGCCGACATAAAAGCCAACGTTATCACCAAAAGCCGCCTTAGAATAGGCATACGAAGCGCCTGATTTTGTCACATATTTAGCCGCTGCTGAAAAAGAAATCGCCAGAATTGCGGCAAAAATTGCAGCAATTAAATAAACAACTAGAGATTTACTACCAGCTTGGCTGACTACGCTTCCCGGTGTTAAGAAAATACCTGAGCCAATAATAGAGTTGATTGCTAAAAGAACAATTGACCAGAAGCCTAGTTTGTCATTTGCTCGTTCTGTATCCTTACTTGTGTTCACGATAGTTAGCCTTTCTTACTTAGCATTTTCAACAACAAATTTAAATAGATTATTCATATAAGGCGTGTTAGGATTTTTATGCAGCATCTCAGGGTGCCACTGAACTGCCAAAATATTGCCCTGATCGTTTTCTAAGCCCTCTGGGACACCATCAGTTGCAGTCGCAACTTCGCGCAAATCCGGTGCAACATCTTTAATCAACTGATGATGGAACGAATTAACTAAGAACTCAGTTTTACCTATTGTCCGAGCAAGTAAACTACCTTCTTTAAGCTTAACGCCATGCGTTGGTAAATCAGGTGTATGACCTTGATTATGCTTTAAAGTTTTTTCTTTGCGATAACCAGCATCTTGATATAAGTTACCACCGTGAGCAACGTTAATTAGTTGAGCCCCACGGCAAACCCCAAGAATTGGGAGACCTTTTTCTTCCGCAATTTTTAACAATAGCATGTCAAAATGGTCACGTGCTGGCCAAATTTCACCTATATTTGGTTGCAGTTCTTCACCATATAAATGTGGATCAATATCATGTCCACCAGATAAAATAAGTCCTTGAACATGTTCTATTTGGCCTATAACAACCTCATCATTTGCAGTAAAGGGGATAATGTAAGGAATCCCACCATTTTGAACGACAGAATCAACATAGTCCTCATTAACGTAACTACGTCTATATCCATAAAATGGCCCTTCTGCATCTCTTATTTCTGAACCAGCAATGCCGATAATTGGTTTACTCATCTTTTTCCCCCCAATCAAAAATTAACCTGCTTTTAATATATTATACATGCACGAGCCTGAACTATGTTGTGATTTGATTGATATATTACTTTAATAGTTTGTAACGATTTCTTTGGGGATATTATTCCCTAGGAAATAATGTAGTTTTATTTAAGACAAAAACCACTGGTCTAATCGACTAGTGGTTTGTAAAAATAGCTGAATTGCAATATGCTACGTAAAGCTTGCTATAATTTAATCAACTTTTTCAAAGACTTCACAGATCATTGGTGCCTGAGGATAAAACTTCTGTCCACTTTCTGTAAATTCCGCTTCAAGAAATTGATCATGAACTTCACGCCAATACTGGTAGCTACGATCTCCTTCACCTTCATGATATGCATGCTCTGCAGATATCTGATTGTATGGAATAACTTCAACTACCTTGTCCTGAATCACGCAAACGGGATTACCATTCCAATCAAGGATAATATTCCAGTCGCCAACACTTGGCATCTCATTTTCTGGGAAAAATGCTGCAGTTGTTGCAGTCTTAATACCTCTTTTTACTAAGTCTGCTAATTCATTCGCTTCTTCCTTACTTGCTCCAAATGCCCACGCATCTACTTTAGTATCCTCTCCCAAGCTATGCTTCTTGCAAAAGGTACGCCAAAATTGTTCTACTTTTTTCTCCATTATCATACTCTCTTTTTAGCTAAATAAATTGACAAAAGCTAAACGCTTTTAGTCATAATAATAAATTTGTAACTACCACCGTTGGTATGAACGTTTTCCGAACCAGTTTCTTGGTAACCAGCTTTTTGATAAACCTTAATTGCACGCTTATTAAATTCCGCAACGGACAAAATATAAGTTTTAAAAGCAAAGTTTTGCTTCACATAGTCCTCAATAACCTTTATAAACTCTTTCCCTAAACCATGACCTGTTAGAGATGGCGCCAAACCAAGTCCTATCTCAGCTTTCATTGAATCCTGATCATCTGGCTCTAAACAAAAGAATGCAACTAATTTATTGTCACCGTCTAAAACCTGATAATAGTGATCACTTCTTAATTCTTGAGACATTATTTCGTCATAATCTTCTTGATCATTTTCCATATCATAAAAAGAATATTCACCCTCGTAATGCCAATCATTGGCAATTATTTCTGCATTAGCCTGCGATAATTGGTCAATTTTTTTAAAAATACTGTTAGTCATTTGAATTTTCCTTATTAACTTATTACATTATATTATTACCCAATATACCCAAAGGTAATTCAAAAAGCAAACCACACAAAAACGTTTCTACATAAGCACTAAGCTATGTAGAAACGTTTTTTAGCTATATTTTTAATTAATTGGTTGCCCACCGGTTACGCCGTAAACTTGACCTGTAACATAACTAGCCAAATTAGAAGCTAGGAAAATGTAAACATGGGCTACTTCATCGGGTTGACCTGCACGCTTCAATGGTTCTTCCTGACCAAAAGTTGAAAGCGCATCTGTTGGTTGACCGCCACATGTTTGTAACGGTGTCCAAATTGGACCGGGAGCTACACTATTAACGCGAATTCCTTTTGGCGCTAACTCTTGCGCCAAGTTAATTGAAAAGTTAGCAATCGCAGCCTTTGTAGAGGCATAGTCAAGCAAAATAGGTGTTGGACTAAAGCCCTGTACAGAGGTAGAAGTTAAGATTACACTGCCCGGTTTCATATGAGGCACTGCAGCTTTAGCCATTTCAAACATTGAAATAATATTAACTTCAAAAGTGTCATGGACTTGATCCATCGTCAATTCATCCAAGCTTGAGACATGCTGTTGAATTGCGGAATTCATCACCAATAGCTCTAAGCTACCGAATTCATCGACAGCTTTTTGAACTACTTGTTCTGCTTCACCACGCTTACGGAAGTCAGCTGGTAAAAGGACAGCCTTTTGGCCTGCTTTTTCAATTAACTCTGCTACTTCCTTGGCATCAGCTTCTTCTTCAGGCAAATACTGAATTGCGACATCGGCACCTTCTTTAGCAAAGCCAATTGCAACAGCACGACCAATTCCCGAGTCACCACCAGTGACAATGGCATGGCGTCCTTCAAGTAAGCCATGCCCTTCGTAATCAGTCATATCACCAGCAGGTACTGGATCCATTTTGCTTTGTACACCTGGATATTCCTGTGATTGTTTAGAAAAATCACCAGTGTGATAACGTTTTAGCGGATCAGATAAACTATTGTCCATTGTAAAGATCTCCCTTCTTTAGAATCCACCTTCAATTTACAGCGATTCATTTTTTAAAACAAAACATATGCTTATAAAGTATAAACAAATCATATTCTTTGCTACGGAGATCGGTTTGGTTTTACAATGATGGTGTAAAGTACTGTAATCAAGGAGGCTGAGCTTAATGATTAAAGCTTACAAAAAATTCTGGAGTAACATTTTTAACTTTTCTGGCGTTGCTAGTCGCGGCGAATATTGGATTCCAGTTATTATTAACTATATTTTAGGGTTTATTTTGATGGCACTGGTACAACAGATTTTGGGCCACTCCATTGAAGATATCTATACTTGGGGTGACTGGAGTGCCAAGACTGGTTCTCTAATCATTTCATTTATTGTCTGGCTAGCCACACTTTCACTACGCTTCAGACGTTTACACGACTCTAACCACTCCGGTTGGTGGATTTTGATTAATATCCTTCCTTTCATCGGCCAACTATGGTTTGTCATCTTAATGCTTCTACCTTCAAAAGCTAATAACTATGAATAATCAGCATTTCATTTTGCAATGACGAGATAAAAAGTGCAGAACTGCTTTTAACGCATTACTGCACTTTTTATTTGCTTGTTAGTTATTCTTATAGCATTTTCCCAAAGCATCTAAATCCATTCCACCTTCTCCCCTTGTTATAATTAGAAAAAGGAGCGATTTTTATGCATCTAAAAGCTCAACTAGTAAACTGGTCACAAAACTTATTGCATACAAAACCGACACAGCAAATGTTTAAACTATTTGATCAATCGACTGATCAAATTTTACAGTTTTGGCATACTTTGCGTTCTACTAAGTATTCATGGAATCTTTCTGGACTTGAGCAGGTTCAAAGTTTTCTACAATTCTGTGCTAAACATAATGAAAAAATTGCAATTCAGCTAAAGAAGCTTGGTCAAGTATCCAGTAAAAGATTAATTCCAATATTTAAAGATCCAACTTTTTTAAAGCTACTTACTAGTAAAATGCAGCTTTCACCTCAAACAACTCAAAAAATTCATACTTTATTAGATCGATTTGCTGGCAATAACAGTAAGATTGAACCTACCAAGTTATTGATAATTGTTTTGTTTATTGCGTTAGGTGTTAAGGTGCCACTAGTTTTGGAAGATTCCGTCAACTTTAAGAGCATAGCGTTAGCAGTAACTACTGTGTTAGATTACGTTACAACTGCCATTCAGCTTGCTCAAGCATTTTCACACAAAAAGTCTAAAAACTAATACTAGATTATTCAGTCTTATTAGCAATTCGACATTTAACAGTGATTCTGTGTTTCACATGAAACAGTATCTTTTCAAAAGCTTCTAATCACACTAAAAAACTTGTTATACTCCCAAGAATATATTAAGACCTACTCAAAAGACGACTACAGCCAACGCTATAGTCGTCTTTTTATGCTTCGTTAGAATAATTTACTATTCCCTCTTTTAGTCGCCCTAAGCCATCTTTAACCATGGCCAAAGGATAAGCGAGATTCATGCGTAGAAAATCATTACCATTGCCGCGATAAATACTTCCTGGGGATAAAACTAGTCCTGTTTCCTTATCTAAGTATTCTGCTAGCTTTTGCGAATTCGAAGTAATTTGACGCACATCAAGCCAAATTAAATATGTTGCATTACCTGATACCACCTTAACTTCTGGAATATTTTCACTAATAAATTTCTCAGTATAAGCAAAATTAGTGTTTAATTGCTTCAGTAATGCTTGTAACCAATCATGACCATGCTCATATGCAGCAATTGTCCCTGGAATAGCCAGTAAATTAGGCTCTGCAAGTTCTTCACTATTCAGACCACGATTGACAGTCTCACGTAAGTTATCATTTGGCACCACTGCAGTTGCCGCATGTAAAGCCGCAACATTAAAGGTCTTACTTGGTGAGACTAGCGAAATAACACACTCACGTGAAGCACCCTCAACCGAAAAAGCAGGCGTATACCCTGGTCCCTTGCGTACCAAGTCACCATGAATTTCATCAGATAGGAGCACTACGTGATGTTTAAAACATAAGTCTGCAACCTTCTGAACTTCTTTTTGGCTCCATACTTTACCAACTGGATTATGAGGATTACAAAAAATCATTAAAGTGGTAAGTGGTAAAGCTAATTTTTGTTCAAGGTCTTCCCAGTTAATTTCATAGTTTTCATCATCAAATTCCAAGTCACTGGACAAAACATGTCGCCCATTATTTTCAATTGAATTGTAAAAAATATTATAAACGGGTGCTTGAACTAGAACGTTATCACCGATATGTGAAACTCGCCGAACAATCGATGAAATTGCTGGCACTACACCAGTAGTGAAAATCATCCATTCTTGTTGTGGACGGTGTCCATGCTCTTCTGCATACCAATTGGCCACTGCATTAAAATAATCATCTTTAGGCCATTCATAACCGAATACACCTAGTTCAATTTTCTTCTTCATTGCATCAATGATTTCTGGTGCTGTTTTAAAATCCATGTCAGCAATTGACATTGGTAGTTCATTTGATGCAACGTCCCACTTAACAGAGTCTGTTTTTCTTCTATCTGGCACATTAACAAAATCGTAATTAGCTTTCATTATTAATCCTTTGGTTCCTGATTCCGATCTGACTGATTTGTGTTCAATTCAATCTTATCACAATCTATCTTTGTATCAGCGGGATCTATTTTTGACTTATCCATAATTAATTCGCCGATTACAGGAGCAGAAATTTTTCCAGAAATTGGGTTTTTAACACTATCAATTTTCGAAGTCACTTCAGCATCTATATTTGGAACATATTCAAAAGCTAAATCTGTATGCAATAGCTGAGTATCTCTTAACTTTAAATTGTTAATATAATTAAGGCCCTGACTGCTAATAATTTTGCAGTTAATAAACTCAACATTCTCACTGTTCCATGCTAAGTACTCTCCATCAATAGTTGAATCATAAACTTTTACATTTTTACAGTTCCAAAAAGCATCTTTAGCAACAAAAGTTGAATTATGTACTTCAATGTTTTCTGCACCATCAAAAGCGTAATTGCCAATTATACTGACATGATCTAAGTAAATGTTTTTGCTGTCTTTGCCAAAATAATCGCCACTAATTTGACTATTAGTAATTTTAAGGTCATTACAGGACCACATAGTCTCTTCCGCATTAGCAAAATGAACATTGTCCAACGTGATTTTTTGTGCACGTCTAAATAATTTAGGAGCTTGTAAAGAAGAGTTCTTAATAGAAATGTTTTTTGTGTACCAAATGCCACTGCGAGCCATCGTTTCAAAGACAGAATCTTCCACCTCAACATTTTGATCATACCAGAGTGGATACTTCCATTTAAAAACTGAATCTTTCACTTTAATATTGTTTGCTTCTTTGAGTGGAGACTCCCCTTGACCAAAAGTGACTCCGTCTAATTCTGCATCATTAAGTCCAAAAAGGATCCTTTCGCCTTCAAAAAAATGATTTTTAATACTTTTCATTTATTTTCTTTCTCTAAATCACAATATCTATATCTTTTATACACTCAATTATTTAACAAAAAGTATGAAATTAAAAATACCTATTATTAAGCTTACTTAATTACTATTAGTTATTTTGCTACTACGCGTATATAAAAAGTGGGCCTCAGAGATTATGTCATCTCTAAAGTCCACTTTTTCAATACCTAATCCTCAGTCGTCATTTCTAAGAACTTAGTAAAGCCACCTTTATAATCACGCTTTGTTGCAACTAGTTTTAAAAATTCTTCCTGACTGACGCCTTTAAATTTCAAATATGCTGTTAAGACTTCATAGACATCACCTAATTCTTCAATCAGATTGTCTTCTGTCTTAGCTTCAACAACTTCCTGCGTCTCTTCAATCAACTTATTTTTAAGGGCTAGTTCAATTTCTTCTTTAGGCAGCTCTCGATATGTAGCCTCTGTGGCAAATTCCGGTATCTTATCTCTAACTAATTTTTTCATTTTGCACTCTTTTCAAAATAAATCATTCTTAGTTTCATTAACCTAACCCTATTATATTACTTTTTAAAAAAGTTCTAACAAAAATTAGCTATTTCCCAGGAAATATTTTTGCTAAGTAACCCCACCATTAGCAATTTTTATTTTGCGCTTTTATAGTAAAGACTTAGCACCTAGCAGTATTAATAACACTCCAGTAGTTGGCTTCATATACTTTGTGATCTTTGTTTTTGCCAGTAGTTGCGCCAATTTGGGAGCAATGATTGCTCCTACTAATGCACCAATCATTAATGGTAGTCCGGCTGCCCATTCTACTTGACCTCCTGCAATGTGAAACAGCGCACCTGTAGCGGTCATAAATACTAAAACATAAGTTGAGGTTGCTGTTGCCTGAAAGTCCTTTAAGCCAAGCAAAAACAGTCCAGCAATAATTACAGCTCCTCCGCTCATTCCTGCAACACCGACCATTAGTCCACCAAAAATCCCGAATAAACTTGCCTGCAATCTGGCATGACCTTGCTTATGCATTGAATCCGAAGTCTTATTTTTCTTTTGGATGAGCATGTTGATGCCAAGTAAAATTAAGACTATGCTTATCAACCATTTGTACAAATTAGCAGGAATATATTTTGATAAGAGTGCACCAACTATTACAGCAGGAATTGCTGCCAATAACATTTGATTACCAATTTTAGTATTAATTTTTCCTTGACGATAATAGCTCCATGCGCCAATAATTAATGAAGGTAAAGCGGTCATTAATGAAGTTGCCGAAGCACTTGCAGCTTTTAAGCCAAATAAACCTGTTAATATTCCCAAATAAATTGCGGCACCACCCCCACCAAACAGGATAACAAGAGTGCCTATCACCAAACCGATTAGCAATAATAGAAAAATTTTCATTATATTTGCCTTCTTAAATATTAAACACTAAACTATATTTACAATATGTAATTATAGTTTACATATTGTAACAGTCAAGTCTATTAGAGGTTAATAATGCCACGTCAAATTTTATCCAAACAAAAAATCATTGAAACTAGCGTTTCTTTAATCGAATCAGGTAGTGAACTAAGTTTTTCGCTAGTTGCCCAACAATTAGGTACACGCTCACAAGCACTTTATAGTTATTTCTCTAATCAACAAGAATTAAGCTATTGTGTCGTTGCTTGGGCTATCAACCAAGTAAGTCAGCAACTTCAACAAAAAATCTTTGGGCAAACAGGAATCAAGGGCATTATCGCTTTGGCTACAGAGTTCCGCTCACTTGCACTTAAGCATTTCAAACTAACTCAGCTAGTTCTAAAAATGCCTCGGACTAATGCTTATCCCGAAGTAACTGCAGCCTTTGAGCAGCTACGCTCTTTGATAAATCAACTATTGGCTACTGAATATTCAGAACCAAAGCAGCAGTTGCTTGCTAGTCGCTATCTTCGTGATTTAACTATCGGCGACATTGTAAATGTTGGAACTGGTTGGTTTGCGGATAAATCACTACCTGCTGATAAGAGTTTTCCAAAAATGTTAGAACTGGTTCTAAAGAACATTGCCAATTAAAAAGGTGCCGAGATTTGATATCTCGGCACCTTTTCTATTTTAATTAATCAATTGTTTGGACCCAGCCCTCTGGACCTTCTTGCTTTCCATATTGAATATCAACTAGCTCATTATAGAGTTTAGTTGTTACTGGACCTGTTTCTGTTTCACTGTAAATGACATGTTTTTTACCTTCATAAGTGATCGAACCCACTGGTGAAATAACTGCCGCAGTGCCCATAGCTCCAGCTTCTTTCATGTTAAAGGCTTCTTCTAAAGTGATTTGTCTTTCCACTGGATTTAAGCCCTGCTTTTTAGCTAGTTCCAGCAGTGACCTCTTGGTAATTGAGATCAAGATTGATTTAGATTTTGGTGTAACAAATTGACCTTCTTGGGTAATACCGTAAAAATTAGCGCCACCAAATTCATCAACATATTTGTGCTCTCGTGGATCAAGATATAAACAATCCGCAAAGCCATTTTTATGAGCTTCAACTGATGGCAGCAAACTGCTGGCATAGTTACCAGAGGTCTTTGCTTGACCCGTACCAGCATAAGCAGCACGGTCATATTCACTAACAATATAATCTGCTGGGTTAAGCCCCTTAATATAAGCGCCAACCGGAACAGCAAAAATGCGGAAGGTATATTCATTGGCCGCCTGGACACCCAAAACATTGGATGTTCCAATCATAAAGGGACGTAAATAGAGTGTTGCGCCACTGTCATAAGGTGGTACATATTCCTTATTTGCTAAAACTACTTGCTTAACGGCTTCAACAAAGCGATCTTCTGGAAATGGTGGCATTGCCAAACGCTCAGCAGATAACGCAAATCGATGCGCATTTTCATCGGGACGAAACAAGTTAATCTTACCGTCTTCTCTACGATAAGCCTTCAATCCTTCAAAAATTTCTTGACCGTAGTGCAAAATTTCTGCACCTTCGGAAAGAACAAGAGTAGAATCTTCAATCAATTTTCCCTCTTGCCACTCGCCGTCTCTATATTTAGCCTCATAACGATATGGTAAATCGCGATAAACAAAGCCTAAATTTTTCCAGTCAAGGTCTTCTACTTTTTGTTTCATAGCAATGCTCCTACTTTTTCCTTAAAAACATCAGTTAAAAATCTCTTTTTAACTTTTAATTATTATTTAATTGTTAACTAATGTAAACCATAATTTTACTACTGTCAACAGCTTTCCAAAGATTAATTCTAAGAGTCTCTCCGTCAAAAATGTCACACGTGAAACACCACCTTATTTACTCGTAAAAAGTTTATAAAGCAAAAAAGCCATTCCTTTCGGAATGACTTTTAAGCAACAATTATTCTTTTGTTTCTTCAGCTTCAGTTTGCTCATCATTTGAATCAGCTTTTGGCTCAATATCTAAAATTACTTCACCATTGAGATAAACATGCTTATCATCAGCAGTAAATTTAACTTCTTTAGTATCTGGCTCTTTTAGCAATAATTTAGCGATTGGCGTCTCCATGTCTTGTTCAACTACTCGACGAAGAGGACGTGCACCAAATTTCTTGTCATAACCTTTTTCAGCGAAGTAAGCTTTAGCATCATCAGAAACTTCAACTTTAACATCTTTCTTTGCCAAGACATGTGACATCTTCTTTAGGTAAATGTCGATGATCTTAGTCATGTCAGTTTCAGTCAATGAATTAAATGGCACAATTGCGTCTAATCTGTTCAAAAATTCTGGTCTGAAGTATGCTTCTAAAGCCTTAATCATCTTATCGTGATCCACTTTACCATCTTTTAACAAGTTGTCAGAGTAACCAGCGTTTGAGGTCATAATTAGAATTGTGTCCTTGAAGGAAACAGTTCTGCCTTGAGCATCTGTCAGACGTCCATCATCCATAATCTGCAATAATGCGTTGAAGACTTGGGGGTTAGCTTTCTCTATTTCATCGAACAGAATTAAGCTGTATGGTTGGTGGCGAACTTTTTCAGTCAATTGGCCGCCTTCACCATAACCAACGTAGCCAGGTGCGGAACCAATTAACTTGTTAACTGCCATTTGATCTTGATATTCTGACATATCAAGCCGAATTAGGTGATCTTCGCCACCAAATAATTGAATAGCAAGTTGCTTAGCCAATTCTGTCTTGCCCACTCCAGTTGGTCCAGTTAATAAGAATGAACCAGTAGGACGATTGTTATCTTTGAAGACTTGCTTACGAGCAATTGCATCAGTAATAACATCAACAGCGTTGTCCTGATCAATAACAGCTTTCTTCAATTTTTCAGCCAAGTTGAGATTCTTTTGACTTTCGTTAGCATGCAATTCGCTCATTGGAATCTTGGTCTTAGCTTCAATTAAAGCGTAAATATCTTGATCAGTTACCTTTGGTGTTGCAGTTTCATCAATATGCTCGGCCTGTTCTTGAAGTTTTTCAATTCTCTTCTTCAAGTCGCTTGCCTTTGCATAGTCTTCATTTTTAGCTGCTTCTGCTTTTTCTCTTTCAAGGCTGCTAATTCTCTTTTTCAGAGTGGCTTCATCACTTGGAACGCTGTCGAGACCTTTTTTAGCACCAGCTTCATCCATTAAATCGATTGCTTTATCAGGTAAATAGCGTCCCTGAATATACCGTTGTGACAATTCAACTGCTAAACGCAAAGCACTGTCACTGTATTTAACGTGGTGATAGTCTTCGTATTTTTTCTTTAACCCTTCCAGAATTTTAACAGTTACATCAGTTGAAGGTTCTGGAACTTGGACTGGTTGGAAACGACGTGCTAGAGCAGCATCATTTTCAATTCTACGGTATTCCCCTGTTGTAGTTGCACCGATTAAGTTTAAGTCGCCACTTGCCAAAGCAGGTTTCAAAATGTTTGCGGCATCACCACTATTGTTTTCAGAATCTGTTGAACCTGCACCAACAATGTTATGAATTTCATCAATGAACAAGATGATGTTAGGGTTCTTCTTTGCTTCATCAATGACTTTCTTCAGGCGCTCTTCAAAACTACCACGTAGACTTGAGCCTGCAACCATGTCATTAATATTAATTGCAATAATATGCTTGTCCTTCATCTTATCAGGAACATCACCTTGTGCAATCTTTTGAGCTAGGCCTTCAACAATTGCAGTTTTACCAACTCCGGCAGGACCTACTAAAACAGGATTGTTCTTCTTACGTCTACTCAAAATTTCTATTACTTCTTGGATTTGCTCATCACGACCGATTACCGGATCGTATTTATTGTTTTTAGCTTGTTCAACTAGGTCAACACCAATTGGTTTCTCCTTTTTTGGTTGACCAGGCATTTGTTCGCTCTGATTAATTCCTTGTGGAGAAATGTTCATGCTTGAATAGTGAACTGGGATAGAGCCATTATTATCATCGTTAAAGAAAGAGTTGTTAAGTTCGTTAAATAAATTATCAAATTCGTTGTCAAAATATGCCATAAATATGCACCCCTTTATAGGATAAAATCTGTAATTAGCACTCGATGTGTTCGACTGCTAATTGCTTACATATAATATTCTAACAGGTTATCCACAGAATGCAACCTTTTTGCAAAACTTTTCCACATTTTATTTGTGAAATTTCTTTTGTAGCAAAAAACCTTGCAGTAATCGCGTTTACGACTACTACAAGGCCTAGACTTTGGTTTATTTTTGATATAAATTTATGTGCTCACGCAAATATTTTGCCGTTAAACTATCTTTTTGGTGTGAAATATCCACAGGTGTCCCACAGGCAATTATTTTTCCACCGTTCAATCCGCCACGCGGACCCATGTCAATCATATAATCACTATTGGCCATAATATCGAGGTCATGTGTAATTGTAATGATTGTTGCATGCTGGTCTAACAATTTTTGAAAAACCTGCAGCAACGTTCTAACGTCGCTTGGATGCAAACCCACGGTTGGCTCATCAAAAACAAAGAGGCTGCCCTTTTGTTGGCGGTGAATATGGCTGGTTAATTTCAATCGTTGTGCTTCTCCACCTGATAATGCTGGCGTTGATTCTCCTAAGTGAAGGTAACCTAACCCCATATCATGCAGAGTTTCAATCGTCTTAGCAATTTTGGGTTCATCCCCAAAAAGATTTTCCTTCAATGCATCATCAACTGAATAATCCAGCACGTCCGCAATACTTAAATCATGCCATTTAACCCTTAAAACATCTTGATTAAAACGGTGGCCGCCACATACAGAACATGTTTCCACCATGTCCGGTAAATACTGAATATCAAGTGAAATTACCCCAGTTCCACCACATGCCGGACATGCTCCTTCTTTATTATTATAAGAAAAATGGGAGGCACGATATTTCAATTCTTTAGCTAGTGGTTGCTGTGCAAATAACTTACGTAAGTTATCCATAATGTCTGTGTATGTTGCTACCGTGGAACGTTGGTTTTTACCAACAGGTGACGAGTCAACGCTGATTACATTTTTGATGCCATTGCTTGTAAGACTAGTCACCCACTCAGGTTTAGCACTGCCTTCTTTTTCAGCCTTTAGAGCTGGTAAAAGTGAGTCTAGAATCAAAGTCGTTTTTCCAGCACCGGAAAAACCTGTAACAGAAGTAAGGCGTCCAACTGGTATCTCAGCATGGACATCTTTCAAGTTGAAGCGCTTATTAACAGTTAAAGCAATCGTGCCATCTTTAAAAAGATCATCAGGTTTAGCACTTTTTCTTACATATAACGGTGCATCCCCAGTTAAATATTGCCCTATTAATGAAGTATTAGTTTGCTCAATTTCTTTCGGGGTTCCTTGCGCAATTATTTGACCACCTTCTGAACCCGAACCAGGACCAATTTCAATTATCCAATCAGCTGCCTCAATAATAGAAGTTTCATGGTCAACAACAACAAGCGAATTACCTTGGTTGACGAGCTCATGGAAGACCTCAATTAAGCCAGCAACATTATCTGGATGCAGTCCGACAGATGGCTCGTCCAAAACATAGAGCACTCCTGTCGTCTCTGTCCTCAAGGTCCGACCAAGCTGAATCCGTTGCAACTCACCAGTAGATAAGCTATTAGCTTGACGATCTAAGCTTAAGTAGTCTAGACCTAATTTTAGTAACGGTTTAACCTGATGCATCAGTTCACCAGTTAAGTTTTCAGCTAAATCATGCATGTCTGCTGGAAGCCATGCCATAATTTTCTTTAAATAGTCTGCTAACTCACCCAGCGTAAGTTGTTCGGCCTCGATAATGTTCTTCCCTGCCACCAACTGATTCCAGCGACTTGGATCAATCCGATAGCCGTGACAGCGTGGACAAGGCTTGAAACGATAAAAAGAGTTGATTCTTTCTAAACCACGTTCAGACTTAGTCGTTTTGCGTGAATTTGCGACAGCGTTATAGGCATTTTCATAAAGTGCGTCAAGGTGATAAACTCGCCCAGTCGAAGTTGGAATATCAACTGGTATTTTCCGTTCCTCACCGTGTAAAACAATTTCTTTTTCATCCTCGGACAATTCTTTATACGGAACATCTGTCCGAACACCTAGCTCACGGGCAATGCGCCACATCCAATTTCTTCCGGGGATTTGCCATGTGGCAACTGCGCCATTTTCCAATGATAGATTTTCATCTGCAATAATCTTATCATCGTCAATTTGTTCAACGGTTCCTAACCCCTGACACTTTTGACATGCACCATCTGAGTTAAAAGCAAAGTCTTCAGCACTAAAAGCATAAAACTGAACACCACAGGTTGGACAAGTAACACGTCCCATTGCCTCTCCAGTTAAGTCCATCGCTTCAGCAATTTTAATGGTTGGCGCTAATCTATGCCCATTAGGACATACAGGTGAGCCCAAGCGTGAAAAAATCAAACGTAGGACGTTAAAAACCTCTGTTACTGTGCCTACGGTTGACCGAACACCAGGAATAGTTGGGCGTTGGCGCAAAGCAAGTGCAGAAGGAATATGACGCACTTCATCAACCTGTGCCCTACCGACCTGACTAATCCGCCTTTTAGTATAAGCTGCAAGTGAATCGAGATAACGTCGTGCTCCCTCTGAATAAAGAATCCCCATTGCGAGACTCGATTTCCCTGAACCGCTCAAGCCTGAGATTGCCACGAATTTATGTAGTGGGATATCAACATTAATGTTCTTTAAGTTATTAACTTTGCCACCGATAACTTCAATCTTAGTTGGCTGTTCATGATATTTCATCGATTACTTCTCCTTCTTCTTGGCTTTAAATTTTTTTCTGGTCTCCCAGGTCTATCAGGTTTTTTTAGCAAATACTCCCGAATGGCTTGTATTACCTGTTTATTTTGTGGCAAATCCGAGTGGTCTGCCTTTTCGCCAGTGACCGTCATTGCCGTGTAAGATTTGACCTGTTTTTGAAAAATAAACTTACCTGCGGCAACACTAGTTTCTGGCACAATTCCATCCGATTCATAGCTTTTACCACCAGATAATGAGTAGACTTTCAAGTTTTCTGGAAGTGCTGTACGATTTTTAATAAAATCGGCTAGCATTTGTGTACGGTTATTGATGTTATTTTCAGTAAAATTATAAGGTGTTCCCAACGTCATCAACCGCTTAATCCTTACATCATCAGAATACTGCGCATAGTAGTGTTCTAACCAGTATGTCCAAATAAGACCACCATTTGAATGCCCAAACGCCTTAAAGTTATTAAATTTATAATTTTGCATCAAAGACGTAAAGGCAACGTCTAGCCAAAAAGCCTGTTTTTTGATATTGGCATAACCGTCTTTATTATTGGCAAAACCAATAATGATTATCGGTTCCTGATCATTCTTATTAATCGAACCACTATACGATAATTTTGCTTCACGTGAAACAGTAACTTTGAGAACACTATGCTCATTCATTGTCGTTTTGTTCAGCTGATCAATTAGTTCATTAAAGCGCTCAGTTGTGGCACTCGAGCCGGGTACCATGATGACTGGTGAAAGCAGCGAGCGACTACGCTCTGCGTGCGCATTATTCTCCTTTTCCATCCAATAATAACTGGGAATGGCAATCACTACTAACAACGCCACTAGCATCAGCAGCCATTTAAAATTAGGATTATTTCGTACCTGCATTAGAACTGTCTTCCTTTCCCAGCTTTTAACATTTCCTCAACCTGTTCATTAATTTTCATAATCGGCCACATGATACAAACATCGAGTACAAAAAGCGCAATAGTAAACCATAAAGTCCCCCAATTGCCATTAGTGCCAAAAAAGGAAAGCAACACTCCAGGCGTTCCTTTCAATATTGGATAAGCACATACTGGAATCATGTGTAAACTAATCGCTAGCCCAGCCAACGCCATATTAACCAATGGAATAATGACACTAGGTAGAACAAAGAGTGGATTAAGAATTACCGGCAAGCCCGCCGAAAAGCCCAAGCTTGAGCCAAACGCTACCGGTAACAAATTGATTTTTGCAATGGCAACATTGGCTTCATTGTTTTTCTTCGTGCGCCGCATAAGTAAAACAACAATAATTGCCAAAATCACACTGGCACCACCCATCGTGCCATATGTTTTGATTAAAGAACTGCCTAGAAATTTGTAAGGCACATTCCAAGAGCTACCGTTCTGAAACGCATAGGTTAAGTTTTCGGCTGTATATGCATTACTCGTTGTGCCGGAAAGTGCGTGAATTGGATAGCCAATCCCCATCCAGTTCAAGAGTGTTGTTATTGCCGACAAAAACAACACTTCTGCCAAATTATTAGTCGTTTGCATTCGACCAACTAATTCACTAAAGCTTGCCGTATCAAGCACCTTTATTTGTAACTCATAGCGAGCAATACCAAGCAAAATTCCAAAAGCAATGGATATCATAAATGGCAAGGTAGCATTCCAAACCCGTCGTCGTAGCCACTTCGTGTCCTCATTTTCCACTTGCTGATAATTTTTACCGAATAAATGAAAAATTTGTCCTACACCAAATCCAACAAGCAACGCAATAAAAAGTGCATTTATTTGTAAAAAACCACCTGTAAAAGAGCCATGTCTTGGCCGACTATTGCTTGTTGCATATGAGCAAAAAAGCATGATTAAAACCGCAGCGATTCCCGACATTGTGGAATCTTTGTGGTAGATTCGCGCCGTGTATCGCGCCATAAAAAAGCTGGCGTAAATACCAAAAACGCCAAAGGTAACTTCAATCATGCCACGACAAACAAACGAGCCTGCATACCAAAAATGATCTGTCATAATCTTATCTAGGCCAAAGATATTATAAATTAGGCCATCTGGTGAGAAAATCAAATCATTAAAAAGATTAAAATATGTTCCAATTACAGCAATTGGCATTAACATCACTAGAGTTCTTTGCGCGGCGCGGAAAAATGACCACTGCCTGATTTTTAATATAGTTTTAGTAGATAAGTTAATCATTGAATAAGTCCTACTTTGTTGTATCTCTTTGAATTAAAATATTACTCCAATTGTCTAAGGGCTTCAATTTTTTAAGTGTGGCAGCAAATGATTAATTTGCCGTCTTGCAACCTAGCGAAAATGTTATAATAGAAACGATTACTAGAAGGTGGAAAAATGAGTAGGAAAAAAATTGAATTAAATGGAAAAGTAGAAAAACTGGCAGAAAAGTATCTTCAGATTACCGGAACTGACTTAGATGACCTGACCAACGCTGCTTTAAAGGCTTATCTCATTGATCATTTAAATTCCAATCAAATTAAGGAAGCACTAAAGGATTCTGATGATATCAGTTCAGAATATGCGGGAAAATTGTTTAATCTTGACGATTTAAACAGATTCTAATTAATATCTATAAAATGAAAAGACAACTAAGCTGTAAATAATCAACTTAGTTGTCTTTTATTATGAATAAAGTCATGCTTAAGGATGTCCATTCTAAGACTACATTGTTCTACTATCTCAATAATTATTAATCTTCAAACCATATTTCGTTGCACGTGCGTTACCAAATTTCTCAATTTTGCCATCTTCTCGCATTTTTTTAAGCGCGCGACGAATTGTTATCTCACTGTACTGGGGAATACTATTATTAATTTCCTTGATAGATAATGGCTGCAAGGCCTTTCTCAAAGTCTTCAAAACAAGTTTATCGACAGGTAAATCTGATTGATTAATAATGCTCATTAGCTCATTAAATTCACGATAGTCTTCCAAAACTACACTTAAAAAATAATCCAAGAATGGTAAATAATCATTGGTATTATCCATCCAACCGACCGAGCTCTCTTTTAAAACTCGATAGTACTCTGACTTAGTATCTTCTATAGATTTTTCAATACTAACATATTTTCCTACGTCAAAGCCTGCTTTATACATTGTCAGCAACATCAACAAACGAGACATTCGGCCATTACCATCTCGAAATGGATGTATCGACACGAAATCAAAAACAAATGCGCCCGATAAAATCAATGGAGAAAATCTATTAGTATTAGCTTGTAAAGCTTGATTATAAGTATCACACAGCTCCTGTACCAACTGCGGTGTAAGAAGTGCAGATAGTGGATTAAATCTAGCTTCTCGCCGTCCGTCAGAATATTCAGTAATAATTTGGTTATCACTATCTTTAAATTGTCCGCCCCAAGTGCTATCAGTATAAGCGAATAATCTTTTATGTAAATCTAAAATTGAATTAGAATTTATCGGTATATAATCATATTGCTCATGAATTAGTTCCAATACATTACGATAGCCTGAGATTTCTTGCTCACTTCTATTCCTAGGATCGGTCTTTTTTTCCATAATTTTGTTAAGTCGCTCATTAGTGGTATAGATTCCTTCAATTCTATTAGATGCACTAGTACTCTGAACTTTAGCAACTTCAACTAATCTATTTAAAGTATCGCGATAATTAGTTTCATAACTGTCTGTTTTTCCGCTAAGGTTGTAAATCTGCGTTAGTTTGTTTATTAATGTGTTTGTATATTTAAAATTATTGAGTTTTTGATAATCAAACTTCTTAATCGCCATCACCCACTTTATCTTGCTCATCCCATTAATATCTTGATCATTTTATCCTAAATGATCAAGATATTCAAAAGATGATTATGATACTTTGCATTACTACTCTTTTTTCCTTAAAAAACCACCTAAGTAAAATTACTTAAGTGGCTTTCTTAGCAGATACTCTATTATTATCCGCGGCTTATTCTAACTAATATAGTTATTCCTGCATTAAGTGCCTAATTTTTAGCCTTAATTACTGAATTGATCACCTGCTAAGTTGAGATAAAAATTGGCTTTAGTGGTTGAAATATAGGGAACTAACCAGAGATAGCCAATTCCAAGCGTAATGATGCCGAGCAGGTACCAGGGAATAAAACTTAAGTCTAAGACAAACAGTTCCCACTTATGGCCTTTCATTAACTGACGACTTGCAGTAATAGCAGTAGTAGCGTGTACTTCTTTCCCACTGGCTACCATATCATTAACAATGTATGGTGTTAATGCGTAAGAGTATGATTTAACAATTCCAGGAATGATTAACAACAGCGTCCAAAGCCATTGAAAAATGTAGCTTAAAAAGTAGTTAAGAAACTCAGGAATAAAGCGGCCATCAGTGAAAACAGCGAAAAGCCCCTTAATATAGCCCATTTTTTCGCCATGAATGAAGTGGAGAAACACAAGTGGAAAACTAACAAAAAAGAAACCACTTAAAATGTCTAGGACATCCTCACCAAACGCGCGAGCCCAGCCATTAGGAGCAAGAATAGAAACAATGGATGCGCCTCCCATAACATCATTGACGCCATTGGTAGTTTGAAGCGACCGGTTAACACTAGGCACTAAAAAGATAATATAGACGACGGTAAAAATAAGCGTCACTAAAACAGCCCAACCCCAATTATGTCGAAGCTGATTTTTGGCCTCCGTTTTTAGTTCTGCTCTGGTCATTATTTTATCCCCTTTATGATTTACTGTTATTGATATATTTAATTATATTCTACTCTTTTTTTCATCTGTTAGCAAAAAGCATCAAAAAAGCCTAGTTCCACCAACATCGGAACTAAGCTCACACAGTGTTTGTGCCGCCATTACTGACCACATATAGAAATATTATATTTTCGCTACCGGAGAAAACTCGTACTTCTTCTCTGGCGACACAACAAAATTTTAGCATGCAATTAACTAAAAAACAAGATACGGCAGATTATATTTTCACAGCCTTACTTGCTTTCAAGCAGTTGGCGCATGACTTGATTGACTGACTTTTTCAACTTATCGAACTCGTTTTTGCGTGTGCGATTCGACTGAATAATGATCATCGTTTTGGCATCATTTGTGGTACGCATAAAAGTATAATAGCCTTCACCTGCGCCATTGGCCAGTTTGGTCTTCTGCTTGTCATTGTGATATAAGCCACCATTATAGTAACTTGGCGGTTGTGCATCATAGAGAAGCTTACGACTCCTCTTAGTTAACAAGTTACCTGTTAAGACGTAGCGAATTGCCTTTGCCAAATCCTGATTTGACATTACAACTGAGCCTGCACCAAGTTCATTATGCGCATCCCGCAGAGCTGCTTCGTGCTTGATAATATCATAATGCCCATTACGATAAAAGAACCCGGGCACTAGTCCGCTTTTCAAAATACGATGTGGCTTTGACCACAAGAATTCTGTATGCTTCAGCTTTAGCGGCTCAACGTAAGTTTCATGGAATAACTGTTCATAACTCTTATTGGTCACCTTAGTAATAATTCCGCATAGATAGACATAATTAAGTGAACTATAATGCCATTTTCCTAACAACTTAGGGTCAAAAACAGTCTTTTTCACATCGCAGGCAATATTATCTTGGTCTGAAACAAAGTGTTTTCTACCAAGTTTGGCACCCGGCTTGAGGTTCAAACCTGCTCGCATTGCCAACAAGTGCTCAATTTTGATTTTTTTCGCACCTGGAATCTCCGGATAAAACTTGCTCAATCGGTCTTGTAAGCTTAGCTTACCATCTTGAACCAATCTCATCACCATGGCCGCAGTTAGCGACTTTTGTGCTGAATTAATTAAGTAACTAGTGTCAGTAGTATTGCTATCAGCATAATTGAGTAAAATCTTACCCTTTCTGATGACCAAAACTGAACCCTTGATGCCTAAAGCATCAATTTGCTGGCGCACTATTTTCCTTTTAAGCTGTAGTTTACTGGACTCTTATCCGTTGAACCAATCTTGTGCGGTTCCTTTTGCCACTTTTTAGTGTAAAAATAATCATGAATGTTGTAGTTATAACGTCCATTAGGGCGTTGCATGAACGGCTTGACCGCTTGATCAACCGCAACCCAACCGCGCCAGCCAAGGTGAATGGTATCTTCCATGAAGTACTTTTCACCGCCATGCCTTGAGAGGTCTTCTACATTATTGAAGCCCTGACTTGCCAATTGATACTTAATTTTTGATACAGATTTTTGGTACATCTCTTCTGATAAACCGGTATATTCTGACCACTTTTGATTAATTGGCGGAATGATAAATAGCACATTAGTATGCTGCTTAGCAAATTGTTGCAGCATCAACTCAAAGTCACTGTATTCAACTGACTTGGTATAGTCAAAGTCACGCTGACTATCCTTCAACTTCATTAAATTCCGCTTGTTTAAGCGCGTTTTAAAGAAACGATTATTGATTCCAAACGAATTTGAATTGGTATTCTTAGCAGCCTCTTGGTCTGCTACCTCATTCAAACCCTTAACTGAATATGTGTCTGGTAATAGTTTAGCCCGCGTCTTAATCTTTTTAATTCGGTCACGTAACTGGAATGTACTGAAAAATTTATCTTCGTTATTAAGCATGCGCCGCTGATTTTCAAGGATAAAACGTTGCGCATCAGTCAATTCTTCACCTGCTGCTACTCGCTTCATCCCCCGCTTAACGGTGCCCTTAACTTCAGGCATTGCCAAAAAGCGCTTGGCAGCGTAACGGCTGGAAACACTATCCTTCTTAATTCCTAGTAAAAAATTGCAGGCTTGTAAAGGCGAATAGTAAAGCGCAAAGGCATCGGGGTTTTGCCCCATTTTGGTAAACCATTGCGGTGAAATAATCACTACCGCTTTTTTGTCCTTGAGCTCGTCTGCTGTTCCTTGCATCCCTAAAAATTGAGCCAGTGACTGACTACCAGGTCCCCCTAATAGGAAAGGACGATAGTTTCGCTGGTACTTTTGGGCAATTACACTAGGGTGAAGTGGATCAAGACGCGATAATTCACTAGAACCATAAAATGGTACATATCCATTTTCAAATGCATCCTGCTTCATTAACGAGCCCTTAAAAACCGTCGTTGTTTGTGAATTGGCGGCCTGGTAAATCGAGTCCCGTGAAAAAGTACGTTCCCAAGGTAATAGGAAGATAACCAGTAACAAGATAAAAGCGCAAAGAACTGGGCCAAAAATCTGCCACAGTCGGCGTTTGTTACTCATTTTCTAAACTTTCCACCTTTGCGACAATTTTGCTTGGTGTATCCCATTCTTCACGATCAAATTCAGAAACAGGTACATCAATTTCAAATTTTTCCTGTAAGTTTAACAGCATTTGTACACTAGCCATTGAATCCATTAGGCCGTTGGCAAAAATGTTTTCGTCCATTTTATCTGATAAATCTTCACCAGTTAAATCTTGTAAAATTGCTAAAACTTCTTCTTTGGTATTCATAATTAAATCTCCTTAAATAACTTTTTTCTACATCCAGCCAAACCATAACTGGCTAAGGAAGCCGGAAAAGATCAAAAAGCTGAAACAAACAACGTTAAATGTAACAAAAATTGACAAGCACTTGGTAAATTTGTTTGATGGTAGTTTGTCTTTATGCTTCTTTTTATATCTAATCCAGTAATCATTAATAATGATTGCAATCGCATGGAACAAACCATAAACAATGTAGTACCAAGTCAGTCCATGCCAGAAGCCCATTACTAAAAACAGAAGTAAATAGGCTACTTGTGAAAGTCTAACTGGATTTTTGAACAATTTTTTCTTCATTGCAAAGAAAGTGAAGCGCATGTAAATGTAGTCACGGAACCAAAATGATAGCGTCATGTGCCAACGGTTCCAGAATTCTTTAATGTTCTGTGACAGAAACGGCTTGTTAAAGTTCATTGGTGTGTGAATGCCCATAAAATAGGAAATTGACACAGCAAACAGTGAATAGCCCGCAAAGTCAAAGAACAAATACATGCTGTAGCAGTACATGTAAGCTAGTAGCCACCATGACAGCTTCAGCCCACCATTCGCAGTACCAGCAATTAGTGCCATCCGCGAAATGCGCGGTAACCAGTAAGTGCCAAAGAACCAGCCTAAGACAAACTTATATAAAAATCCTTGGAACAGGTAACGTGTTGCCAAGCCCAAATCATTCACATATTGATCACGCTTAGGGGCAACATCACATTCTTTAGCAAAGCGCCGGTAACGGTCAATTGGACCTGATGAAAACGTTGGAAAGAATAGTAGAAAACGTAGATAGGTACCAAGATTTACCTCTTTGATGGCACCGTCACGTATTTCCATAATAACCTGAACGGTTTTAAACGTAATGTACGAAATCCCTAAAAATGCTAATACACCCGGTATTTTTGCTTTTGGAAAAGCCGTTTGTACTTTTACCATTATTAAGGGAACAATTGATAGGAAAACAGCCAGGTAAAAGACCCACGTTTTATTTTTACCCTTTTTACGATAATAGAGATAACAATATGTAATTACTAGCTCGATTAACAGGTAAATAATTAAACTAACACCTTGTTGCCATTTATCTGC
Organism: Lactobacillus sp. M0403; assembly: GCF_016101265.1. NCBI lineage: Bacteria > Bacillati > Bacillota > Bacilli > Lactobacillales > Lactobacillaceae > Lactobacillus > Lactobacillus sp. M0403. The sequence continues at coordinate 468,210 of NZ_JACFQV010000001.1, forward strand.
ATCAAAGACAAGAAATAAGAAAACAACTGAAAAGATGCATTCATAGATCTTAAAACGATGCCCATGATATAGGCCTAAAATAATTGGAATTAGTCCAATCATTAGGTAAATAAAGTAGTGGGGATTTGCGTAAGGCTGTAAATTAATGAAGTTAAAATTCACTACTTATTAACCTCCTCAATCACAGCTTTAATGTCAACCTTACCGTTTTGTGATACCGGCAATTTTTCCCGGTAAACGTAGCGCTGCGGAATCATGTAAGGCATCAAGTTCTCAGCTAAATCAGCACGAATCATTTTGGTGATTTCTTCTTCTGAATACTGCTCTTTGACGCCATCTTTTAGTTCAACTTCAGCCACAATTTGTTTAACAGTGTGATCTTTGCTATATTTCGGTGCGGCAACTCCATGGCTTACTAACTTGTTTTTACCCAAATAAAAGTTGATTTCTTCAAGCTCAATTCGGTAACCGTTAAATTTGATTTGAAAATCAATTCTGCCACGGTAAAATAACATTTCGCCGTCAAAGAAACCCTCATCACCTGAACGGTGACTTGCATACTGATCAGCAGGATCTTTAAAGAATGCCTTTGCCGTTTTTTCAGGATTATTTAGATAACCCTTTGATGTGCTCGGCCCTTCGATGACAATTTCGCCTTGGTTAGGCTGATCGCCCTTTGACTTGTCAATGGTAATTCTGGTATCTTCCTTGACTTTACCAATTGGCAAACGATCATATTTAGCCAAAATTTCATCGGTAATTTCCACTTGCGTCACCGCAACAGTCGTTTCAGTCGGGCCATATGTATTGAAGACTTTTGCATTTGGGAACTTCTGTTTTAGCAGCTTGGCTTCTGTATGTGGCAATTCTTCCCCACAGAACAGAAAATGCGTAAGATCTGGATGATGTTCACCATCAAATGTTTTGTCCAAAAAGCACATCTGGGCAAATGAAGGCGTTGAGACCCAAACGTTAAATTGCAATTTAGGCATTGTCGCAAATAGTTGGGCAAAGTTTTCTGTAACATCATGCGGCAGAACCACTAACTTACCAGCACCAACTAGTGCTGGGTAGAGGCTCATGACAGAAAGATCAAAGGAATATGGTGCCTGTGATAAGAAACTTGGATGGTCCGGCAAAGCAAAGTCAGTCATTTCCCAGTTAATAAAGCTGAGTAAGTTATTATGACTAATTTGAACACCTTTTGGCTTCCCACTGGTTCCCGATGTAAAGATGATATAAAAATTATCGTCTCCCTCAACAAATTGCTCAGCATCAAGGGTAAAGTCACCGTTTTTGACTTCATCTGGCTTGATAACTTGCATTGGCGGAAGAGTGATATCAGGAAGCTGATCAATTGCAATAATTGCTTCTGCTTCAGAGACTTCTTGGATAGTTAAGATTCGATCCGCATTGGAATAGCTGGCAATTGGAATATAAGCATGCCCTGCTTTAACGCAGCCTAAAAAGCTAGCAATCATCTCAAATGTTTGGCCACCCCAGATCATTATTGGACTACCCGGAGAAAGACCTAGTTGGTTAATTTGATATGCCCATGCATCCGAGCGTTTTTTCAGATCACCGTAAGTATTGGTTTGACCAAGATAGTCATACGCAATACGATTCGGTTCGTTTAAGGCAATTTCATCAATCTTTTTTATTACATCTTTAATCATTGTTTACCACCTTAAAATTCGTTGTAAATAAAGTGAACCGAAGTTAGGCCGCTATATTGATATAAATAAATTAATACCATTAAGATAGCACAATAAATGATTGTCGTTAAAACAAATTTGCCAATTTGTTGCGCCCGCGAAGTTTTTCTTTCTTTTTTAACCATATATCTTCATTCTCTTTCAACAGTTATTATTTCAGCATTACAATACTATATCAAATATAGTACTACTGTTTTAAAAGGATAATACACCATTAAGAAGTTTTTTACAAAATTTAAATAAATTTTACAGATGCTAGTGCTTATTCAGTTTTCGACTAGCATTGTATGCAAACCATAAAGTAAAAAAGTCAATTACACTGACAAAAATAATTGCAAACATCATTAATTTGAAAATGTTATCTGGATTCTGCCAGCGCTCGCTATCAGCAGTAGTTAAAATATAAACTGCAAAGATGACGATTAAAAAGACTTCTATTAAAAAGAGATACTGGTGGCCGATCATTATTCTAAATAGATAAAGCCATGCGGCTGCTGGTAATAGGCAAAGCCAGCCTGATACACGTAGCCAAAAAACGATTTTTTTACAAGCTGATTGTTCTTTCATATTTCCCCTTGAATTCTAGTTAAATCTGACTAATTAATAAAACTTTTTCTAATTATAGCAATGCACCTTTTGACAAACAATTTTTTGCAAATCAGAAATTTTATGCTATTTTTTGCTTTCGTCATACTTTTTTCACATTTACTAGCTATACTAAAGCTGTGATATGAGATAGAAGAGATTCCATCTCATATCATACTCAACTTTTTGTTTTTCATTCATACTCCTCCAAGTATAAATAATGAAAAAACTTGAAATGACCTTTACGGTCGTTTTCATATCTATCCCTTTCGACTCACGTGCATTACGTGAGTTTTTCTATGCCTTTAAAACTTCTAAAGGAATTCTTTACTATTTCATAAGATATTTTGTAACTTTACTTCATATTTATGGGTTAGTATTCTAAATGTAGTAAGTAATAGCAGCTTACTACATACTCCCACTTTTTTATTTCATTCATTCTTACTCCTTCAAAGTAGATGAAAACTAACAGGCTCGCATAATTTGCGGGCCTTTTTCCTTTGCTGTAGGATATTTTTATACGACAACTATTCACTAACGAAAGGCATATTACATGTTTTCACCATCTATTCAACGCTTATTAGAAGATAAATCCGGCTCATTCATTATTCCTGCATCGCGTATTGCATTTGTGGAAGATGATAATCCTCTCTACCATGCATTTATGATATTGACACGTGTCAAATATTCAAAAATTCCGGTGCTTGACAATAAGAATCGTGTTGTTGGTCTGTTAAGTCTCGCCATGATTACCGATAAAATGATGGTAACCGACAAAATTACGCTTGATCCTTTAACAGAATTAAAGGTAAAAGACGTCATGCAAACAAATTTTGACAAAATTAATTTTGCCCAAACAACACTTGAAACCCAGCTGCATTTACTGGTCGATAATGCATTTCTGCCAGTAGTAGACGACTACGGTGTTTTCCAAGGTTTATTAACACGCCGCGAGTGGATTAAGGCATTTAATTACGTTGCTCATAATTATGAAAAGAAATATCAAGTTAAACAAATTGATGACAAAAATTAAGTCACTAACGTTATTTTATTTATTGAAATTATTTTAAGCTTTTTTACCATTTTTATTTAAACTGTAATATAATTATCTTATTGAGAATATATTATTATCACTGCTTGTCTATATGCTATAAAAATTAGTACATTTTATGTTATCTATACGCTTATTTGTGTATTTATATACATATTTATAACTATAATTGCTGCTTTCGCTAGTTATTTTATTTAATAACAATTTACTAATTATATAAATGCGATTTGCGCAATTATTCTTTTATTAATCAGAATGGAAGATACTAAAATGACAAATAAAACTATTTCTGAGCAATTAGCATTTTTAGTCAAGGCTATTATCGAAAATGGTACCTACCCAGGGGGCTTAGAACTATCAGAAAAAGAGCGACACGACCTAGCCGAACAATTAAAAAAAATGGCAGAAAATTCAAGTGATCTAAAGGACGCCAGAGTGATTACCGATGCCTTCTATAAAGATCGAGTGGTTAAACACTTTCGGTCAATGGATACTAATTTCTCTTGGGTTTTAGAAATTTTGGAACACGAACTTGTTTCTGCAAGCCGTTTAAAGAAACTACTACTTGATTTGGCACACGAAGAGCATTTTTCAGAAAATGGTATTAAGAAAATCAACCAATACTTTGAGGAATCAACTGATCATGGTGATAACGATAATTTCGTTACCCTCTCATCAGCAGATGTAATCGATTCAATTGAGCGTACTAAAACTTTTACGCTTGATGAAAAACCAAAAAAGGAAAATGTTCATAAATCCGATAAAGATGATAAAACTGAAGATCCTAATGACAATATCATTAATTTAAAGGACTATTAGTTTAAAGCTAAACTATTTCGCTTCAATGCATTGGCAACCGGTAGCATACTCTACTATTTACCATGAATTATGAAATAGGTTTAGCTTTTTTCTTTGCCAAATAAAAATTTTTAAACAAAGTTGTTTAGACTTATTCTAATTTAAAAAAATTAGTGTTAAAATCTAAAGACATAAAGTTATATTTTTATATTGAGAGGAACAAACTATGAGTTTTAAGCAACAATGGAAATTTATCCTTGTCCTTTTTATTGGTTTAATTGGGCTTGTCTGCCAATTTGGTATTCATACCAAAAGCCTTTTTCAAATCGGTAATCTACAATTTCCCTTCGAAGCTATTCTGATAGATGTAATCGGAATAGCAATGGCACTTTCCTTACTCTTTGAAATCATCAATGATTTTAGGTCAGGACGATATGGTGTTGATATTTTAGCTGTTATTGCCGTTGTTTCAACCATTTTAATTGGTGACATCTGGGCAGAATGGATGATTCTAGTAATGATGACTGGTGGTGAAACGCTTGAAAATTACGCTACCGGCCAAGCAGACAAAGAGCTTCGTTCATTACTAAGTAATTCTCCAACCACGGCTAATAAAATTGTCGGAAATGAATTGGTTTCAGTTGACGTTGATCAGTTGGAAATCAATGATCAAGTTTTAATCAAACCCGGTGAACAGGTTCCTGTTGATGGTAAAGTGATTGACGGTGCATCAAGCTTTGATCAATCATCACTTACAGGTGAGTCAGTCCCAGTTCAAAAAAATGTTGGAGACGACTTAATGTCTGGCTCAATTAATGGCGATGTTGCCGTTAAAATGGTTGTTACTAAAAAGGCGAGTGACTCAGAATATCAAACAATTGTTTCACTTGTTGAATCTTCACAAGCTAAACCAGCTAAATTCGTTAAAATGGCCGATCGCTATGCCGTACCATTTACAGCTATCTCTTTGGCTATCGGTATTGCTGCTTGGATTCACTCAGGAAACCCAATTAATTTTGCGGAAGTAATGGTTGTTGCCTCCCCTTGCCCACTCTTAATTTCCGCTCCCGTTGCACTCGTTTCAGGGATGAGTTCAATGTCAAAGCATCATATTATTGTTAAATCTGGTCCGACAATCGAAAAGCTTGCAACTGCAAAAACCTTTGCATTTGACAAAACTGGTACATTAACAGAAAACAAACTTGTAATCGACCAAATCGTGCCCGCAGAGAATAGTGATTTTTCAGCTGAAACTTTACAAAGCTATGCTACAAGTGTTGAACAACAATCCAGCCATATTATTGCTGATTCACTCGTTAGTGTAACAGACAAGAAAATGCTAAAACCGGCTACTAATATTAAAGAAACAACAAGTCAAGGGGTTAGTGGAACAGTTGATGGTCATGAAGTCAAAGTTGGTAAATTAGGTTTTGTCACTTCTGAAAAACACGCAAAATCGGTTAACTCTACTGCGATTTATATCTCAATTGATGGACAATACGCTGGCTACATTACTTTTAAAGATCAGGTACGTCCTGAAAGTGCTGAAACAGTTGCTCGTTTAAGACGTCAAAGTGATGCACATATGATTATGCTAACTGGTGACCATGAAGATGTTGCCAATCAAATTGGTCAAACAGTTGGTATTAAAGATATTCGCTCTAATTTGTTGCCAGCACAAAAAATAGAAGCAATTAAAGATGTAACTAAGGATAATCGCCCTGTAGTTATGACCGGTGATGGAATTAACGACGCTCCTAGTCTAACAGCTGCTGATGTTGGGATTGCGATGGGTGCCAAAGGTGCATCTGCAGCAAGTGAAAGTGCAGACGCCATTATTATGGTTAATGATTTATCCAAAATTAATGACGCCGTTGCAATTTCGAAACATACAATGAAGGTAGCAAACGTTGATGTTTTGACTGCTATCACGATTGTTATTCTTATCGAGTTAGTTGCATTCACTGGTGTTATTCCAGCATTCTGGGGAGCGATCTTACAAGAAGTTGTTGATATGATTTCAATCAGTTTAGCTCTTTTAGCCAAAACTAAGCCTAAAAATCCTAAACAAACAGGTCTTGTTGCTAAAGAATAGTTTGACTAAAAACTAATACATACTTACTACTAAAGCAAAAAAAGAAAGGTTTTTAACCTTTCTTTTTTATTTCTTCCATTATTTAGAGAAAACCAAGTGAATTATACAGCATATGGGCAATAATTGAGTAACGCAAATCCTTTGTCTGGGTATAAATCCATGCAAGTACACACCCAAGCGCCCAATAAACAAAAATATACTTCGTAAAGCCCGAATCGTGAAGGACGGCAAATAGAAAACCACTAAATACTATTCCCACCCATCTATTTAAAGGAGTTTCTTTTGCAAAAAAAGTGTTGAACACCATACCCCGAAAAATGGTCTCTTCAAAAATTGGTGCTATCAAAACAATCATGGGCTTATAAAAATCACCTGCCTGTCGCGCCAATGTATCTAGCGCTGACTGATTAGCTGATGTTGTCTTAGTGCTAAGTCCCAATGCAGCCTGAACAGCTATGTTAACCATTACCAGCAAAATGGCACCGACAAAAGAAAGCAAAAGGCGATGCCAATCCCAATGAGGTTTCCTATTAACCCCCCAATCATTTTCGTTTTTTAATTGTCTGCGATACATTCCATAAACAATTAATATGCCAATAATAGTGAATAAGATAGTTATGGCAATAAAGAGCTTACTATCCAAATGATATTTTCGTTGTAGTTTAAATGGATAAAAATAAAGCAGTTGAATGAGTGAATAGATAAAAAATGACACAATAATTGTCACAATATTACCCAGGAAATAAAAAAATCTCTTCATTAGTATTTTCTTCCTTCATACATTAAGTGGTGGTGATTTTCAGACTTTAACTACTAATATTATCATATACTGACGTTAATATCTTATCATTAGGTCACCTTAGATAGATTCGATGCAGTTTTTTTGTATACCAGAATATTTCCTAGGGAATATTTTTTCAAAGTGAACACAACGTGTATTTTGCTCTAGTCAATTACTATGACTTTTAACCTAGCTAATCTATAATAAGGTTAGAATATCTCTTGTAGGAGGAAAATATGTCTAACTTTGTTCAATTTTTTACTCAAAACAAGCCATTTATTTATTTGTCGCTAATTGTTTTGGCTTCTTTAGCCCTTTTTTTACTTTCATGGCTTAAAGAACCACGCCGTTTACTTAATGGCATATTATTCACAATTTTTCTTCTCTTGCTTGGTGTCTGGTTAACTGTTGCCGTTCTTTCAACTAGTTTGCGGCCGTTGATTCTAACCTACGAAGTCATTATCGTGTTGATAATTGCCATAATTACGTTAGTAACCACCTTTTCCTGGCTTTTCTTTTTGTGGAATGCTTACTTTGTCTGGAAAAGAGAAGCACATACGCTATCAAATTTATTGACGCTCTTCATTGGTATTGCACTACTTGTTTCTTGGTTAATTATTTTTATTGCACCATTTAGCAAACTGCCTTCCTGGCAAAAGACCTTAATATATACACCTTCTGCAGTAGTAAACTACCTATTATTGGTCGCTTATAACTTTCTTATTAACCTAGCACTTTACCAATTTGTACCACGTCAATATAATCAAGACTACCTCATTGTTTTAGGGGCTGGCTTAGCAAAAGGTGAGACTGTTACCCCGCTTCTTGCTAGTCGCATTAATCGAGCAATTCAATATGCGCAAAAACAGGTCGACAAAGGAAGGAAAATGCCAAAATTAATTATGTCTGGTGGTCAAGGAGGAGATGAAAAGATTCCGGAAGCCAAAGCAATGGCCGAATACGCAATCGGTCGTGGTATTAGTCCTGAATCTATCTTATTAGAAGATAAATCAAAAAATACTTACCAAAATATGCAATTTTCAGCCAAAGTAGCAGCAAAAGACTTTGGCGGCGAAAAATATCGTGCCAAATTTTTCAGTAATAACTACCATATTTTTCGTGCCGCTTTATTTGCTAAAGCGGCTGGGCTGAATGCAAACGGAGTTGGTTCATACACAAGATTTTATTTCTTGCCCAATGCAATCGTTCGCGAATTTGCAGCTATTTTGGTTACCAATAAAAAGCGTCATATCATAGTGATTAGCTTAATAATTCTTTTCTTCCTAGTATATGCACTATTGCAATATACTAAAATCGCACAATAACTCAGATAAAAAGTCTCTAATTTGTTTAAGAGACTTTTTTAATTACTAAATTAAAATTTTTCAAAATGAGGATGGCTTTTTTTAACTAATTGGCTTAATATAATAAGAATTTTAGTGTTACTTATTTATAAGTGCCAAATTATTTTTATGAATTAATAAAAAGGAAAAGAGAAATAACTCATGCTTCAATTAAAAAACTTGCGTAAGTCTTACCACGTTGGTGATACTACGACTAAGGCGTTGGACGATGTCTCAATTTCGTTTCGCAATCAAGAATTTGTCGCAATTCTAGGTCCCAGCGGTTCTGGTAAAACGACAATGTTAAACGTTATTGGTGGACTAGATCGTTACGATAGCGGCGATTTGATTATTAATGGTAAATCCACTAAGAATTTCAAAGAAACTGATTGGGATGCATATCGTAATAACTCGGTTGGTTTTGTTTTTCAAAATTACAATCTAATCTCACACCTATCAATCATTGCCAACGTTGAATTAGGAATGAACTTATCTGGTGTTCCTGCCTCAGAAAGACACCAACGTGCAGTTGATGCTTTAACACAAGTCGGCTTAAAAGATCACATTTCGAAGAATCCTAACCAACTATCTGGTGGGCAAATGCAGCGTGTAGCAATTGCTCGTGCCTTAGCAAATGATCCTGATATTTTACTTTGTGACGAGCCAACTGGTGCTCTCGATACTGAGACTTCTGAACAAATCATGAAGCTAATTCAGAACTTGTCAAAAGATCGGTTAGTAGTCATGGTCACACACAACCCAGAACTAGCAAAGGAGTACGCAACTAGGATTGTTAACTTCCAAGACGGTAAAATTTTAGATGATTCAAATCCATTCACACCAGAAGATGAAAAAGATACTTTCAACTTGAAGCGTACAAAGATGTCTTATTGGAATGCTATCAAGTTAAGTTTTACCAATATTATGACCAAAAAAGGTCGTACAACTTTAACAGCTTTTGCTTCAAGTATCGGTATCATTTCCATTGCCATCGTTTTATCGCTATCCAATGGCTTTCAGAAGCAAATTGATACTACGATGAGTAAGGCACTTGCCAAATATCCTGTTACAATCTCGCAAACGGCCACGGACGTTAATAGTATCAGTGACCGTGATGATTCAGAAAAGAACGTCAAAAATCGTGGCTATTTAACTGCTAAAAAGGACAAGTTACAGCAATCGGCACATAAAAATAAAATTACGCAAAAATACGTCGATTACGTAAAGAAGATTAATCCTGAATATGCTAACAATATTTCTTATCAAGTTGGTGTTAACCTCAATTTAATTGGTAAGGAAAATGGTAAGGTTAAGCCCGTTCAATTTTCACCGCTACCTGCTGGCACGGCTGCTTCTCAAGCGTACGAGCAAATGCAGTCTCAAGCAGCAAGCATGTCCTTTATGGGTTCAACCGTCTTTCCAACCTCATTAGATAAGAAAAAGGGTAACTTTTTAAAGGATAACTACCAATTACTATCTGGCGCTTGGCCATCCAAGCCAACTGATTTAGTTATGGTCGTTGATAACAAGAACTCCCTTAACATTAACATTCTGAAGAACTTGGGCATTAAAGTTAAGGCAGATGAAAAACTTGATTTTAATAAGTTAATTGGTAAAGAATTCAAAGTAGTCGACAATAATGACTATTATCAAGAACTACCTACTGGTATGTTTGTGCCACAAAAACCTGACCAAGCAATGTACAACAATAGCAAAATCAAGTTACGCATTGTTAGTGTAATAAGACCAAAGAATAAGGATTCAATGGCTCTATTATCAAGCGGAATCGCATATAGTGATCGTTTAGCTGTTAAGGTTATCAAGCAGAATCAAAATTCAGCTATTGTAAAGGCACAAAAGAAATCTGACCGTAATGTAATGACTGGTCAAAACATGAATGCCAGTGCTAAAAAGCTGATGATGCAATCGATTGGCGGTTCTTCTCTTCCTGCTGGTATCATGATTTATCCAAATGACTTTGATTCGAAAGACAAAGTCTTAGATTACCTTGATCAATGGAATAAGGGTAAAAAGAAACAAGATAAAATCATCTACACTGACATGTCGAGTGCCGTTACCTCTATGACAGGTGGTTTGTTAAGTGGTATCACAGCTGTGTTAATTGCCTTTGCAGCAATCTCACTTGTCACTTCAATGATTATGATTGGTATCTTAACTTACACTTCAGTTTTGGAGCGAACAAAAGAAATTGGTATTTTAAAGGCCTTAGGTGCTCGTAAGAAAGACATCACACGCGTCTTTGATGCAGAAACATTTATCCTTGGCATATTCTCAGGTGTCTTAGGTGTAGTAATTGCTCAACTACTCGTCTTCCCTATCAACAGCATTTTATATTCAATGACTGACTTAGCAAATGTTGCTCAATTAAATCCTGTGCACGCCTTGATTTTAATTGTTATTTCTACTATCTTAACGATGCTAGGTGGACATCTTCCTGCAAGAATGGCAGCTAAGAAAGATGCCGCAATTGCACTAAGAAGTGAATAGTCGCTAATTTCATTTAATTAGTCTCAAATAATGTTACATGTGAAACAAACATTATTTGAGACTTTTTTGTTATCAAAATTGGCCTTAGTTAAAAACGCGTCAGTAGTGAAAAAAATTTTAACAAAGCTAATTGACAAATTGGCATATACCAATTTATAATGAATTTAACTTAATTGGAGGCTCAACTATGAAAATTATCATTACAAACAACAAAGAAAACGGTAGTACTGAAGGTTTTAAGCTATTTAAAAAGAGCATTGAAAATGGTGCTAAGGTAATCGGCTTAGCAACTGGCTCTACCCCTGTAGCTCTATACAACGAATGGACTCAAAGTGATCTTGATAATAGCAATCTTATTAGTATCAACCTTGATGAATATACTGGTTTAACTCCTGATAATGATCAAAGTTACCACTACTTTATGCAAAAAAATCTTTTTGACAAGAAGCCATTCAAGAAATCATATATTCCAGACGGTATTAAAGCCATTAACGACCCTCAAGGTGCTTCTGATGACTACAACAAGATCATTGAAGAAAACCCAATTGATATTCAATTATTAGGTCTTGGTCAAAATGGTCATATTGCTTTTAATGAACCAGGCACTTCTTTTGATTCTGTTACTCACGAAGTCAAGTTAACTGAGAGTACTATCCAAGCTAATTCCCGCTTTTTCAGCAATATTGATGATGTGCCAAAATCAGCAATTTGTATGGGAATTGCTAACATCATGAGTGCAAAGGAAATCGTTATTATGGCTTTTGGTGAAAATAAAGCTGATGCCGTTAAGAAAATGGTCGAAGGTCCTGTAACTGAAGACGTTCCTGCTTCCGTTTTACAAAACCACTCTAATGTCACATTAATTATTGACGATGCTGCTGCAAGTAAGCTCAGTGAAGAATCAAAGAACTAATTAGACAACTTAACTAACAGATTAAAAACGATGCAAACTTGCATCGTTTTTTTGTGCCACTAATATTTCGTATTAGCGCTGTATATAAACAGGTGCATATCACTAACGCTAACAAAATAATCCGTATTATGATTAGGTTAGAGCATGAGAGGATGTGATAAATTGAAACGAAGTAAAAAATGGTTACTGGTAGTTTTTCTGCTTTTACTACTGCCTCTGCCAATTTATCTCTTATGGGAAACTAGCGGTTTTTGGCAAAAGTATTTAAGGCTTAGCATCCCCAAAATGGGTACATTAAATCCCATTTTCGAATGGTATCTAATCGGTGCTAGTGCCATTGTTCTTTTGGCTTTAATCATTAGTTTATTAATCATTCTATTCTGGCCAGTTCAGCGCTACTTCACCTTAATTCATAAGCGCGATGGACAAGTCAGAGTTAATAGTAAGGCGATTAACGGTTACGTCATGAATTCTTTATCTGAATTACCTTTTATTAATAAAGCAAAAGTTGATTCTAAGCTTACTAATCATAAGATCAAAATTAGGATTAGTGGCAATTTAGGACATGGCGACAACGTTAATGCTGTTCTTGAGCAATACCTTGAAGAGCTTAAAGGTAATCTTAGTCAACTTTTGGGAATCGAGCAGAAACCAAAAATCAAAATTAAGTTTGTTAACTATCAAAACTCTGATAAGCCCGAGACACGCGTTCAATAAAGGAGGCAAAAATGAATAAAATTTTGCAGGAACACCTCCCAGAAATATGCGGTGCAGTAATCGGCTTGTTACTAGCATTTTGTTTTTTGGGATTAGGCTTTTTTAAAACTATTTTTGTCATTGTGCTACTAGTATTAGGCTTTCTAGCTGGGCATTATTGGCCCCTGCTAAAAAGCTTGGTAAGTAAACAACAACATTAAATGAAAGGAATTTAATCATTATGGTACAAAATAACAACAACTCAAAACAAGAAGTTAAAGGCGACTTAACATATGACTCTAAAGTAATCCAAAAGATTGTCGGCATTGCTTTGGCAGACGTTAAAGGACTATTAACTGTTAATGGCGGCTTCTTCTCTAACTTAGCTGATAAGATTGTTAACAGTGATGACGTAACTAATGGTGTTAACGTCGAAGTGGGTAAAAAACAAGTCGCTGTCGATATTGAAATCGTTGCAGAATACGGTACTGACATTCCTAAACTTTATGACGAAATTAGACAAAAGATTTATGACAAGGTTAAAGAAATGACCGGCTTGGATACTGTTGAGGTTAACGTCACAGTAGTTGATATCAAGACTAAGGAAGAGCATGAAAAGGACTCTGTCAGCTTGCAAGATCGTCTAACCGGTGCCACTCAAGACGCCAAAGAAAAGATTGACGATCAAAAGGACAAGGCTGAAGATAAAAAAGAAGAAAAGAAAGAAGATCGCGTTAAGTAACGTGTCTCAACCAACCTATTCAAAAAGTGAAGTGTTTCAAACTATGCACTTCACTTTTTGTTTTACTTTAGTTTCACGTGTAACACTTCTTAAATCTTTTTATCTTGAAAATATATATTTACATATCTTTATCAAATTATAAGCAATTTTTTTAGTCTGCACTATGCAAAATCACTTGACATTTTTGCCCCAATGCAAATTAAATTTCTTCTTGTTTACCACTATATCTCGTATTAAACTAGATATTAATCTATATATTGTATTTAAGAAAGAGCGTGATTCAAGTTATTGTTTTAAGCGGGCCTATTGGAGCCGGTAAATCCAGTTTAACCAGTATTTTAGCTGAACATTTAGGAACTCAAGCCTTTTATGAAGGCGTTGATAGTAATCCGGTTCTTCCTTTATATTACCAGGACATGAAACGGTACACTTTTTTACTTAACATCTATCTACTTAACCACCGGTTAGCGCAAATCAATCAAGCAGTTAAAGAGAAAAACAGTGTTTCTGACCGTTCTATTTACGAAGATGCCCTCTTTTTCCAAATGAATGCGGAAAGCAACGTCGCTGATCCTACCGAATTTAAGATTTACGACAGTTTACTTGAAAACATGATGGAAGATACCCCCGGAAATCCTAGTAAAAAACCTGATCTCTTGATTTATATCCGTGTGTCACTAGATACCATGCTAAAACGTATCGAGAAGCGTGGTCGGTCTTATGAGCAAATCTCGACTGATCCCAGTTTAAAAGATTACTATGCGCGCTTAATTCGCTATTATGAGCCTTGGTACGAAAAGTATGATGCCTCACCTAAGATTGTAATCGACGGTGACAAGTATGACTTTATCGGTGATGAAGACGCTAAAAAGGAAGTTTTAAGCCAAATAGATAGCAAGCTGCGTGAAATTGGCAGTCTAGAATAAGAAGGAACGTGATGACAGTTATTGTTTTAAGTGGCCCTATTGGAGCCGGTAAATCCAGTTTAACCAGTATTTTAGCCAAATATTTAGGAACTAAGCCATTTTACGAAAGTGTTGACGATAATCCAGTCTTACCACTTTTTTACGCTGATCCTAAAAAGTATGCGTTTCTGCTTCAGGTGTTTTTCCTTAATACACGTTTTCGCAGCATTAAGGACGCATTAACCGACGATAATAACGTGCTTGATCGTTCTATCTATGAAGATGCACTCTTCTTCCAAATGAATGCCGATATTGGACGTGCAACTAAAGAAGAAGTTGACACTTACTATGAGCTTTTAAACAATATGATGAATGAGCTCAAAAATATGCCAAAAAAGAACCCTGATTTGCTCGTCCATATCAATGTTTCATACGAGACGATGCTTAAACGTATTCAAAAGCGTGGTCGCCCGTACGAACAGCTTAGTTATGATTCAACGCTTGAAGATTATTACAAACGACTATTACGTTATTATAAGCCTTGGTATGAAAAATATGATTATTCACCTAAAATGGAAATTAATGGTGATGAGCTTGATTTTATGACCAATGAACATGATCGTGAGATTGTTTTAAATCAAATTGTCGATAAATTAAAAGAGATTGGTAAATTACCTGAATCATGGGATAAGCCAACCAAGGTCGAACTCGATGCATAATCAGTAAAGCAATCAACTTGCATATTGTAGTGAAAAGCCGTTTTTAGATATTTAGTCTAAAAAACGGCTTTTTATTTTGTTAAATTTCTTGCTGAGCAGTCTAAAATAACTTTTTACACTATTACCATTTTATTATTAAAAAAATATGTGCTATTCTGTCATAAATGTAATTTTTTGCTCATTATTTCAATTTACGCTTTAAAGGAGAATAAGATGAATTATATAATCTCAATCATGCCTTCTCTACTTTCTGGAGCTAAAATGACCCTGATTCTATTCTTATGGACCTTGATCATTTCTATCCCACTTGGAATCATTGTTAGTTTGGGTTTAATCTCACATTTTAAAATTATACGTGCTATTTTAAAATTTTATATCTGGATTATGCGTGGTACGCCATTGTTACTACAACTAATCTTTATTTTTTATGGACTGCCAATCATTGGCATCATTTTCCAACGATACAATGCTGCCTTATTCGCTTTTATTCTAAATTACACTGCTTATTTTGCAGAAATTTTCCGTGGTGGTTTTCAGTCTGTGCCAGTCGGCCAATATGAAAGTGCACACGTTCTGCAGCTCACAAAATGGCAAACTTTGCGACATATTATTATCCCCCAAGTAAGCAAAATTGTTATACCGTCAATTGGCAATGAAGTGATCAACTTAGTCAAGGACACTTCCCTTGTTTATGTTATTGGCTTAGGTGAACTCCTACGTGCAGGAAACGTTGCAACTGCGCGAGACGTTACGCTTGTGCCATTAGTTCTAGTTGGTATTATTTATCTACTAATGACCGGTATTGCATCATTTATTTTAAAGAAAATCGAACACAGTTATTCTAAGTGGAAATAATAAGGGGAATGATTCATGCTTGAATTAAAAAATATCACTAAAAAATTTGGCTCTCGAACAATTTTAAATAAATTGAATTTAACAATTCCTGATCAAGAAATATTAGCAATAGTCGGACCTTCGGGTGCCGGCAAAACAACCCTTCTACGGTGCCTTAGTGGCTTAGAAAAAGTCGATTCTGGTCAGTTTCTCTGGAACAATCAAGAATTTGATCCAACTGAGCCGAGTAAAGATAACCAAATTACCGGTGTTGTTTTCCAAAGTTACGAACTGTTTCCTAATTTGACCATCATTGACAATATCACACTCGCACCTAGATTAGTTTTAAAAGAAGATAATAGCCAGGCTCTACAGACAGCTAAGCAGTTGCTTCACGAATTAGACTTAACGGGCAAAGAAGAACTGTATCCATATCAGCTGTCAGGTGGGCAAAAGCAAAGAGTTGCGATTGCGCGAGCATTAGCAATGAAGCCACAAATTCTATGCTATGATGAGCCAACTTCTGCACTGGATCCTGCATTACGTACCAAAGTCGGTGAAATTATTTTACAACTCAAAAACAATAATAAGATGACACAAATTATTGTTACACACGATATGGATTTTGCTCATCAAGTAGCTGATCAGATTTTCACGGTTAAAGCGTTAGATTTTAAGAAGGTGGATTAAGTGAAATGCAAACGTCTAATGGCACTATTGACCACCATCCTTTTTACTCTTATCTTATCAGCCTGTAGTGGTATTTCGGTTAACAGGCAAGCTAGCAAAGTTGACAATTGGACTCATATTAAGGATCGCAGCTACGTGGTTGTCGGTGTTGACGACACATTTGTCCCAATGGATTTTCAACAAAAAGATGGAAAACTAGTCGGCTATGACGTTGACTTAGCAAATGCAGTTTTCAAATTATACGGCATCAAGGTCAGCTTCCAAACAATTGATTGGTCAATGAATACAACTGAATTAAGAAATGGAACAATTGATG
Organism: Lactobacillus sp. M0403; assembly: GCF_016101265.1. NCBI lineage: Bacteria > Bacillati > Bacillota > Bacilli > Lactobacillales > Lactobacillaceae > Lactobacillus > Lactobacillus sp. M0403. Next base: position 484,901 of record NZ_JACFQV010000001.1, read on the forward strand.
TAATTTGGAATGGTTTTAGTAAAACTCCTGCTAGAGAGGCAAAAGTCAACTTTAGTAAAACCTATTTGGATACAACACAGGTCATAGTTGCACTGAAGAAAAATCATATTAACAGTGTTAAAGATATGCAAAATAAAGCACTAGGCGCCCAATCTGGTTCATCAGGTTACAATGACGTCATGGATTATCCAAAGGTACTTGCTAACCGAATTAAAGACCACTATCCAATTCTCTACGATTCCTTTACTAACGCCTTTATCGACTTAAACGCAGGTCGAATTGATGGCTTGTTAATTGATAGTTCCTATGCCAATTACTATATTTCGCGTCAAAAGCATCCTGAACGATTCACTGAAATTGATAGTTCTTTTCCAAAGGAACAATTTGGCGTTGGTATGCGCAAAAGTGATATAACTTTACAGCGAAAAATCAACCAGGGATTAGATATTCTTGCTAAAAATGGAACCTTAGACAGAATTAATCATAAGTGGTTTGGGGATAAAGCACAGTCCCCACTTCTTAAAAAGTAATTAGCTAAGCTCCTCAAGAACTTGCGCAATGCCATCATGGTTGTTATCAGCTGTCACATTTACAAATTGCTTTTTCAATTCTGCTGGAGCGTTACCCATCAAAAATGGATGCCCAACTGTTTTTAGCATTGAAACATCATTGTAGTTGTCACCAAATGCCCAACAATCAGTCAGCTTCACATTAAATTCTTCTGCCAGTTCTTTAATTCCCTCGCCTTTAGATACACCATTAACAACTATTTCTAATAAATTGGGAGCCGATTTAACTAAGACCACGTCTGGATATTCGACAGTCAGATCTTTTTGCTCTTGATCAAGTTGTTCTGGATTGCCCATAATAAGGACCTTGTGAACACCTTTAAGTTTTTTAACTTCAGCAATTGAGCTTGGTGTCGCTTTAACTTGAACAATCTGCTCCTCTTTTTTTACCAATTCAACATTATTTCCTGGGAAATAAAGCCAGTCATAGCCACTATAAACATTCCAAGTAGTCTGATTATTTTTCTTTTCGATATATGAACAAATCTCAGCTGCTTCGGCTGCTTTCATGAAGCGCGAAGATATTGGCCTTCCCATTTCATCTAAGACTAAAGCGCCATTGTATGCAATCATTGGACAGTTCTTAGTTATCTGGCCAGCCGCAGTCATCACTGCTTGCGGCATTCTTGCAGAAACTGGGATAAAAACATTGCCATTAATGATTTGCCGTCTAATCGCATCTCTTGTTTTAGGTGTTATTTCTAAATCTGTATTTATTAATGTTCCATCAATATCTGAAAACAACAATTTAGCCATTTTTTCTCCAACCTTCTTATACTCATTAGCTTACTAAGATAGTTTATTTTAAAAACTATTTCATCTTGCGGTCAATCTGTTAGAGAACTTATTCATTCTTAAATCCCACTCAGATGTAAGGCTTTTCATTGTATAATTCGCATTTGATTTTATATATCAGCATGCTACACTAAAATAGTCGTTAGATGTAAATAAAACACGAACATTATTATAGTGGGAGAGATTAAATGAATTTTATTAAGAGCTACTTTCAGCTCGATAAATATAAAACCAGTGTTAAAGTTGAGTTTCTCGCTGGACTGACTACTTTTATTAGTATGTCTTACATCCTATTCGTTAATCCAAGCGTTTTGGGTGCCAGTGGAATGGACAAAGGTGCTGTCTTTACTGCAACAGCACTGGCAAGTGCATTAGGTACAGCTTTAATGGGGATTGTTGCTAACTATCCCATTGGTGAAGCACCAGCACTTGGTATCAATGCTTTCTTTGCCTATACAGTTTGTGTAGGTATGCATGTTTCATGGGAAACAGCATTAGCTGCCGTTTTCGTTGCCTCAATCATTTTTATTTTAATTACTATGTTCAAGTTGCGTGAAAAGATTATTAACGCAATCCCAGCTGATTTGAAATTTGCCATTTCATCTGGTATCGGTCTTTTCATTGCATTCTTAGGAATGCAAGACGGTGGCCTTATTGTTGCTAATAAATCTACATTGGTTGGCCTTGGCTCACTTCACGATCCGGCTGTTTGGATTACAATCTTTGGACTTTTAGTAACCGTTGTTCTAATGATCTTGAATGTCCCAGGTGCGATTTTCATTGGTATGATTTTGGCCGCACTTTTTGGTGTTGTTACTGGTCAAATTGCTCTACCAACCAAAATCATTTCAGTTGCACCTAGTATCGCACCAACCTTTGGTCAAGCAATTTTCCATGTTAAAGATATCAATACTCTGCAAATGTGGGTTGTTGTTCTAACCTTTTTACTTGTTACTTTCTTTGATACAGCGGGAACTTTAATTGGCTTAGCTCAACAAGCTGGCTTTATGAAAGATAATAAAATGCCTCGCGTAGGTAAAGCCTTAGCTTCCGACTCAACTGCCATGATGGTCGGCTCAGTCTTGGGTACATCTCCAGTTGGCGCGTTTGTTGAATCAAGTGCAGGTATTGCTGTTGGTGGACGTACAGGTTTAACTGCAGTTTTCGTTGCTATTTTCTTCTTAATTTCAATGATTTTCAGTCCATTGCTTGGCCTGTTCACTACACATGTTACGGCACCTGCTTTAATAATCGTTGGGGTGCTAATGGCACAAAACACAGCGCACATTCATTGGGATAAAATGGAAATTGCTGTGCCAGCATTCTTGATTTTAACTGGTATGCCACTTACCTACTCAATTTCAGATGGCTTGGCTCTTGGCCTTATTACTTACCCAATCTGTATGCTTGCAGCAAAACGTGGTAAGGAAATTACTCCTATGATGTGGGTGCTCTTTGTAGTATTCATCATTTTCCTATGGGTGCTGAACTTCTAAAATAAATTATGATAAGATGAATGTGTTAAACAATCATCTTATTTTTTTAACTTTTTGAAAAGAGGAGTCATGAAGACACTAGAAAAAATAGACTATAAAAAATTTATTTTTCCAGTTTTACTTGGATTAGTTTTCTGGTTTACTGCACCTATCAGACCTGCTGGGGTTACCGTCCAGGCCTGGCACATGCTCGCAATCTTTATCGCCACTATTGTTGGTTGTATTACATTACCAATTGCAATTAGCGGTGTTACACTAATCGGTTTTACATTAACAATCTGCCTTGGTCTCGTACCATTGGCCGATAAAGTAGTTAATGGTAAATTAATTGAAAAAGGTGCTATTAACGCTTTTGCTAACAGTTCGGCCTGGTTAATTGTAATGGCATTTATGATTTCACGTGGAATCGTAAAAACTGGTTTAGGACGCAGGATTTCACTATATTTTATTAAATGGTTTGGGCAAAAATCATTAGGTCTTGGCTATGCAATCGGTGCAATTGATTTAATTGTTTCACCCGCAACGCCTTCCAATGGCGCCAGAGCTGGTGGTGTGGTTTATCCTTTAATTGAATCATTGGCTGAAACTTACGACTCTAAGCCAAATGATCCCTCGAGAAAGAAAATGGGAGCCTATCTAATTTTCACGGAATTTCAGGTTAACATTATCACCTCATCTCTGTTTATGACAGCTTGTGCACCTAACTTAATTGCTGTAGCACTTGCTGGTAAAGCAGGCGTTACACTCACTTGGATGCAATGGTTCATGGCTGCACTTGTGCCTGCTGCAATCTGTCTGCTTGTAATTCCATATTTTGTTTACAAGATCTACCCACCAGAAGTAAAGGAAACTCCTAATGCTAAGGAATGGGCAAATAAGCAACTTGAGGAATTAGGTAAAGCAACATTACCTGAAAAAATGATGGCGATTATTTTTGTGATTACCTTAGCACTTTGGATGCTTTCGAGTACTCTTGGAATAGATGCAACTTTGATTGCATTCATTTCTGTTGTGCTGCTTCTGCTTACAGGTGTTCTTACTCCTAAAGATATTTTGGGTGAAACTGGTGCCTGGAACATTCTAATCTGGCTTTCAATTCTGGTTTTTATGGCTGAAAAATTAACTCAGTTTGGCTTCATCGGCTGGCTTTCAACTACTATTTCAAGTAGCATGAAGGGCGGCAACTGGTTAATCACTTTGATTATCTTAGCCCTTGTATTGTTCTACACCCACTACTTATTTGCCAGTGCAACAGCACATAACTCTGCAATGTTCTTGCCACTTTTAACTGTAGCAATTGCTGCTGGAGCACCTAAAGTTATGGCTGCACAATTCTTAGCTCTGTTTTCTGCAATCATGGGTTCAACTACTCATTATTCTAGTACCGCATCTTCGGTGCTTTCTTCAACTGGTTATGTTAAACAAAGTGAATGGTGGAAGATGAGTTTTATTTTCGGTATTTTCTACATCTTAGTTTATGGTGTAATCGGACTAGGATGGATGAAAGTTATCGGCATGTGGTAATTTTAAAAGCGAGCTTGAAAGGGCTTGCTTTTTCATTTCCCAGGAAATAATATTCCAAGCCCGTTTGCTTATGCTAAACTAGTTTTATTGGTTCTTTTATAAGATATTTTTTTGGAGGAAAAAATGACGACACTAGATAACGTCTTTCATTTAAACGATGCTCATACCACTATCAAACGTGAGTTAATTGCTGCTTTAACCACTTTTGTTAGTCTCTCCTACATCCTTTTTGTTAACCCTAATATTTTACATGCAGCTGGGATTGATAAAGGTGCTGCTTTCACAGTTACCGCAGTTTCAATTGCAATTGGTTGCTTCATCATGGGCTTTGTGGCTAACTACCCTATAGCCCTTGCGCCAACACTAGGTAGTGCTGCGTTCTTCGCTTACAATGTTTGTGGCGAAATGAAAATCAACTGGCAAACTGCATTAGCTGCTGTCTTAGTTGCATCTGTCTTATTCATCTTAATCACAGTTTTAAAACTACGTGAGAAAGTAGTCGATGCAATTCCACAAGACTTAAAGTATGCTATTTCCGCCGGAATTGGTTTATTCATTGCTTTCATTGGCTTACAAAACGGCAAGCTCATTGTTAATAGTGATTCCAGCTTAGTAACTTTGGGCAAATTTAACTCACCTGCTGTCTGGATTACACTTTTTGGTTTAACCTTAACTGTCATCTTAATGGCAATGAATGTTCCAGGTTCAATTTTTATCGGGATGGTTGTGACGGCAATCTTTGGTATTCTTATTGGTCAAGTCGAGGTGCCTAAAGCAATCATTTCAACTGCTCCAAGCATTGCCCCAACCTTTGGTCAAGCTGTTTTTCATCTAAAAGATATTAATACACCTCAGCTGTTCATGGTCGTCCTAACATTTTTACTAGTTACTTTCTTTGATACTGCAGGTACCTTGATCGGTATGACTGAACAAGCTGGAATGGTCGATCAAGATGGCAAAATTCCACGTATTGGTAAAGCCTTCGTTTCTGACTCCCTAGCAATGGTTGAAGGGGCTGTTTTGGGAACAGCTCCTCTTGGCACATCAGTTGAATCCAGTGCCGGTATTGCAATGGGTGGACGAACAGGATTAACCGCAGTTTTTGTTGGCATTTTCTTCTTAATCTCAATGATTTTTAGCCCATTACTGGCAGTTATTCCAACTACTGTTACTGCACCCGCCTTAATAATCGTAGGTGTTTTAATGGCTGGTAACCTTAAGAAAATTAACTGGGATAAGTTTGAAATTGCTTTTCCTGCATTTTTAACAGTTATTGGCATGCCACTTACCTACAGCATTTCAGACGGTTTAGCACTTGGAATGATTGCATACCCAATCACCATGATTGCCTCTAAGCAAGCTAAAAAGGTCTCACCGATGATGTACGTGCTGTTAGTAGTATTTGTCATCTTTTTCTTGATTACAAACATGTAGCTCAATTAGACTAGCCAAAAAGCCACATCATAATGAAGTGGCTTTTTTCTTTACAGTATTCTAGAATTTATAAAAGATGATTATTATATATTTTTCCTAGCAAAAAACCAGTTAAAGTAGAAACTTAACTGGTCTTTTTTTGTTACACATGTAACACAGCTTATTTTTCTTCATACCACTCAGTGTGATATACACCGTCACGATCATTTCTGAAATAAGTGTGAGCACCAAAGTAATCTCGCTGTCCTTGAATCAGGTTAGCTGGAAGACTTGGGTTAAAAATGGATTCTAAATAATTAAGGGACGCACTTAAAGTTGGTGTAGGAATGCCAGCCTTAGTTGCTAATTCAAGTACCTTACGCAATGCAGGTAAATTTTTCTCCATTAAATCTTTAAAGTAAGGATCTTGGAACATATTATCAAGTTGCTTACCTTCGGCAAAAGCTTTTTCAATATCCTTTAGCATAGATGAACGAATGATACAGCCAGCTTCCCAAGATTGGGCAATAGCTGGATAACGCAACTCCCAATTATACGCATCAGCTGCCATCTTTAATTGCTGGAAACCTTGAGCATAGGCAACGGCTTGACTCAACTGCAAAGCTTTTCCAAGATTATCAATTAAGTCTTCAGGAACTTCGCCTTCCCACTTAATTTCCTTGCCTTCACGCGTTGTTGCCTTAGACATAAATCTACTGATAACAGCTTCTGCAATCACACTAATTGGCACACCCAAGTGTACACCGTCTTCAAGCATCCAGTTACCTGTACCCTTGTATGAAGCAACGTTCAAGATATGGTCAATGACATGATCTGGAGTCAAATCGTCTTCTTGTTTCAAAACTTCTGAGGTGATTTCACTCAGGTATGCTTGAACTAGCCCCTGATTCCAATCGGCAAAAATTTCTGACATTTCATCGTTAGTTTTTCCGGCAACCTTACGCAAGATATCATAAACTTCAGAGAATTCTTGCATAATTCCATATTCAATACCGTTATGAACCATTTTGACATAGTGTCCACTACCCTCAGGTCCAATAAAGCTGACACAAGGATGACCATCATCGTTCTTAGCAGCGATTGCTTCTAAGATTGGTGCAACTTCCTTGTATGCTTCTTCGTCGCCGCCAGGCATTAAAGCAGGGCCATTTAAAGCACCTTCTTCACCACCGGAAACACCCATGCCAATAAAGTGAATCCCGTGTTCTTCCATTTCATGGAAACGACGATTAGTATCGTGGAAGTTTGAATTACCACCATCAAGTAAAATGTCGCCTTTATCAAGCAAAGGTAACAACTTGTGCAATGTTTCATCTACTGGCTTACCAGCCATAATTTGAATCAAAATTTTGCGTGGTTTTTCAAGTGAATTAACAAATTCTTCCCAAGAATAAGTTGGTTTTAGCTTATCATCCTGATATTCTGCAAAAGCATCAACTTCTTTTTTATCGATACTAAAGCCTGAAACGGAGAAGCCACTATTTCTAACATTTAAAGCTAGGTTTTTACCCATGACGGATAAACCAATAATCCCGAACTGTTGCATATATATTCCTCCATCGTTCAAGTTCATACTCTATTATTATACTTGTATGAAAGCAAAAAAGCGAAACTTTCAAGAGTCTCGCTTTTTTGAGTTCTAATATTAAATATTAGTGTGCTGAAGCACCTGAAGTTGTATCAGGTTCTTCTTCTGGTTCAGGTTCTTCCTCTTCAGCTTCGGAAGCGCCTGAAGCAGCATCTTCAACCAAACCATACTTGTCAGCAAAGTAACTAAATGGCTTCAATGCTTCTGCTTGATACTTCTTAACGAATTCAGGATCGTCAAGTGTGTTCAATTCAGTTGAGTAAGGCATGTCATGAGTGAACTTAATGTCAATTAACATTGGTCCATCCATTTGCTTGAATTCCTTAACTGCGTCTTCGAATTCCTTCTTAGTACGTACAGTTACACCCTTAACGTTCATACCTTCAGCAACTAATGCCCAATCGTTGTTTGGTAAGATAACACCAGATAATGGTTGGTGTGATTCATCTTCTTGTTCAGCTTCGATGTATCCCAAAGTGTCGTTAGTGAAGACAACATTTAAGATGTGCATGTTGTAACGAGCTTCAGTCAATAATTCTTGACTCATCATTGCAAAGCCACCGTCACCGCCTAAGTTCCAAACTTCGCGTTCTGGGTGAACAGTTGCAGCAGCGATTGCAGCTGGAGAGCCAAAGCCCATAGTTGCGTACAAACCTGAGGTTGCCCAAGTTTGTTCATCGTGCAAGTTTACCAAACGTTGGAAGTCAATGTTGATGTTACCAACATCAATAGCGAATTGTGCATTGTCGTCAGCATATTTGTTGATGATGTCAAAGATTGGTTCACGACGAACTGGCATTTCGTCTGAATCATCAAAGCTGTGCTCCCAGTCTTCCCAGTTCTTACGGTCAGCAATTGCAGCCTTGTAAAGTGGTGATTCTTCGCGAGCTTCACCAGCATCAATCATAGCTTGCAAAGTCTTAGCACCGTCAGCCAAAATTGGAACATCTACTGCGTGACGCTTACCCAATTTTTCTGAGTCAACATCAATTTGAACAACCTTAGCCTTTGGATCAAAGAAGAATACTGAGAATGGTGAGTCGTTACCTACCCAAATAACAGCATCTGCGTGTGTTTGAATGTCGTCACTTGGCTTAGGAGCAACACGACCAATTGAACCCATGTATGCTGGGCATCTGTCTTCAACAACGCCCTTAGCCATAACTGAAGACATCAAAGGAGTCTTGAATTTTTCAGCGAACTTCTCTAAAACGTCGCCGTGACCCTTCATACCTAAACCGAAGTAAACAACTGGGTTTTTAGCTTCTTCAAGAATCTTAACAGCTGCGTCGATTTCTTCTTTCTTAGGAGCTGCGTAGTTAGGGATAGCTTGCAATGAATTGTAAGTTACACGGAAGTTATCGTTAATCTTTTCCCAACCAAAGTCTTTAGGAAGGATTAATACAGCTGGACCCTTCTTAGCATAAGCTTGACGAAGAGCTTCATCCATCATTGATGGAATTTGATCTGCGCGTTTAATTTGGTGGTTCCAAACTGCAACGGGATCAAACCAAGGCTTTTCATCGAAAGCTTGGAAGAAGTCCATGTCTTGACGACTAGTAGGAACGTTAGCAATAATAGCTACCATTGGAACCTTGTCGTACTTAGCGTCGTATAAACCATTCATTAAGTGAACGGCACCAGGGCCGGCTGAACCAAAACATACACCAGCTTGACCAGTGAATTTATATTCAGCTGCAGCAGCTAAAGCACCAGCTTCTTCGTGCCGTACTTCAATATACTTTAATTTTCCCTTAAAGTCGTGGATAGCATTCATAGTTGAGTCGAATGAACCACCTGGGAAACCATAGATATGATCAATATGCCAGTCCAATAAAACTTGGAGCATAGCATTTGCGCCATTAATTTTTGCCATTTTTAAAGTGCATCTCCTTAAATACATTTACTTACATACTGTATTAAAACATATAATTTCACAATTTCAAGTGAGTAAAACCAACGTGGTAATTGAGATGTAAGCGCTGTGCAAAAATATTAATTTCACAAAGATGTCACTGTAAATTGTTGTTTTAAGATAACAGCAATAATTAAATTTGTGATTATCTGATCATTCGACCATTTTTTGTGAATTTTTTTGATTTATTCTCTTTCGAAAAAATATTTTTGTTTTTTGAATTTTTTTACAAAAATTACTATTTAATTTTTGAATAGCGACCGTTTTGCACGTAAACGCTTAAAATGGCAAGATCAGCTGGGTTGACACCTGAAATTCGCTCAGCTTGTGCGAGAGTCTCTGGTCGAATTTTCTCAAACTTTTCTCGTGCTTCCGTCGCTAAACCTTCGATTGCCTGATAGTCAATATCAACCGGAATCTTCTTAGCTTCTTGCCGGTGTAATCGGTTAATTTGCTGCTGTTCCTTTTTAATGTAGCCTTCGTATTTAACATTAATTTCAATTTGTTCCTTGACGTAGCGCTCATTGGAAATGTGCTCATGAGTCAATTTTTCAATGTCGTCAATCTTAACTTTCGGTCTTCGTAAAAAGACATCGGCTTTGACTCCAGCCTTTAATTTTTCCTCGCCAATACTTGCAAGATAATTTTGCACTTCTTCATTTGGATGAACGGTTATTGATTTAACCGCATGCTCCGCTTGAATAATCTGCTCCTTTTTAGCTAAAAACTTGGAGTATCGTTCTTCAGAAATTAATCCTAATTGATACCCGTAATCAGTTAGGCGCAAATCAGCGTTATCATGACGCAAAATCAAACGATATTCAGCTCGAGAAGTTAATAGTCTGTATGGTTCCTCAGTTCCTTTTGTAACTAAATCATCGATTAAAACACCAATATATGCTTCATCCCTGCCTAAGGTAAAACCAGACTGGCCAGATGCTCGTAAAGCAGCATTGATTCCAGCAATAAGTCCCTGACCAGCTGCTTCTTCATAACCAGAGGTACCGTTCATTTGTCCAGCTGTAAAGAGATTCTTGATATTTTTAGTTTCTAGTGTGTGCTTCAGTTGCCATGGGTCAATTACATCATATTCAATTGCATAGCCTGGGCGCATCATTTCAGCGTCTTCAAGTCCAGCTACAGTGTGTAACATCTCAAGTTGAATTTCTTCTGGCATTGAAGTTGAAAAATCACCAACATAGACTTCTTCTGTGTTCTTTCCTTCTGGCTCTAAAAAGATTTGATGACGCGGCTTATCAGCAAAGCGAACCACTTTGGTTTCAATCGACGGACAGTAACGTGGCCCCACACCCTTGATTTCACCGGTAAACATTGGCGAGCGAGTCAGATTATCATTAATAATTTTGTGCGTGTAGCGGTTGGTATAGGTCATCCAGCAGGATACCTGATCTTTGAGGTAATCTTCATCCTTACTTTCATATGAAAAATGACGCGGAACCTGATCTCCCGGCTCTTCTTCGGTCTTAGAATAATCAATTGTATTACTATTTACTCTAGGGGGAGTACCAGTCTTAAAACGGCGTAACTTGAAACCCAATTTTTCCAAATTTTCAGATAATTTAATCGCTGGAATGGTGTTGTTAGGGCCAGAAGAATAATTTAATTCACCAATATAAATTCGTCCACGTGCTGATGTTCCAGTTGTTAGAACCACACTTTTGGCATGATATCTAGCACCGGTATTGGTTACTACCCCTTGGCAGACACCATCTTCAACCAATAACTCATCAACTGTTGCCTGACGCAAGGTTAAATTAGGTGTTTTTTCAATTACACGCTTCATCTGTTCATGATATTGCCACTTGTCAGCTTGCGCACGTAACGCCTGAACTGCAGGCCCCTTACCGGTATTTAGCATTCTCATCTGAATATAAGTAGCATCGATATTTTTACCCATTTGGCCGCCAAGTGCGTCAATTTCACGCACAACGGTTCCTTTTGCAGGACCACCAACAGATGGATTACATGGCATAAAAGCCACCATATCTAAGCTGATTGTTAATAGTAATGTTTTTTGGCCCATTCTAGCGCTTGCCAATGCAGCTTCACAGCCGGCATGACCTGCACCAACAACAATTACATCGTAAGCATTCGAATCATAGCTTTTAATCATTTTTACACCTATTTTCCTAAACAAAATTGACTAAATAACTGGTTTACCAGCTCATCAGGGCTGCTCTCTCCAGTAATTTCACCTAAAGTATCCCAAGCACCATTAAAATCTATTTGTGCAATATCAATTGGAACATCAATTTCTAGTGCCTTAATTACTTCATTGAGTTGCGTTTTGGCTTTTTCCAGTAATCCTGACTGACGCTGATTAGTAACCAATACTTGGTCATTTGAATTTTCAATTCCATTGAAAAAGAGCTCTTTAATTGCTTGCTTCAATTGATCCAGATTCTTTTGCTGTAGAACTGAAATCGCAATTACTTTACTACCAGTCAATTGCTTAATTTCTTCTACCGTTACCTTTTGGCCTAAATCGGTTTTATTCAAAAGGACAATTCGCTTCTTATCATTAGTTGCATCAATCAAAGCATGATCTTCAGCAGTTAGAGGCTTACTTGAATCGAATAATAGTAATACCAAATCTGCCTTAGCTAGTGCTTTTCTTGAACGTTCAACACCAATTTTTTCAACTTTATTATCGGTATCACGAATACCAGCTGTATCGATCAATTTCAGCGGCACTCCTTCCACTGAAACATATTCTTCTAGAGTATCACGAGTCGTTCCCGCCACATCCGTTACAATAGCTGTATCGCTCTTAGTTAGATAATTGAGCAAAGAAGACTTACCGACATTAGGCTGACCAATAATTGCAGTCGCTAAGCCGTTACGTAACGCCGTTCCTTCTGCAGCAGTTTTAAGCAGGTCATCTATTTCTGATATGACAGTCTTTGACGTTGCAATCATTTGCTTAGCCGTTACAGTATCGGCATCATATTCAGGGTAATCAATGTTAACCTCAACGTTTGCTAAGACGTTTAAAATTTCTTGGCGCATCCCCTGGATTTTTTCTAACAATCCACCTTCAAGCTGTTTTTCCGCAACTTGGCGTGCTCGGTCTGTCTTAGCTCTGACAACATCCATGACACTTTCAGCTTGGGTTAAATCAATTCGCCCATTAACAAATGCACGCTTGGTAAATTCACCAGGATCAGCCATTCGTGCACCAGTTTTTAATAGTAACTGCAAAATCCGATTGGTAACGACAATACCACCATGACAGTTGATCTCAACTATGTTTTCACGTGTAAAAGTTTTAGGTGCGAGCATAACTGAAACCATTACTTCATCAATAACTTCTTTATTTGCGGGATCAATGATGTGTCCATAATGAATGGTATGACTTGCCGCTTTAGTCAAATTGCCGCCCTTAAATACTTGATTGGCAATTTTAACTGCATCTTCACCAGACATTCTAACAATCGAAATTCCACCCTCACCAATTGGAGTTGAAATCGCTGCAATCGTATCAAATTCTGTTAAAGTTTGCGCCATGATATTTTCCCCTTTTCAATAAAAAAAGCGCATTATAACACCATGAATAAACCATGATGTATAAAGCACTTTGACTACTTTATCTAAATCACTTTAGATTGAATATTTACTTTTTATTACGCTTTAACCGTTTATATGTCTTACGCAGTTTACGCTTACGCTCGCGTTCAGCTTCAGCTTTTGCTTCCTGCTCACGACGATATTTAATTGGGTTTTGTAAAATAAACGTTTGTACTACTTGGAAGAGGTTAGAAACTACCCAGTATAAAACAATTGCTGATTGGAAGTAGATTCCCATCACACCAACCATAATTGCCATACCATAAGTCATAATCTTCGACGAGAAGTTTTGTGACTCCTTCGGAGTTGATAATTGACTGATATATGTCGACAAAAAAGTTAGAACCATCGATAAAATCGGCATAATAAAATATTGATCCGGTTTACCTAAGTCCATCCACATAAAGTGACCAGTCATCAATTGTGGCGTTTGCGCAATCGCTCCATACAATGCAAGCATAACCGGCATTTGAATTAGTAGTGGCAAGCAACCAGCATAAGGATTAATTCCTGCTTCTTTATAAAGCTTGTTGGTTTCTTGTGAAAGCAAAGTTCTCGATTCAGTATCGTTACCAGGATATTTTTTGCGCAATGCATCAATTTCTGGCTGAATACCTTGCATCTTAGTTGTACTCTTAATTGAAATAGCACTTAGTGGGTACACAATTATACGTACAATAATGGTAAAGATAATAATTGCCCAACCATAATTATTGCCAATAATCTTAGCAAGCCATAGTAAAAACGTTGACATGTAGTAAATAACCCAACGATTCCACCAGTTGCCGCTAGTATGCGAAATAGGTGCAGGCTTGTTACTTGTCGCACAGCCTGTTAAGACGACAGCGACCATCATTACTGTAAGTACAATAAGTATTCGCTTGACATTCTTTTTAGTTAAAATGTCTTTCACTCTAATCTTCCTCAACTTTATCTGGTATCTCTTCTATGATATTAGCCAAAATGAGTGCATGAAGCAGGTTCTTCCGAATTTCAGTCATACTAAAATCACGGACATACGGGCGCGCAATCACTAAAAAATCGATTTGCGGTTCAATTCTTGCTTTGTTTTCAGTAAGCACGGCGCGAATATAGCGCTTGAGTCGATTCCGGACTACAGCCGTATGACCGACCTTTTTACCGACAGAAATGCCTACCCGAAAGTGAGCATTTTCTGGCTTCTCTATTTTATAGATAACAAAGGCCCGATTTGCTACTGAATTACCAGATTTAAAAACTCGTTGAAAATCATTTTCTGTTTTAACTCGATAAGACTTTCTCAAAACGCTTCATTCCACTCTTTGATATTAAAAAAACCACTGGGATTTCAGTGGTTTAAGCAGATAAGACTTTTCTACCCTTTGCACGGCGTCTAGCCAAAACCTTACGGCCGTTTGATGTGCTCATACGCTTCATAAAGCCATGAACGCGTGAACGGTGACGCTTTTTAGGTTGGTAAGTTCTTTTAGTTGTCATTAAACTACACCTCCATTTTTAATATGCTAACTGCACAATTTAGTATCTAGAATACCATGATTAAAGTAAAAAACCAAGGAAAAACTAAAAAAGATGTCGTAAATTACCAATTTAGGGATAATTTGCTACTTAGTTTAAGCTGATAGCGACAAATCTCTTATAAATAGCTCAAGTATTTTATTTATTCAGATTAAAAATCTTATTTTCTTGATTTACGCGCTATAGCAAAAATAATCATCTCGATAATTAACACAAATGCAAAGAAACATGCTAAAGCTGCCCAAAGCAAGTCCTGATCCATCAGTCTTTCGAAACCAAATTATTGCCGCAAACAAGATAAAAAGGATAGAAAGAACAATATGGATGCTTCGTGATTAAATCATTTCCTAAACCTTATCTGGTATCTCTTCTATAAACTAGACTCCAATATGTGTTAATTACAAAATTCAAATACTAGAATACCATGATTAAAGTAAAAATATCTAAAAACTTAAATTATTTGCTTCTATCCTTTATTAGTTGTTCTAAACCTAACTTACCTTAGGAAAATTTACACTAAATCTTCTTTTGAAATTTCAAGTGATGGGTAGTGTCCAAGAGACGGTAGAAAAGTATCCAATGGGCAACTATATACCATGTAATAGGCTTCATCATCATTAGTGGCATTAAGTTCATAATACTTTTGCTTAGCTTTTTTAGGATCATCAGTAATATAAACCACGCCGACCACTCCCACTTTTTCAGTATCAGCTGTTTCTACATATCCTTTTAGAATAATCTTCAAGTTACCATCATCTTGTAATGCCATTTTTAAATAATCTTTATCGTTCATAAAAAAATCCTCCTTTTATATAGGTCGACTTACTTAAGAAACAGCATACCAAGACAAAGATAAAATGACTAGAAATATTTAATGCTCCGCGCTTAAAACCATTCGCTCAATAATTGCATTTAAGTCAAAGAAACCTAATAATGATTAATCAGCAATCAGCCAAATTCCAAAATTATATTTTTGCAGCATCCTAAGTCAATTTCACTCTCATTTGGGATGCTCTTTTTATACGCACTTTTTTCTGCAAATAATATGTCATTACAAAAGCAAAAATGTTTCACTGCTCAGAGGTAAAGTTTTCTCATAACACGAACTTTACCTGTTTAAAATTTTGTTGTATTTTTTATCCACAGAAAGACAATCACAGAACTTTGCACAGCTTTATGCACAGTCCCCAACCTGTTTAAAAACTTATTCACAGCATGTGGATATTTCGCCACTAAAATCGCTTGATTATCTGCTACTACAATAAAAAATATCCACATAATTTGTTGTATATTACTAAAATTTTGGCATCCATCATCTAAAATTTGTGTATTTTAATTAAAAAATAATCCACAGCTTGTGACTTTTGGATTATTATTATTCACTTGTGGAAAACATTTTTATTAGATGGTAAAATAGGTTTTGCTTAACGTTATCAGGGGGACTTATTTTGTTTGACATCAATAAATTTTGGCAACATTTTAATAAAGAAATGCGTGCACGCTTTAACGAGGTCGCATACAATGCTTGGTTTAAAAATACTAAGCCTATTTCTTATGACAAAAATACTCATGAATTAAAAATTGCCGTCCAAAATCCGGTAACCAAGGGTTATTGGGAAAAAAATCTAGCATCAGAGTTAATTCAATCTGCGTACGGGTACGCTAATATTGAGGTAATTCCCGTTTTTCAAATTGAAGGCGACACTAGTAGCGAACGGATAGTAAACCCTAAGCCTCAAGCACAAATTACGCAAGATAGAATTCAACCCTCAAGCGATAATACATTTGTCCGTAACCTTAAGCTAAACGACAAATATACTTTTGATAATTTTGTTCAAGGTGAAGGAAACAAGTTGGCTGCCGGTGCTGCCTTAGCAGTTGCCGATAGTCCAGGTAGTTTTTACAATCCTCTATTTATCTTTGGTGGCGTTGGTCTTGGTAAAACGCACTTGATGCAAGCGATTGGTCATCAAATGTTAGCTGAGCGACCAAATGCGAAAGTCGTTTATATTCAAAGTGAAACCTTCGTCAACGATTTCATTAATTCAATCAAAAATAAGACGCAAGATCAATTTCGTGAGAAATATCGAACCTGCGACTTATTGCTAGTTGATGATATTCAGTTTTTTGCTAAAAAAGAAGGTATTCAGGAAGAATTCTTCCATACATTTGAAACCTTATATAATGATCAAAAGCAAATTGTCATGACTAGTGACCGGTTACCAACCGAAATTCCTGATTTATCAGAAAGGCTGGTTTCACGGTTTACTTGGGGCTTACAAGTTGAAATTACGCCACCTGATCTGGAGACGCGAATTGCAATTTTACGCAAAAAAGCTGAAGCCGAAAATCTGACAATCGATGACAGTACACTTGACTATATTGCCTCTCAGGTTGACACCAACATTAGAGAACTCGAAGGAGCTCTAGTTAAAGTCCAGGCACACGCAACGATTGAACATGAAGACATCAATGTAAACTTAGCACGAGAAGCTTTAGCCGATTTGAAGTTAGTTCAAAAGAATCAGGGATTGCAAATTTCTAAAATTCAGGAAGTTGTTGCCAATTATTTCCAAACCTCAACTTATGAGTTGAAAGGCAAAAAGCGGGTCCGCCAAATAGTGGTACCGCGCCAAATCGCAATGTACCTTTCGCGAGAGCTAACCGATTCAAGTCTACCTAAAATAGGTCAAGAATTTGGTGGCAAAGATCATACGACTGTGATGCATGCCTGCGAAAAGATTAGTCGCGAAATTAAAACTGATTCTGATATTAAGACTGCAGTGTTCGATTTGAAGCAAATGCTTGACCACTAATTCAATAGTGAAATGTGGAAAACTTTTGCTTTTGTACACATTTTCTTAACCGTCACGATTACGTTATTTTAGGGCTGTTAATGTTTTTCAACAGAAAACACAGGACCTACTAATACTACTTAATTAAATATATAATTAATATAAATAAAACAGACACGAACTCAGGAGGTAACAAATGAAATTTACCGTAAACCGCAATCTCTTTGTCGACAATCTAAACAATGTAATGCATGCTATTTCTTCACGTGCAACAATTCCAATATTAAGCGGAATTAAACTTAACCTAACTGAAGATGAATTAATCCTAACTGGTAGCGATACTGATATTTCAATTGAAATTCATATTCCTGTTAGTGAAGATTTAACAGTTGAAACTACTGGATCAGTGGTTTTACCTGCCCGTTTCTTCAGCGAAATTATTAGACGCTTACCTGGTAAGGAATTTTCTTTAGAAGTAAAAGAAAGTTTCCAAACTCAAATTATTTCTGAAAATAGTGAATTCATAATTAACGGTCTTGATGCAAACAACTATCCAAGATTACCGGAAATTGCTGACGAGTCCTCTTTTGTCATTTCTGGAAAAACATTCCGCGAAATTATTAATGAAACTCAGTTTGCTGTTGCTACTCAAGAAAGTCGTCTCGTCTTAACTGGAGTTCATTTCAACTTTAGTTCTGATAAAATTCATGCTGTTGCAACTGATTCGCACCGTCTCTCGAGTCGTGCCTTAACTTTGGAAAACGGTCCGCAAGTTAAGACAGATTTGATTATTCCAGGAAAAAGTTTGCTAGAACTAGCTCGTATTATTGGCGAAACAGATCCAGAAATTAAAGTTTGTCCTGGTGAAAATCAAGTACTGTTTGAAATTGGCAACATTTTATTCTATTCACGCTTACTTGAGGGCAGCTATCCTGACACTGAACGCTTAATTCCAACCGAGAGTACAACAACAGTTGAATTTGATTTGGCTGAATTATCCAGTGCGCTTGATCGAGCAAGTTTGCTGACACATGCTGGTCGGAATAACGTGGTTGATTTGACCCTAGATACCGAAAACCAAACTGCCAAATTGTCAGGTGAATCCGCTGAAATTGGTAACGTTGAAGAAGATGTTAGCTTCAAAAAGCTTGAAGGTAATAACTTAAAGATCTCCTTCAACCCAGACTATTTACGTGACGCTTTGCGTGCATCTGTTACTGATGCAGTAGTAATGGACTTCACCCAACCATTACGTCCGTTTACTGTTAACCCAGATAAGGACGAAATTGATTTTGTCCAACTGATTACACCAGTTAGAACTTTCTAAGAAGTTATTTAGACTAAATAAAAAGAAAAAGTCATCGGTCGATGGCTTTTTCTTTGCTCATTTTTTCAAAAACAAGCCAAAAAGGCTGTTCTTTTATTTTTGGTGTCAACTGCCGTGATGTGTTTATTTGAGAAAAAAACGTTTCTAGGGCGTTATATTGCGTTTAAAGTTGTGTTTTGGGCCCCAAAAGCCTATACTAACTATAGTAATTAAAGTGATGAAGGTGGATATTATCAAGGAATTTAAGGTAAAGGGTGAGTATGTCACTCTTAGTCAATTTTTGAAGGAGGAAAGCATTATTTCCTCTGGTGGTCAGGCCAAATGGTATCTGCAAGATAATCCTGTGTTATTTAACGGGGAAAAAGAAAATCGACGTGGTAAAAAAATTAGACCCGGCGATCAGATTGAGGTTGACCACGAAACATATCAGTTTCGGTAATTTTAATGTATCTCAAGCATTTTATTGCGCAAAATTATCGCAATTTAGAACAGCTCGATGTTGATTTTGATCCTAATGTCAATATTTTTATTGGGCAAAATGCACAAGGAAAAACTAATCTACTTGAAGCAATCTATTTTTTAGCATTAACACGATCCCATAGGACGAGTAGTGATAAAGAGTTGATTGCTTTTGGCAAAGATTTTGCAAATATTTCTGGTCATGTATACAAGAGCCAGGTTGATGTCTCGTTGCGTGTTTTACTAAGCAAAAAAGGTAAAAAAGTCTGGATTAATCGAGTGGAACAGGCTAAGTTATCCAAATATGTCGGACAACTAAACGCCATTTTGTTTTCACCAGAAGATCTTGATTTAATCAAAGGTGCGCCTTCGTTAAGGCGCCGGTTTATGGATCAAGAATTCGGTCAGATTAATGCGGAATATTTGTATTTTGCTGGTAAATATAAGCAAGTCTTACAGCAAAAAAACAATTATTTGAAGCAGTTAGCAAGTGGGGCTGCGCATGACACCTTGTTTTTGGATGTTTTGTCAGATCAACTTGCAGGAGTTGCAGCAGAAGTGATTGTGCGCAGATTCAAATTTTTGAAGTTCTTAGATCACTACGCGCAAAACGCCTACACGAGCATTAGTTCTAGCAATGAAAAACTTAAGATTAATTATCGACCTTCAGTTAGGGATATAACAGAAGACGATGATGTAGAAATTGTTTATCAAAAATTGCTTGCTAGTTTTCAGAAAAACAAGCAAATGGAGCTGCTTAAGAAGACAACCTTAAGTGGCCCGCATCGGGATGACATCGAATTTGAATTGGATGGTAAGGATGCACATTTATATGGGTCTCAAGGACAGCAGCGTACAATTGCTTTGAGTGTTAAACTCGCTGAAATCCAGCTAGTTCACCATCTGACTAGTGAATATCCATTACTTTTACTTGACGATGTAATGAGCGAACTCGATCATAGCCGCCAAAGTGCCTTACTTAACTATATTCATGGTAAGACACAAACTTTTATTACAACAACAGATCTTGAGGGTATTTCCTGGGAAATAATCAAGAAGCCGAAGGTATACCGAATTAAATCTGGAAAGATTTATTTAGAAGAGGGGAAAATGAATGGCAGACAAGAATAACGAAGACCTCAATCAAATAAAAAAATATGAAAAAGAAGCCGATAAGTATAATGCCAGTCAGATTCAGGTCTTAGGTGGACTTGAAGCTGTTCGTAAGCGGCCCGGTATGTATATTGGCTCAACTAGCTCTCAAGGCCTTCATCACTTAGTTTGGGAAATAATTGATAACGGAATCGATGAAAGCTTAGCAGGTTTTGCGACTAAAATCGAAGTTACCATCAACGAAGATGGTAGTGTTACCGTTCAAGATGACGGACGTGGTATTCCAGTCGATATTGAAAAGAAGACTGGTCGTCCTGCGCTTGAAACTGTTTTTACAGTTCTTCATGCCGGTGGTAAATTCGGCGGTGGCGGATATAAGGTTTCTGGTGGTTTGCACGGTGTTGGTGCTTCAGTAGTTAACGCTTTATCTACAAAGCTGGATGTTACAACAATGCGTGATGGCAAAAAGTACTATATCGACTTTGATCATGGACGCGTAGACCATGAAATGAAAATGACT
Source organism: Lactobacillus sp. M0403 (assembly GCF_016101265.1). Lineage (NCBI taxonomy): Bacteria > Bacillati > Bacillota > Bacilli > Lactobacillales > Lactobacillaceae > Lactobacillus > Lactobacillus sp. M0403. Next base: position 505,539 of record NZ_JACFQV010000001.1, read on the forward strand.
GGTTCGGTCCCACTTTCAGAGCATGGTACAATTGTTCATTTTTATCCAGATCCTGATATTTTCACTGAAACCACGTCTTTTGATGATCAAATCTTAAAGAATAGAATTCGTGAACTTGCCTTTTTAAACAAGGGTCTAAAATTAACCTTTACGGATAAGCGTAAGGACAGTGCAGAAACAGATGTTTATCACTATGAAGGTGGTATTCAAGAATATGTTTCATTTTTGAATCGCGACACAGAGGTTTTGTTTGATAAACCGATATATGTTGAAGGCGACTTTAATGACATTAACGTCGAAGTTTCGTTGCAATATACACAAGGCTATAAAACAACCTTAATGACCTTTGCTAACAACATTCACACCTATGAAGGTGGGATGCATGAAGCGGGCTTTAAGACTGCTTTAACCCGTGTAGTTAATGACTACGCGCACAAGACTAAGTTGTTAAAAGATAATGATGATAACTTGTCAGGTGAGGACATTCGTGAAGGAATGACAGCAATTGTTTCAGTTAAGCACCCTAATCCGCAATTTGAGGGGCAAACCAAGACTAAACTTGGTAACTCTGATGCTAGAACAGCTGTAGACCGTGCTTTTTCAGAAACATTCACCTCGTTTTTGATGGAAAATCCGCAGGTAGGACGCAAGATTGTTGAAAAAGCGCAATTAGCTGAAAGAGCCAGAACTGCTGCCAAAAGGGCACGTGAAGTTACGAGAAAGAAATCTGGACTGGAAATTGCCAATTTACCTGGTAAGTTAGCAGATAACACTAGTAACGATCCAAGTATTTCAGAATTATTTATTGTTGAGGGTAACTCAGCCGGTGGTTCTGCAAAGCAAGGTCGTTCTCGTTTAACACAAGCTATTTTGCCAATTCGAGGAAAAATATTAAACGTTGAAAAAGCTTCAATGGACCGAATTTTGGCTAACGAAGAAATTCGGTCACTGTTTACCGCTTTAGGAACAGGTTTTGGTGCCGATTTTGACGTTTCAAAGGCTCGTTATCACAAGTTAATCATCATGACGGATGCCGATGTCGATGGTGCACACATTAGAACCCTATTGTTAACACTGTTTTACAACTACATGCGTCCAATGATTGATAAGGGCTATGTTTATATTGCACGTCCGCCTCTATATCAAGTTCGTCAGGGTAAGGTGATTAAGTATCTTGATACTGATGAAGAGTTGCACGACTACTTGGGTAGTTTGCAACCTAGTCCAAAACCAATCGTTCAACGGTACAAGGGATTGGGTGAAATGGATGCTGAACAGCTGTGGGATACAACAATGAATCCTGAAAATAGACGCCTTGATCGTGTTAGCCCAGAATATGCCAAAAACGTTGATGAAGTTTTTGAACTTTTGATGGGTAATGAAGTTGCACCAAGACGAAGCTTTATTGAAAATAATGCTAAATATGTTGAGAATTTGGATGCTTAGGAGGTTTAAATGGATAACGACAATCAAAGTCAAGATCACAGAATTAGAAATGTCGATTTGACCAATGTGATGAACAGTTCGTTTTTGGACTATGCGATGTCAGTTATTGTGGCTCGGGCCTTGCCTGATGTGCGCGATGGCTTGAAGCCGGTTCAACGTCGTATTCTCTATGGAATGAGCGAACTGGGCGTTACACCAGATAAACCATTTAAGAAATCTGCCAGAATTGTTGGAGAAGTTATGGGTAAGTTCCACCCACACGGAGACTCCTCAATTTACTTGGCTATGGCACATATGGCTCAGGACTTCAGTTACCGGTACATGTTGGTTGATGGCCACGGTAACTTTGGTTCTGTCGACGGTGATGAACCAGCCGCAATGCGTTATACCGAGGCGCGGATGAGTAAAATTGCCGTTGAAATGTTGCGCGATATCAACAAAAATACGGTTGATTGGCAACGTAACTATGATGATTCAGAAAACGAGCCGGTTGTTTTACCAGCCAGAATTCCTAATCTCTTAGTCAACGGAACCAGTGGAATTGCTGTCGGAATGACAACCAACATTCCACCACATAATCTTGCCGAAGTTATTCAAGGCATTCATATGCTGATGGATAATCCAGATGTTTCAACTAAAGAACTGATGAAGGCAATTCCAGGTCCAGATTTCCCAACTGGTGGTACCATTATGGGCCGTGGTGGAATTTACCGTGCCTATGAATCAGGACGAGGTAACATTGTTGTTAGAGCAAATACAACAATTGAAACTGAAAAAAGTGGTCGTGAACGAATTGTTGTAACCGAAATTCCTTACTTGGTAAATAAGGCTGAATTGGTTAAGAAAATTGCTGATCTAGCTCGTTCTAAGACAATAGATGGGATTACCGGTGTTCGTGATGAATCCGACCAGTCTGGGATGAGAATCACAATCGACGTTCGTCGTGATGCTAGTGCAAGTGTTATCTTGAACAATTTATTTAAGCTAACTCAAATGCAGGCTAACTTTGGAATGAACATGGTTGCAATCGTTGATGGTGCGCCACATTTCCTTAGTCTTAAAGAGATGCTGCAATACTACTTGAAGCATCAAGAAGACGTTGTTACACGCAGAACTAAGTTTGACTTAGCTAAAGCTGAGGCAAGAGCACACATTCTAGAAGGTTTGAAGATTGCCCTTGACCATATTGATGAAATTGTTCATATTATTCGGCAAAGTGAATCGAGTGATATTGCTAAGGCTGCCTTAATTAGTCGTTTCGGCTTAGATGATAAGCAATCACAAGCTATTTTGGACATGCGTCTGGTTCGTTTGACTGGATTAGAACGTGACAAAGTTGAAGCTGAATACAACGAATTAAAGGTTAAGATTGACGATTACAAGGATATCTTAGCTAAGCCAGAGCGAATTAACGAAATCATCTATGAAGAACTGCTTGATATTGAAAAGCGGTTTGGTGATGAGCGCCGGACCAAGATCGGTGAAGGTGAAGTTATTTCAATTGAAGATGAAGATCTAATTGAAAAACAAGACGTTTTATTAACTTTGACACACAGTGGCTACATCAAACGGATGTTAATTAACGAATTTAAGACACAAAACCGTGGTGGTAAAGGCATTAAAGGAATGGGTGTTAAGGACGGCGACTTTATTGAAAAGTTGATCTACTCAAGTACTCACGATATGCTTTTATTCTTTACAAATAAGGGAAAGGTCTACTCGAAGAAAGCCTACGAAATTCCTGAATTTGGTCGAACAGCGAAGGGCTTACCAATCGTTAACTTACTTCAACTTGAAAAAGGCGAGAAGATTCAGACCATTATCAATGTTGAAGAAGATGCCAATGATCAATACCTCTTCTTCATTACCAAGATGGGAACAGTAAAGCGCACTAGTGTTAGTGAATTTGCTAATATTAGAAATAGCGGTTTAATTGCGTTAACCTTGCGTGATGGGGATGAATTGAGCAATGTTTTGACAACTGATGGCAAACAAGATGTCTTGATTGGAACCCATCTAGGCTATGCTGTTCGCTTCAACGAGTCAGCGGTTCGTTCAATGGGTCGAACTGCTGCTGGTGTACGCGGAATTAACTTACGTGAAAATGATTATGTTGTTGGTTCTGGTGTTGTTAAGGATAGCGATGAAGTTCTTGTTATTTCTGAAAAAGGTTATGGTAAACGCACCTCAGCTAGTGAATATCCAACTAAAGGGCGTGGTGGTAAAGGAATTAAGACCGCTAACGTTACGGAAAAGAATGGACCACTCTCTGGTGTAACTGTAATCGATGAAACACAAGATATCATGGTCATTACGGATGATGGAATCATGATTCGTTTCAAGGTTGATAATGTTTCTCAAACTGGCCGTAGCACAATTGGTGTTCGCTTAATTAAGGTTGGCAATGACAGTAAAGTAGCTAGTCTTGCTGTTGTTCCAGCAGAAGCAGATCAAGAAGTTGGCGATGCAGAAGAAACTGAAACACCATCTGAAGAAAATAATTAATAAAAACAAATAAAAATTATCAGGCTGTTTTACGTATTTACTGTTATGAGAATAAAAATTCTCGGAGGATCACGTGAAGATAGTTTGGTAATTTTTTGTTTCTGTGCTAGAATTAGAGATTGCGAGTAATAAAAAAGAATTACTCCTTGTTCTTGATTTTTAGCAAGAACCATTTAGTCCAAAAGGAGGTGCACTAGTAATGACAACTACTAAGTATGAAATAACTTACATTATCAAGCCTGATATTGATGAAGAATCAAAGAAAGCTTTAGTTGAAAACTATGATAAGGTTATTGCCGATAACGGTGGTACGATGGTTGAGTCAAAAGACTGGGAAAAGCGTCATTTCGCATATGAAATCAATAAATATCGTGAGGGAATCTATCACATTATGACTTTCACTGCAGAAAACGCTGACGCAGTCAATGAGTTTGACCGTTTGTCTAAGATTGACTCTGCTGTTTTACGTTCAATGACTGTTAAAGTTGGATAATAAAACAAAAACTTTATCGTTTTCGTGATTTAGGAAAGGAAGGACCTGAAGTATGATTAATCGAGTTGTACTTGTTGGCCGTTTAACACGTGATCCTGAATTACGTACTACTGGGAGTGGAATCTCGGTTGCTACGTTTACTCTTGCCGTTGATCGTCAATATACTAACGCTCAAGGTGAGAGAGGTGCGGATTTTATCAGCTGTGTCATTTGGAGAAAATCAGCAGAAAACTTCTGTAATTTTACATCTAAAGGTTCACTTGTTGGTATTGATGGCCGAATTCAAACCAGAAGTTACGATAATAAAGATGGGCAAAGAGTATATGTAACAGAAGTTGTCGTAGACAACTTTGCATTGCTTGAATCACGCAAAGATCGTGAAGCCCGTGGTCAAAATGGTGGATTTGCACCAACTGACAACGGAAACTTTGGTAATCCAAATACCAATAATCCGCAAAATATGGGAACATCTAATCAGAACAACCCAGTAGGTAATCAACCAGATTCTATGCAGGATCCGTTTGCTGGCTCGGGTGATACAATTGATATCTCTGATGATGATCTTCCATTCTAATTTCTAAGAAAGGACCGAGGATATGGCTCAACAAAGAAGAGGTGGCGGCCACCGTCGTCGTAAGGTTGACTTTATCGCAGCCAACCACATTGATTACGTTGACTACAAGGACGTTGATCTGTTGAAACGTTTTATCTCTGAAAGAGGTAAAATCTTACCACGTCGTGTCACTGGCACCAGCGCTAAGAACCAACGTAAGGTAGCTAAGGCAATCGAAAGAGCTCGCATTATGGGCTTGTTGCCATTCGTTACTGAAGACTAAAATAAATAGTTTTGACCCTTTAGCCGGATTAAGTTTTGGCTAGAGGGTTTTTAATGCTTAAAAAATTGAAAAGTCTCAGAAGCTTAGTGTTTTTGAGACTTTTTATATTTTAAAAATTAATTAATAATAAAAAATATATTAGTAAAAAAGAAAGCATACGATAAAATGAACCTTAAGTACTGTCGTATAAGCTATCATCATGTGATAATGCAGCACGTACATAGTACATCAAGGTATCAGCCACAGGGTTAATCTTATTACTAGGATGTATATTAACGTTCTATCTAAGTAATTGTAAGCGTAGTTGATTACCCGTCAGCTATGCTTATTTTTTATGGAGATTCTTATGAAAAAAATAGTTCTTGCCTGTCTAGCTATTGTTAACATTTTAACCTACATGATGGTTATTAATTTCTATCAATCACGTGATTATGACCAGATAGCTAAAATGGGAGAAACAAGTGATTCTTTTCAAATATACTTGCAAGATAGTTCAGTTAATCCTGACAGTCAGATTAGCTTTTTTAAAGAACTTTCTCGGAAGTACGATATATCTGTTATTTTGACTACCAGGGAACAAAATAATGTAGTTGAAAAATCAGTGATTGCTAGTCCTATTTCCTTTCCAGCTGCTTCTTTTCGATTAGATAAAGTTGATTTACAAAATGATCAAGACTTCTACGCAAGTTTCAAAACTAACAGTGCTAAGCAAAAAGGGAAAATTCCTGTTTTTGTTAAGGGTAACAAGATTGTCTTACAAAGTATGACACGATACTTTAAGAACAAAAAAACAGTCGATGGAGTCTACACGATTATTCCGGGAAAATCTAATCAAAAAGAACTTCTTAAGCAATTCTCTCAATTTTACGGAGTTTCACGTGATCAACTCTTAAAACAAACAATAGGACGAAAACAAGTATATTTTACAAGGGAAATCTGGGTTTTAAGTTTCATTTTTGTTCTAGCAAGTCTAGTCTTTATTCTAGTTAACGTTTATTACCCGATTTCACAATCAAGTTCAATTGGGATTAAAAAATTGAATGGCTGGAAAAACAAGGACATTTTTCTAGCAATGATCAAGCAGGGGATAATAATGATTGTTGTAACATCAATCATTATTAATCTTACAACTCTTCTGATTTTTTCATACCGACCAAATGGCTTTATTTTGACATGTATTCTAGTGCAAGCACTAATTTTATTCCTGTATTTATTAGCTAATTCTGTTACTTATTTAATAATTAAACGTATATCTATCGGGGATTTATTAAAAGGAAAGTTTCATTTTGGTTACGGTATCAGTCTTGCCTTGATAATAAAAATCTTGATGACCGTTGTTTCAGCATTCTTGTTGATTAATATGTCAACGGAGATTAGCGACGCTGTGGCAAGCTACCAGCTACAACAGGAATGGGCTAAAGAAGGCAAACTAAAAACTGTTAATAGTGTTGGCCCGGTATTTATTACTGATGAAAAAGAGACAACTAAAACGATGGCTGCTTGGTTTAGTAAAATGGCTCAGAACAAGGGCGTTTATTATGTAGAAAGTGGTTCTTACTCAACCAAAAATGTTTTACCAAAAAATGAAGCAAATAAGAAACCAGAACAAAAATACGATTTAATGTCAGTCAACCGCAACTTTATTAGAGCAAAATTGCCAGAATTAAAAAGATATTTAGATGCAACTCAGCATGCTTTTCTTGTTCCTTCTAAGTATCAAAAACATCCGCAAGAAATAAAATATTTTCTTCAAAATTACAGCTATAACAATCTAAGCAGTGCTCAACAGGGCAAAATAAACCCTCAACAACTTAAGATAAAGATTAAGTATTACCATGAAGATGTACAGCCAATCACTTATAATGTTCGGCTAAAAAAGAGTTTTACTAATCCAATTATTGAGGTTGTTGAGGACCATAATTTGACTTTCTGGCAATCAATAGCCCTAAGTAATACAGATAAGACAAGTCCAATTAAGATTGAAGACAACCCTCAAACTAGTGAGTTATTAAAAAAGACAAGCAAAGAACCGCAGGTCAAACGATTGCAGATGAAGTTTGTGTCTCTAAATCAGATTTTGGCAACTAGTTCGGATTCTGCTTACAAGGGCTTGCAAGTAGTTATCGTTGTCTTACTTATTATTTTTGTTATTAACTTATTTGCGACTATCTTTTTACTTCTTTATGTAATTTCTAATCAGCAAAAGAAGCTATCAGTTCTGCGCCTGTTGGGCTATCGCAAATTTGACCGTTATCGAGCAGAAACATTGATACTGCTTGGTCTAGGACTAGGTGAAGTAATTACATTAATTTGCTTTAAAGCATCACTAATTCCAATACTTTTAGCAGTTTTAATGATGCTAGCGGACTTATTAGTATTTAGCTTAGTGGTCCAGCATGTGGAAGCGCGTGACTTGTCGTTCTTACTTAAAGGGGGGTTATCATGATCGAATTGAAAAATATCACTAAAAAATTTGAAAACAAAACGGTGTTTGCTAACTTTAATTTGCAGATTGACCAGAATGAGATGGTCGCAATTATAGGTCCAAGTGGTTCTGGCAAAAGCACATTGCTCAATATTTTAGGACTAATTGATAAAGTTGATGATGGTGATTATCAATTTGAGCAGTATACCAACATTAAGCCTAATAGTAGACTAGCCCAAAAGATTATCAGGGAAAAAATTAGTTACCTTTTCCAAAATTTTGCCTTAATTGAAGAAGATACGGTCTTACAAAATTTGCTCTTAGCATTAAAGTACGTCAAGCAAAGTAAAAAAGAAAAAACGGAAATCATTACCGCTGCACTCCAAAAAGTAGGACTATCAGAATACTTGAACAGTAAAATTTATGAACTATCAGGTGGTCAGCAACAAAGAGTAGCTGTTGCAAGAGCAATCATTAAACCAAGTGAACTGGTATTAGCAGACGAGCCGACTGGCTCTTTGGATAGTAAAAATCGTGATGAAATTATCAAGCTCCTCCTCGAACTTAATGATGCTGGTAAAACAGTTATCGTTGTTACTCACGATAGTCATGTTGCCGAAAAGTGCCATCGGGTACTAGAGCTTAAGTAATTGGACATAGTAAGGTCAAACAACAAATACGGAAAGTTTAACTTTCCGTATTTTGCTATATGCAATCATCTAGAAGAATGAGGCAAAGGTTTCTTATCAAGTAAAACCAAGGTATAATAATACTGATGTACTATACATTAATTTAGGAAGGATCTTACATGAAAGATTTTTTACGTAAGCTTGAATTTCCTGCTTTTATTAAAGATTCGCGCTTAACAGCTGCGGTTGTGATTATCCTCGCCTTGTCTTTTTTAGGCAGTATCGTGGCAATGATTATGAATCCGTTATTTGGACTGGCGATGGTAGTGATTTTTATCCTAACTGTTGTCTGCATCGTTTATGGCGCTTATATCCTCGCTGGTAATGCCAATAACTTTGCTGTCAGTTTGTCCTATCGAATTAAACGCAGTGAACAAGAGGCAATGATTAAAATGCCGCTTGGAATTTTGCTTTATGACAAAGACAGGCAGATTCAGTGGGTAAATCCCTATTTACAGCTTTATTTAAAAGATGATGACTTAATTGGACATACGATTAAGTCCGTTGATCCAGATTTAGACAAATTAATCGATGATTCTTTAAAAGCCAAAACTGCAGAAAACCAAGTTGTTAATTGGGACAATCACCAATTTGAAATGGTTGTTCAAGACAATCTTGGGGTTATTTATTTATTAGACATAACACGCTACGCCAAAATTGAGCAAAAATATAATAACGAATTGCTAGCAGTTGGACAGATTTTTATTGATAACTACGATGAATTAAGTGAAACGATGCATGATCAAGAGCTGACAACCACAAGCTCTTATGTGCAAAATACACTAAGTAATTATGCTAAAAAATATCATGCCTACCTCAAGCGAATTGATGAAGACCATTTCTTGCTTTTACTACATACGCAAGATTTGACGCAAATGGAACAAGACAAGTTTTCAGTTCTTGACAAATTGCGCTTAGAAACTAGTCGTAACAATACCCCGTTGACCTTATCAATCGGGATTGCTTATGGTAGTAGCCTAATAACTGAGCTAGCTGATCAGGCACAGTCAAACCTTGATTTAGCCCTTGGCCGTGGTGGTGACCAGGTAGTTTTGAGTCAGCCAGGTAGTGCCGCTAAATTCTATGGTGGCAAGTCAAATCCAATGGAGAAGCGGACTAGGGTCAGAGCACGGATGGTTTCCCAGGCAATTAGTGAGCTTTTCAAGGAGGCTGATCGGGTTTTCGTTGTAGGACATGCTAACCCAGATATGGACTCTGTTGGTAGTGGAATCGGCGTTGTTAAAATTGCGCGTCTACATGATGTCAAAGCTAATTTTGTTCTAGATGTTAATAAAACTAATTATGATGTGGGTCGGCTAGTTGCCAAAATGCAACAAACCCAAGATGATCAGGAAATGTTTATTTCACCAGAAATGGCCTTAGAAAGTCTGACCGACAAATCTATGCTAGTTATGGTTGATCATTCAAAATACTCAATTACATATTCAAAAGAGCTATATGATCGCTTAAGGAACCGGATTATTGTTATTGATCACCACCGTCGCGGCGAAGAATTCCCTGAAAATCCAATGTTAACTTATGTTGAGCCGTATGCTTCATCTGCCTGTGAACTGGTTACTGAAATGGTAGAATACCAACAGCCTAATTCCGGCCAGCGAGTATTGACTGATATTGAAGCAACTGCAATGCTTGCGGGAATTACGGTTGATTCACGTGAATTTTCGCTACGTACAGGTACAAGAACCTTCGATGCTGCGAGTTATTTACGTTCAATTGGAGCTAGTTCAGTTGGTGTAAGTGAATTATTGAAAGAAGACATTGATAGTTTCTTGCAGCGGACACGGCTGGTCAGCAGTCTAAAAATGATTGGACCAAAAATGGCAGTTTTGTGCGGGGATGATAACAAAATTGTTGATCCTGTCATTACGGCACAAGCAGCTGATACTGCATTAGACTTAGAAAATGTTGAAGCTAGTTTTGCGATAACTCGCCGTGCCAAAGACATGATTGGTATTTCTGCACGTTCAATGGGCGACATTAATGTACAAGTAATCATGGAAAAATTAGGCGGCGGCGGACATTTGTCCAATGCGGCAACACAAATTAAAAATGTCACTGTACAAGAAGCACTTGAAAAGTTACTCGATGCAGTTGATACTTATGAGAAAGAAAATGAATAAAGGAGAGCAGAAAAATGAAAGTTATTTTTACTAAAGACGTCAAAGGCCGTGGAAAACGCGGAGAAGTTAAAGATGTTCCAGATGGCTATGCTCAAAACTTTTTATTAAAGCGCGGCTTAGCTAAGGCAGCTAATAAAGCCAATATGCATACTTTAGAACGCGTTGAAGCCAATGAAAAAGCTGCTTACGAAAGTGAAAAGGCTGAAGCAGAAAAGGTTAAGGCTGTTCTTGATAAAGACGAAACTGTCGTTAATTTCAAGTCAAAAGCTGGTGCCGATTCACGTTTATTCGGTTCAATTTCTAGCAAGAAAATTGTTGAAGGCTTAGAACAACAATTTGGTGTTAAGGTTGACAAACGCAAATTAGTCCTTCCTGAGCCGATTAAAACTTTAGGCTACACAAATGTACCCGTTAAACTTTTTAAAGGCGTAGAAGGCAAAATTCGCGTTCACATCACAGAACAAGACTAAAGCACTCGTTAAATTAATTAAAGAAGTGGTCATGATTAATGGATAATATTGTCTCACAACAAATACCGCATGATGATGAAGCTGAAAAAGCGGTTTTAGGTGCAATTTTTATTGATCCTGATGCAATTGCGGATGCAAGCTCTGAAGTTCAGCCGAATGATTTTTATAAAAAAGCAAATCAGCTAATCTTTCAGGCAATGCTGGATCTTTCGGATCGCGGTGATGCAATTGATCCGTTAACCTTGCAGGATGAATTAACAAAGAAAAATCAACTAGATGACATTGGTGGAATTGCTTATGTTTCAGAACTAGCAATTGCAACCCCAACAGCAGCACACGTTAGCTACTATGCCAAAATTGTGCATCGAAAGGCCCTCTTACGGCGCTTGATTTCTGCCAGTCAAAAGATTATTTCTAACGCGATGCAAGATTCGGATGATGTCACTGATATTTTAGATGACGCCGAAAGTGAGATTATGAATGTCTCCTCCGAAAACAACGCAAATGGTTTTCGGGAAATCAAGGACATTGTCAATGCTGCAATTGAGGAAATTAATAATATTCCTGAAGATGGCTCAATGGTCACTGGCTTGCCCACAGGCTTTATTGAGCTAGATAAAATGACAACTGGTTTTCACGCTGATGAGCTAATTATTCTTGCAGCTCGGCCGGGTGTTGGTAAAACTGCCTTTGCAATGAATGTGGCCCAATACGTTGGTCTTCATACTGATAAAACGGTTGCCGTCTTTTCACTAGAAATGAGTGGCGAGCAGCTGGTACAGAGAATGCTTGCCTCAGAAGGATTGATTAATTCGCAACACCTGCGGACAGGGCAGCTTGATGAAGAAGAATGGCGCAAGTTAATTGTTGCTTCCGGTTCACTGGCTAACGCCAGCATCTACATTGACGATACACCTGGAATTAAGATGAGTGAAATTAGGGCACAAGCACGCCGCCTTGCCAAAGAAAAAGGAAATCTTGGCTTAATTGTAATTGACTACTTACAGTTAATTGAAGGACCGCGTAGTGAATCCCGTCAACAAGAAGTTTCTGCAATTTCGCGTCAATTGAAAAAATTGGCTAAAGAATTGCACGTTCCTGTAATTGCACTATCACAATTATCACGTTCTGTTGAACAGCGTCAGGATAAAAGGCCTGTTTTATCAGATATTCGTGAATCTGGATCTATTGAGCAGGATGCCGATATTGTTTCATTTTTATACCGGGATGATTATTACCGCGAAGAAAATGAGGAGGGCAGCAGTGAAGATCATGAAGAAGTCGGTGCCGAGGATGACAATGGTGAAGTTGAAGTAATCATTGAGAAAAACCGTTCAGGTAGTCGTGGCACGATTAAATTGATGTTCTCTAAGCCTTATAATCGCTTTTCCAACTTGGATTATAGTCATGATCAACCGGGATAGTACTAAATAATATAAGCCATGAACTATTCATTAATAGTTCATGGCTTTTTTGTTAGCAAAAAATAAAGCTTATTGTGTGACTTTAAACAGCGAAGCTTGTACTATGAAGGTGTAAATAGTTAATTAGCAATAATTTTTTGTGAAAGGATCGATAATTATGGCTGACAAAGGTTTAAAAGATAAAGTTGCTGGTAAAGCTAAAGAACTTAAGGGCAAGATGCAACAAGCAGCAGGTGACGTTAAGGATAAGGCACAAGAAACAACTGATAACGTCAAGGATAAAGTTGATGACGTTAAAGAAAATATGAAAAAATAACTGGATAAAAAAAGATGACTGGAAGTTATTCACTTCCAGCCATCTTTTTGCGTTACACATGAAACAATTTGCTAACGCAGTTTCTTTTTTATTTCATCTGGTAATTCTAAATTAGGCTCATCTGAGTCATAAAATTCGTAGAATACAGGTGCTTTACTTGAATCATTACTTTTAGGATAAAGTTCATAATTACTAGTTAAAAGTGGCAGATTAACACTATCTTTAAATGAGTTCCAAATATTAGTAAAAATTTGGGTAATTAGTTTACGCTCTTCTGGTTCCAAAGTCATGAAAACGCGGCTAAGGCGATAAGTTCCAACCAATTTGTTATTGGTCAATTGGTGTAATTCTTCAATGTCTGAGTTCTCAAATGCTTCAAACAGATCGGAAAAGGTTTCATTCCGCTTTTCGTCTGGAATTGAATTGTTGAAGTTGATTAAGGCATGGCGGATAACGCGACTGCTAGCTGTTAAGCCGTCAGCGAGAGTAAAACTATCACGGCCGACTGACCAACGTCTTGGATCATGTTGATTACGCATTGCTGCAGTACTTTTTACAACGAGAGTCCGCTCTGGATGATCGAGCATTGCCCCAAAAATCGATCCTTGGGGGATATAAGTTTTCATCTTAGGCATTGCACGTACAAAACCTGGAGTAGTATAAACCTTGCGGAAAAAGCCAGGACCATCAAAGCTAAATGCCGCAATTACACGATCTTGAATTTCTGGAGCAACGGCACTTAATGCATACTGCGCAAAATTGCCTCCCTTTGAGTGCCCAATAAGATAAATTTGTTTATCCGGGAACTTTTCGGCAATTTCTTCAAGATATTTGGCTGCGACTCCTTGACCATAAATCTCGGATAAGTAGTTCATACGCATATCTTCGTTCCAGCCAATCATTGAACCGTCGGTTCCACGAAAGGCAATAGCAACTGAAGTATCATCAATGAGAAATGTGGCAGCATTAAATTGTAACGGATAAGGTGCTTTTTCTAATCTATCTGTCCAATCCAGAATTTTCATTCCACCAATTCGTGGACTATCAGGCAGGAGAATAATTTCAGCTGCAGTTTCGGAGTGCATCTGATGTTGAAAAGAGGGCAGCGCACGCAGTTTTGTTGCCACATCAGATAATGTATGCCCGACAGCAGAAGCGTCTGCGGGAAGGTAAACTATGGATGCCAGCAGTGCAGCGTCGATACTGTTAAAGTGGCGTTCTTTATAACTGAGGTCACCACGCCAGCGTAAGTAATCAAGAGATCCAGACATGAAAATACCCCTTTCTAGAACTTGAAATTTGTAATTAAGTATTATTGTAGTTGATTTATTTTTTTAGTACAAAAAAATAAGCAGCCAGCAAGCGCTACTACTTATTTTTTAAGACATTACTTGCCTAAGCTAGTGTAGCTAATGCGTTTAATGTCAGGATATTTGCGTAATGCCATAATAATGTTATTTTCATCAATATTATTATTGATAATGCCATCAACGAAGAAAATTATTTTTTCGTCGCTAACATATAAAATTTTAACTGACACATTTTCAACATGATTGGCCGATAATTCTTTTTCGATTGTCTTCAAAATGCCATGTTTGTTGACCGCTTCGATTTGAATGTTGAAGCGAATATGCATGATGATTTTATTAATTATAGTATCATCATGAAAAATCATTTGAACTATGAAGAGAATCGCAGTAGCAATAATGCCTAAAAAGTATAACCCGGAACCAATTGCCATGCCGATTGCAGCTGTTGCCCAAACACCGGCAGCGGTTGTCAAACCGGAAATCTGACTTTTCTTAACTAAAATAGTTCCTGCACCAATAAATGAAATACCGGAAACTATTTGTGCAGCTATACGAGAAGCATCATATTCCATTCCGGAAATTTTTATCAAGTCAGCAAACCCATATTTAGAAAGAATCATAAATAACGCAGAAGAAAAAGCTACTACAATGTGGGTTCTAACCCCCGCACTTTTTCTCTGAATTGCTCTTTCGTAGCCGATTAAAGCACCACATAAGGAAGCTATTACTAGGCGTAATATCCAAGGTAGTTGAGCACTAATCGGTGATATATCTACCATTATCTCACTCCTTTGAAAAAACAATAGTTAATATTATACACTTAAAAAGTGTTAAAAGAGAGGTGTTTTTGGTAAAGTATAGAAAATTAAGTTTGAGATATTTATTGAAAAATATTTACTTTTACTCTTTATGTGCTATAACTATTAGCAACATTTAGTAATACTGAAAGTATAAAGAATTTTATCCTATAGTTGGATTGAGATTGTCGGTTACTAATAATTATAACGGAGAAAATAAGATGATGGAACAACTTACAGGTATTGTAGGAATCCTGCTTGGGATTTGGGAAATATATGCTGTTTATAAGGCTTTTAAGGATACTAAGCAGCGAGGAAATAAAAATACTTCTACCTTTCTACCATTGGCTCTATGGAGCGGAGTGGTTTTAGCTTTAGCTTTTATAGGGATTGGCATAGCACTAGTCATGAAAATGTATTAGGCGAATTATTGAACACTAAATTCATCAATAAGATTAATTAGTGCAGAAGCAACTATTGCAACAAGCGATTTTTGATTTCTGCGCTTTTTTCTTGCCAAAATTTTGCATGATATCTTACATTCTGTTGCTACTGAGCAAAAAGAATGTGGTAAGGTATAGAAAATCGTAAAAAGTACTTGCGCAAACAAAGCTAATATGTTTTAATAAATATCGTTGTCGAGTTGACAATGCTGACTTAGCTCAGTTGGCAGAGCACGTCACTAGTAATGATGAGGTCGGAGGTTCGAATCCTCTAGTCAGCATTTAGAAGAATCATTTAAAGTAATTAACCTTGATTTATCAGCATTTTAAGCAGATAAGTTAAGGTTTTTTTCTATTTAAAGCGTAGATGATGTGCATGTAGCGCAATTAATGCACGTGACTTTGAGAGTGGAATAATGTGAGAGGCATAAATATATAATTTACCCTTCTCTTAATTATTGAAAAAAGCGTGTATGTATTACTCTAACATGAGAGAATAATACCATAATGGTGAAAGCCGTGACTTTTTCATATGATCCTTTGTAGTCAACTTTATATGGGAAGAAAATTTCAAAAAATCAATTTAAAAAGATTTGCAAACTTTCAAGTAATACAATTTCGCAGTTAGTAAATAATAAAAATACTACTGTGGAAACATTAGATAAAATTTGTAATAAATTGTAATATTGAGAATATAGTTATGCATATCGATAATAGTAAGTCTTTATTTTACAGTCCAAAGTATGATATAAAACTGGATTAAATACAATTTCTTTGTTTAGCGGAGCAGGTGGTTTAGATTTAGGATTAAAAAAGGCAGGTTTTAATATTGTATATGCTAACGATAATTATGCACCAGCAGTTGAAAAATATTTAGTTAATATAGAAAATAAAGATATTAGAAAAGTTAATGAAACTGGATTACCAGATGCTGATGTAGTAGGCGTTTTTCCATGTCAACCTTTTTCAACTGCTGATAACAGATAATGATAGAGGAAATTTATATCTGAATGCTATACGATTCATAAAAGCTAAAAGACCTAAAGTTGTCATTATGGAAAACATTAGAGGTCTTTTGTCAATGAAAAATAAAGATGGCTCCAAACTAATAGATACAATAGTTTCTATCTTAGAAAATGTGGAACCAGGATATGAAGTTAAATATAAACTTTTAAAAGCAAGTGACTATGAAGTCCTTGAAAACCGTTTTAGTGTAGTTATTATAGCCTTTAGTAAAGGTTTAAATATAAATAAAAATATTCTAAATCAAGATGAGTGTGAGATTTGTCTCCTCAAAGTCAGAAGCTAGTAGAATATATCCCAGA
Organism: Lactobacillus sp. M0403; assembly: GCF_016101265.1. NCBI lineage: Bacteria > Bacillati > Bacillota > Bacilli > Lactobacillales > Lactobacillaceae > Lactobacillus > Lactobacillus sp. M0403. The sequence continues at coordinate 522,159 of NZ_JACFQV010000001.1, forward strand.
AGGGGCTAATGTTATCATCCGAAGCTATAAGTTATATCTAAAATGGATAATAAGATTAAGGGGAAGGTCAATTGGAATAAAAGTTTAGTACATATACTTAAAAGAGACGCAACCCCTGTTGTTACAGAGCAATTTAGTTTAAGTACGGATAATAGTATTAATATACTGATTGCTGTTGCATTAAGAAAGATTTCCGTTGATTTTAGATATAGGTCAGAAATTTCAAGTTTATTAGATATATTTGAAGACATAAAAAACAATTGAGAGAAATGGAGCTAACGCATAAAAAAATAGTTTTACTATATCCATCATTTAATACAAAAAAGTCTGAAAGTCTAAATTTGTAATATGTTATATTTAACCCGTCTTCTATATATGCAATTTTTGTCAATATTGCCAATGAAAATGGAGCAACTTTTTTGGAAAGTTTGCATGCTTTTGCAAAAGAAGTTGTTAGTATTTTAGTTGCATGAAAAAAGTCTAATTAGAATTTGTTTTATTATGTAATATTTACTCTAAGATTTAGATAGATTCTATAGAGTTATCTATTATGATTTTTGTTTTCTAAATTTAGGGTTATAGATAGCTTTTAGAAAATCAGAGTTTTCCATTCTGCTGCTAAATAAGTATCAATGTTGATGGTTGTCAGCAAACCAATCATAGCTATTCTTTTTTGAAGATTTTTTGGGTAAGCAAGCTTATTACTAGATATAGAATTTATTAAGGAATAACGGAGCAGTACAGATAGAGTTATAGCTGCTCCATGATTTGTTTTAAAAATTTCTTTTCATACTTAGCATTAGTTTTTTATGAAGTTAATATTGTTCAGGTTTATTATTAATATGCTTTTTTTCAGTACGGATTTTTTATTCTTGAGTTAAATCAAAAAGTAACTTTTTAGCATAAAAATTTCCAGCTGAATCCATATAAATAAGGCAAATGTTATCTTTAGCTTTAGATATATATTCTTTTAATTCGCTATCCAGTTTAAAAAATAATATAGTAGACATTTCAAAAGGTTTAACATTTTCAAATTCAAAAGGAGTATATTCTGGAACATTATTTATATTTTCAACTAGGGGACCATAGTAATAATTTATTTTTGAAATTTCCCAGTGTTGATGATTTGTTTTTTTAATATTTGAGCCCAAGCTCCATCCTATGAATCTCAAGTGTATAGAATTATTTTTGTCATTATTGAACCAAAAGCAAAAAGTGCTGGAATTTATATTTAGAAAGTTTTTAATCACTACTCCGTTATCATCCATAATGGATATTGAACGGTAACTATGAATTAAGTTTTTTAAAAATGTAGGAATCAGAGAACCTATCACGCCAGAACTTATTAGTCCAGAACAAATTACTGAAATATTCTTTATGTTCTTTAAAGATGCAAGATAATAGACCATTAAAATAAAGCCAATAGCCAGTATAATAAAAATCACATGGTAACTATTTTTATTATCACTACCAAAGTCGTCTTCGAAAAAACTTTTATAGTCATAAAATCCATTGGTAATTCTACCAAAAATAAAATTTATTAAAAGCGCTATAATAACTACTAGCAAAGCCAGTGCAATAACATGACTTTTAAAGTATGTATAAGAAATAGATAATAGTATAATATACAAATAAGAACAAAGAAAAATAAAAAAGCAAGCTTTAAAACTGTAGATTTCTATAAACGATAATAAAAATAAGCATATTAGAATAAATAAGGATATAGTGTTTTTAGAAAAGTTGCTAAAAAAAATTAATGTAAAATATCCGTCAAAAAATTCAAGCAACTTACTAAAAACAAAAAAAGCTATTCTCCAAGCGCTAATATCTAATCTATATTTTATTTTTTTGGCATCTATTATCAATGTATTTCTCAATTTAAAACCTCACTTAAGTTGATTATCTATACGATTATATATAGTTAATATGGTGTGCAAAGCTGCTATAATTAATTTATTACGAATAAAGAGTTTAGTGGAAAACAAATATTTATATATTAAAGTATATGAAACCTATAGATGGTCATTCAATATGATTTTCAAATATGAAAAATGGGGGATAAACAAAAATAAAATTTTTTTAGCTAAAATCTGCTATAGCAAGATCTATTGCTTCACTAAACATTGCAATTGCTATAATAATAGTTATTAATAATTTTTAGCTATTAAAAAGGAATAATAAAGATGAATAAAGCAAAAATTTTGGTAACTGGAATTATTCCAGAAGCGGGATTAACAGAATTAAAAGAAAATTTTGAAGTGATTCATGCGCCTGAACATGAGACTAGAAAATGGGTTTTAGCACATTTATCTGAATACGAAGGCTTAATACTCATTGGGATGAAAGGTGACCGAGAGCTAATAGATGCGGGAACTAACCTAAAAATCATTACAGCTAGTGGTGTAGGATATGACCACATTGATATTGATTATGCTAAGCAAAAGGGAATTGTTGTTGCGAATTGCCCTAAGAGCGTTCTGGTTCCTACTGCTGAAATGACGTTTGCCCTATTATTAGCAACTGTAAGGCGATTGCATTTTTATGATAAAAATATTCGTCAAGGAAAATGGGTCAATGTTTCTAAACCAGAAAATATGGGAACAGGACTTCAAGGAAAAGCACTTGGTATTTATGGTATGGGGCGAATTGGTTCTGAAGTTGCTAAATATGCTCAGGTATTTGGGATGAAAGTTATTTATCATAACAGACATCAATTAGCGTCTGAGGTTGAAAAAGCGGAGCATGTTAGCTACGTCGACTTTGATACGCTAGTTAAAACATCAGATGTTATTACACTCCATGCGCCAGCTTTACCTTCAACAACTGGCGTCTTTAATTCGAAAGTGTTTAAGCAAATGAAAAAGACTGCTTATATTATTAATGCTGCGCGTGGACAATTAATTAACCAAGATGATTTGATATCAGCGCTAAAAAATGGAGAGATAGCTGGAGCCGGACTAGATGTTTATGAAACTGAACCACAAGTTCCGCAAGCTTTATGTGAATTAGACAACGTGGTTTTAGCTCCTCATGCAGGTACTGGAACTTTAGAGGCTAGAACGGAGACAGCTAAAGAAGCGTCTAGAAACCTTATTTCTTATTTGTGTGACCACAAAGCTTTGAATCAAGTTAATGAATAAACAAGATTATGAAAAACAGCCAAGTTATTACTTGGCTGTTTTTGTCTGTCTATAAAATCATTAACTGAATTTTGGGGTAGCATCTTTATTTAATTTCTTCAATAACCAGACCACTCCGGAAATTAAAAATTAATTCAATAAGTAAAAATACTAAAAAGATAATAGCTGCTGAAGCATTTTGTGAAAAAGGTACATAGCTTTTAATCATAGGCGGAATTAATAATAAAGCAGCAATCATGAAAGCTATTAAGAGTGCAGACTTTGGGTTCGGAATAACTTTATAATGAGCGTCAGTATTATTAATAATCATTTTTGCTGAGCGATTTAGTCCGTCTTGAGCCAGTTGTAGCGTGTCCCCTTTTTTTAAATTTAATTTTAAAGCATAGCCAGCTGCAATACTTCCTACTTTTAAACCATTAACTATTACAGTTGTAGGCTTGCCCATTGAAATATTACTTTTTGATCGTTGAACTGTAATCATACCGTTACACTTTCTTTAATAATAGATATTTAAGATTAGCTTATTAATAAAGCAATTCAATGTCAATCTTGTTTAGTAAAAAAAAATATGTTTACAAAACAAAATATATAAACTATAATTTTGTTGTAAATTAATGTAAGCGTTAACAAAAAGGGGTGAAAAATCGTGCAATTGGTTAATGTGAGAGTTGATAGCCGTTTGATTCATGGTCAGGTGGCTCGTGTATGGACTGGGCAATTAGGTGCAGAGCGCTTAATGGTCGTTGGCGACAAAGTATCTAAAGATGACTTGGAAAAAACAGCTTTAAAATTAGCTCGTCCCACTCAAGCAGCTTTAAGTATTTTGCCACCAGATCGTGCAAGTAACAATATTGTTCAAGGACGCTATGCGGACCAAAAAATATTTATTATTACTCGTGAACCAGAGGCTCTGGTTGAAATGGTCGAAGCAGGAGTACCGATTAAAGAAGTTAATGTTGGTAATTTGCCAAGTGGTGAGGGCAGACTGCAACTATTCAAGAGTGTGGGAGTTAATGACGAAGAAATAAAGGCTTTTAAGGAACTTGATGCTCGGGGAGTAAAGCTTTATCACCAGATGGTACCGAACGACCCTAGAGAAGACTTTATGTCTGAATTAAATAAACGGATGGAGAAATAATAATGAATTCATTGAGTGTAGTTCAAATAATTTTGCTGTCTTTGTTTGCTTTCTTCCAAATCAATGAAATTATCACAGTTGGTATCGGTTTTGGTAACCCAGTTAATGCTGGATTAATTGCAGGACTAATTGTTGGTGATGTGAAATTAGGTTTGGCCGTAGGAGCAACATTGCAGTTAATGATATTAGGTGTCGGTACTTTTGGTGGTGCTTCGATTCCTGATTATGCCACTGGAGCAATCATAGGTACTGCAATTGCGCATATTTCAGGAAAAGGCATTAACTATGGTATTGGTGTTGCTATTCCAGTTGGTCTATTGATGGTGCAACTTGATATTTTGGCTCGTTTTACTAATACCTACTTTGCACACAGAATAGATAAGGCAATCGATCGTAACGATGATAAAGCTGTTGTACGAAATAGTCTTTATGGGGCTATTCCGTGGGGGCTTTCAAGATCAGTTCCTGTACTGTTAGTGTTGATTTTTGGTGAAGCATTTGTCAAAAATGTACTGAACTATATGCCACAGTGGTTAATGGGTGGATTAAAATCTGCCGGAAGCATGTTACCAGCAGTTGGTATTGCTATCTTAATGCATTATTTGCCTATTAAAAAATTTGGTGCATATATGATTTTTGGCTTTGTAGCCGCTGCTTATTTAAACATACCGATGCTTGGTGTTGCACTTGTCGGAGTCGGCTTTGCCATTAATCATTATAATTCTATTATTCATGATAAAAACCAGTCTGGTAGCGGTAATGGGTTAAATACAGAAAAAGCTGCTGAAATGAGTGTTGATGATAAAGGAGTAATTACAGGTGATGAAGAATAATACTACAGAAAAAACTCCGACAACGCAGAGTCATAAGTTAACTAAAAAAGATATTCGTAGCGCTAATTTACGCTGGATTTTTACCTCTGCACTAAGCTGGAACTACGAAACTATGATGGCTCCAGGCTATGTTGGTTCACAAATGCCAATTTTACGTAAATTATATGGTGATAAGCCTGAAGATATGAAGAAAATGATGCGTGTGCAGTCTGAGTACTTTAATACCAGTCCGCATATGGGCTCCATTATTCAAGGTGTCGACATTGCCCTAGAAGAAAAAGAGGGTATTGATTCAGTTGATGGTATAAGAGGTGTTAAAACTGGCCTTATGGGACCATTTGCTGCTGTAGGTGACACCTTATTAGGTACCGTTCAATCCACTATTTTTGGTGCGATTGCATCATATATGGCTCTTAAAGGTAACCCGTTTGGCGCTATTTTATGGATGGTTGCATTAGGTATTATCTACATTTGGTCTTATACTTGGATGCCATTTGCCTATAAACAAGGGGTCAACCTAGTTACTTCAATGAGTTCTAAGCTTAACGCATTGACTGACTCAGCAACCCTGCTAGGAGTGACGGTTGTAGGAGCTTTGATTCCAACTGTTATTACTTTAAAAATCCCGTTAATCTTTAGAGCTGGAAAAGTTTCAATGAAGTTGCAGGATATTTTTAATCAGATAATGCCATCATTGTTGCCAGTTTTACTAGTTGCCTTTATTTATTGGCTGCTAGATCGTAAACATATGAACTCTACTAGAGCAACTTGGTTTGTTTTAGTATTGGCTATTATTTTATTCAATTTAAAAATTGTTGCATAAAACATAGAAATTTAAATATAGTCAGATTATCTGCTGAAAAAAGCCTGTTGCAAAAATAAGCAGGTAAATTGAGAAAACGCGGATGGATTGACAATAATGATACAACCGTATTTTCTTTGATTTACAAAAGAATATTTGATAGCATAATTGCAAAAAATGCTGTAATAGCAGATTATGTTTAGATTATCAGGTTCTAAAGTTTATATTTTAAAACAAATTTTAATAGCACCTGTATAATAACCAAATATGAAAGATGAGAAGATAAAATAAAATGGCTAATATCAGACAGGTAGCTCAATTGGCAGGTGTTTCGGCTGGTACAGTTTCACGAATCTTAAATAATGACACTTCCCTAAGTGTAACTGATCAAACGCGTATAAAAGTTTTGGCAGCCACTAAAAAGTTGAATTATCATACAAAAAATAAAAGTAAAAAGAGTCCCGTCATTGGCGTGCTGACAACTATGAATTTAGACCAAGTAGCAGAATATACATATTATCAGCAAATAAAGCAGGGGATTATTGAAGAACTTAAAAAAGAGAAAATGACGTTAAGTTCGATCTACTATTTGAATAAATCTTTAGACAGTTCATTTTGGGACAGATTATATTATTGGGACGGCGTAATTGTTATTGGTAGTTTATCCGAATCAGCCATTACTGAATTAAAAAAATTGAACTCTAATATTGTAATTATTGAGGCAAGATATAAAAGTAATTCAGTAAAACTAGTTAATGCTAATTTAACTGCTGGGGTAAAAGAAGCTTTAGCACAGCTTGAAAAGTTTGCTCAAACTAATATCGTATATGTTGGCGGTCCGCGTTATATGACTAACTTGCAAGGAGAAAAAACTCAGGCAAAAGGTGAAGTTCGTTTAAATTGTTACCGAGAGTGGATGAAGCTGCATGATCAGGATGAATGCTCAATCAGTACTTCTGGTTGGAGTATTGAAGATGGGGTTCAAGCTGGCAAACAAATTGTCCAATTACCTATTTTTCCTAAGGGAATTTTGGCTGGAAATGACCAAATAGCAATCGGAATAATGAGAGAATTGTACACAAAAGGCTTTCGTGCTCCTGAAGATTACCATATTATTGGATTCGATAATATTCAAATGTCCAAATATTATATTCCAAGATTATCATCAGTTTCAGTTCCGGAAAAGGACCTAGGTACAACTGCTGTCCATTTAATTAGAGAAGATATATTAGAGAATAAGTCGCGTGCTGCTACTACGCTACTGGAAGTTGAACTAATTTTGCGAGAAAGTACTGGTAATTAGTTTGGGAGGAAAAAATGGAAAATTATTATCCTGAGCAGTTAAGTGGAGATCAAACGAAGATTTTACTCACAAATCCTGATCGTGGTTTTCGCTTTGAAGTTTATTTGGATGTAAAAACGGGTAAAAGCATATATGAATATGCGGAGGAAGATGCTATTTCCGCGTTAAAAAGAGAAGCATCACTGTATACAGATGATCAGCCACAAATAGTACAAGTCTATTTTTACTTAACAGGTTACCAGCATGCCCCTTTAGATGCACAAGCTTTTGACCATATGAGTGCATTTTTTGAGGAGCTGGCTAAATTAAATTTAAAAGCATTACTTCGTTTTGCTTATATTTCTGAAGATAAAAGACCTTATAGACAGGCTCCTAGTTTGCAGAGAATACAGCAACATTTGGAGCAATTATCTGGCTGGCTCCAGGAACATCGCCAGCAAATTCATGCTTTGCAGGCAGGCATTATTGGACCTTGGGGAGAATGGTCTGCCCATGCTCGAGAAACAACTGATGAATCAGCAATTCTGCATAGTTTGCTGTTAAATTCTCCTCAGGATCTAGCTGTACAGGTACGTTACTTAAATATAAAAAATCGCAATATAGGTGCTGCTGAAAAAGAGAATGAACAACGAATTGGTTTTCATGATGACTTTTTAATTGGCATTGGACATGAGTGGAACACAGCGGGTAAAAATTATGATTCAAATGAGTATCAACAATTAATAAGAGATTCAAAAAAAACAATTGTTGATGGCGAAAGTATCTGGCTATTTGCCAATCCTATGTATTTAAAAGCAAAATACGTAGATCCTGAATTGACCACACAAAGAATGGTTGAAAATCATTTTACTACCTTAAGTATTGCGCATAATTACCATGAGATAAAAACTAATTCATATTATAATGTGACTTTAGAAAATGAATTAAAAAGAACTGGCAAACCCGAGGGTCTAAAATTTCCTCAAATGGGCTCATTTGAATATTGGAAACATGTCCCTGTTACGCCGGATTTACTAGATAAAAAGAACTGGCCTTATCAAAAATCATGGTTTTTGAACCAAAAGAATCAGACAATTGAACGTAATTATTTTGAATATTTACGTGATTATTTAGGCTACCGTTTAGAAGTTAAACAAATAAGTTATAACTCCACTTTAAATGCTGCCGTTTATCTCACACTGAAGAATACCGGTTTTGCCGCTCCTTTGGCTTTGCAGCAAATAGAGTTATTTGCTGCAGATCAACAACAGAATATTATTGGTAAAGCTTTCGTGGAAAAAAGTGCTTTACAAACTAACCGAGAAGTAACTACAGTTATTCCATTGACTAAATCTGAACAGCCTGACAAAGTCGGCGTTAAACTACTTGCCACTAATGGTAGTACGGCACGTCTGTCTAATGAGTGTCAGTGGGCAGATGGCATCAACTGGTTTAAATTATGACTGAGAGGATCATCATGAAAAAAGTATTTAAAAAATCCACTTTAATAGCTGTATTTTTAGGACTATTTCTTTTACAAAGCCAGCAAAGTTTATCTTCAGTAAAGGCTGTAGCCGTTACTGGATATGATGAAAAGCCCTTAACCGAGCAGCAAAATCAAGAAATGGCAAACAATACCGATCGCGGCTTTCGGTTAGAGTTAAATTTAAATGTTAAAACCGGCATGGGACTATGGGGCAATGCGGATAAAACAGGAATAGCGCAAATGAAAAATGCGACAGCTACATTTGCTGATGATAATCCGCGACTTGCACAAGTATATTTTTATCTGACTGATTATAAAAATAAGCCACTAGATAAAACTGCCTTTAATAATATGAATCAATATTTCAAAAAGTTAAAGCAAAACCATTTACAGGCTGTATTACGTTTTGCATATATTTGGGATGATGCTCATCCCAAATCTCAGGAACCTACAACTGAGCAAGTGGTTGCACATATTAAGCAGCTAGCTCCTTGGATTGCTCAGCATCGCGATCAAATAGCTAATTTACAAGCTGGATTTATTGGAGCTTGGGGGGAATGGGACAGCGGAGCACGCAGTCGCATGAATGAAAAAGCAATTCTGCAGGCATTATTAGCTAATACCCCTAAAGACTTATTTATCCAAGTCAGATATTACAACATCAAGTCGCGGAATATTGATCCGCAGAGTTCTGACTGGCAAAGAGTTGGATTTCATGATGATTACTTGATTGGTCGCCCTCACGAGTGGAATACCGCAGGTGCAGATCCTAATTCTGCTGAATGGAAGGCGATGGCAGAACAATCTCAGACTGTACCGGTTGACGGTGAAATGATTTGGGGTTCTGCCAATGCATCAGACAATAACGGTCAGTTAATTTCTGCACCACTGATTGCTCACCGCCTTGCAGTTGATCATTTTACTTCATTGAGTATAGCTCATAATTACAAAGAAGATGGCAAGGACTATTCTTTGAGTTCTTGGAAACGGCAATTAGTAACACCAACTCTTTTAGAGCAATATAAATTACCGTATCAAAAATCATGGTTTAAAGACACTAATGATAATGAAATAAGCCGTTCTTGGTATGAATATATTAGGGATTATCTGGGTTACAGATTAGCAGTTAAAGATATTAGCTATCAAGCAGATGAGAAGAGTATTGACTATCAAGTTAATTTAACTAATTATGGCCTGGCTGCTCCTGTTTTAATTAATAAAGCAGAATTGGTATTACTGAATGCATCTAAAAAGGCAGTGGCTACTAAAGAAATAACAGATGTTGCACATTTGCAATCGCTTCAAGTTTTGCCAATTGAATGGCAAGTAGACAAAGCGCTGGTCAAAAAAGCAAAATATTTAGCTTTCAAGTTTACTGGCTATAGTAATACAGGAAACCGCTTGGCAAACAATATAGCTTTTGCTAAGGGATATAATTATTTGCTGACACTTAAATAAATAGTTATAAAAAGACAAAAACCAATAAATTACATTTCTCAAAACGATAATTTATCGGTTTTTTATTTACGATAAAAATTAAAGGCAAAATTTATCTATTTTTTTAATCCCAGTTAGCGTTGATGCATTGTGTCGAGCTTGTTTTAAAGCAAATTTTACTATTACACGCAAAGCAAAGAAAAGCATTTTGTTAATGGGCACTTGGTTCTATTCATGATTCCCTTTGTGCTAGTTGTTGAAGCTCAAAATTTGGGGGATAACTACCGCTAGTGGCGATCATACTATGATTTTCTTGAGATTAATATTAGTTATTTTGACAGCAGTATATTACGCAAACAAGAAAGAAACTTATGACAATTTAAACTCCCAGGAAGGCTGTATTTTCAGTTTGCAAAATCGGGAAGTTTTAGGTGATCCACAAATTTATTTAGTTTATATTCTCAATTTTGTGGCTATTTTTGTTTTTTAAGAATAAATAATAATGGGTAAATTGTAAAATGAAGTTATTTCTAGTTATGCCGCATTAGCAGCTTCTTTTTTATTAGTAGAATAAACTACCTTTACTATTGTTACCAAAACAATTAAACAAGTTACACATAATAGTGTTAATGCGATAGTAATACCGAGCGAAGCAGTAATTGTAGTAAAAATAGTTGTCACAACTGGTACAGTCACAACTAAAATAGTGTTAAGCATTCCCATAGTTGATGACAAAATATTTTGATCAACAGCTTCAACAAGCCACTGTGTTAATTTAGGGCTAGCTGTACCAATAAATACTGCAAGGCTTGCCATGATGGGTAGGCAAATAAAAATATTTTTAATAAGCATTGTACCAATAACTGCGATACTTAGAACTGTTGAAATAATTGCGATAGTGAATAATGACATTTTCTTGAATAATTTTGTGCCTACAATACTACCAAGCGCCATACCAGCAGTCATTACACCTCCTATTAGGGCAATCGTGAAACTGTAAGTTCCAATGACCATAGAAGACTTATTACCAGCGATTACGATTGAAATTAAAGGCTCAATTGTTCCTAAGACTCCATTTAGTAAGGCAATTACTAGAACGACCGACAATAATCCCTTTGCTTTTTTTACTTGTTTGAATGATAAAGCAATTGTTTTAAAGAAGCCCTCTTCATTAACTGAAGTAGTTTCTTCTTGAGGACGAGTCTTGTAATAATTGCGACCGACGCTGGCAAAAAGGACACCTGCTGCTAGAAATGTTAAGGCATTGAAGATTGCTAGGCTTGAATAAGACATAAAAAGTAATAAACCAGAGCCAATGAATTGTGCAATCATATTGATAATACCGTTGATCCCACTAACAAATCCTTCAGCTTCAGCAACTTCATCATCTCCAACAATGTTAACAATTAGAGGCATTTGAAGGCCACCAGAGTATGAACCGGCAATATCTGACACTAAGTTAATGCCAATAACAGCTAAAACTAGGTTCCAGCCAGCAAAACCACTAGCGAAAAGTAAGCCGACGATTAGATAGAGTCCAAAGCGTATAACTGCTAACCAAACCATTAACTTGAATTTGTTTTTTGTACGGTCAGCTAAATATCCACTAAGAACTTGAAAAATTTGAGGTACTGATTCTGAAATTGAAATCAATGAAATAGCCAAGGCGTAATTTCTTAATTTACTTGCATAAGTAATAAGTGCTAAGTAAAACAAAATATTGCCTGCACCAGATAAAAAACTGGCGATTGTAAATTTTCTATAATCCTTATTCTTTATAAAAATGTCCATAATTTATAACTCCTAAATCAAATTTTATATATATTAAGTTATAACTTGGATATAATAAGGATTATCAAAAATGTCACATTTGAATGTTAAACGCCAAATTTGAATGAAATTAAGGAGGGGCACTAATGACAATAGGACAATTGCTAAAGCAATATCGAATTGAGAGCTCGAAAACACAAAAAGAATGGGCTGGTAATACGATTAGTACATCATATTATTCAAAAGTTGAAAAAGATCAGCATAGAATTACAGCTGAGGATTTGATTGCATTATTGCGTGCTAATAACATTAAATTGTGGGAATTTTTTGGCAAGCTTAGTCAAGAAGATAAAGTAAGATATGACGAAAACAGAGATATTGGCGAGGCAATGAATGAAGCGTTTTATCATAATGATAAGGATCAGCTTAAGGATATTAAAAATGTTATTGCAAATAGCGAAATAGCTGATAAAGAAGATCAGTTGTTATTTATAAATGCAGTTATAGCCTTAGTTGGTAATCATAACGTAGAAAATCTTGATGAAAAAGATCAAATTGAGTTGAAAGAAAAGATTTTTAATATTTCTGATTTTGACGAAAGTAAATTGGCTCTATATTGTAACTTTATGACACTTTATGATCTTGATAACAATTTGTTAATAAGTCGGCGAGTAATTACACAATTTCGCTATTCGGGGAATTCGAATGTTCAAGAAACAATATTAGCAATAGTGATTAACATTTTATTTATGTGTATTGAGGAAAATAGATATAAAGAAACAGAATTTTTTATTCAAGCAGCTGATCAAATTAGTACTAAGCCGAACTTGTTTTTTTATAAAAACTGCATTTTTATACTTAAAAATATAGTGAATTATCACTATGAAAGAAAGGATGAGTATTTAAATAAGGCTCGAAGGGCAATTGATCACATTAGTTCGTTGGGCATGCCGGAGTATAGTAAAGATGTGAAAGGTTTTTTTGATAAATATGGAAGGAATTAAAAAAGGTGTATTTGATATTTAGAATTCAAATACGCTTTTTAGTGTCTTCGGTTAAATCGTTATAAAGTTTAAAAAACACCATACGAAAAAATAAAAAAGTCGAATGTGACACTTTTTAACTTGTCTCACTCCTTGAAGGTATTATCTGTATAAGAAAAAGATTAAATTATAGGAGAAAAGCAAATGATTAAATTTAATATTCGTGGTGGTTTTGGTGATTCTACTAAGCCTGATGTAAATATCCGTGAGCAAGATAACCTTTACTTGGCGGTAAATTCAAAATGGTTGCAGGAGAATCCTGTTCCTGCAAGTCAGCCGTGGATTGATGGTTTTGACATAGCAGAACAGCAAACGCGTAAACACCTTTTAAAAGATTTTTCTGCTTTTGTTGCTGGTAAAAAACCAGTTCCTAAAGTTAAGAACTTTAACAAAGCAGTTGAATTTTACCGTGTAGCTGAAGATGAAGAAAAAAGAGCTGATGACGGCGCTGCTCCAATTAAGGAAGACTTGACCTTTTTAACCGGACTCGACAATTTAGCAGATATCAATAAGAACTTGGCGAATTTGTTGCTAGCCGACAACTTGCCATTTAAATTTGAAGTGGAACCAGATTTTAAGGATGCACAACTAAATATTGTCACTTTTTACCGGCAAAATTTGATTTTATCCGATACCAGCTATTATGGTAATGAAAAAACCGCTAACTTGCTTGATGTTTGGCAAAAGCAAACCGTTAATTTGCTGGTAATGAGTGGTGTTCAGCAGGATAAAGCTGAGCAATACGCCGCAGGAGCAGTTACGCTGGATCAGCGTTTGGCCCAGGTCTATCAATCAGCAGAATATAATTCTGAGATTGAAAACATATATCATCCAATGAGTGTGACAGAATTTGAAAGCCAGAGTAAAAATATTCATCTAGCTGCTTTGCTGAAAGAAACCGGACTTGAAGCCGCTAAGAAAGTTAATGTTACTGAACCAGGCTATTTAGATAAATTTGATGAATTGTTTAATGAAGAACATTTTGCTGAATTAAAAGGCTGGCTAATCGGGTATTTTATTAATCAAGCGGCACGGTATTTGTCATGTGAATTTCGGAAAGCAAGATTACCACTAAGAAAAGCAATGTACGGAGTAGATTCTTTAGATGAAGATGAGCGCTTTGCTTATGATGAGACGGTCAGATTATTTGGTGATGTCATTGGCCAATACTATGGCGAAAAATACTTAGGTGCTGAAGCCAAAGCCGATGCTACTAAAATCGTTAAAAATATGATTGCGGTTTACCAAGATCATTTAAAAAAGAATTCTTGGCTGTCAGATACAACTAAGAAAAAGGCGCTAAAGAAGCTAGACACTTTAGTCTTAAAAATCGGTTATCCAGAGCATGTTCAAAGATTTTATGACGAGTTCAAAGTAACGCCAGCTACAGAAGGGGGCAGTTTATATAGTAATGTTAAAGCAAATAGTCAAATTAAACTTAAGGATAACTTTGCGGATATCAACAGACCGGTTGACCAATCACTTTGGATGATGTCGGCGGTAGAACCAAATGCTTGCTATAATCCGCCAAGTAATGACATTACTTTCCCAGCACTTTTACTCCAAAAGCCTTTTTATGACCTACATCAGGATCGTGCAGCTAATTATGGTGGTTTTGGTACAGTTGTAGGACATGAAATTTCGCATGCGTTTGACAACAACGGCTCGCAGTTTGATGAGTTGGGTAATATGAAAAACTGGTGGACTGACGAAGACCAGGCTGAATTTAATAAAAGAATCAAAGCTGAAATTAAGCTGTTTGATGGCGTTGAAGTTGGTACAAGCAAAATCAATGGTAAATTAACAGTTTCAGAAAATATTGGTGATCAGGGTGGTCTAACAGTGGCCGTTGCGGCTAATAAGCAAGAAGGTGGAGACGCTAAAACCTTGTTTGAAAACTATGCGCGAATTTGGGCAACAAATGCTAAGCCTGAATTTTGGCAATTAATCGCCGCTTCTGATGTTCATGCTCTTTCCCAGGCTCGAGCAAATGTGCAGGCCCAATGTCAAGATGAGTTTTATCAAGCTTTCAATGTTAAAGAAGGAGACGGTATGTGGCTTGATCCGGATAAGCGGGTACAAGTCTGGTAATTACACTTGAGAGCAGCTACAAGCTCTATAAACCAATTGCTTTTAATAGCTTCATACTCCAGAACATCTTAAATAGGATATTAAAAACCTAGCGTGAATTGAACATTGCTAGGTATTTTTGATTGCTAAATATAGATGAAGTATAATTCCTTTTTATATGAATACTAATTACAAGGAGGAAATAGAATGAAAAAAATAGACGGGCATTTACATTTAGTACGTTCACTTGCAGGATTATCTGCTAAGGGCCGAATGACACCTTTAGGCAATGGTAAAGCGATTTGGGACAACGGAATGTTTCTTAATCTAATACCTGAAGGCTGGGGCGACCATGATTTCACTGCAGAATCAGCTCTAAAGGTTATGGAAGATAATGAAGTTGAAAAAGCAGTTTTGCTTCAAGGCAGTTTATATGGCTTCCAGAACTATTACTCTTATCAAGCAGCAAAGAAATATCCTGATAAATTTATTGCAGCTTTTTCTGTTGACCCATTTGCTGATGATGCGATGGAAATCGTTAGACGTCACGTAGAAGACTTAGGCTTTAGAGCAATTAAATTAGAAATTAGCCAAGGTGGAGGTTTACACGGATATCATCATCCATTCCGTCTAGATACTTCACCAGAATTAGGTAAGCTTTTCCATTTCTTTGCTGACTATCCAGGCTTCGTCATCACAGTTGACTACGGTGATTACACTCAATTCAGCTACGAACCTGAAGCAATTGTTAACTTGGCTCGTCGTTATCCTAAATTAGACTTTGTTGTTTGCCATTTATCATTCCCTAACGCAGACCACTTGAATCGCTTGGAAAATGCTTTGGAGCAGTGGGAGCCATACGAAAACATCACCACCGAAATTTCAGCAATTCAAGATATTGAAAAAGAAACGACTTTTCCATTTCCACGTTGCCAAAAGGACGTTGCATTAGCTAAAAAGGTTCTTGGTGCTAAGCGCATCTTTTGGGGCACTGATTCACCATGGTCATCAACATTTAATTCGTACCACAATCTAGCTACTTGGTTAGAAGAAACGGACATTTTTACTGAATCAGAACTTGAAGATGTTATGTACAACAATGCAAATCGGATTTACTTCAAACCACAAAATGTTCAAGCAATGCTTAACAGTAATGATCCAGTTTTTCAAGATATCAAGATATATAGAGATAATAACGAGAAGCTTCACAATATTATTTTACATTCCCATTCTGATTCTATCTGATATGGACTGTTACTATTCCCCAGGTAATAATCTAAGGCATACATAGAAGGCGGTAGCAGCTTTTACTGATATTGAACGCAAAAAATCTGAGAAACTTAGTTTCTCAGATTTTTCATAGAGTGTTTAATTAGTTTTCTTTATGTTTGTGAATGAACCAACCAGATACAGCTGCAAATGTTGCAGACAGAAGACCAGCAAGAACAGTTAACAGACTTTGCGTTTGGTTTTTGCCCGTTTGTGGTAATTTGTTGCTTGCTAGATTGCCAGCAGTTATCTTTGGCCTGGCAATATGATTATTAGTTAAATACCGTTTTGAAAGGCTTTGAGGTGCTTGGGGCCGTAGATGAGTAGTTGTTTGCGGCTTAGTAAGGTTTTTATCCTGATGGTTATTGTTGATAGGCACATTTTCGGATGGACTGTTACTATCTTTTGCGTAAATATAAGTGACATCTTGAGCCTGTGTACTAAAGAAGCCGGTGGCATTAGTAGGCCGACTTTTTAGGTGATGTCCATTAAATTCTTTTATATCGGTAATGTACCCGTCACTAAGATTACCACTTAAAACAATGTCGGAAGTAAGAGGATTACCACTTTCATCTTGATAGTGAACAACTATATTAGCAGCTTTACTTGGAATAATAGGATTTACAGGTGGCTTGGTAGCAATAGGAGATTTTTTGTAGAGATAAATAACATCAGTTATAGTTTTATTGACAAAACTGCCACTGGCATTAGCAGGAGTTTCTGCTAATGTGTAACCAGTAATATTTTTTGGTGTAGTGGTATATTTAGTATTTAGTCCACCGGTTTGCACATCAGTAGGTGCTAGTTGATTACCGTCTTGGTCTTGATAATGTGTAATAACAGCCGCATTGTATCTAACATAAGCATCGGCATCTTTAGCTGGATTATAGTTAGTTAGAAGCTGGCGAGATGTCCAACGCTTGTCTTTAAGCGCTTGAGGATGCTCTGCTGTTCCATTACCAACGTTAACCCAGATTCCTGGTGTGTTTAAACTTGTATTTGCTAGTGAATTTTTAGCACCTAATTTTAAGTAGTTTAAACTGTTCAGTCCGATTAGCATAACAGCGCTGTTAGTAACAGAATCCATATTAAAATTACTTATATCAAGGCTGGTTAAGCTATTATCTCCAAAGAACATTTGAAACATGTTAGTTACCTTGTCCGTGTTAAAGTGACTAACATCTATCTTTGTTAAATTGCTGCATGAGGAAAACATTCCGTTCATATTAGTAACATTACTAGTGTTGAAGTGGCTAACATCTAATTGAGTTAGGCTTTCGCAGCCTGAAAACATACCAGAAAAATCTGTTACTTTAGATGTATTGAAACTATTGATGTTTAAAGAAGTCAAATTAAAGCAGCTAAAAAACATGTTACTCATGTTTTCAACATTTTTAGTATCAAAATTATTCAGATTTAAGTTGGTTAAGCTTGAGCAAAGATAAAACATAGTGTTCATGTCTTTAACATTGGCTGTATCAAACGAACTAAGATCTAGATTTTTTAATGAATAGCAAGATTCAAAAAGGTAGCGCATGTCAGTTACGTTACTTGTGTTAAAGTTACTCAAATCTAGACTTTTTAATTTGGGTTCATTAGCAAACATAGAATTCATGCTTGTGACTTGGCTTGTATCAAGGTTAGATAAGCCTTCAAATTCTTCTAAGTTACTTATATCATTGAAGAGACCAGCTGCGGACCCTTTAATAGCTAAAGGTCCAGCGATAACAATCTTTTTAGGATTATTATTTCGTAAGAACCTGCTAAGTGCTATAAGTACATCGTCATTAGTCGTTAGGCTACCTGAAATAGTAACAACCTCATGATCAGGATCGTATGTAAGATGGGCATCGTTAATGTCAGATGATATTAGGTTGTCTTTTGTAGCTATCTTTTGCTGTTCATTTTCATCATGTGTAGTTGCAGAAGGCACGTCAGGCTGATTGGCATTACTAGCAGTTTCATTGTTATCAGTAGTTGATGAATTGCTAACAGGTGCAGCTGCCGGTACCGACGAACTGGTGTCAGCAGGTGTACTTGATTGTTGATTAGCTGCAGGTTCAGAAGGTTTTGGTGATATTTTATTAGACTTAGTAACATTGCTGGCTGCTAAGTGAGAAGCTGCAAGTTGATCAGCTTTTGCAATTTGTGGTCTGGCACCTAATAGGCCAATAGTGGCCAAAACGCTACCTAATAGTAATTTCTCCTTATTTTTATTCATTATTCTTAACCTCATATAGTAAAAATAACGTACTGTTTATACAACCCGAGTCTAACACGGTTAATATATTAACTGCTAGTAAAACGCACTTGTATAGAGTTTACGCATCAACGGAAAAATGAGGACAGTTATTCAGCATTGGATTGAATGAAGCAATCTTGACGACCTATCTAATAGACTCTATAATTGAGAGCGAATAGACAACTATATAAACAGTTGGAATATTTACATAGGAGAAAGCATGAAAAAAATATTTTTAGCCTCTTACTTTGCAAAAGTAGTTGAACAATTTAAGGCATTTGCTCAAAATAATGAAATCAAAACTAAGAGAATTCTTTTTATTCCAACTGCTAGTAATGTAGAAGAATATACAGAATACGTTGCTGAAGGAAAACAGGCTCTTGAAGAGTTAGGCTATGTAGTTGATAAATTTGACATTGCAAATGAACCAGTAGATGTAGCTGCTAATAAAGTAAAAAATGCAGAGATGTTTTTTATAACTGGTGGTAATACATTTTATCTATTGCAAGAACTAAAGAAAAAGAATTTAGTATCACTGATTAATGAGAAAGTTGATTCTGGAACTCCATATATAGGAGAATCTGCGGGCGCAATGATTATGGCACCGAGCATTGAGTATTGCCGTATTGTCAACAATGCAACTCTTGCAAAAGATTTGACCGACTATAGTGCCTTGAATCAGACTAAGTTTTATACTTTACCGCACTATAAAGAAGAGCCATTTGTGGAATTAGATGATGAAGTACTTGCAGTATATAAGGATAAATTGAATTTATTACCGATAAATAATAGTCAGGTAATTATAGTTAATGATAAAGACTATAAAATAGTTTAGAACTTAATAAAATAGCGAAGAAAAGACTCTCAACTGATGTGAGCCTTAAAATTATGCCACTTTATGGACTAACTTCCGATATTCAATCGGAAGTTAGTCCTTTTAATTTAATTGTTTGCCATTTGTCATTCCTTAATGCAGATTACCTGAATCGCTTGGAAAGTGCTTTGGAGTAGCAGGAACCATATGAAAACAGCACCATCGAAATTTCAGCAACTCAAGATATTGAAAAAGAAAAGATTTTCCTATTTCTATGTTGCCAAAAGGACGTTTCATTAGCTAAACAGGTTCTTGATAACTAGACATATCGTTTGGGGCACTGATTCAGTTTTCCAAAATATGTAGAAGATAATAAAGAGAAGCATCACAGTAGTATTTTACGTTCTCACTCTGGTTCTATCTTCTACGGGCTGTCATTATTTCCCAGGTAATAATCTAAGGCATGCGTAGAAGGTGACAGTAACTTTTCCTGGTATTGAACACAAAAAATCTGAGAAATTACATTTCCCAGATTTTTCATAGAATGTTTAATTAGTTTTCTTTATGTTTGTGAATGAACCAACCAGATACAGCTGCAACTGTTGCAGACAGAAGGCCAGCAAGAACAGTTAACAGACTTTGCGTTTGGTTTTTACCCGTTTGTGGTAATTTGTTGCTAGCTTGATTATCAGTAGGTGATTTTGGTATGGCAACATGATTATTAGTTAAATGCTGTTTTGAAGGGCTTTGATGTGCTTGGGGCCGTAGATGATTAGTTGTTTGCGGTTTAGTAGGGTTTTTACCATGATGGTTGTCGTTGACAGGCACATTTTCGGCAGGAGTATTACTATCTTTTGCGTAAATATAGGTGACATCTTGAGCCTGTGTACTAAAGAAGCCGGTGGCATTAGTAGGCCGACTTTTTAGGTGATACCCAGTAAATTCTTTAGTATCGGTAGTATACCCATCACCAACGTTACCACTTAAAACAATGTCGGAAGTAAGAGAATTACCACTTTCATCTTGATAGTGAACAATTACATTAGCAGCTTTACTTGGGACAACAGGATTTACTGGTGGCTTGGTAGGAGTAGGAGCTTTTTTGTATAGATAAACAACATCAGTTATAGTGTTATCTGCAAAGCTACCGCTGGCATTAGCAGGAGTTTCTGCTAAAGTATAGCCAGTAATATCTTTCGGCTTTGTGGTGTATGGAGTGTTTAATCCACCAGTTTGTACATCATTAGGTGCTAGTTGGTTGCCCTCTTGGTCTTGATAATGTGTAATAACAGCCGCATTGTATCTAACATAGGCATCGGCGTCTTTAGCCGGATTATAGTTAGTTAAAAGTTGTGGAGATGTCCAACGCTTATCTTTAAGCGCTTGAGGATGCTCTGTTGTACCATCACCGACGTTAACCCAGATTCCGGGCGTATCTAAGCCAGTATTTGATAGGGAATTTTTAGCACCTAGTTTTAAGTAATTTAAGCCTGTCAGTCCATTTAGCATATTATCGCTACTAGTAACAGAGTTCATATTGAAATTACTGATATCAAGACTGGTTAAGCTGCTATCTCCTAAAAACATTTCCATCATGTCAGTTACCTTGTCCGTCTTAAAGTGACTAACATCTATTTTTGTTAAATTGGTGCATTCAGCGAACATTCCGTTCGTGCTAGTAATATTACTAGTGTTGAAGTGGCTAACATCTAATTGGTTCAAACTCATACAATATAAAAACATGCCCACAGCTTGCTTAACGTTGCTGGTATCAAAGCTAGCAACATTTAAATTTGATAATTTAAAGCACATGCCAAACATAGCAGTCATGTCCGTTACCTTTGCTGTATTGAAGTTACTAATGCTCAGAGACGACAAGTTTCGACAGGCATAAAACATAGAATTCATGTTTTCAACATTTTTAGTATCAAAATTATTCAGATTTAAGTTGGTTAAACTTGTGCAAAGATTGAACATGGTGCTCATGTCTTTAACCTTTGCTGTATTAAACGAGCTAACGTCAAGATTTGTTAAGGCAGAACAAGACTTAAAAAGCTTAGACATATCAGTTACGTTACTTGTGTTAAAGCCACTCAAATCTAGACTTTTTAAATTTTTATCATTAGCGAACATAGAAAGCATACTCGTAACTTGGCTTGTGTCAAAGTTAGATAAACCTTCAAACTCTTCTAAGTTGTTTAAATCACTGAAAAGACCAGCGGCAGATCCTTTGATAGCTAGAGGTCCATCAATAACAATCTTTTTAGGTTTATTAGTGAGAAAGAATTGGCTAATTGATCTAGGTACATCATTACTGTCAGCTGTGATATTTCCTGAAATAGTAGCAACTCCTTGATCAGGATCGTATGTAAGATGGGCGCCATTAATGTCAGATGATATTAAGTTGGCTTTTGTAGCTATCTTTTGCTGTTCATTTTCACCATGAGTAATTGCAGGAGGCATGTCAGACTGATTTGCATTACTAGCAGGTTCATTGTTATCAGTACTTGATGAATTGCTAGCAGGTGGAACTGACGGCATCGATGAACTGCTGTCATCAGATGTACTTGGTTGCTGATTAGCTGCAGGTTCAGCAGCTTGTTGTGACTTAGTTACATTGCTGGCTACTAAGTGAGAAGCTGCAAGCTGATCGGCTTTTGCAATCTGTGGGCTAGCGCTTAATAGGCCAATGGTGGTCAAAACACCACCTAATAGTAATTTCTCCTTATTTTTATTCATTATTCTTAACCTCATATAGTAAAAGTAACGTACTGTTTATACACCTCGAGTCTAGCATGGTTAATATAGTAACTACTAATAAAACGCACTTGTATAAAAATCTAAGTATTAGCGAAAAATGTGGACAGCTATTTAGTATTCGACTGAACGGATTAATCTTGAGGATCTATTTAATAAACTTTATAATTAAAAGCGATTAGATATAGGGATAGTTAGCATATTGACTAGGAGAAAGCATGAAAAAAATATTTTTAGCCTCTTACTTTGCAAACGTGGTCGAACAATTTAAGACATTTGTTCAACATAATGAAATCAAGACTAAGAGAATCCTTTTTATTCCAACTGCTAGTGATGTAGAAGAATATACAGAATATGTTGACGAAGAAAAACAGCTTCTGGAAGAGTTAGGCTATATAATTGATAAATTCGATGTTACAAATGAATCAGTAGATATAGCCACTAATAAAGTAAAAGACGCCGAGATGTTTTTTGTAACAGGTGGTAATACATTTTATCTGTTACAAGAACTAAAGAAAAAGGAATTGCTGCCACTGATTAATGAAAAAATTGATTCTGGAACTCCATATATAGGAGAGTCTGCTGGTGCAATCATTATGGCACCGGACATCGAATACTGCGGTATTATGGACGATGCAACTCTGGCAGAAGACTTGACTGACTATAGCGCTCTAAGTCAGACTAAGTTCTATACTTTACCGCACTATAAAGAAGAGCCATTTGCGGAGGCAGATGATGAAATACTTGCAGTGTATAAGGATAAATTGAATTTAGTTCCGATTAATAATAATCAAGCAATTATACCTAGTTATAAAGACTATAAAATAGTTTAGAACTTAATAAAGTAGCAAAAAAAGACTCTATTTAGAAATAGAGTCTTTTTTAATCTTATTTTCATGTATATCTGAAGTATGAGATAATAAACTAATAAAAATTGCTGTTTAAATTGAATAATGGGAAATCAAATGATGGAAAATAAAGAAATAATAGCACGTTATCTTGACGACAATGGAGTTGTTAAGACGTGGCCTGCCAAAGCTAAAAATCGCTTTCTAATTCTGCAGTATTTAGCGACAAAATTTGAACCTACCAAAAAGTATTCTGAACAAGAAGTAAACCTAATTTTGATGAAGTATATTTCTGATTACGTCACTAGGAGACGAGATTTAGTCGAAAATCATCTTTTAAGTCGAACCGATGATGGCAGAACGTATTGGCTAAATACCGATGCATCAAGCAGTAAAAATTAGGTTAAAAGAAAAGGTGCCAAGATGATTATTGATACAAAAGAACTGCAGAAAAAAGTTATTGAAAATAAAGAAAATCATGGTTTTAATACGACTGATATCAAATTTGAATTATTGTGTTTATATGGTGAAGTTAATGAACTTTTTCAAGCTTATTTGAAGCATGATAAAGATAATATTGATGAGGAACTGGCAGATGTGGCAATTTTCTTATTAGGCATTTCTGAGATGCTAGGTAGTGACTTGGGGGCAGATATAGTTGCTAAAATGAAGATCAATGAAAATCGTGTTTATAAAAATGGTGTTAAGTCGCTAGAAGATGAAAATGTGACTAAATGATTATATATAAGCAATCCAAGGCATGACTGCTTTTGGATTAATTGAGAAGTGAAATGAAGACCATGATAGCAACCTTGGCAGAGCAATTTCTGGGTGATTGCTTCACTACTTTGGTTTTGATTTCGAAACTTTTGTTTCGATTTCGAAACTTTTTGTACGAATTCATGCTAAAATAAGTGTGTATAAATAATTTAGCGATTCCATTGGAATCACACAAAAAGCTCTATCCCAATAATAGAGCTTTTTTGCGTGCTAATTATTAAAGAAGGAAGGCAACCTACTTCTTTTTCCTCTTTCCGTTTAGCCAGCGTTTTTTAGCTAAGAAAACTAATAGTTCTCTGGTTAAATCAAGGAAAAATTGTACAAATAATTTAGCCAAGTCCATTGGAACCACCTCCTATCCTTATAAGATAGGC
The DNA here is from genome assembly GCF_016101265.1 of Lactobacillus sp. M0403. NCBI lineage: Bacteria > Bacillati > Bacillota > Bacilli > Lactobacillales > Lactobacillaceae > Lactobacillus > Lactobacillus sp. M0403. The sequence continues at coordinate 546,244 of NZ_JACFQV010000001.1, forward strand.
CGTTGCCTCCAACGCTATTATAACAAGACTATAGGCACTTTTTAAGTTCTACAGCTAAACTAGCAATGCTATTGCTTCATATGGTTGTAAATTGAGCGCATTAGGTACTTCGGTAATATTTTGCTCGTAATTAGTAATCAGTGTTTCTGCCTTTTGTCCTTGGAAAGCTTCAGGCAATTGATAGGTAACAGGTTGACCGTAAAAGTTGTTAATAACTAATAATGTTTGGCCATTATAATCGCGGCGATAAACGAAAACTTGCGGATGATCTAAATCAACGGGTTGGTAGCTACCTTTAGCAATAATTGGAAGCTGCTTACGCAAGTAAATCAATTTTTGATAATAGGAAAAAATTTCTCCGTGGTCTAGTTCTGCTGCGACATTTATTCGCTCTTGGTCTTTAGGCTTCAGCCAAGGTGTACCAGTAGTAAACCCGGCATTAGGACCGCTATCCCAATGCATTGGTGTTCTACTGTTATCGCGTGACTTGGCTTGAATAATTGCCAGCGCATCTTGTTCACTTACGCCATGCTTTTTCAGCTCGTGATACGCATTATGTGTTTCAACATCAACATAATCGGATATTTGCTCATAATTAGGATCAATCATCCCAATCTCTTCACCTTGATAAATGTATGGTGTTCCGCGTAATAAGTGCATCACGGTTGCTAGCATTTCTGCAGATTTTTCGCGGTAGTGAATTGGATCACCGAAGCGGCTCAAAGCCCAAGGTTGATCATGATTATTCCAAAAGAGGGCATTCCACCCGCCGCCTTGACTCATTCCTAATTGCCAGTCATTGAGTAATTTCTTGAGAGCAGCAAAATCAAAAGGAACCTTAGTCCACTTTTGTCCATTCTTGTAATCTACCTTCAAGTGATGGAAGGTAAAGACCATTGATAGTTCATGATTATCCTTATTTGTGTAAGCTACAGAATTAGGAATGGAAGTAGAAGACATTTCGCCAACCGTAATTGAATCAGGCATTTGTCCAAAGGTACTTTGATTTAATTCTTTCAGGTACTGGTGAACAATTGGCTTGTCAGTATACATTAACTTGCTTGCAACATTTTCTGGTGCGTCTTTTAGGTCTTCGTCCTTACCAATAACGTTAATTACATCAAAGCGAAAACCTTTGACACCCTTATCACGCCAGAAGTTAACCATTTTAAATAGTTCCTTTCTTACTTCAGGGTTATGCCAGTCTAGATCTGCTTGTGTTTGATCATATAAGTGAAGGTAGTATTTGCCTGTGTCACCAAATGGTGCCCAAGCTGGACCACCGAACTTGGAAGTCCAGTTATTAGGTAAACTACCATCAGGTTTTGGATCACGAAGATAGAAAAACTTTTGATAGTATTCGTCGCCAGCTAATGCTTTTTGAAACCAGGGATGCTCTGTTGAGCAGTGATTTAGAACCATATCAAGCATCACATCGATATGGTTTTCTGCTAACTTTTTAACCAATTCATCAAAGTCGTCCATTGTTCCAAATCTAGGATCAATTGCATAATAGTCGGCAATATCATAGCCATTATCGTTTTGTGGTGAAACAAAAAAAGGACTAAACCATATCATGTCAATATTTAGTCTTTTCAGGTATGGAATCTTTTGGATGATACCTCTTAAATCCCCTAAACCGTCGCCGTTACTATCATAAAAAGATTTTGGATAAATCTGATAAATAACTTTATCTTCAAAACTCATAAAATAATTCTCCCGTGTTGTGCCTTTCTACGTGCAAAGTCGACAAACTTAAATTTATCGGGACGATGCAGAGAAATTGTGTATTGAAAAAATGATGTGTCTTTTAGATAGGTTAGACTGCGTACGACTACTACCAGATTGGTGTCTTCTAACTGTAAACTTTGGATTACTTTTTTATCAGCTGGTTCAACTGTAATTGTCTTAGTTGCGTAATCAATTTCTAGTCCTAAGTCGCGCTCGAAATAGGAGTAGAGAGATTTTTGCGCCTGCTCAATTGTAAGGTGCGGAACATATTTTTTTAAAATATAGTCTTGATCAATAACAATTGGTTCATGATTGATCGAACGCAACCGCTCAACAAAAGTTGCTGCAGGCTCAGTTATATCTAGCTGATTGGTAATAGATGATGGCATTTTAGTGTTGCTAAATTGCAAAATTTCTGTAGTTGCGTGCATTTGTTCTTGCTTATTGAGCTCGTCAAAAGTTTCAATGTTTGAAACTGGGAATGCAAATCTTGCACGGTCAAGTACAACCGATCCCTTACCTCTAAGCTTTTGAATTAGGCCCGCAGACATTAACTCGGCAAGTGCCTTTCTAGTAGTTTCACGTGAAACTCCATATAATTCTGAGAGAACTGGTTCACTTGGTAAGAGTTCGCCAGCCTTGTATTGACCATGTTTAATTTTATTAGTTAAGTCCGCAGCAATTTGCAAATATTTGGCTGTCATTATCAGTAATCCTCGTTTTTTTATACTTAATCATAGCACCTTCTTTACTATTTTAACCTATCTAGACAAATTATTAGTTCAAAGTAAGACTAATAATTAAACAAATAATAAACAAAAATTTGACACTTGTCTATACAAGTAATATAATTCCTTGGAAAGCGATTTCAAAAGGATACAAAGTTATTGAAGGAGTTTAAATTATGAAAAAAGAGAACTTATTGGCTCCCACAAGTGGTGAAGTCATTAATCTCAGCGGAGTTGATGATCCAGTTTTTGCTCAAAAAACATTGGGTGAAGGATTTGCAGTTAAGCCAGAGAAAACACAGCTTGTTTCACCGGTAACGGGCAAAATTATGATGGTTGCTGAGACAAAGCATGCGATTGGCTTTAAAACAGCTACTGGTATGGAAGTACTAATTCACTTGGGAATTGATACGGTTGAGTTAGAAGGCAAACCATTTTCAATTGAGGTAGCAGCTGGAGATGAGGTTGAAGCAGGTCAAAAAATTGGAATAATGGACCTTGCTGCAATCAAAACCGCTGGAAAAGATGATGTAGTAGTAGTTGCAGTAACTAATACTGCAGAAATTCTGAGTAGTATTGACGTCCAACTAGGCAAAATTGATGCTGGTCAAGTGGCAGCAGAAGTCACTTTAAAAGAGGACACTAAGACCAAACCAACTGCTAACGCTAAAGAAAATAAGTATCAGGTAACTGCGCGAGAGGTAGTTGAAGCTATTGGTGGAAGCGATAATATAAAAAGCGTAATTCACTGCTTTACGCGATTACGTTTTTCTTTGAAAGATGACAGCATTCCTAATGATGATCAGGTTAACCAAATTAGCGGAGTTCTGGACGTTGCTCGTGCCAATAATCAATATCAGGTAGTAATCGGACAAACTGTTGATGATGTTTATGATGAGGTCATTAAGATTTTAGGCCCGCAATATGCAGGACAAGGCCAAGAAGCAGCTGATAGCAACAATAGCGAACATGATAACCAAGATTTAAGTTTTGGTGGCAAAATTAAAAATGCCTTTTTCCAATTAATTGGTGTTATCACAGGCTCAATGATGCCCGTAATTGGACTCTTGGCAGCGAGCGGAATGTTAAAGGGTATTCTCAATATCTCGACTAACTTTTGCCATATGTCAACGGCGTCACCAACTTACACGATTATTAATTCAATGGGGGATGCAGCCTTTTATTTCTTACCAATAATTGTTGGTTTTACTGCAGCTCAAAAGCTGGGATCAAATCCTGTCATTGTTTCATTAATCGGTGGCTTTTTGATTTATCCTGACTTGGTAAAAATATATGCCAGTGGGAAGTTTAGCTATTTCCTAGCAGGTGTTGGTATTAACGCTAACTTCTTTGGTATTCCAATTCACATTCCACAATATACTTATTCTATTTTCCCAATGATTTTTGCAGCTTGGATGGCAGCAAAAATTGAACCTTGGATTAAAAAATGGATGCCAGTTACATTGAGACAAATTTTTACACCATTAGTAGAAATCTTTTTAGTCGGAATGACAGTCTTAATTATTGTTGGTCCAGTGATTTCCTTTATTTCAGAAGGAATTGCTGGAGTACTGCAATGGTTACTCACAGTTAACACTGCATTATCTGGTTTGATTATTGGTGGACTATACCAAATACTGGTTATTTTCGGTCTGCACTGGGCAGTAATTCCGTTAATTGCTAACGACATTGCCGCAACAGGACACAGTGTCTTAAACGGAATCATCTCAATTACAATGGTTGCTCAAGGTGCTGGTGCACTTGCAGTTTGGTTTAAGACTAAGCATAATCCTGAACTAAAGGGATTATCGATGAGTGCAGCTATCTCTGCAGCAGTTGGTATCACTGAACCTGCAATGTATGGTGTTAACTTGAAATACGGTCGTGTATTTATGACCTCAAGTATCGGTGCAGCTATTGGTGGTTTAGTTAATGGTTTGCTCAAAGTTGATATGTACGGTTTTACAGGTAGTTTAATTGGCTTCCCATCATTTGTTCCTAAGGCTGGACAGGGCAATCCAAATAACTTGTTAAACTTCTGGATTGCATCAATTGTGACTATTATTGCCGCCTTTGCTTTAACTTACTTCTTTGGTTATAAGGAAAACGATGCTAATAGCCCTAAGAATGCTCCAAAAAAGAAGACTTTGGCAGATTTATAATCGCTGAATTTTGATATGTAATTTGTTAGAAAATATAAAAAGCACGTTCCAAAAAGAACGTGCTTTTTAGCTCAGCTAAAGCCATATATTAAATGATAGCTTTTTGCATCATTTAACAACCATCTAAAACATATGTTAAACCTCAAGAAAAAATCAGAGTTTATTGAAAAGATATCAAGGTTATTGTAGACTGAAGGATAGTTACTTCATAGTCACTTTACTATAAGATTAACACAGATGTTTACATTAAGAGTGAAGAAAATATCAGTAGTAAATATCACTGTAAATAATATAGCTGCAATATTGTGTTTCCATGTGTGAGACTGAAATATATATTGTGCTTTTTTAATTAATTTCATCATTGTTTTAATTTTATTCATATATGTTAAACCTTTCTTTTATTAATAATAGCACTAAAGTATAAATGTGTAAATAATATGTTTTAATAAGTGATAATATTAATAAACTATTCAAAATTGGAGTGATTGAGGATGAAAGTACTAGTAATAGGTGCACACGGACAAATTGGGCAACAATTAGTTCATATTTTACAAAAGAGCCAAAGCTGTGAAGTTATTGCAGGCTTGCGGTCGGTTGAACAGGAGAAAGCTTACCAAGAACAAGGAATTGCAACTGCTTTTGTTGATTTAACAAAACCGCAAAAGCAACTAGAACAAGTGATGCAAACGGTTGACATTGTGGTTTTTTCTGCCGGATCAGGTGGAAAAACTGGTGCTGATGCAACTATGATGATTGACCTTGATGGAGCAGTTAAGGCAATTAATGCAGCTGAAAAAACAAACATTCAGCGCTTTATTATGGTTAGTTCGATTAAGTCAGATGACCGCAGTTTTTGGTCAGATCATGCTCCAGCAGTAGAGCCACAAAGCTACTACTATGCTGCTAAATACTATGCCGACCAATGGCTTTACCATAGCTCATTAGATTATACAGTTTTGCGGCCAGCTAGGTTACTCAACACTGCAGCAACTGGAAAAGTCAAAATAGCACAACATATAACAGAACCCGCTTCTGCCATAACAATTACCCGAGCAGATGTAGCAGAAGTAATTGCAGAAATTATCGAGAAAGATAAGCTGCATCGAAAAGACTTTGACTTGGCCAATGGCGAAGTACCTATTGCACAGGCAATTTCAAACTTCCAATAAAAATATTTTGATTACAAATTTTAATAGGCTAATAAATTAATGTCTAGCTAACATGATTTATTAGCCTTTTATTTTGAGTTAAAACTTAGTTAAATGACAGATTATGACCAACATTGTTACTTTTAGTCTGATTAAATTATAAAATTATTGCTTTTACACGAATCAATATAGTAAAGTTTGATTATATTATTATTAAAACAAAGGAGGGAGCTATGTTAAAAGTAGAACATTTAAGTAAAAAGTTTGATACTTTTCCAGCGCTTCAAGATGTTAACTTTACCATTCAGCCTGGTGAAATTATGGGTTTGATTGGTCAAAATGGTGCAGGGAAAACCACCACTTTTCACAGCATTTTAAATTTTCTTCATTACGACGGAAAAATTTCCTGGGAAGGTCAGCCCATTACTGAAAAAACTTTTGATACGGTAGGCTACTTGCCGGAAGAACGCAGTTTACTACCTAAAATGACTATTGAGCAACAAATTGTTTATTTGGCGGAGCTAAAAAGCCGCCCGGCAAAAGAGATAAAACCGCAAATCGATGATTGGTTGAAACGCTTTGATGTTCAGGGTAAGAAAAGCGACAAAATAAAAACACTTTCGAAAGGTAATCAGCAGAAGGTGCAGTTAATTTGTACTTTGATTCATCAGCCCCAATTAATTATTTTAGATGAGCCTTTTAGTGGTTTGGATCCGGTAAATGCAGATTTGCTCAAAAACGCAATCTTAGAAGCAAAAAAGAAAAATGCAACAATTATCTTCTCCAGTCACGATATGTCAAATGTTGAAGAAATTTGCGATAGTTTAATTATGTTGAAAAAAGGGCAAGTTGTTTTAAGTGGTACAGTTGATGCCGTTCGTGACTCATTTGGTAAAACGGAAATTTACTGCAAAACAACTAAGTCGCTTGCAGAATTGCAGCAGCTCCCTCACGTTAAAAAAGTAGAAAAGAAATTGCATGGTCAATATCTTTTACGGATTGACCATGAAAATAGTGGCCCGGAAGTCTTTGACGCATTGACAAATGGTGAATATGTTGAAGAGTTCCGGCAGCAGCCGCCAACACTTGACGAAATATTCAGAATGGAAGCTGGTGAACAACATGAATAAATTGTGGACTATAACGCTGCAAACTTATTGGCATCAAGTTAAGTCTTGGTCTTTTCTGCTTTTGATTCTGGGCCCATTTTTCATAATTGGCTGTGGTGCTTTAGGAGGAGCTATCGGTGCTAATTCTGATCCAGACAGTCAGATTGCAGTTATCAGTTCCAATGAGCAAGTTCGCCAAAACTTTATTAAAAATAATGATAAATACGTTGATGCTAAAATTAAAACCGTTGAATCTGCTAAAGAGGCCGTCAAAAAAGAAAAGGTTGATGGCTACTTGATATTTGAAATGCAAAAAAATCAGGTTAAGGCAGTTTATCACGGAGCGTCACCTATTGATGATGAATTGAAACCCAAAGTAAAAAGCTATTTACAAGTCTTGCAGAGTCAGCTTAATTTGCAGCAAGCGCAATTGGCGCCCCGTCAATTTAAAGCCTTACAGCAGCAGCCAAAATATCGCGAAGTACTCCAGAAAAATCATCAGGGAGATAAATCGGTAAAAATGTTGTCTTTAATCATTGTGATTATGGTCGTTTACATGATTTTGGCTTCCTACAGTAGCATTACAGCTCAAGAAATAGCTTCTGAAAAGGGCACGAAGATTATGGAAATCATTTTTTCCAGTACAACTGCTGCAAAATACTTTTTAGGCAAAATTTTGGGTATTTTCGCCGTAATTATTACTCAACTCTTAATCTATATTGTTGGCGGCTGGGCAACTTACCGCTGGGCATTGCATGCAAAAATTACGGCTTCTTTCATGCATAACAATCAGGTAGTAATAAATAAAATTTTGGGGAATTTGGTAAATGTCAATCTCATTTTCCTGATTCTTGGTGTAATTATTTATACGATATTAGCAGCTTTTTCAGGAGCTTTAGTAGCTAAACCTGAAGATTCTTCAAAGGCCGCGCAAAGTACTGCGATGCTTTCTTTGATTGCATTTTTCCTGTCGTTTGCATTTATTTCTAACCCAGAGCAAATTCTGCCGCAAGTATTATCTTACGTGCCATTCTTTTCCTCATTCATGATGCCAATTCGTATAATTAATGGTCATGTTGGTAATATAGAAGTTATTTTGTCGCTGGTAATTTTAATAGTAAGTATTGTTGGTTTAACAGCATATATTAGTAAAATCTATCAAGGAGTAATATTACAAACTGAAGATACCAGCTTTTGGAAGAGATTAAAGCGGGGCCTGGCATATAGTAAAGCATAAGTAATATAATTCAAGCTAAAAAACTAATAAATCAGTGTAAGCAAAACATGGTTTATTAGTTTTTTAAATTATAAATATTTTCTGTTTTTAATAGTGGACTATAATATAAATAATAATTTCAAACTGTATTTCTTACATGGTGACATGGAGGCATTTATGCTTGCTAGCAATCTATGGTTGATTATTTTTGCTACTATTTCATCTTTTTCACGCGGGATAATTTCCGTGATTGACCGTTACCAAATGGGTTATCGCAAACAAAGCTCAATTGATGTTAACTTTTTAAATAATATTTGTAGTTCAGTTTTAGTAACTTTTATGTTGCTGGTTATATTGCATAATTACCCCAGTCCACGCATTACAAACAATTACTTAATTAGGGTATTTTTGTATGCTTTTTTAGCGCAAATAGTGGCATATGGTTATAGTTATGTCTTTAAAAAAGTAACTATCATGCAATCGGTTATCCTAAGTAAAATTACTGATTTGTTTATTCCGTTGGCAATTTTGCTGACAATGGGTTATTTCAGTAAATCGTCTTACTTAGTTTCGATTATCTCAACTATCATAGTTGTCATTTATATTGCCTTTGAGCAACGCAAAGATAATTTGGATTTGAAAAACTTGGCGAAGACATTTGCAGTTATTGCCCCACTGCTGATTGCGCAAGCGGCATTTTCGCCTTTTTTGACTAAAGGATTAATTAAGCCAATTGATTTGGTCTTTTTTACGATTATGACAATCTATGTTCGGTGCTTAATTTCCTTAATTACTTTTATCTATAAAAATCATTCCCTCAAAATTAATGGTGAAAACTTAACAGGTAGAGTTTTCCTTATTTATGGTAATCGCGCCGTTTTAACCCTTCTTGCGCAAGTAACCTATACTTTGGCAACCTCTTCGCCTAACTCCAGCATTGCGTGGATCTTTTTAAACATGACTTCTCTTTACAGTGTGATTTTTGGCGACATTTTCCTAAAAGAGAAGATGAAGTTTGCAGATATCTTGGTGATAGTCCTTATCTTTGTTTTGGCATTATTTTCAAAGTAAAAGGGGCACCTATTGGCTGACAACGAACCTATTTTTTATACAACAGATTAAAAAATGCTTTAATTATTAAAAAAGTATATAATTAACTATGACTTTTTATGACTGGCTCAAAGATAGATACTGATAGTTTATTTGGGGAAATGCTATCGCTGATATTAAGAGCGGAGACATAATGATAATAGAAACCAAAAACTTGGTAAAACGATATAAAAAAGTGAAAGCAACAAAATTATTTCATAAAGAGTATCGTGATTTTGTTGCACTTCAAAATATTAATTTTCAACTCAAGCAGGGCGAACACCTTGGCTTAGTTGGTTTAAATGGGTCTGGTAAATCGACCCTAATTAAGCTGATTTTAGGCATTTTACAGCCAAGTAGTGGAAGTGTCAGAACTTTTGACATGGATCCACTAACTAATAGACAAAAAAATGCACAAAAAATCGGAGTTGTTTTCGGCCAAAGAAGCCAACTCCGTTGGGATTTACCGGCAATGGACACATTCAAGTTAAATCGTGAGATTTATCAAGTGCCGGAAGAGATTTTTGATAAACGAGTGAAAAATCTAGCTGAAATGTTAGATGCGACTGATTTTTTATTGCAACCAGTGCGCACACTTAGTCTGGGACAACGGATGAAAGCTGAATTTATTGCGGCCCTTATTCATGATCCAGATTTAATTATTTTAGATGAGCCGACAATTGGACTTGATGTTTTATCGAAAAATAGTATCACGCAGTTTTTACAAAAATTGACCAATAAAACAATTATTTTTACTTCACATGATCTTGATGAGGTTGAAAAGGTTTGTTCAAGAACGCTAATCTTAAGTCATGGCCAGCTGGTATTAGATAAAAGTAGCAAAGAGTTGGCCAAACTTGACGTGCCTTCAACCGTGACATTTACTAGCAAAAATTCTTTAAGTGAAGCAATTACTGCAAAATGGCCTACGATTAACCGATTAGAAAACGGAGCGTATCAACTTACAGGCATAATGCAGGAAGAGCTTAAGTCCACTTTGTCTATGATTACGGCGAGTGTCGAAGTCGATAGCATTGAGGTTAAAAATAACAAGTTAGAGTACTTGCTAGCACATCTAACCAAACAGGAGGTGCGCTAATGAAGTATAGATTAATGTTAGTAAAAATTGGTGTCAAAAAAGGGTTAGCATCGAAATATGCTCTCTTGTTTTGGCTTTTTTCCATACTAATATCCACCACTGTCCAGTATTTTTTATGGAAAGCAGTTCTGGTTGGTAAACCAAATCGTGAATTTCAAGAAACAATTAGTTATTTAGTGTTAATGCAAATTTTAACAGTTTTGTTTCCTAAGACTAGCTATGAACTTAACGATAAAGTACGTTCCGGAGATATTGCAATCGATCTTCTTAAGCCACTATCTATTTCAACGCAATTACTATGGGAAGGAATAGGCTATTCACTAGTCAAATTTGCCATAATTGGTGTCGTTGATATGTTAATCTTTTTCTGGTTCTTAAATTTTAAAATTGCATTTAGCACCATATTAATGGTCCTCGTAACAGCTATTTTAGGTTATTTTTTATACTTTGAACTTGAACTGGTACTCGGAACTTTTTCTTTTTATACCTACAGCATTTGGGGGATTACTACTTTTAAAGAAGCTATTTTGCTTGTACTAGCAGGAAATGCCTTTCCAGCTAATTTTTATCCCAGCTTGCTTAAAAAGATTGCTCAATATTTGCCCTTTCAATATTCATATGGCGCAATAGGGACATTGGCCCAGCATCCCGCCTGGAATTTATTTATTAAAATCGTCGTAATTCAGTTAATTTACATCGTTGCCTTTAACTTGTTGTTTAAGTTGCTTTTTAAGCATTCAGCTAACGCTACAGTTATTCAAGGAGGTTAATGATGCGATATTTAAAATTATTATTTACGTATTTCAAAGTAAATTTAAAATCATTAGCCGTTTACGATCTTGATTTTTATTTTGCGATTATTGGCATGATAGTCCAAAATGTCCTAAACATTGTTGCATTAAGGTTTATTTTTAACATTGTGCCGCGAATTAGTGGCTACAGTTTCAGCCAGTTGCTACTAACGTATGCATTAGCAACGTTATCCTTTTCAATATTCCGCTGCTTTTTCATTAATGCCTTAAATATTTCGGATTACATCCATAATGGTTCATTGGACACGATTTTGATTAAACCCGTCAATCCGCTATTTCAACTAGTTAATGAACGTGTAGATGAAGACTCTTGGGGCGATTTATTAGTTGCCTTGCTTCTGCTAATTGTGGTTGATGTGCAATTACATAATCCTTGGTATATCACGATTATGTTTATCTTTATTTCACTGTTTACGTCCTTAATTTTTTTGGCATTAGCAATCTTAGGTAATATTGTTTCACTTTTATCTAACGGTTTAGCTAATTTGGCTGAAACAACCTTTGACTTTTTTGATATGAGCAAATATCCCATGGCTATTTATTCGATGGGATTTAAAATAATTATGACTTTTATACTGCCAATTGGTTGGGTTGCATCAATTCCACAGGAAAGAATTGCCGTTAAGCACGAATGGATATGGCTATTGATAATTCCAGTTGTCTGCATGCTGTTCTTTGTGTTGATTTATCAACTCTGGCGCGTATTTCTGAAAAAATATCAGAGTACGGGCAGCTAGAGAAGACTATTATAAATATATTGCCAAAATGGTTAGCGGTACAAAAGTGCTGCTAACTATTTTTATTGCTTTTGCTATTCGGTTAACAGATTACAATTTAGCCGATAGACAGTCAAAACAAATTTAGCTAAATATTGGCATAAAAAAGCCATACAACTGAAGAGCTGTATGGCTTTTTATCAATTATTCTTTTAATGTCTGTGCTTCTTGATGAATTATTTGCACACTATTAATTACAAATGGAAAGCCGATATATGGTAGCAATTGAATTACTGACCAAATTAGTTCACTTTCGTTGTTACCGGCCTTTAAACTTCCACGAGCATGGGCCTTGATTTGAAATTCAACGTTCATGGTAATTAGTGCTAATAGTTCATAGCGCTCACGGTCACGAACATCTAGGGCTTTTCGGTTATAAAAATCGTTGAAAAAGTGTTCCGTTAATGCGTGGGGGATGAAAGTGCCAGCATTATCTGGCAAATCTTTCAGCAGATTTTTAATTTCAGTGCCATATAATTGTGCTTGAACTCGTGCTCCATAGTTTTCATCTGCTTTACTTTCTACAGGTGTCAAAGTGATTTTACGCTCTTCAAATACACTATTTACCCGCTCTAAAGCTTGTTTAACCTTCAGAGTACCAATTACAGGTGCTAATTGATAAAGTACCTCTAAAAGAACTTCAGGGGCAATATTAGCATCTAAAATGTTAGCCACCTGCTCTGGAACAGCTGTCATTATTCCTTGCGTAACACTAGCGATTAATGGAATGATAAAACGATCTTTCTGTAAGTGTTGAGCACAGTTACTGTCCACGTCGTTAAGGTAGCTCTGGCTTAATTTTTGAAATTGCTCTTCTAGTTGATTATTCATGAAAATCTCCGGGTTAATACTATCTTCAATCTTTACAAATTTCTTCTTTTAATGATTTTAAGAACAGCTCAGCAACTGGCGATAAACTAACTTCTCGTTTCCAAATTACTCTAATTGTTTGTTGCAGACTAGGGCATAATTTTTTAAACGTAAGCCCTGAACTTTCTGAAGTATCAGCCAAGTTATCCAGGGTTAGCATTAATGCTGAATGATTTTTGACCATTAACGTACCGTTGAAGTTAAGGTTATAGTCACCAATAAAATTCACGTTATCGTAATAATTACCTAACCAGTTTTGAAAAAGGTGAGTTTGCAGGGCTTGCTGCGAGGTCAAGAGGGAGCGACCGCACAAGTCTTTCGGCGTAATTGCTTCTTTAGCTGCTAGTATATCATCTCTTGGCATTAATACACCCCAGGTATCTTTTTCAGATAAGGTTAAAGAGGCATAGCTGGGTAACGAAATGTCACCAATAATTACGCCAAAATCTGCAGTTCCATTATTTAGCTTTCTTTCGGCGTAACTATAATCGCCGTTTAAGAGATGAATTTTAACGGTGGGATGATCTTTGATGATTTGGCTAATTACGTTCATAATTTGTTGCATCCCGATACTTTCACCTGCTGCAATTGTTAGGTCACCACTAATAAAAGAGGTAGTTTCAAGATTTCTTTTTGTCCTAGAAGTTAACTCCAGTATTTCTTGTGCTTGTTCTAGTAAGTAATGGCCTGCAGGAGTTAGTGTTAAACGGCGCTTTTGCCGGTCAAATAATTTGACGCCGAGTTCTGCTTCTAAATCAGCTATTTGTCTGGAAAGTGCTGGTTGCGAAATTAAGACCTTTTTAGCCGCACGCGTCATGTTACCCTCTTGGGCAACAGCAACGAAATAATTTAAAACGCGTAGTTCCATATAACCTCCTGTTTAATGCATTTTGTTTATGTTGACTGATTATTAATAAGTATTTCACTGAAGAAAAAGTTACAGTTAAAATTTGTATTATTGAGAAAAAATTCAATACGTAATAGGCCACCTAATGTTATTTTGATAGACAAGTAAAAAATCATAAAAAGCGCCTATAATAAACACGATTATAGGTCACCCTTTACTTTTAAATTATTAAGGAAAATAAAATGAAAATATCAGAAGTTGCAGAAAAAGTCGATTTAACCCCAGTAACTCTAAGGTACTACGAAAAAATGGGTCTTATTCCAGAAGTAAAAAAGGAGCACGGTGTTAGAAATTATAGTGAAAATGATCTTAACTGGATCAGTTTTATCAAATGTATGCGGAATGTGGGCATTCCAGTAAAAGACTTACTGGAATATACCGAGTTACTGCAGCAGGGTTCTGATACTAAAAAGGCAAGAAGACAAATTTTGGTCAAAGAACTGCATCGCTTGGAAGAACAAGAGCAGGCCGTTCATTCCACCATCAATAGACTAAAACACAAAATCAGTCTATACGACCAAGGAGAGTTAAAGTAGGTTTCACCATAAAAAGTTGACTAGTAAACGATCAACTTTAGTATTTTCATGTAACTTGCTGTGCTGTGCCTGAGGTCCCGTTATTTCTTTTTCCTGATATGAGCGGGCACGCTTTTCCACTAAATAGCGGTAGGAACGAGCTGAATTTACTGCTACAGAGCCATCATTCCCCTTACCTGTATCGCCGTAAATATTTAATACAGCAGCATTAGTGGGAAACTTTTTTCTTAGGCCTAAAAGTCCGCGGTAGCCCGTGTCCATTTGCGTGGGCTTGCCGTTAGGTTCTAAAACTATTTTTCTAGGTGCATTTTGCTGACCTAAAAAGCCGTTATAATGCCCTGCAATAGAAACTTGTTTATTTAAACGGGGCATGTGCGGATTATCAGCATTGTTTAGTAGATAATAGGCAATTTGTAAGTTACCCATTGAATGGCCCACAAGATTTACTTGTTTGAATTGATATTTTGCTTGCAAAGCAGTGATAACGTTTTTGATGTAATTACTACTCTTTTTGAAAGCAACGGCTTGGTTAGTTTCACCTGTAGAAATGCTTTTGTTGTTGAGCAAATTAACTTCAATGATGGGGTTTTTCGCACCATTTTTAATGGTGCCCCATAAAGAGACCTTACCCGCGGGACTAACATCTGCACGAATAATTGAGTTGGTAAAATTGTGCTGTTTAGCGTAATTAGTCATGCTTTCTTCCGCACGGTAGCTACTGCCCCAACCGTGAACAAAGAGGGTTGGCGTAGCAATAGCTGTTTTATGCTGTTGCTGGCCAGGCTTGTTAATCACATAAAAGCCCAGTATTAATAATAAGGCAGCGATAATTGCACTTATCCCGAAAGCTTTATGTTTTTTGGTCATCGGCGACTCCTAAAAAGGATTAGCGAATCCTATAAACTTTTTTGAACATCTGCGACGATTTGTTCAAGAGTTAAATGATTTTGTTGATAAATTTCTGCTACAGGAGTTTGGTCAGTGTAAACACGGTTTTGCCCGTAGTTGAGTATTTTAACGTCTTTGTTACCCAGATAAGAAGCTACTTTTTGGCCGAACCCACCGTCGAGAATGTTGTCTTCAAGGGTGACGATTACCTTGTGATTGGCTGCCAGTTGGTCTAGTGCTTTTTCATCTAAAATATTAGCTGAAAGTGGGTTAACAAGAGTGGCACCGAGCTTATTTGCTACTTTTTCACCCAATTGATAAAAAGCGCCTAGTCCAATAACTGCTACTTCCTTACCCGGCTTAACTTGGTAGTTAATGGTGGAGTAGTCGGTAATAACAGTTTGGTGATCAGTTTCTGGAACATCGCCAGGAACTTTAATTGCAACGGGATGCTTCTTTTGCTTGATGGCCCATTCAAGCATTGCCTTTTCTTCAGCCAAAGTTGTTGGTGCTAAGTAAATCCAGTTAGGCAAATTAGAAATCATTACCTGATCAAAAATACCAAGGTGAGTTTTCGATTGACTAGAAATAGTGCCACCTGCTACAAGCATTACCACCGGTAAGTCATTGGCAGCAGTATCGTGTGATAATTGATCAAAAGCACGTTGTAAGAAGGTTGAATTTTCCATCAAAACCGGAATGCCGCCTTCTTTGGCAAAACCAGTCGCAAAAGCAACCGACTCTTGCTCGGCAATACCAACGTCAGTGTAATTAGCTGGATATTCATTTTTAAATTCATCTAAATTAAAGACACCAGGAATAGCGGCATTAATGGTCATGATTTTTTGACCTGAATCAATTTGTTCTTTAATAACGTCAAGTGCAACCGACTTGGATGTAGGTTTTTGGTTTTCAGTGGCAAGAGGCTGATCGTCTTCCAAATTAAATGGTGAGACCCAGTGATGTGCTTCTTCGTCTTTGACTGCAGGCTCGTAGCCTTTTCCCTTAAGTGTATTAATGTGCAATAAAATAGGATGATCAACATCTTTAACAGCTTTAAAAGCATCAATCATGGCAGAGAGATCATTACCGTCTGCAACGTAGCGATAGTCAAAGCCCATTGCCTTAAACGGGTTTTCTGCTGTTTGGCCGTTAGAATCACGCAGCTTTTTCAGTGAGGTTACCACGCCACCAACGTTTTTATCAATTGACCATTGGTTATCATTAACTACAACCACTAAGTTGTGTGGCTCAATCGCTGCATTGTTTAGCCCTTCAAAAGCCAAGCCACCTGTCAGTGAGCCGTCACCAATTAAAGCCATAATATTTTCGTGTTGTCCCATTAAGTCACGTGCCTTTGCCATTCCAGTAGCCAGAGCGACTGAGGTTGAGGTGTGCCCAACAGCATAGTAATCATATGGACTTTCGTCAGGATTTGAATATGGTGTTACATCTTCATAATGGTCAGGGTCGAGCCAAGCTTTGGCCCGTCCAGTTAACATTTTATGTGGATATGTTTGATGGGAAATGTCCCAGACCAGTTTATCTTTTGGAGCATCAAATACATAGTGGTAGGCAATGGTAGCTTCTACAATACCGAGATCTGGCCCTAAGTGGCCACCTTCAGCTGCATCCTTTTCAATAATTAATGTTCTGATTTCTTGAGCCAATTTTTCCATTTCGGGGATGCTCAATTTTTTAACATCTTTTGGTCCCGCAATTTTATTTAACAAAAAGTCTTCATGTTTATTCATAATATAAGTGCCTCCTTGCTGTGCTAGTCAGCCAGCTTATTTCAGTAACTGTATAAAAGTTTAATACTTAAAGTTAACTCTAAGTCAAATATAAAATTACTTTTTTATAATTAAAAGTTAATTTTATTCGATTTAAACTATAATTATTATAGTGATAGAAATAATGATGTGACACATTTAAGGAATTGAAGATGACAATTGGTGAATTACTGAAAAAGTTTCGCGTTAAGCAATTGAAAACGCAAAAAGAATGGGCTGCGGGTGTGGTTACGCCCTCTTATTATTCAAAGGTTGAGAAAAAACTGCATCGTATAACGGCAGAGGATTTGATTGCAATTTTGCGGCTTAATCACGTTAAGCCGTGGGAATTTTTTAATCAATTAGATGAAAATCAACAAGCGCAGAATGTTGCGTTTAATGAAATTGAAGAAGAAGTAAATCGAGCATATTATCAAAACAATCCTAAAAAAATTGAAGAGATTCGCCAATACGTGGAGAATAGCGACATAGAGAATAAGGATAAATTACTGCTACTGATCGATTTTAATTTGGCTGACACGCTGAATAATGTAGCTGAATTGAGTGATACGAAAAAAGCGCAGTTAAAGAATTGGCTTTTTGAACAAGATGATTTTGATGAAAGAACACTACGTATGTACATTAACTTTATCTCAATTTATGATTTAAAAAGCAACTTGAAGATTGGCAAAAAGATAGCAGAAAAATTAAAAGGTACAACAGAAACGCGGAAACAGGAGGAGCTCTTAGGTGTTATTATCAATATCTTGATTGTGTGTATTGAGCAAGGAGCCTATGACGAAACTGGATATTTTGTTCA
This sequence comes from Lactobacillus sp. M0403, assembly GCF_016101265.1. Classification (NCBI taxonomy): domain Bacteria; kingdom Bacillati; phylum Bacillota; class Bacilli; order Lactobacillales; family Lactobacillaceae; genus Lactobacillus; species Lactobacillus sp. M0403. Next base: position 563,907 of record NZ_JACFQV010000001.1, read on the forward strand.
AGCTGCCGAGCATATCAGAACAGTGCCAAAACTATTCTTTTATAAGAACATGCTGGTCTTTTTAGAAAACATGATTAACGAGCACTTTGACCATCAAGAAGAGTATGTGGCTAAATGCCAATGGGCAATCAAAAATTTCGACTTACTAGGAATGCCTGAATATGGCAAAGAAGTAGAACGTTTTTTTAACGAATATCAGTGAAATGAATAATAGTGCTAAGATAAGAATAAAATAGTTAAGCTTGAGCATAGAAGGGATGATTTTATGAAAATAGGTTTTATTGGAACAGGTGTAATGGGTAACGCAATTTGCCTTAATCTGTTAAAGGCTGGTCATGATTTAGTGGTTTATAACAGAACCAAGAGTAAGACTGATAACTTAGTTGCTCAGGGTGCAACTTGGTGTGAGAGCCCTAAAAAAGTTGCTGAGAATGCCGAATTAATCTTTACGATGGTTGGCTTTCCAGCTGATGTTGAAAAAGTTTATTTCGGTGAGGAAGGTATTTTTCAGGCAACTGTTAAAGACAAATATCTAGTTGATATGACCACTTCAAAGCCAGCCCTAGCTCAGCGCATTTTCCGTGAAGGAGAACAGCAAGGAGCAAAAGTTTTGGATGCGCCGGTTTCCGGTGGAGATTTAGGTGCCAAAAATGGCACTTTGACAATTATGGTTGGTGGCGATGAAGCAGCTTACCAAGATTTGGAACCAATTTTTAAAGATTTTGGCAAAACTGTGCATTACTTTGGTGCTGCAGGAGCAGGTCAGAATACGAAGATGGCCAACCAAATTATGATTGCTGGAACAATGACTGGAATGTGTGAAATGCTCGTCTATGCCAAAAAAGCAGGTTTGGATCTTGAATCTGTACTAGAGACAGTTGGAGCAGGTAGTGCTGCTAATTGGAGCTTGAGCAATTATGGCCCACGTATCTTGAAGGATGATTATACACCTGGCTTTTTCAGCAAGCACTTCTTAAAAGACTTACGCATTGCCTTGGAAACTGCCAAAGAAATGGAACTTGAGTTGCCAGCTACTAAAGAGGCAGAAAAATTGTATGAAACTTTGGTTGATGAGCGTGGTCTAGGTGACTTGGGCACACAAGGCTTGATTAAATTATGGTGGAACTAATATTTAGTTCAAAAACAAAAAGAGCAGTTTCAGATTTGGAACTGCTCTTTTTTATGAGTAAGTATAAGTGAATTTTAAGTTAATTGATTTTACTTTTGACTTCTTCTACGCCGTCTAAAACATTAGCATAGCGTGCCAAAATGAAAAGGTAGTCTGATAAACGATTAATGTATTTTAAACAAGCAGGGGCTAATTTTTGCTGTTCATCGTTTAATTTAGCCATTGCACGTTCTGCTCTCCTAGCAACCGTACGAGCATAATGCAAATGGGTCGCGGTAATCGAACCGCCCGGCAAAATAAAGTGGGTAGTTTTTGGGATTTTTTGATTAAGTTCGTCTATTTGTTGTTCAAGGAATTCGACTGTAGCCGCCGTTATTTCTTCGTGTCTTTTAACAACAATATCGCTTTCTAATTCATATAAATCACGTTGTCGATCTTGCAGTGGGTTAAGCAATTCTTGACACTGATCGGATAAGTTAGCAATTACAACACCTAAATAAGAATCTAGTTCGTCGATGTCACCAAGTGCTTCAATTTGTAGGTCATACTTAGGTACCATTTTGCCGGTGACTTGCTTGGTGTAACCTTGGTCGCCGACTTTGGTATAAATTTTAATGGTCATAAAAGCCTCCGTTTGTAGTGATCTAATGCAACATTAAGTGGTTTATATAGAATGGGGTAGAAGACTAAGTTGCCAACTGCATGGTAAGTATCAAAAACTAAGCTTCCAGCCCAGTAGGCTAGAAATGCATTAAAGCCACCAAAAATCGACATCCCGAAGTCTACGAAACAGCCGTATTCCCAACCTAAAAAGACAGCAACGACTAATTGATAAGTAAAGTGCTTTTTTAATGGCGTAAATTTTGCCAGTAATGCAACAGTTAAAACGCAGCCGCCATAGGCTAAGACTTGTGAGATGGTCCAAATGCCGAAGCCTAAGTAAATGTTAGAGATCACCATGGTTAAAATGGCTAGGGCAAAGCCGAACGTAAAGCCCATATTTAACGTTACGATTACCAAAATATCAGTAACTGGCTGAACGTTTGGAACTGGAATAATTTTAAAAATGCGTAAGGCTACGCACATGGCAGTTAAAATAGCAAGCAGTGCTAATTTCTTGGTTGAATCATGCATGATGGCTGATTAGTCGATCTTTGCTAAAGTGAATTTAACCTTATCCTTGTTAGCTACTTTTTGCTCTGCAGCACCTTTAGAAGCAAATTTGCCGTTGATAGTGTAAGTCCAGTAAACCTTTTTAGCTTTATTTTGACTCTTACCATCGATTGAAGTGATGAAGCCATCAGTACTCTTTACTTTCCAAAGCTTCTTAAGACCTTGCATAACAGTTGAGTGCTTAGGCACTTTTACGCTTTTAGTCTTGTAGTTTTTATTATTTACTTTAAGGGTATAAGTAACGCGAACTTTGCTAGCAGCGTCAACTTGTTGAGCATTTTGGGTGCTGCCATAACCGGCAACAGTGAAAGTAAAGATAGTAGCGATTCCAGCAAGAACTGATAATTTGTTTTTTTTCATGATAAAACTCCTATTTTTAATACATAAATTTAGATTATTTAACTGGACAAGCGCCCGATTCACAATCGGTTTGATCAACTAGCTCGATGTCTTTTTGATCATCATGTTGTTCAGCAAAGACAGTAGCAACATCGCCAGATATTTTGGCTTTGCGCTCTTCGTATGTTTTCTTATCAATTGGTTCTTTTGGCGCTTGCTCCAAAGATCCACCATAGTAAGGAAGAAGAGACGTTGACTTGATGACGTTACGATATTGCTTAAATAAAGAGGTGATCTTGTCACCTTCATTGCTTTGGAAAGTGACAGTACAACTAACCGCATTATCGGACCAGTAGGTTTGTAAAAATGCTTGAGTTGCAAACTGTTCTTCAATTGAAACAGTACCTGCAGAAGCAAAGTTTTTGCTGTCTGCATGAGCTGCTCTTAATGGAAATTCTACACAAATAGTATTTGGTGAATAGATATCTGGTTCTGAGTAGTAACCACAAGCATCAAGGGCTTTGAGTAAAGGATCTGAGGCTTGGAATCTGATTCTTTGAATTAGGTAGCCAGCGTAGTGGAAGTGCATACCTTCAGAAGCACCTGCAAGTTTAGCAACAGTACCAGATGGTTTAACAGTGGTGTGTTTGATAGAAGGATTGCAATTTAAAGCCTTACTGTAGTCTTGATCGGCATCAATTACTGCTTGATATGCTTCTTCGACCATTTTGATTCCCTTAGGATCATAAATTGGCTTTTTAATTTTTGCGCCTGTCTCTTCGTCGATACTGTCTTCAAAGCCGGTAACAACCCGATGACCTAAATCATTTAAGAGCCAATCTTGGATACCTGACATTGAAACACCGATTCGTCTGTTCTTGTAGATGATGTTGCGGGAAACTTCCCAGTCGTATTCACTAAAAGTTACACGCTTGGTATAACGGGTAGCCAGTTTGAAGACCTCTTTTAAGTCCCAACCTTGTTCTTCAGCAATGTAAGGAAAAACTTCAAATAAGTTACATGGCTCACCGTTGGCTAGTGAAATCTCACCACATGGGTTTGTTCCTTCAACTTCACCATCAATGCCTTCTTGATAACCATCAATAATACGGCCGTAATTACGTGACAAGTCTAAGTTAACAACACCAGGTTCACCGTTTTCTCTAATACCAGCGGCAATTGGTTCGTATCCATCGAATTTAGCGTCAATCGCAACGCTATTGTTTGAAGCCCAACGGTGATGATATAGCTTATCTTTATCTTGCTTCATTGTGATGAAATCTTGATCATCGTTAGAGCCTAATGCTAATTCAGCAGACCGTCTAACATTTCCTGCAACAACAGTTTTCCCGATTAAGTTGCAAATGTCTGTACCATCAACTGAGGTGATTTTTGTACCAACACGATTATTGATAATGTCGTTAATCTCAAACAGCATTTCGACCAATGGCATTGGGCCAGAAGCAGTACCACCAAAACCGTGAATTTTTGCACCGTAAGGACGAATACCACTGATGTCTAAAACCAACTTCTGTTTATTTTCAGGATTGGTCTCCTTAAAGTGCATATCAATTAAACGAGCATTAGCTAAAACCCAACCTTCACGGGTGTCAGGTAAATCGTAATAGATATAGTCATCCGAATTTTGATTTTGCTTTACCCACTCACTTTTATCAGTTGCTCCAAGCTTAACGGAGTCGTCATAAGAAGCACTAGCCTTATCGATTACAATCGTTAAATCGATTTTATTGTCAACTGAGGGAATTTTTTGGATATTGTCTTGAACGACGGAAAAGCCAACGCCGCCACCTTTCATCAATTGGTCAAAGACGAAAGAAAATGGCATTGAAAGAGCTTCTTGATTTTTGTCCAAATAGTCAGGCACGATATGACTATCACCATATTTCTGTGGTTTGATAGCAATAAACCAGCAATTGTTTAAGGAATCACCATTACGTCTTTGGTAATCAGTCCCAGAAACCCACAAATTCCGTCCTGACGGAGTAGAAGCAAGGCCATAAATAAGCTTGAATAAGCGCTTAGCCTCGTCTGTCAGTTCCTCAACCACATCTTCAGAAGGCGAATCAGTTAAGCGTGGATCAAGGTTAATGTTGCCCTCCACAACACGTTTAACTGTTTCGTCCCATTCTTCAGCGCGATTATATTCAGGAAGCCAGCGTGCATAAGTCCGCTTGTACGTGACCCAGCCAAGTTCTCCCCAGTGAGGCGAAACATTTTGTTTCACTTGATCAATATAAGCCTGATCCAAGCTTATTCTTGCATTTTTCATATACAAAATATCTCCTCATAAAATAACATTTTGTTTCACATACACATCATGTATGGTGTCTAAAAAGACTATAACACAATATCTTGTATTTACCAGCGGATATGCAGCAGTCAAATCCGAACAAAAAAAGATGATTTAAGGCGGCAGTAGGAGAAAAAGATTTTCAAAAAAATCATATAGCAATCAGCGTATAGAAAAAGCACAATAAACTAAAAAAGCTTATTGTGCTTCAAAAAGACTAATAAAAAAGAGTTAACGACCAATTGCTGTGAAGAGCAGGAGAAGCATTCCTCCCAAAATAGCAAAAGGAATTAGTAAATGAATAAAGAAAATGAAGATTAAACCGCATGCCAGTATAAATAATAAAATTTTAATTATCCCAACACCTAGTTTAGCCAGTGCCCAGATCAATGCAAAAATTAGTAATAAAGTAAGCATACTAGTATTTCCTCCTGATTTATTTTGGTAAGCAATTATACCTCAAGCGCATTTACTTAAAATGAGTTTTACCTAAATTTAACAAAAAGATAATTATGTTTTTTATGAGTAATTTACTGGTATAATATTTTTCCGTAGCAGTATTTATTTCCCGGGAAATAATTGGAAAGGATGAAAAATACTTGCGTTTTAGACAAATTATTTTTGATGTAGATGACACACTAATCGATTTCGCGGATACGGAGAATTTCGCGCTCCATCGCCTTTTTAACGCGCATCACTGGCCACTAACAGAGGACTTGCAGCGCCGTTATCACTCATATAATCAAAGCTTATGGCGCCAACTTGAAACTGGTGCATTAACATATGATCAATTGAGCGAAATGGTTTTTCATAATTTTATCAAAGAAAACTATCATATAAATGTTGATGGACTTGCCGTTATGGATGAATATCGTTCATACTTCGGTCAAGCTTATAAGTTGCTACCTGGTGTAGAAGATACGCTTCGCTTTGCCAAAAAGAGTGGGTACGAGTTGACCATTTTAAGTAATGGTGAAGTCTATATGCAACGCCATCGCTTAGAGCTAGCTGGAATTAAGAACTATTTTAATTTGATTATTACTTCTGAAGAAGCAGGTTATTCAAAACCTGATGCTCGAATTTTTGATTACTTTTTTGACCGGGCGGAATATGGTCCTGAAGAAACAGTATTTTTTGGAGATGGTTTACAATCAGACATTTTAGGTGCAGAAAACTATGGTTTTAGCAGTGTCTGGTATAACCATCGCGGGCGAAAAAATAACATGAATTTACATCCTTTGTGTGAAGTGAAAACATATCCCGAATTCGTGAAACTGTTAAAAAATGACTTTGAAAGAATTAATTAGCAATTTGTCAAATTTGATGTGGCAGCATATATATTATTCGATATAATATAACAGAGGTGAAAATAATGACTGTCAAAATTAGTTCTTTAAATGATAGATATTTTTTAAATAACGGAGCTAAGATGCCTACTATAGGTTTCGGAACTTGGCAAACGCCAGATGGCGATGTTGCCAAAAACTCCGTTATTGATGCAATTAATGCGGGGTACCGTTTGATTGATACTGCTGCTGCTTACGGCAACGAGGAGAGTGTTGGTAAGGGCATTAAGGAAAGTGGTATTAACCGTTATGATTTATTTGTTACAACTAAATTGTGGAATGATAAGCATGGCTATCAGGAAACAATTCAAGCAATTGACGAAAGTTTAGAAAAACTAGGGTTAGATTATCTTGATCTGTACTTAATTCACTGGCCAAATCCAAAAGCAGTGCGTGATCATTGGGCAGAATTAAACGCAGAGAGTTGGCTCGCAATGGAAGATCAGTACAAGGCAGGAAAGCTTCGTGCGATTGGGGTTTCAAACTTTAGACGTGAGCACATGGATGAATTACTAAAAACCGCTTCTATTCGTCCAGCTGTCAATCAAATCTACTTAAATCCGAGTGATATGCAGGAAGACGTTGCTTCATATAATAATGAACTTAACATTTTAAGTGAAGCATATAGTCCATTAGGAACAGGCGGCTTAATTGGAAATAAAACTGTTAGTGAAGTGGCTGAGCATTATGGTAAAACTCCTGCTCAAGTACTCTTACGTTGGTCACTTCAACATCAGTTTGCACCACTTCCAAAATCTGTTCATACTGATAGAATAAAAGAAAATGTAGATATTTTTGATTTTGTAATCGATGAAGAAGATATGAAGACTTTGGACGGGTTGCATGGTGCTGCTGACCTTGCAACTGATCCTGATAAAACAAACTTCTAAAGTTAACAATTAAGGTGAAGAGCAATGAAAATAGGATTCATAGGTACCGGTAAAATAGGTAAAGCAATTATTTTGGGCTTATTGCAAGGAGATATCGCTAACCAAGATATTTATGTTTTTGGTGGTGGACATCCATCAGCCGAAAAAATTGCAGCTGAATTGCACTTGAATTTAATTAATGACTATGCAGACTTTAAAGAATGTCAGGCTGTCATTGTTGCAGTGGGTGGTTCAGTAGTGGAAACTATTTTTGCAGAACTTGGTCAAAAATACCATGGCATTATCTTATCCACTGGTGGTGGTGATTTAGAAAAGGTAAACCATGAATTACCTAATGGCTCTTCTTTTGTCAAAATTGTGCCAAATACACCAGTTCAAATCGGTGAAGGAATTACAGCAATTAGTTTTGCTGCAGGAGAAAAGCCTGAAGTAATCAAGACTGTAAAAGATCTGTTTGAACAAATGGGTGATGTTTACGTTGTGCCGGCCGACTTATTAGGCATTTATGGTACTGTCGCAGGTTGTACTCCAGCATATGTCGATTTAATGATCGAAGCACTGAGCGACGCAGCCGTTCAAAATGGGGTAAAACGAGCAGAATCCTACCAAATCATTGAAAAAATGCTCTTAGGGACTGCTAAATTAGCATTAACTAGTGGTAAGCTTCCTGAAGAATTAAAAGATGAGGTTACTACTCCTGGTGGCTCTACCATCAGAGGCGTTAATAAGTTAGAAGAAAAAGGTTTTCGTGGAGCATTAATTCAGGCACTTAATGCTTCGGCTAAGTAAAAATTAGCAAGATTACTTAATTATAGGAAGACAAAATAAAAGGCACCGAGTAAGTAAAATCGGTGCCTTTTATTTTGTCTATTGTTTACTTAGCTTGGTAATCCGCTAAATTGATTACCTGGTCATACTTGTCTAAATCAGCAACTTGATAGTGATGAATTACTTCTACAAAGGTTAAATTTGAATCCAATAATATTTGATGAATTGCGGCTGAAGTGGCTTGATCAAGCGAAGCGTTGATTTCATCAAGTAACAAAATTGGACGTTTTGATAAAATTGCTCTTGCTAATTCAATTCGCGCTAATTGCCCACCAGATAGCTTGTCGGCGTTATCCCCTAATTGGTAATCAAAGCCTTTCTCTTCTACCATGGTATCTAACTCTAATTGCTTGCAAACTTGCTCAACTTCATCCACAGGTAGTTTTTCACCTAACGTTAAATTGAACCAAAGTGTATCAGCAAAAATAACCGGTGATTGACTGGAATATGCAAATAGATTTGATATTTGATTAGCTTTGACTTTTTGATTATCAATTAAAATATTTGATGCTGTTCCGAATTTATTAGACATCATAAAATACAGCAAAGTGGACTTACCACTGCCAGAAGGACCAATAACTGCTATCTTTTCTCCAGGTTTAATAGTTAAATTAAGTCCACCGAAAAGTTGTTTTTTGTCCCTTTCTAAACAAATATTTTGCCAACTTGCTTGTTTAGTGAAAGTGCAGTTGATTGATGACTCTTTGGTATCTGCCAAGTCTAAATAATAATTAACCTTTTTCACAATATCTTTAGTCGTTGATAAGTGATTGCGTTCTTCTAAAATTTGCATAATTGGTTTAATAAACGAATTTGCTAACTGAACAATTGCAAATAGGACACCCATCGTTGTTTGTCCGTGTAATACCATTAACCCACCTAAATATGCTGGAATAACAAACGTACCATAAATTCCTACAAAGCCGACAATTGTTTGAATATTATTACTCAGCAGATTCATCTTACACAGAGCTTCTTCTAATTTTGAAACTTTGGGTAAATTTGAAGCAACAGCATTAGCTTGCTTGTGATATAGCTTTAATGAATCGGTTCCTGCTAAGATGTTTTTTATTTGACTGACATACCTACTATTAGCTTCGGTCCACTGATTTGAAGCTTTACGTATCGGCTTTTGTAATAAACCTGAAGCTAGTATTGGAAGAGCAGAACCGATTAGGAAAAATATCGTCAAAATCGTATTAATATATAATGCGTAAATTAATGAAATCACAACTGTCACAAAATAAAAGGCAATATTAATTTCGGCATTGAATCGGTTAGTTTCTAACAATTTAAAATCATTGGTTAAAAAACCTAAAGCTGAAGCATTATCTTCTTTAGACGTTTCTAACATTCCTGCGAGAATTTTGGTTCTCAAACGGGTATTGACTTCCTGAACAGCATTATTTTTTAAATAATTGTAGCCTAACTCAGCTACTAAAACGATTAAGAATAAAATTAGGGCAACTAAAAACATGTGAGGAAGCGCATGCAAGTTTTTATCCGCTAATGCATTTGTCATAGTTTCTAACACGTAAGCCATCACGATATTTTGTGTGCTAGCAATTATGCCAAGTACTACAAGCGCTGCAAGCTTCCATTTATTATAATATCTAACAATCATAATTTCTCCTTGCCTAGTATTAGTAGTAATTGCTTATTTTAAATCATTAACTAATAATTAAATTTCGGTATTCACTAGCTCCTATCCAGTGATTAGGAGAAGAAGAATAAGTTGTTCTAAATTATTGTAGAAATCTTTCCGATAATTAAAAGTACCTTCTTTAAAACTGATAATAAATTCATCATTTTAATATAATACCATTCTTTATATTAAAAATTAAATATTTTTTAATTTTATATACTGTACTTACTGTTTTTAACTGCTCTTAGCAAGATTACTTAATAATGAAAGACAAAATAAAAGGCACCGAGTAAGTAAAATCGGTGCCTTTTTATTAAAGTCAAATCATTAAATGTGTTTAAGAAGGGAAATAAGTTTTTATGAAATTAAAATTCTTTATCCAAATCAACTGGAGTGTCAGGAGTTTCACCCTTGATTAACTTCAAGTTGTTGTCAAATGAGTTGATAACCATGTTACGAACAGCGTGTGTTGTGTAGAATGCTGTGTGAGGAGTTACCAAAACGTTTGGACGAGCGATTAAGTCAGCTAAACGCTTGTCAGGTAATTCTTTATTAGAGAAGTCTTCGTTAAAAATACCAACTTCACCTTCATAAGTATCCATTACGAAGCCGAAGATCTTACCTGAATCAAGGCCACGAATAACTGCATCAGTATCAACAAGAGGACCACGTGATACGTTAACAATAACAACGTCATCTTTCATCTTCTTGATTGATTCGTCGTTAATCATGTGGATGTTTTCAGGAACATCAGGTACGTGAAGTGAAATTACATCAGATTGAGCGTAAAGTTCATCTAAAGTATCTACATAGTAGCCCTTCTTCTTAAGAATAGGGTTTTGGAAAATATCGTAGGCAATAACTTTTGCGCCAAAGCCTTCCATAATTTTCATGAATACTTGACCAATATGTCCAGTACCAACAACACCAACAGTTTGGTCACGAACTTCACGACCAATTGTAGGAGCCCAACGTAAATCATGCTTAGCAAGCTTTTCGTCCATAGCTTTATCTTGACGTAAAACTCTAGCTGCTTGAATAGCTGCATGTTCAGCAATAGCATCTGGTGAGTATACAGGAACATTAGTTAATTTAAAGCCAAGTTCCTTAGCCTTCTTTAAGTCAATGTTGTCGATACCAACGTTACGGATTGACCAGTTACGAATACCAAGTCTGTCTAAAGCTTCAATTGTGTCAGCTTTGTAGTCTAATTGTTGGTAAGTAACAACACCATCAGCACCCTTAGCTAATTCAGCAGTTTCAGGTGTTAAAAGTTGATCAGTGTATTCAACATCAACATCTCTGTGAGCGTCGCTCCACTCGCGAACATAAGGCTCTTCGTCTTTACGAATCGCATAAGCATAAATTTTAGTCATAAAATCTAACCTCCAAAAATCGTTATTACTTTCTCTTGTGCTATTATACACTTGTGCTAACTGAATTAAAAATATAAAAATGTGAAAAAGATAATTTTCGAAAAAAGTTGATTTTTCAATAAGCGCTTACATTTATTGAGTACCAACTAATTAAGCTAGAATACTCATTTAAATAAGTTTTTCTAAAAGTCGTGAAATTGGTAACAATTTTTCTTTTATGTAAATAGTGCAACTATTAATAATATTAGGTAAATTTTTCAATGAATCTTTGTGCCAGTCATAAAAAACTATATAATGTAGAAGACGGTTTTAAAAGGAGAAAAAAATGATCTTAATTTCATGGAATATTGATTCATTGAATGCCGCTTTAACGGGGACCTCTTCAAGAGCTGAGGAAACACGCAAAGTTTTGGCAAAAATACATGATCAGGATGCAGACATTATTGCAATTCAAGAAACTAAATTGCGTGCAACTGGTCCAACTAAAAAGCACTTAGAAGTTTTAGCAACGGAATTTCCTGAATATGAAATAGTGTGGCGTTCTTCAGAAGAGCCAGCACGTAAAGGCTATGCCGGAACAATGTATCTATACAAAAAGGAACTTAAGCCCGAAGTGACTTTTCCAGAAATTGGTGCTCCAGAGCCAATGGACCAAGAAGGTCGCATTATTACATTAGAGTTTCCAGAGTATTTTGTTACCCAAGTTTATACACCAAACTCTGGTAATGGTCTGAAAAGATTACAAGAGCGTCAAATTTGGGACGAAAAATATACTGAATACCTAAAAACTTTAGATGATAAAAAACCAGTTTTGGCAAGTGGCGACTATAATTGTGCGCATGAAGAAATTGATTTGAAGCATCCAGATAATAACCATCATTCTGCTGGCTTTACCGATGAAGAGCGTGCAGGCTTTACTAAATTGCTTAATGCTGGCTTCACTGATACTTTTAGAGAAATTAATGGTAATGTTGAAGGTGTTTATTCATGGTGGGCTCAAAGAATTAGAACTGCCAAAGCCAATAATTCTGGCTGGAGAATAGACTACTGGATTACAAGTAACAGAATTGCTGACAAGGTAAAGCGTTCAGAGATGATGGATACTGGCGCACGTGCCGATCATTGTCCAATTTTGCTAGATATTGATTTGTAAAACATAGATTAAAAGAAATCCATGAATTTGGATTTCTTTTTCTTTTTATTTATTACATATAGAAGGTTTTGAGGAAATTAGATGAATAAACCGTTGCAAGATGCGATTCTTAATGGCTTATATGATCAAACGTATCCGGGGCATGAACTACTCAATCCCCAGCTTTTGCAGAATACGAAAGATTCTAATATCTGGTTAACTATTAGGCAAGAACTTTTGAGCTGCCAAGGCTTTACGTGGGCAGTTGCATTTATTACGCAAGATATGCTTGTGCCATTCAAAGTAGTAATGGCTGATTTAGCTAAAAAGGGTGTCTCGGGTACCTTAATTACGGGTGATTATCTTGCCTTCAACGATCCAAAAGTTTTCCATGAACTCTTAAAAATTGAAAATTTAACGATAAAAATCGCTTCTCCACGGGGTTTTCATGCCAAAGGCTACCTTTTCCAGCATGAAAATTGGCAAACAGTTGTCATTGGTAGTGCAAACTTTACTCGTGCGGCATTACTCAGTAATTATGAATGGGCGTTAAAAGTCAGCTCCAAGAAAAATGCTGCATTAGCGGAGCAGCTTGCAACTGAACTGAAAAGGTTAAGTCAAGAGAGTCAGCCACTATCACTGGAATGGCTGAAAAATTATGAAGATAATTGGGTAAAACCTGCTCAATATCAGTCAAGAAAATCCCAAAAAGTAGCTGCTAGTCAACCAATTGAACCAAATCAAATGCAAAAGGCTGCGTTACAGGAATTAGATGGTTTAGTTGAAGAGGGTAAAAATAAAGGGTTAATTGTTTCAGCGACTGGAACAGGTAAAACTTATTTGGGTGCTTTTGCTGCGCGTAATTTTAAGCCACATAAATTTTTGTATGTGGTACACCGTGAGCAAATTGCTAAAAAGGCACTAGATAGCTTTTACCAGGTTATTGGCGGTGATCGAAAAAATTATGGGTTATTGACAGGCCATAAGCATGATTTAAATTGCCAATATACTTTTGCAACAGTTCAAACGTTGAGCCAACCTGAAGTACTGGATAATTTGCAGACAACTGAATTTGATTACATTTTAATTGACGAAGCACATAGAGCGGCTGCACCGAGTTACCAACGTGTTTTTGATAAATTCACGCCTAAGTTTTGGCTGGGAATGACTGCAACCCCTGAGCGTATGGATAATCAGGATGTATATCAGTTGTTCGATTACAATTTAGCCTATGAAATTCGCTTGCGTGGGGCATTAGAAGAAAAAATGCTTGCACCGTTTCATTATGTTGGGGTTGAGGATTACGAAGTCGATGGCGAAAGCATTGATGAAACGGCCAATCTCCGCCGTTTATTAGCACCAAAACGAGTGGACTACATCTTAAAGCAAATTGGTTATTATGGCTACTGTGGTGATCAAGCTAAGGGATTGGTTTTTTGCAGTAGACAAGAAGAAGCGCGCGAGCTAGCAGAAATTTTTTCAGCTAAAGGACATCCAGCAATTGCGCTGACTAATGAAGATAGTGAAAAAAGAAGACTGCAAGTCGTGCGCCAACTCGAAGAGGGAAAAATTGAATATATTATTACAGTTGATCTCTTTAACGAAGGAATCGACATCCCGGCACTGAATCAGATTGTGATGTTGCGTAATACGCAATCAAGCATTGTGTTTATTCAGCAGCTTGGCCGAGGTCTGCGTAAGTATCCTGGAAAAGACTATGTAACCGTCATTGATTTTATTGGTAACTATAAAAATAATTACCTGATTCCGATTTCTTTGAATCAAGACGACAGTAGAGACATTGACCGTGTACGCGAAGAGAGTACTTTGCCTGGATTTATTGATGTTTCAACAATTAACTTTACGCAAGTTGCTTCCAGCAAGATATTGGCATCGCTCGACCGAATAAAGCTCGATAGCATAAAGGAACTGCGTCAGTCTTATATTGAGCTAAAAGAAAAAACGGGTAGACCACCGCTTTTATATGATTTTTATCGTTATGGCTCGACTTCGCCTGAAGTTTTTGCTAATAACCACGCTTTGGCTCATTACGGTGAGTTTTTAGCTAAAATGGGTGAGCCGATAAAGTTGACTGAATATGAGAGTGCCGTTTTATCGTTTTTAACGAAAGAACTGCTGAATGGAAAAAGACCGCATGAACTGCTACTGCTCAAACAATTATTGACAGCCAAGTCAGTCAGCCAAACTGAGTACGAGCAGGTGCTGCGCGATTATAGCGCGTATGTTAATTCTGCTGTTTTAAACTCAGTTGATGATATTTTGACGTTGAATTTCTTTGATATTAAGCAAGGAAAGACTACCAAGAAAGAGCAATATGGCGATCAAGCACTTATTGAACGACCAGATTTGTTCACTTATCAACTAGCGCCGCAAGTAGAGGAAGCACTTAATCATAACCAGCAGTTTAAGCAATTGTTTACCGATGTTGTTAAAACTGGTTTGGCGCTTAACCAAAAGTATGATAACCAAAAGCAATTCACGCTTTACGAGCAATATGATCGAAAAGATGCTTGTAGGCTGCTTAATTGGCCGAAGGATGTTTCTGCACCAATGTACGGTTATCGTGTTGATAAAGATGAAACGCCGATTTTTATTACTTATAAAAAGGACTCATCAAAAAAGCGGAATGCTGTGTACAACAATACTCTAGAAGACGGTCGTTGCTTAAGATGGTACACACGATCGCCACGTCATATAGATTCTGATGAAGTCCAAAGATTATTGAATACACCCGAAATGAAGCTTCACCTATTTGTTAAGAAAAGTGATGCAATTGGTAAACAATTTTTCTATCTTGGCCAAGCGGAAATTCAAAAAGAGACCGTTAAAGAAGAGCAATTAGGTCCAAAGAAAAAGGCTGCGGTTGGGATGAATTTGCTACTTAAACATCCACTTGAAGCCAAAATGTATGAACTACTATTTGAAGAATAAGAAAAAAGCTTCTTTATGATTAAAGAAGCTTTTTTAAATAGATAATTTATCTTGAAACAAATGTATTAGGCTTGATGTGCTGAAGGATTTCATAGCCTACATCTTTTTCGTCGTTTTCAACATCATTAGTCTGATTTAAAAACATGACAATGCCGTTTTGATTATCGGTTGTTAGTTGAACCCAAGTACCAAAGTGGAGTCCATAGAAACTACCATAAGCAGATTTGAGAGTTTCTTTATTTCTTAAATACATTCCGCCACAGTAATCTGTGGCCTTACTCTTCAAGTGAGTTAAGTAGTAAAAATCATCCTTACTTAGGATACTACCGTCACTTAAGCCAACCTGTATTTTGTAATATTCGTCTGTTGTGGTAAATAAGTTACCGGCGCCAGGAATTTGGGAGGCAAGGCTGGCTTTAACGTAACTAGACTGCTGGTAGTTCTTGCCGCCATTTGAATAGTAAGAAATAGGATCTGTTATTCCCTTAGGGATGCCTTGGTAAAGGTATGTTCTTTGCAAGTTAAGCTTTTTAACAATGCGACTTTCAAAGTTATCTTCATAAGACTTTCCGGTAACTTGGCGAATGATGCCAGCAAGTAAAATGTAGTTACTATTATTGTAATGATAATTACCTACACTATCTGCTTTAGAAGCGTTGATATTTTTAACAACCCAGTCAATTGAGTCTGCTTCGGAATAAACAACCCCCCGATCAATTTCGGTTTGCGTAGCCGTAATACCAGAAGTATGTGACATTAGATTGCCAACTGTAATATTGCTAGCATTTTTTAAATTAGGATACCAACGTGAAATCTTTGTGTTTTGGGTAAAAGATTGATCCGTATTTTTGGTTTCATTAATTAGTTGAACAATCATGGCGGCAGTGACTACTTTTTGTAATGAAGCGGACGGATAGGTAACATTTTTACTGCCATTACCGATGCGCTTGCCGTACCAAGCATAGCCATAACTAATTGTTTGTGGCACACCATCTTTTACCACAGTCACGATGCCACGAACATGATGCTTTTTAAAAGTATTCCTAACAAAATTGTACATTTCGGTTTGACTGTTAGTTGTGGGTGTCGCACTAACCGAAGTAGCAGAAAGAGCAGTTGACGCAGAAGCACCGATAACTAATGCTGCAGCCAAAGCGATAAATTTACGTTTCAAGATATAATATTCTCCCTTACAGTTATTAAGATGTATTATAGAACGTTCGCTTTAACAAAGATATGTGAAAAAGGTTAATTTTCGTTAACAAAGCAGAAAAAGTTTAAATTGTTAAAGCAACAATGTAATATTTGCAAGAGTTACAGGAAAAATCATTACGAACATGCGGTTTTTAAAAATGCTACAAAAAAATTAGCAAAAAGTACTTGCCAAAAAGAGAAATAGTTGCTAGTATTAATAACTGTCGTCAGGACACAGGGCACAACAGCTCGAGCGTTTAGGCGATAAAAAAATCGAGCAAAACCAGTTGACAAAAGTTAGCAGGTTTAGTAAGATAACAAACGCTGCTAAGGCAAGCCGGCGATAAAGGTCAGAAAAAAGTTCTTGACAAAGAGAACAAG
>NZ_JACFQV010000019.1:0-313 GCF_016101265.1 Lactobacillus sp. M0403
ATTCAAGAAAGACAGAGCAAAAGGCAAATGCAGCAGCGGCTGGAGAAGACGCTAAGAATAACATTGATTTAGCTACAACTGGTGATGAACTAGAAAAGGCTTTCAATGATGGTGAAAAAGCAGTAGCAGCGGCTCATGTAATACTTGGACTAGATCAAATAAAGAGCGATGCTAAAGACGCAATTGATGACGAAGTAGCAGCCACTAAGGATAAAATTAATAAGGATACAGCATTAACAACTACTGACAAAGCTACCCAGATAGCAAACGCTGAAGCAGCAGGTGCTGCTGCTAAGGACAAGATCACTGCCGC